>NZ_BAAAQR010000005.1:0-268023 GCF_039531775.1 Nocardioides koreensis | reverse complement strand
AGCGCAGCGAGCATGAACGACGTTGACGCCGGCCCGCACGCCGGCTTGACCATGAACTATCGAGGGATGAACCACGCGGAGCCCACGCTCACCGAAGACGTGCGGTCCACGCCATAGCGTCTGACCCTCGTCCACAGGGCCCGCGATCGGCCTTGAGACCGGGAGCCGACTCTGGTGGCATCGACGGCGTGCGACTCCTCGACGCGCTGGCCGACCTGGTGCTCGGCGGTCGCTGCGTCGGCTGCACCCGGCCCGGCCGGGTGCTGTGCGGTCGGTGCGAGGCCCTGCTGCCGGAGCGCGCCCGGCCCGCGTGGCCGAGCCCGGTGCCTCCGGGACTCGTGCCGCCGTGGGCCGCGGGGCCGTACGACGGGGTGGTCCGGGCGATGGTGGTCGGCCACAAGGAGCACCGGCTGCTGGCCCTGCGCGACCCCCTGGCGCTGCTGCTGGCCCGGTCCGCCCTGGCCGCGTCGGCCCCGTTGCGCGGACCCGTCGTCCTGGTGCCGGTGCCGTCGCGGCCGGCCAGCGTCCGGGCCCGCGGCTACGACCCGACGTACGCCCTGACGGCGCGCGCTGCCGCGCTGCTGGCCGCCGCCGGGCGGGACGTGGCCGTCCGGAGGCTCCTGCGCACGCGGCCGGGCGTGGTCGACCAGGCCGGCCTGGGTGCCGAGGCCCGGGCGGCGAACCTGGCGGGCTCGATGCACTGCCCCTCGGCGGCGCTGCGCCGGCTCGGCGAGCGGTGGCCCCGGGCGTCGCTGGTCGTCTGCGACGACGTCCTCACCACCGGTGCGACCGCGCGGGAGGCCCAGCGCGCGCTGGAGTCCGTGGGGCTGCAGGTGACGGCCGTGGCGGCCGTGGCGGCGACCCGTAGGCGGCTGCCACCGGGTGGTCTCGCGAGTCACAGCGAATCTTGGGTGCTCAGGGTTTCGCCCAGCCAGAACACCCACTAGCGTCGGTGCATGGAGTCCGTCCGGGTCCGTGGTTGCGTCCTCGAGGCGCCCCGGTCCGGGGCGTCACGAAGGCAAGCCGATGCCAGTCGCAGGCGAAACGGTCCACGTAAGGCTCTCCCCGCCGGGTTCGCCCGCCGGGGAAGCCGATCACGGTGCGGCTTAGTCGTAAGTCCTGCCTCGTCCCCGTCGTCAGACACGGCGGTGGGCGGGAGAAGGGCAGTAGTGGCAGAGAAGCTGCGAACCCCTCAGCAGGCGATTGTGGGGTCGAAGACCAGGTCGGCCGGACGGGCTCCATCCACCAGCGAGCGCCGGGTCCTCACGGACCCGCGCTCCGGCATGCCTGCCGGAGGGCGCTAGCGGGGGCTGGAAGAAACCAACCAAGCAACGGGAGGTTCACATGGAAGTTGTGGTCACGGGTCGACACTGCGAGCTGTCCGATCGGTTCCGGAGTCACGTCGAGGAGAAGCTGACGCGACTCGAGAAGCACGACCACCGCATCATGCGGGTCCAGGTGGAGGTGGAGTGCGAGCGCAACCCGCGCCAGCACGACCGCGCCGTCCGGCTCGAGCTCACGGCCTTCTCCAAGGGCCCGGTGATCCGGGCCGAGGCGGCCGCCGAGGACAAGATGGGTGCGCTGGACCTGGCCGTGGACAAGATGGCCGCCCAGATGCGTCGTGCCGCCGACCGGCGTCGCGTGCACCGCGGCCGGCACGCGCCGGTGTCGGTCGGTCAGGCGCTCGCCGACAGCCAGCTCGAGGCCCTCACCAGCGAGGAGGAGGACACGGTGACCGAGCGCAAGGTCGGTCCCATCGCCGTGACCGGTGACGGCCCCCTCGTGGTGCGGGAGAAGACGCATGCCGCCAGTCCGATGACCCTCGACCAGGCCCTCTACGAGATGGAGCTCGTGGGGCACGACTTCTACCTGTTCGTCGACAAGGAGAACGACCGCCCGGCGGTCGTCTACCGCCGTCGTGGCTACGACTACGGCGTGATCTCCCTGGACCTGGGGGCCGGGGACTGAGCCGTCGACGAGCCGTCGCTGGAGGCGGGGTGACCCGATCGGGTCACCCCGCCTCGGCGTTGTCTGCCCCGCACGGGTCCCATCAGGGCCCCGCACGTGCCATGATGCGCACGTGGCCGATCACGAGACCGAGGTAGAGCCCGAGCCGATCCGGGTCCTCGTCGTCGATGACCAGGAGCTCTTCCGCCGTGGACTGACGATGCTGCTGGCGGTCGAGCCCGGCATCGAGGTCGTCGGCGAGGCGGGCGACGGCATCGAGGGCACCGACCTGGCGGCGAGCGCCGCGCCCGACGTCATCCTGCTCGACATCCGGATGCCGAAGCGCTCCGGCATCGAGGCCTGCCTGGCGATCAAGGAAGCCGTTCCCTCGGCCAAGATCATCATGCTCACGGTCTCCGACGAGGAGGCCGACCTCTACGAGGCGGTCAAGAGCGGCGCCTCGGGCTACCTGCTCAAGGACTCCTCCATCGAGGAGGTGGCGCAGGCGGTCCGCGTGGTCGCGGACGGCCAGTCCCTGATCAGCCCGTCGATGGCGGTGAAGCTGATCGACGAGTTCAAGCAGATGTCGCGCCCCGAGCGCGAGCACGTCCCCGGCCTGCGCCTCACCGAGCGGGAGCTGGAGGTGCTGCGCCTGGTGGCCAAGGGGCTGAACAACCGCGAGATCGCCAAGCAGCTCTTCATCAGCGAGAACACCGTCAAGAACCACGTGCGCAACATCCTGGAGAAGCTCCAGCTGCACTCGCGCATGGAGGCGGTCATGTACGCCGTCCGCGAGAAGCTGCTTGACCTGCCGTAGAGCCGGCCGAGGAACGAGGCCGGGTCTGCCAAGGCAGGTCAGGTTGAGGAGCGTCGGCGCAGACCGGAGCTTGCGAAGGGCTGCGCGACGCGTCTCGAAACCCGGTGACGTGGGCGCGACGGTGACCACCGTCGGTGCCGTGCTCTAGCCTCCCGCCATGCAGTCGCTGAGCACCGCGCAGGCCCGCCGGGTCGCGCTCGCCGCGCAGGGGTTCCTGGACAAGCGGCACGCCACGCCCACGCTGCGCACCTTCAACCGCACCCTGGAGCGCACCGGCGTGCTCCAGGTCGACTCGGTCAACGTCCTGCAGCGGGCGCACTACATGCCGCTCTACTCCCGGATGGGGCCCTACGACACCTCGCTGCTCGACCGGGCCTCGACCGGCCGACGTCGGCGGGTCGTCGAGTACTGGGCGCACGTGCAGGCGTACATGCCCGTGGACCTCTGGCCGGTCATGCAGCACCGTATGGAGGAGCACCGCGCCAAGCGCGGCAAGTGGGGCATCGTCGAGGAGGACCCCGAGCTCGAGAAGGGGCTGATCGACGAGGTCGCCGCGCTCGGTCCCTCGACCGCGCGGGACCTCGACGACGGCCTGCCGCGGACCAAGGAGCACTGGGGCTGGAACTGGTCCAACACCCGGCGCGTGCTGGACTACCTCTACACGGTGGGCGACCTGGCCATCGCCGGGCGCAACAGCCAGTTCGAGGTGCTCTACGACCTGCCCGAGCGGGTCATCCCGCCGGAGGTCCTGGCCCGGGAGACACCGTCGGCGGCCGAGGCCAGCCGCGAGCTGGTCCGCCGCGCCGCCCGGTCCCACGGCGTGGCCACCGCGCAGTGCCTGCGCGACTACTACCGGATGCACCACCGGTACGCCGGGCCGGCGATCGCCGAGCTCGTCGAGGAGGGGGAGCTCCTCCCGGTGACGATCGACGGCTGGCGGCGCCCGGCGTACCTCCACCGCGACGCCCGGCTGCCGCGACGCGCCCACGCCCGCGCCCTGCTGAGCCCGTTCGACCCGCTGGTGTGGGAGCGGGAGCGGACCGAGCGCCTCTTCGACTTCCGCTACCGGATCGAGATCTACGTCCCTGCGGCACAGCGGGTGCACGGCTACTACGTGCTGCCGTTCCTGCTGGGCGACCGGATCGTCGGCCGGGTCGACCTCAAGGCCGATCGCAGGACGGGTCGCCTGCTGGTCAAGGCGGCGTACGCCGAGCCCGGCGCGCCCGCGGAGACCGCGGAGGAGCTGGCCGCCGAGCTCCGTGACCTGGCGGACTGGCTCGACCTGGCGGAGGTCACCGTCGAGCCGCGGGGCGACCTGGCCCCGGCGCTCGCGGCTCTCGCCTGAGCAGCTCCTCGATCCGGTCCGCCCCGTTCCTCGCACCCGGCATCGCGCGGATCGCGGCGCCGAGGCGGGCCGCGGCCTCGCGGTGCGGGCCCGCGGCGAGCAGGCCCGCGAGCACCGGGGCCAGGGCCGCCGGCGTCGCGGAGCGCCTGACGACCGCCCCGGCCCCGGCGCCGGCGACGCTGGCGCCCACCATCGGCTGGTCCAGGAACGGGTGCATCGGCATCACGAGCACCGGCAGGTCGTGCGCCAGGGCCTGCATGGTCGTGCCGTGACCCCCGTGGCCCACGACCAGCGACATCCTTGGCATCACCTCGGCGTGGGGGACGTAGCGGTGGACCTCGGTGTTCGTCGGCGGCCGCAGGTCGGACGGGTCGATCACCGGTCCGGTGGTGGCGACGACCCGGGCGTCGAGATCGCCGGCGGCGTCGAGCAGGGACTGCAGGCGCCGGGTCATGCCCGGGAAGGCGTAGGTGCTCAGGCTGATCAGCACGGCCGGCTCCGGGGCCTCCGGCCGTGGGCCCAGCGGCGGGACCACCGGGCCCACGAAGTCGAGGCCCTCGGCGTGCGACCGTCGGCTGCCGGCGTCCAGCTCGGGCAGGGTCGCGACCAGGGTGGCCGCCGCGCCGGCCAGCGAGCGGGTCGGTCGGAGCCGGCGGGCCCGCATCCCCAGGCCGAGCGGACCGTGCAGCCACGGACCGCGCAGGTACGCGTCGTACAGGTGCTCCAGCACGACATAGCGGGTGGCGGACTCGCGCAGTGCCTCCATGGCGCCGAACAGCAGGCAGTCGACGACGACGAGGTCGGCGGGGGAGCGGCGCAGGGAGTCGAGCAGGTCGCGGCCCATCCCGCGGTCGGCGAACATCGCCAGCTGGGCGAGCGGGGACCCCGGCGCGCGGGACGAGAAGGGGCGGGCGGTCGCGTAGGCCTCGTGCTCGAAGCCGGCCGCCCCGACCGCGGCACGGTTGGCCTCGTGGCCGAGGAAGCGGACCCGGTGACCGCGGCCGGCGAGCTGGGCGGCGATAGCGAGCGCGGGCGGCACGTTGCCGCCGCCGTCCCAGGTGACGAAGAGGATCTCGGGCGCGGTGACTCCTAGGGCTGGGCCGGTCCGGCCGTCCCGAGCAGCGAGCGGACCAGGTGATGGATCCGGTTCTCGGTGAGGTCGCGGCCCAGGCCGCGGTCGCGGCGCAGCAGCTTCCACGTGTAGACGTCGGTGGCGACCACGAGCAGGTCGGCCAGCGCCGCGGGATCCTCGGCGGTGTCGAGGTAGGGCGCGAAGACCTCCTCGACCCAGGCGCCGTGCAGGCGCCGGCCGGCTGCGGTGACCCGGGCCATCAGCTCCTGGTGGGGCTCCTGGGCGAGCATCACCAGGACCCCGTCGCCGCGCTGCTCGTAGTGGTCGACGATCGTGCGCACGGCGGCGGCCACGTCGCCGACCGGGGTCCGTCGCTCCGCCTCCACCTCGGCCCGGCCGTGCTCGACCGAGGCCTCGACCAGGCCCGCCCGGCTGCCGAAGTGGCGCAGCACGGTCTGCACGCTGACACCGGCGCGCTCGGCGATGTCGTCGAGGGAGATGTCCGCGACCAGCCGCTCACCGTGCAGCTCCACGCTGGCGTCGAGGATCCGCCGCCTGGTCTCCTCGACCGCGCGGGCCCGGCTGGTCATGGTGTAGCTGCGCGTGCTCTTCATGTCAGTTCCAGTGAACGCCGCACCGATATTCGCGTCAATGGGCATTCACGTGAAATTCCGTGCGGGCGCGTTCGGTTAGGGTCCGCTCGGTGCGCTGGGTAGAGTGGCGCAGCACTCAACTGATCAGGGAGTTACAGCGTCGTGCCTGCCATTCTTGACAAGATCCTCCGCATCGGCGAAGGGAAGATCCTGCGCCAGCTCGAGGCGATCGCGCAGGCCGTCAACGCCATCGAGGACGACTTCGTCGCCATGTCCGACGCCGAGCTCCATGGCATGACCGCGGAGTTCAGGCAGCGCCTGGAGAATGGCGAGAGCCTCGACGACCTGATGCCGGAGGCGTTCGCGACTGTCCGCGAGGCGGCCAAGCGGGTGACGGGCATGCGGCCGTTCGACGTCCAGGTCATGGGTGGCGCGGCGCTGCACCTCGGCAACATCGCCGAGATGAAGACCGGTGAGGGCAAGACCCTCGTCGCCACGCTGCCGTCGTACCTCAACGCGCTGTCCGGCAAGGGCGTCCACGTCGTCACCGTCAACGACTACCTGGCGAAGTACCAGTCCGAGATGATGGGTCGGATCCACCACTTCCTCGGCCTCGACGTGGGCGTGATCCTCCCGGAGATGCGCCCCGAGGAGCGGCGTGTCGCCTACAACTGCGACATCACCTACGGCACCAACAACGAGCTCGGCTTCGACTACCTGCGCGACAACATGGCCGGCTCCATCGAGGAGTGCGTGCAGCGCGGCCACAACTTCGCGGTCGTCGACGAGGTCGACTCGATCCTCATCGACGAGGCCCGCACCCCGCTGATCATCAGCGGCCCGACCCAGGACGAGGTGCGCTGGTACGGCGAGTTCGCCGCGATCGCGCGCACCATGGTCAAGGACGTCGACTACGAGGTCGACGAGAAGAAGCGCACGATCTCCGTGCTCGAGCCGGGCATCACCAAGGTCGAGGACCACCTCGGCATCGAGAACCTCTACGAGTCGGCCAACACCCCGCTGATCTCCTTCCTGAACAACTCCATCAAGGCCAAGGAGCTGTTCCGCAACGACAAGGAGTACGTCGTCATGGACGGCGAGGTGCTCATCGTCGACGAGCACACCGGCCGCATGCTGGCCGGTCGCCGCTACAACGACGGCCTCCACCAGGCGATCGAGGCGAAGGAGGGCGTGACCGTCCGCGAGGAGTACCAGACGCTCGCGACCGTCACCCTGCAGAACTACTTCCGCCTCTACGAGAAGCTCTCGGGCATGACCGGTACGGCCATGACCGAGGCCTCGGAGTTCGACAAGATCTACAAGCTCGGCGTGGTCCCGATCCCGACCAACAAGCCGATGCAGCGCATCGACCAGGCCGACCTCGTCTACCGGACCGAGGAGGCGAAGTACGACGCGGTCGTGCAGGACATCGCCGAGCGGCACGAGAAGGGCCAGCCGGTCCTCGTCGGCACGGTCTCGGTGGAGAAGTCCGAGCACCTCGCGAGCGAGATGCGCAAGCGCGGCATCCCGCACTCCGTCCTCAACGCCAAGGTCCACGCCGACGAGGCCAAGATCGTCGCGATGGCCGGCCACAAGGGCTCGGTCACCGTCGCCACCAACATGGCCGGTCGAGGCACCGACATCATGCTCGGTGGGTCGGTGGAGTTCCTGGCCGACGCCGAGCTGCGCCGCAAGGGCCTCGACCCCGTCGAGCACTCCGAGGAGTACGAAGCGGAGTGGCCCGCCGCCCTCGACCGGGTCCGGTCGCAGGTCGCCGCGGAGCACGACGAGGTCAAGGAGCTCGGCGGCCTCTACGTGATCGGCACCGAGCGCCACGAGTCGCGGCGCATCGACAACCAGCTGCGTGGTCGTTCCGGCCGTCAGGGCGACCCGGGTGAGTCCCGGTTCTACCTGTCGTTGCAGGACGAGCTGATGCGGCTCTTCAAGTCCGACTGGGTCGACCGCGTGCTCCAGGTCCTCAAGATCCCCGACGACGTCCCGATCGAGAACAAGCGGGTCACGAACGCGATCGCCAACGCCCAGGGCCAGGTCGAGTCGCAGAACTTCGAGTCCCGCAAGAACGTCCTGAAGTACGACGACGTGATGGACCGGCAGCGCAAGGTGATCTACACCGAGCGTCGCAAGGTCCTCGAGGGCGCGGACCTGGAGGACCAGATCCGCACCTTCATCGACGACGTCGTCACCGGCTACGTGAACGGGGCCACCCAGGAGTTCGCGGAGGAGTGGGACCTCGAGGCGCTGTGGACCGCGCTGCGCCAGATCTTCCCGGTCTCGGTTGACCCCGAGGTGCTGGAGAAGCAGGCCGGGGGCCGTGCCAACCTCGAGGTCGACGAGCTCATCGAGGTTCTCCGCAAGGACGCCCACGAGGCCTACGACCGCCGCGAGCGCGAGGTGGGCGACGAGGTCATGCGCGAGCTCGAGCGTCGCGTGGTCCTCTCGGTCCTCGACCGCAAGTGGCGCGAGCACCTCTACGAGATGGACTACCTCCGCGAGGGCATCTACCTGCGGGCCTACTCGCAGCGCGACCCGCTCGTGGAGTACCAGCGCGAGGGCTTCGACATGTTCGCCGCCATGATGGACGGCATCAAGGAGGAGTCCGTCGGCTTCCTGTTCAACCTCGAGGTCCAGGTCGAGGCCGAGGAGGAGCCCGAGGCGGCCGAGGAGGTCCTGGAGCCGATGCGGCAGCCGGTGCCCGGCGCCCCCGGCCGGGAGGTCCCGCACATCCACGCCAAGGGGCTCGACCGTCCGCAGCAGCCCACCGCGCTCTCGTACTCCGCGCCCAGCGAGGACGGCGAGGTCGAGGTGAAGGCCGCTGCCGCCGAGGACCCGTACGCCGGGGTCGGCCGCAACGCCGACTGCCCCTGTGGCTCGGGCAAGAAGTTCAAGAAGTGCCACGGTGCACCGGGCGGGCCGACCGGCCTGACCGCGCGCATCAGCTGACTCGGGGTCCGGTGGTCGAGCTCGTCGAGGCCACCGGAACCCGAGGCAAGCGCGCCGAGGACCTGCTTAGCGTGGTGGACGCGATGCTGTAGATCGCCCGCACAGGTTGTCAGTGGCGCTACCCGCCGGCGTCGTTCGGACTTGACATCGAAGATCAACGCGGACACATTGTTTCTCAATAAGACCGCACCGAAGGTCAGGAACACATGCGCCAGGACCGCAGCTTCATGGTGGCCAGCTGGATCGCGCTGGCGGCCGCGGTCGTCACGACACTGGGGGCGCTGTGGGTAGCCGCCGTCGGTGTCGCCGGGTTGACCGGCGCGAGCGATTACTCCCATCGGATCAGCCTCGTGCCTGGCACCCATCTGCTGGACATGAGCTACCAGCCCTCCTGGGGAGTCCGCGCGTCCACCGAGGTCTGCCGCCGTATCAACCTCCGCGATCCCCAGCGCGACTGCGAGAACGTTCTCCTCCACGACGCTCACGGCCCACGCCAGGACCGCCCTTTCCTGCTTCCGGACGAAGACATCCGAGCGGTATCAGCCCACCTCGAGGGGCGCTTGTCGTTCGACGCCGACCCGGGCTGGAACCCCCTCGTCGCCTCCCTGTACGGAATGACGGTGCTCAGCCTGCTTGTCCTCGCCTTCCTGCTGTCGCAGCTGTGGCTGCTGCTGCGCGCCGTCTCCCGCGACGCACCGTTCACCGACCAGGTCGTGCGCCGACTGCGAGTCATCGGCCTCACCCTGATCGCCTGGGAGCTGCTGGAACCCTTCCTGTGGCTGTTCCTCAGCCCCAAGGCCTGGGAATACGGCCTCGTCAGTGCCGGTGCCCGGGGTGTGGGCCTGGAGCTGGGGTCGATGGAGCCAGGCGGACTGCAGCTCACGCGGATGGCGTTCGGGGCGCTGTTGCTGCTGCTGGCGCAGGTCTTCCGGCGCGGCGTACGCCTGGAACACGACCAGAGGCTCACGGTCTGATGGCGATCGACATCCGCCTCGACCACGTCCTGCTCGACCGCAGGATGACCCTCACGGAACTGGCTGATCGCGTCGGCATCACCGTCGCCAACCTCTCGATCCTCAAGACGGGCAAGGCGCGGGCGATCCGTCTCTCGACCCTCGATGCGATCTGCCGAGAACTCGACTGCCAACCCGGCGACCTGCTGACCCACGTCCCGGACGACGCGTCGGGGCACACCCGCCCCACACGTCGGTGAGCTCAGTTCCGGTGAACGGGACACCGGCGCGCGGCCGCCAATGGGACACACTCAGTCAGGCGGCGTCGAGCTCGACGGGCCGGTAGGCGATGTCGACCCGGGCCGGTGGCCTGCGGGTCCAGCCGGGGGTGGGCGGGGCGGTGGACCGGTAGCGGTGCCCGGTGGGGGTGGTGGTCTCGGTGGTGTGGCGGGGTCCGGGGCGGGGCCGGGCGGTCCAGCCGCGGGCCTGCTTGGCGTGGTTGCAGGTCTCGCAGAGGCCCTGGCCGTCGACGGCGTCGGTGGGGCCGCCGTGGGCGTGGTCCTCGGCGTGGTCGAGGTGTCGGATCGGGGCGTCGCACCAGGGGGTGCGGCAGGTCCGGTCCCGGAGCCGGAGGTAGTCGGCGAGGCGGCCGGTGAACCGGCGGGCGCGGGAGTCCATGGCGACCAGCTCCCCGGTGCGGGGGCGTTGGTAGAGCCGGCGCAGCCAGACCTCGACGTCCTGGTCGAGGTGGTCGGCGATCCACTCGCGGAGCAGGTCGCCGGGGACCGGGCCGTACCCCTCGACGTGGCAGGTGCGGGGACAGGATCCGGCCGACGACGGTGTCGGCCATGATCTGGCCGCGGCTGCGGGGGTCGCCGGCGGCCTGGAGCCGGTCGACCTCGCGGAGCAGCGCGGCGTGCACGGCGACGCCGTCCTTGACCGGGAGCAGGGCGGTGAACCAGGCCATGGTGTCGGGGGCGGGGCGCAGGGTGGTGTGCCGCTCGGACTGGGCGCGGCGCCGGCGTGCGGCCACGGCGGCGGGGTCGAGCCGGGCGGCGCGTTGCCGGGTCGTGGTGGTGAGCTCCCGCTCGCCCATGGCCTCCAGGGCGGTGGGGTCGCCGGCGAGGTCGGTGTCGACGCGGCGGCGGTCGGCCAGGCTCAGGCAGCCGGTCTCCCGGGCGAGGATGGTGGCCTTCCAGCCGGTGATCCGGCCGGTCCGGAAGGCGTGCAGGGTGTGGGGCATCTCGTCGCGCAGCACCCGGGCCAGGCCGAGGTGTTGTTGGCCGCGGTGCGGGGACTCGCGTCGGGCCAGGGCGACCTGGGCGGCGATGCCGCGGCCCTGCCGGGCCGCGGGCACCCCGGCCGCGGCGGCCTGGGCGCGTTGGGAGGTGTCGAACTCGCCGGTGACCACCGTCTGGGCGGGCCTCGGCGACGCAGGTGAGCCGCTCCAGGGTCCGGATCAGGTCGATCCGCTCGGCGTCGGTCAGCTGCTGGCCGTCGCCCTGGAGCGCGGTGATCCAGCCCTCGACGGTCTCGGGCGTGGGCAGCGGCGCGGCCCGGCCGCGCATCCTGTCCCGCCCGCTCTCGATCATGTCCCCGACCCCAGGACCGACCACCGACACTGGGATTCCCACCAGGTCTCGCTGCCGCGACCAGGCGATCACCGGGATGATGCCGAGATCTGGTGAGACCACGGACGGGTGACCTTCGTCGCTGGTGCCGGTCCTCGAACACCGGGAGGCTTCGGGAGGAGGGCTCCGGGGGCCGAGGCGGGTCGTCTGTCTCCTTCAGTGAGGCCATCATGAGAACCGCAATGATTCGCGCTCTACCGGCCACGACGCTGCTCGCTGTCAGCCTTGCCGCGCCAGCACGCGCCGCGGTCATCAACGGCACCAGCGGACCCGACGTGCTCGTCGGCACACAGTCGGCGGACTCCATCCACGGCTTCGGCGGCAAAGACACACTGCGAGGCAGTGGAGGCGCTGACAAGCTGTACCCCGGCGATGACTCGAGGAAGGACGTTCTGCGTGGAGGTCCCGGACCGGATCGAATCAGTGCCAGGACGCCTGACGCTGTCTACGCCGGCGCGGGAAACGACACCGTGAGGGTTCTCGAGATTCATGGATGGGAATTCCCGACCATTCACTGCGGCCCGGGTCGGGACACCGTGATCGCGACCTACAAGGGCTTTGGCATGTCGCACTGCGAGCGCATGGTTGCGCCATGACCGCCCCTCGGTGAGGCCCAGAGCGGGAGGCGGTTCTCTTCCGCTCTCAAGGGTGAGACCCCCGCACCTCGAGCACGGTCCTCATCTGGAGCCGCTGACCGATGAGTTCGGTGACGGGCGGGAGTCGGTCTCATCATGACGGAGATCTTCGCCACGGGGATCGCGATGGGGGAATCGCCCCGGTGGCACGAGGGCCGGTTCTGGATGTGCGACTGGATGGCCGGCGAGGTGCTGTCCTTCTCGTCCTCGGGCGATCGTCGGGTGGAGGCACGCGTCGAGGGGCTGCCGTTCTCGATCGACTGGCTGCCGGACGGACGACTCGTGGTCACCACCCCCGGTGGCGTGTTGGCCGGCACCCCGCTGGCGCCCTACGGGGCGGCCGGTCAGCCCTTCAACGAGATCGTGGTGGACCGCCGCGGCAACTGCTGGGTAGACATGCCCGGCTCCATGCCCGGGGAAGAACGCAAGCCTGGCTTGGTCAGTGTCGTGCGCCCGGACGGCTCCTGGGAGCAGGTTGCCGGCGATGTCTGGTTCCCCAACGGCATGGTGATCATCGACGACACCACGCTGGTCGTGGCCGAGTCCCATGCAGACCGACTGACGGCCTGGACGCTGGCGTCCGATGGTTCGCTCACGGACCGACGGGTGTGGGCAGCGTTGGGTGAGCACGAGGCGCCGGACGGCATCTGCGTCGACGAGTCCGGTGCAGTCTGGTACGCCTCGGTCCCCCAGCAGAAATGTGTCCGGGTGGCCGAGGGCGGTGAGGTGCTGGAGACCGTCCTGGTCGACCGGGGTGCCTTCGCCTGCATGCTGGGCGGGGACGACGGCCGCACGCTGTACATCGTCGCGAACCGCTACGGCCCCGAGGGCGCCTGGGACGGCGTGGTGTCCACCAAGCGGGTGACGGTACCGCGGGCCGCCCGCCCATGAACCGGCTCGACCAGTTCAGGGCGGTGTCGCCGGCGAGCAGTAATGGATGCGCGCAGCCGATGAGCGAACTGGACGGTCTGGACGACTCGCGTGCCATGCTGCGCAGGTGGTTGAACCGGCGGGAAAACGAGGCTCGGCCTCACCTCTGGCGCTTGGTGTGCGCGGCTACGTGTTGGCGCTCGCTGTCAGCCTGACCACGCTTGCTGTGGAAATCGGCGTTGTCGACGCTCTTCAACAGGGCACCGCGGATGATTTCGTGGACGTTGTCGTCGTGGTCATGGTGTTTGGTGTCGTGCCTACCGCCGTCATCGGCTCGGTCGGTGCGTTCGTGGTTCATCTCGCAACGCGGAAAGCGACGTCTCAGTGGCCGGCAGTCGTACTTGCTGCCGCCCTCGGCCTCGTGGCTGGCCCCATCATCTGGTGGGGAGAGTTCGAAGTTGCGGTCTTGCTGGGGGTTGCGGCCGCAGTCGGGCGATTGGCCGCGGTCCCCTGTGCTCGCAACAGGGCGGCTTGACCCCAGCTGACCGTGGTGTGCCTGAACGTGCCGCCGGATCGCCTCGAGGCGCCGGTTCCGGACGTTTGATCGTCCTGTCCCTTGCTAGGTTCAGCCGGTGGACATCACGCGGATCGGACCTGCCGATTGGGAGAAGTTTCGGGCGGTGCGGCTTGCGTCGTTGTCCGAGTCTCCAGCGGCTTTCGGTTCGCGACATGCCGACTGGGTCGATGCCCCCGCCGAGCGCTGGCAGTCCCGCCTGACTCAGGTTCCGCTGACTCTCCTGGCGCAGAGAGCGACGAAGGTGGTCGGTGTCGTCAGCGGACAGCCTGTCGGCGAGACATGGGTTGAACTGATCTCGATGTGGGTGGCCCCGGCAGCTCGAGGAACGGGTGTTGCCGGTCAACTCATCGACGCGGTGGTGGAGTGGGCCGCTGGCCAGGACAGGACGACCTACCTGATGGTTCGCAGCGACAACACCCGCGCGCGAAAGTCGTATGAACGGGCTGGGTTCGTCGATACAGGAATCCCAGAGGGGTGGCCGGCCGACGAGCCCCCGGAGCACCGGATGGAGCTGCGCACCTGACGCCGGTGCCGGAGCGGTGCCCACCGCCCGCCGCTGCCATCGCCGCGATGCCCGTCATCCATCTGCCCTCCACCTCGGCCAAGGCGGGACCCGGTGTGACGCTTCCATCGGGGCTCAGCAACCGGTCGTCGGCGACTCCCCTTGTCGAGCGGGCGGTCCTGCCGATCTGCGCGCCCAGCAGCTTGAGTATGAAAGCGGATCCTTGTCCGCGACTGCCGCGACAATGTGGTCGTCATGAGCCACCGACCCAGCGCGCACCCGCCACGAATGGTTTCGGCCTCGTCCCGACCGCCTCTGCGATTGCGGGGCTGGCCCGCCTGGGGTTGGCTGGTGCTGGTGGTCGCTGGTGTGGCCACGCTCGGTTATGAGGGGTACGCCTTGCCCTGGCTCGCCTTCGGCGTGTCTGCCGAGCACCCTGCGCCTGAGGATGTCGCTGCCGTTCTGGATGGGGCACGCGGGCTCACACTGACGGTGCTCATCCCCTGGCTGCTGGCCTCCATCGTCATGCGGCCACACCTGCGGGTGGTCGTGACCGCACTGGTGTGCACGGCTCCCGCGCTCTGGTTCTGGTGGGATGCCTCGCAGATGCGCTGACGTGCCGCAGTCAGCGTGGGCTGTGGCGACCACGACGCCATCACGCCGAAGCTCATCCGGATGCGTGTCGTGCCTGCTCCAGGTTCGACTGGTGGGGGCCGGCGAGCCAGTCTTGGCCCAGACGCGCGTCGGCCGGGTCATCTCCTCGCCGCAGCGCGTCGATGTAGGCATGATCGGCGGCGAGGCGGGCCGCCACCTCGGGACCCGCGGCCACGGCGCCGTGGCCGGGGACCAGGACATCGACGTGCTTGACGGCCTCACCCAGCCGGTCGAGGGCCGTCTCGTAGGCGCCCACCTGATCGGGGCGGCGAGGGTCGAGGAGCGGGATCAGGACGTCGGAGAGCATGTCGCCGGCGAGCAGGACGCCACGGTCCGCGAGGAGGACCGCGGCGTGGCCGATGGCGTGCGCCTGATGCTCGACGATCTCGCCCGGCAGGGGTACGCCGTCCGCGGGGCAGCGGGGTGAGGAGCCCGATCAGCTCGAGAGGGATGCCCGACGCGCTCTCAGCCGCCATTCGCTGCGCCCGCTCTCGGGCTTCACTGGCAGCGTGGGCGCCGGCGGGGGTGGCGTAGCGCGGCACGTCGCCGAACCGGGGATGCCAGAGCAGGTGGTCCCAGTGGGGATGGGTGGAGAACCCGGCGACCACCGGAATGCCGAGTCGGTCCACGTCGTCGGCGAGCTGGTTCAGATCGGAACCGTCGATGCCGGGATCGACCAGGATCAGCCCACCCTCCGCGCGCACCGCGATGGCATTGCTCCAGACCCACTCGCTCTGCCGGACCCAGACGCCGTCGGCCACCTGATTCATCACGGTCTCACTCTGCAGAGACCTCCGCCCGGCCGCAATCGTGTTGGGCAGTTGAGTGCCTCGGCATCGAGCACCCTGGGCGCGGCGGCTCGATTGCCCATCGACAGGTCTGCGCTCATGCCGAGATCCGCCTGAAGCCGCAGCGATGTGCGGTCATTCCATGTTCACCGGTCGACCGCTCAGGTGGATGCCGCTTCCGCGCAGGTTGAGTTGCGCCATGGTTCCGTGCAGCCGCCAGAACATCGATGGCGGTAACGGTGTCCCGAGCGCTGCGGCCTCCAGATAGCTCAGGTGAACGCACCATCCATCCCTGTATGACTCCGCGAGGTCACCGAGCGCCCTGTGGCTCAGCCGAAGGTCGGTGGTGCCATCCGACTCGTCGAGCTCGAGGGCGACCGTCGAGGCTGGCTCATCGGGGAACTGCCAGGTGAAGTCGAGCCTGCTTGGCTCGGCGCAAGTCACTACGGTCGATCGGCAGCAGTAGCTGTCGCCGTGATTGACCTCGAAGCTCGAATCAGCCCCGATCGCACCGCTGACCAGCTCGCCCAGCCACTGACTCAGCAGGTCGGCATCCGTCAGGCACTGCCACACCCGAGCACGAGGCACTTCGACACGCCACGTGAGGCTGAGGTTGACCGATTCATCAATGTGGACCAATGGCACGGCAGCGAGCCTATGGGCTGGCCACGGCCTCCTCGCGTCGTCCCACACGAAGAACGTCTCGGCCGGCGAGAGCCCCTCGAAGTCGATCTCGGTGATGTTCCCGCGGGTGATCGTGACGGTGAGGTCGAATGCGGTCATGGTCCACGCCGATGCCATGTCCGTGTGCCCGGGCCGGGCGAGCGGCCGAGATCCGCTCGGCGTCCGGGCACAATGCCGACATGCCCACGCTGTCGTACGTGTACCCGTGGCCGGCCCAGGCCCGCGCCGACCGGCCCACCGACGAGGACGAAGTCGCGGACGTCGCGATCCGTGGCTGCCGGTCCATCGCGGAGCTCTACAGCGAGGCCCTCCCGGAGCTCGGGTTGGCCAACCGCGTCAGTGAGCTGCGGCTGTTCATCCGTCACGCCCCGGGTCTCGAGCACGTGCGCGCCACCGTGCAGGTGGACCCCGTTCGCGAGGGGTTCGAGATGGCCCACATGCACGTGCCGACCGGGTTCGCGGCACGCGCCCCGCAGCTGAGGGCGCGCATGCTGCTGGAGGCCGTGCACGGGCTGGTGGGCCGGCTCGCGGTTGCGCGCGGCTGGGACGTCAACGTTCTCGAGCGCTGCCGGCGGCAGGTGCTCGATCGTGGCCTCGAGTATCGGTGGAGCTCGGCGCCGAAGGCGTCCCCGGACCGGCGCCACGAGGCGCGCGCTGACTTCAGGCTTCCTCCGGACGGGTACGGCCGGGTACGGCTTCGCGTCGTCCGCCGCGACGACGGCGTCACTGTGGCGTCCTCGGACGAGGCGCTGGCGTTCTGCACGAGCGCGGGGTTCCGCCGTGCCGCGAAGTCGCTGCGGTGGCAGGGCAAGGACCACGTGTCGCTGGTGCCCTACGACTGGGTGCCGTCGGTGCGCGGCGGACAGCTGAGCCTTTCACGCGAGGACGGTGCATGGCGTGGAGTGGTCGCGGACTACATGAGCGTCCGGCCGGTGCCCGCCGGCGACCCGGCGCCTCCGGCTCTGGGCGTCCAGGTCGAGGGCCGCGGCGAGACCGCGGCCGAACAGCCTGCCCGCATCGTGTTCCTGGGCGGCGGCCCGATCCGGACCCGCCAGATCGATCGCTTCCACGACGCCTTCATCGCCGAGATGACCCGGTTCGCCTCGCCGTCCGGCCAGGACTGGTGGCGGGGCGCCGGCATCCGGCTGCTGGAGGTCGAGATCAGCTACGGCGGGGAGCGGGCACGGGTCCGCAGTCGCCGCGGCGAGCATCGGCTGCGAGTCTTCGTGGACCGGCCCGATTCGTCGCTGCCGGGCCGGGATCCGGCACCCCTGGCCCGAGGGGTCGCCGAAGAGGTCGTGGCTCTGGTGCGTCACCGGACGGGTCTGGGTCCCCATCCGGAGTTCGCCTCGTCGTGACGCCGACGGCCGCTGCCGTTGGAGCAGTAACACGTAGCCGCGGATGGCGCGCTCTGGCATGCCAGCCGGCTCGGCGACATGAGCAGGTGCGTGAGCTAGCTCAGGCGAACTCCAGCGCGGTGCACTGCCAGCGGCCGGTGCGCAGCTCGAACCGCGCGGCCAGCGCGCGCGAGCGCCGGCCGTAGCGCACGTGGACGCTGACCTCGACCGCCTGGCGGGAGAGGAAGCAGGTCCGCACGCCCATCACCTGGGGCCGGACCGGCTGTACCCGCCCCTGTCCGGGGGTGTGGTGGCCGGCCCGGGCGACGAGCAGCGCGCGGCGCTGGAGGTCGGCGTACACGCTGCGGCTCGACCACCGCAGCAGCTGCGAGACGGGCCGGTCGCCGCCGACGATCTCGACGGCGGCCTGGGCGTAGCGGCGCGACCACTGCTCGATGTGGCGGCGCACCCCCTGGTCGATGGGGATGACGTCGCCGGCGGGCCGGGCCGTGCCGGGTGCCAGGTCAGGCGGGTCGAAGCGGGGCTGGAGGTCCAGTGCGAGCGTGCCCTGGACGCTGTCGACGGGCACCGGCGGCCTCAGCCGGACGACCTTCTCGTGGGACGGTGACATGGGAGCTCCTCTCGGTCCGGTGGATCAGGGACGGGGCAGGCGCAGCCGCTGGCCGGGCCTGATCAGGTCGGGGTCCGGGCCGATGACGTCCCGGTTCAGCTCGTAGATCCGGTGCCAGGCGGGGCTCTCGCCCGCGAGGTCCCAGAGGGTGTCGCCGACGCGCACCACCATGAGCGGGGTGGAGGGAGCCGGTCCCGGCCGGCTCATCCGACCGCCCCCGGGGACAGCGCCGGTGGCCCGGTCGGGCAGCGGCAGGCCCTGCACCGGAGAGACGGACACCGCCCCCGCGTGGTCCTGGTGCATCTCGCCCGGTGTGGCGAGGGCCGGGGCGGCGAGACCTCCGGTGAGCGCGACGCCGCACGCGGCGAGCACCAGCCGGCGCAGGGGAGCGGGGACGCCACGGACGGGCCGCCGGCCCTCGCCACGGGCCGCCTCGACGGTGACCAGCGTGGTGAGGATCCACAGCCAGGACGCACCCACGGCGGCGACGCCGGCGCACGACCACTCCAGCAACCGCTCGAACGGCTGGCCGGTGACTCCCCGGCCGGTGACGGCGTGGTGCGCGGCGACCACGTCGGGCAGCAGGAGGCACGCCAGCGCGCCCAGCACCGCGGTGGCGCCCAGCCAGACGGCCAGGCACCGAAGCCTCGTCCCTGCGACCTGTCCACTCATCCGAGATCCTTGCGTTTGCTTCCGTTTGCCTCAGTGAACGCTTCTTTACCTGAGTCGTCAACAACTCATGCACAGGTGATGTGAGCGGGGACGAGGCGGCCCGGTGCCCTCGCGAGCCAGACCACGTGGTCACGGCCTTCGGCCGCGCCTACCGTGGAGGGATGGACGAGGAGCCGGAGGTCGTGGACCCGCACTGCCCCACCTGTGGACAGCCGCTGCGGCACGGGGGTCACCTGTCGCGCGAGAACGCCGCGTTGCTCACCGCTTCCGGCAACGCCGGGATCACCTTCGAGACGCAGGGTCGCTGCGAGAACGAGGCCTGTGTCGACTACGGCCGTGAGTTCGCTCCGGCCGAGTGGCTCCTGCCTGACGAAGGGCAGGAGTGACGGCGACCGCTCGGGAGCACGTGTTCCGGGCACCTGCGCAGAGGCGCCAACGCAACCGCCCGGAACATGGCAGGGTCGGCACATGTCCTGGGAAGCAGAGCTCTTCACCTTCCTCGACGACCTCGAGCAGCAGGCGGAGGCGATGTACGACGCCGAGCGCGGCGTCGAGCTGGCCGACCGCAGCCGGGCGGAGTACCACCACGTCACGTTGGCCAGCCGGCTGATGGCCTCGGTCGGAGACGAGGTCGTCCTGGACCTCCGGGGCACCGGTCCCGTCAGCGGGGTGATCGAGCGGGTGGGCGCGGGCTGGTGCCTGCTACGAGGCCCGGCGCAGGACTGGGTCGTGAACGTCGGCGGGGTTGCGCGGGTGCTCGGCGCCTCGGAGCGCTCCGTGCCGGAGGTGGCCTGGTCCCCGATCGCGAAGCTGGGTCTTGGCTCGGCGCTGCGCCGGATCGCCGAGGCGGCCGACCGGTGCGTCCTCCACCTGGCCGACGGCGGCCGTCACGAAGCCGTGCTGCGTCGCGTCGGCGCCGACTTCGTCGAGGCGCGGGTGGGGGAGGGCCGGGTGGAGCTGGTCCCGTTCAGCGCCCTGGTGGCCGTCCAGAGCCGCGACTGAGCGCGGGGCGAGCGCTCAGGTGGCGTCCGCGTCGTACGGCGGCAGCTCGCCGTCGTCGAGCGGGCGCAGGCCGCGGCGGCGGGGGGCGGCCTCCTCGCGGTCGGCCTCCTCCATCGCCTCGACGATGTGCTTGCGCACGATCGTGCGGGGGTCGAGGTCACGCAGCTCGAGGTCGGCGTACTCGGGTCCGAGCTCGGTACGGAGCTCGTCGCGCGCGGCGTTCGCGAAGCCACGCGCCTTGCGCACGAGCTGCCCGGCCTGGCGGGCGAACTCGGGCAGCTTGTCCGGGCCGAAGACCAGCACCGCCACGAAGGCGATGACTGCCATCTCCGGCAGGCCGACCCCGAACACGGGTCAGAACTTACTGGTCGGAGTGAGGCCGAGCTGCATGCCGGCGAGGCCGCGGCTGCGGCCGGAGAGCTGGCCCGCCACCTCGGTGAGGACCGTGGCCGCCGGTGCGGTCGGGTCGGAGTCGACGATCGGCTTGCCGGCGTCGCCGCCCTCGCGCAGCGACGTGTCCAGCGGCACCCGGCCGAGCACCGGCACGGAGTAGCCGAACCGCTCGGAGAGCGTGGCCGCGACCCGGTCGCCGCCACCGCTGCCGAAGATCTCGATCTGGTGCTCGGGCCCGCAGTGCGGGCAGGCCAGGAAGCTCATGTTCTCGACCACGCCGGCGACCCGCTGGTGCATCATCGAGGCCATCGTGCCCGCGCGCTCGGCCACCTCCGCGGCGGCCTCCTGCGGCGTGGTCACGACCACGACCTCGGCACCGGGCAGGTGCTGCCCCAGCGAGATCGCCACGTCGCCGGTGCCCGGCGGCAGGTCGAGGAGCAGGACGTCGATGTCGCCCCAGTAGACGTCGGCCAGCATCTGGACCAGCGCCCGGTCGAGCATCGGGCCGCGCCAGGCGACGACCTGGTCGCGGCGGGGCTTGAGCATGCCGATGGAGATCACCGAGACACCGCTGGGCGTCGGGACCGGCATGATCAGGTCCTCGACCTGGGTCGGCCGGGAGTCGGCGACCCCGAGCATGGCCGGCACCGAGTGGCCGTAGATGTCGGCGTCCACGACCCCGACCTTCAGGCCCAGCTTGGCCATCGCCAGCGCGAGGTTCACGGTCACCGACGACTTGCCGACGCCGCCCTTGCCGCTCGCGATCGCGAACACCTTGGTGAGGTTCCCGGGCTGCGCGAACGGGATCTCGCGCTGCGCCTGGCCGTCGCGCAGGACCTCCTGGAGCCCGGCGCGCTGCTCTGCGGTCATCACGCCGAGCTGCAGGTCCACGCCGGTGACTCCCGGGACCCGGGTCACGGCCGCGGTGACGTCGCGGTTGATGGTGTCCTTGAGCGGGCAGCCGGCGACCGTCAGCAGCACGGTCAGGTGGACCACGCCCGCGTCGTCGATCTCGACCGTGTCGACCATGCCGAGGTCGGTGATCGGCCGCTTGATCTCCGGGTCGTTGACGGTCGCCAGCGCGGCGTTGACCTGCTCGAGGGTCGGGGTGCTCATGATGCCCAATCCTAGGTGGTGGGGGGTCGGCCTACGGTGTGGGCTCCGCCTCGTCGTCCTCGGCCCTGTTGAGCTCCTCGAGGTCGCTGAGCAGCGAGCGCAGCTCCGACCGCAGGAAGTCGCGGGTCGCGACCTCGCCGACCGACATCCGCAGCGAGGCCACCTCGCGGGCGAGGAACTCCATGTCGGCGTGCGCCCGGGCGTTCGCCTGGCGGTCCTGCTCGGCGATCACCTTGTCGCGGGTCTCCTGCCGGTTCTGCGCGAGCAGGATCAGCGGCGCGGCGTACGACGCCTGCAGGCTCAGCATCAGGGTCAGGAAGATGAACGGGTAGTCGTCGAACCGGATGTCCGCGGGCGCGAGCAGGTTCCAGCCGATCCAGATGAGCACGAAGCCCGTCATGTAGAGCAGGAATCGTGCGGTGCCCATGAACCTGGCGAACTGCTCGGCGAAGACGCCGAAGGCGTCGGAGTCGTACGCCGGCCGCCGCACCAGCGGACGGCGGGTCTCCTTGGGCGTGTCGAGCCGGTAGCGCTGGGGGGTGCGGGTGGTCTCAGCCACGGCTCACCCCCGGTCGCGCATCGCCCGGCCGCAGCGCCTTCTCGCGCCAGTTCTCCGGCAGCATGTGGTCCAGCAGGTCGTCAACCGTGACCGCGCCGAGCAGCCGGTTGTTGTCGTCGACGACGGGAGCCGCGACCAGGTTGTACGTCGCGAGGTGCGCGGCCACCTGCTCGATCGACGCCGCCGGGCGCAGCGGGTCCATCGAGTTGTCCAGCGCCCCGGCGACCAGCGTCGAGGGAGGCTCGCGCAGCAGCCGCTGGATGTGGGCGACGCCGAGGAACCTGCCCGTGGGCGGTTCGAGCGGCGGGCGGCAGACGAAGACCATGGCCGCCAGCGAGACCGGCAGGTCCGGGTTGCGCACGTGCGCGAGGGCGTCCGCGATCGTGGCGTCCGGGCCGAGGATCACCGGTTCCGGGGTCATCATCGCGCCGGCGGTGTGCTCGGCGTACGACATCAGCCGACGGACGTCCTCGGCCTCCTCGGGCTCCATCAGCTCGAGCAGCGCGGCCGCCGTGTCGGGCGGGAGGTCCGCGATGAGGTCCGCGGCGTCGTCGGGCGACATCTCCTCGAGGATGTCGGCGGCGCGTTCGGAGTCGAGGTGCTCCAGGATCTCGACCTGGTCCTCGTCGGGCAGCTCCTCGAGCACGTCGGCCAGCCGCTCGTCGTCGAGCGCGGCCACCACGGCGGTACGACGCTCCACCGGCAGCTCGTGGATCATGTTGGCCGCGTCGGCGGGCCGCATCTCGTTGAGGGCTGCGATCAGGTGCGTCGCGCCCTGCTTCTCCTCGCGACCGATGAGCCCCTCGACGTCGCGCCACTCCACGACATGGGTCTGGCCGCGCCGGCGCAGCCCCTTGGCCGGCTCCTGGACGGCCACCCGGGAGAGCACCCAGTCGCGGTTGCGCGCCTGCTCCATCGCCACGTCGTACACCGTGCCGAGCACGCCGGTCTCGCGGATCGTGACCGTGCGGTCGAGCAGCTGCCCGATCACCAGCGTCTCGGTGGAGCGCTGCTCGAAGCGGCGCATGTTGAGCAGGCCCGTCGTGTAGACCTGCCCGCTGTCGATGTTGGTCACCCGCGTCATCGGCACGAAGATGCGCCGGCGACCGAACACCTCGGCGACCATGCCGAGCACTCTGGGCTGGTTCACCTCCGAGCGGAGCGCCACCACGAGGTCGCGGACCTTGCCCACCTGGTCACCCTGGGGGTCGAAGATCGGCAGCCCGACGAGTCGGGCCGCGTAGACGCGGGTGGGGGTCGTGCTCACGGCCCCGACGCTACCGGCCGGTTGCGTCGCCGCGCGCGCTGCACCGCCGGAGAGGTCGGTTAGCATGTTTCCCCGACCCCCGCCCCGGCTCCGGAGGATTCCCCCATGTCCCGCCACTCCCAGCGGCGCCAGCGGCTCGAGCCGTCGGTGATCGGAACCGTGGCGCTCGCCGTGGTGCTGCTGGTCGTCTCCGCCGTCTTCCTCGCGTGGGGCCACGTCGTCGACCCGACCGACGGCGCCGCCGCCGACCCGGGCGGCCGGGACCTGGTGGAGGCCGCCGGCACGACCTCGGCGGCACCGGCCGACGCGGCCGCGGCGACGCAGGCGCAGGCGCGGGTGGCGCCGCAGCGGATCGTGCTGCGTGGTGAGGTCTTCAAGCGGGTGGTCGAGAAGAAGCAGAGGAAGTCGAAGCGGTCGGGGGAGGTGTCCCTGCCGACGTCGTTCCGGGTCAGCACCTTCAACGTCCTCGGTGCCTCGCACACGACGGCCGGTGGCCGCCACGCCCGGTTCGGGGCGGGCGTGGACCGGATGCGCAACGTCGTCCAGCTCCTGCAGGGCACCGGGGTCAGCGTGGCCGGCTTCCAGGAGTTCCAGCCGCCGCAGTACGGCGTCTTCCGGCAGGCGGCCCCCGGCTGGGGGGTCTACCCGGGCGCCGAGCTGGGGCAGGCCGCCATGGCCAACTCGATCGTGTGGCGCACCGACGTGTGGGAGCTGGTCTCCAAGCAGACGATCCAGATCCCGTACTTCGGCGGGAACCCGATGCCGATGCCCTACGTCCAGCTGCGCAACCTGCAGTCCGGGCGGACGGTGTGGTTCTTCAACACCCACAACCCGGCCGACGCGCACGGCCCCGCGCAGCAGTACCGCAACCGGGCGACCGCGCTGGAGATCGACCTCGCGCAGCGGCTGGGCGCGGACGGCTCACCGGTGGTCTTCACCGGGGACATGAACGACCGTGAGCCCTACTTCTGCCCGATGACCATGCAGACCGAGATGCACGCGGCCAACGGCGGCTCGACCGGGACCCCGTGCGTGATGCCGGACGGCCCCACCAACGTCGACTGGCTCATGGGCAACGGCGCCGTGTCGTTCGCGAACTACCACAGCGACTACGGCCCGCTGGTGCAGCGGACCAGCGACCACCACTTCGTCTGGGCGGACGCAACGATCCCGGCGGACGGCTCGCGTCAGCGGTAGAAGTCCGAGGGGCACCCGCTGCCGGCGCAGTCGGCGTACTTCCTGGTCAGCTCGCGCAGCTGCTTGTACTGCGCGTGGTAGCGCGGGTCCCGGCGCAGGTTGTCGAGCTGCCACGGGTCGACGTTGCGGTAGTAGAGCTCCGCGCGGCCGCGCTTGTTCTCCACGTAGGTCCATGGCCCGACCACGACACCGGTGTAGAGGGGGGTGGTGCCGCCCTGGACCGGGTAGCCCTCGATCGGGACGACCCGGCGTGCGGCGCGGGTGTCGAGCCACGGCAGCACGTTGGTGCCGTCGACCTTCCGGGTGGGCTTCGCGCCCGCGAGGGCGGCGAAGGTGGGTGCCCAGTCGGCGTTCGTGACCGGGGCGTCGCTGCGCTCACCCTTGGCGACGCCGGGCCCACGGATGTACATCGGGATGCCGGCGATCTCGCGGAAGTACCAGAGCTTGCCGTCGAGGTTGTGCTCGCCGAGCACGTAGCCGTTGTCGGAGGTGAAGACGATGTAGGTGTTGTCCAGCTGCCCGGTGCTCCGCAGCGTCCGGACGGTCCGGGCGACCGCCCGGTCCACCGACTGCAGGGCCTCGATCCGCTGCTGGCGCGCCTCCCGCATCTCCTGGCGGTGGACGGAGTCCACCGTCCGGTGCACCGGACGGATGATCGCCTTGTCGGAGGTGTCTTCCTCGAACATGTCCGGTGTGCGGGGGAGGTGCAGCCAGTCGAAGCTGTTCTCGTCCTCCGGCGCCGGCGTGGTCGTCTTGATGGGGGACTCGTCGTCGGGGTGCAGGACCTTCGGGTCGTCCTTGGCGTCCGGCCCGCCGGTGTGCGGCGCGACGTAGTTCACCCAGAGGTACCACGGCTTCCGCTCCCGCGCGGGGTCGTCGAGCATGTCCACCGTCAGGTCGCTGAACAGGTCGCTGGAGTACTGGTGGTAGGTCCGGTCGGTGCCGTTGTCGTTGACCGTCGGGCGGACGAAGTTGTACGTCGTGGGGTCGACCGTCGCGCGCCAGTCGCTCCAGCCGGGCGGGACGTAGGTCTCGGAGCCGTCCTCGCCGTACCCGTTGAGGTACTTGCCGATGAACATCGTGTCGTAACCGGCCCGCTGCAACCAGACCGGCAGCGTGTCCTCGTCCTCGAACGCCTTGAACCCGCCGCCGGCTCCGTTGATGGTCAGCGCGCCGTGGTTGTGGGAGTACTGCCCCGACACCAGCGAGGCCCGGGCAGGCACACAGATCGGGGTGGGAGCGAGGCCGTTGTCGAGGGTGGTGCCCTGGTCGGCCATCAGGTGCTGGACGTGCGGGAGGTACCGCATGTCCTTCTGGGCCGCGTCGTCGACGGTGATCATCAGCAGGTTCGGCTGCCGCCGCGGCTGCGTGAACGCGTCCGCGGTGAGCGGCTTGCCGGGCAGGACCGTGTCGTGCTGGTTCGGCGCGCGCACCGGCGCCGGCCCCTTCGGCACGACGTGCCGCTCCCGCTGCGGGCCCTGGCCCTGGGTGTCACCGGACGTGCAGCCTGCCACCGTCAGGCCGGCGACCGCGACCATCGCCGCCGCAGCCAGCCAGCGGGGCTCGCGGGATCCCCGTACGGGCATGCGGAAAGCTCCTAGCGAAGGGGGGAAGGGGTGAGCCCCATCCTAGTTGGCGCACCGGAACCCGAGGTTCGAGGCCGAGGAGTCCGGCGGGGAGGACGACCGGGCAGCCACCCGGTAGCGGTTGCAGTAGGAGTCGTGGCACAGGAAGGAGCCGCCCCGCATCACCCGGGCGGTTCCGGTCTCCGGGCCGGCGGGGTCGGCGGGCGCGACCGTGGCGTAGGCCTCGGCGTCGAACCAGTCGGCGCACCACTCCCAGACGTTGCCGGCCATCTGGTGGAGCCCGTAGCCGTTCGGCGGGAACGTCTTGACGGGGGCGGTGCTCGCCCAGCCGTCCTCGCGGGTGTTCTCGACCGGGAACCGCCCCTGGAAGATGTTGCACATCCACCGGCCCCGGGGGAGCAGGTCGTCGCCCCAGGGGTAGCGCCGGCCCTCGAGGCCGCCGCGCGCGGCGGCCTCCCACTCGGCCTCGGTGGGGAGCCGCTTGCCGGCCCAGGCGGCGTACGCCGTGGCGTCGTCGTGGGAGACGTGCACGACGGGGTGGTTCTGGCGCCGGGACACCTCGGAGCCAGGACCCTCCGGGTGGCGCCAGTCGGCCCCCCGGACGGCCAGCCACCACGGCGTCGCGGCCGGACGCCCCAGCACGTCCGCGCCGTCTCCGGTGTGGTCGAGCTGGAAGACCGCCGAGCTGCCCTCCCGCTCCGCGGTCGTCACGTGCCCCGTCGCCTTCACGAACGCCGCGAAGGCGGCGTTCGTGACGGTCGTGGCGTCGACGTGGAAGGTGCTCAGGCGGACCCGGTGAACCGGGGTCTCGCCGTCGGCGGGGTAGCCCTCGCCGAACGCGTCGCCGAGGACGAACTCACCGCCCTCGATCCGGACCTGGCCGCGGTACGACGGGCTCCGCGGCGCCGACTCCGGCTCCCGGGCAGGCGTGGCGCGGGAGCCGGCGTTCGACGGCACGCAGCAGGGGCGCGGATCCTCGGTCGTGCTCACCCGCCCATTGTCACTGCTGGGTGTCCGGCCCCACGAACACGTTGAAGCTCTGGTCGGCGTTCATGGTGCTGCCCGGGATCCGGGGCAGCTGGAGCGCGGCCGTGGCCAGGTTGGCCACCACCCCGTTGCGGATCGGCTGGGTGGCCGAGTAGCCGGGCTGCAGCGTCCCGGGATTCTGGTAGGCCGGGTTGAGCGAGTAGAGGTCCGCGCCCGCGACCACGTCGGGACCCCACGCGATGAAGGGCACCGTGTAGTTGCCGCGCACCGTGCGGTCCTTGTTGGTGTGCCCACGCCCGCCGGCGCCCGCGGTGAGGAGCACGAGGGTGTGGCCGTCGAGGGCGGGGGAGGACGTGATCGTGGTGAGCACCCGCCCGACCATCGCGTCGACCTCGGTCAGCGTGGCCCGGTAGTCCTTGCTGGCGTAACCGCTGGTGCGCCCGACGTCGTCGAGGAGCGAGAGCTGGGCGACGGTGAGGGCCTTGGGCGACCTGGACAGCATCGCGGTCAGGCGGTCGACGAGCTCGTGGTCGTCCGTGGTGCTCACGAACCGGTTGATCTTGTCGCGGCCGTCGTCCAGGCCGTAGGGGTCGGTGCCGCCGTTCACGTCGTCCCAGCTGCGGTCGACGAGGGCCATGCGCGGCTGGCTCGAGAACAGGGCCGTGCTCAGGCCGAAGTTGTGGACGATGTCGAACGTGCTCGAGATGTAGCGGCCGGCGGCGGCCTGCACGGTCAGGCCCGTGTCGCGGTCGGCCCGGACACCGTGGCCCCCGCGGTCCGCGTTGACCCGGCGCCCGGTGAGCATGCCCACGACGTTGGGCAGGGTGGTGGTCCGCTCGACCTCGGTGCGGGCGTTGAGGGTCGAGGCGCCCTCGCCCATCAGCCGGTGCAGGACGGGCGTGCCGGCCTCGCCGGCCTTCCGGATGGCGCTGGGGCGCAGCCCCTCGACGGAGAGCACGAGCACCCGGGTCACCGGCGACTCCTGGACCGACGGCGGCGGGATGTTGGCGTCGGCGTAGATCACGAAGTGGTCGGTGGTCTTCTGGACCAGCTCGTCGCGCAGCGCGGTGTACCCGGTGAAGTTCATGTCGGAGGTGCCGAGGACCCAGTCGACCCGCGACGGCTCGGGCATCGTGCAGCCGCCGTTGTCGACGGTGCCGCCGGGGGAGCTGGCGCCTCCGTTGGCGGCGAGCAGCTCGGTGCTGCCGGTCATCGGGCAGAAGAACTTGTCACGGTCGTTCATGTCGCCGGTCATGAAGACCGGGGTGCCGGGGTACTGCTCGCGCAGCCCGTTGACGAGGTCGATCTCCTTGGCGACCGCCTTGTCCCGCCACTTCTGGGCCGGGCCGTGCGCGTCGGCGGGGTTGTGGGTGTTGAAGAACCACGCCTGCTGCCCGGTCTGCCTGTTCTGGAGCAGCACGTAGGGCATCCGGATCAGGTTGCCGTCGAAGTAGGGGATCTGGATGGTCTCCTTGCGCAGCAGGGTCCAGGTGTCACGACGCCACGCGATCGAGTTGGCCATCGCGGCGGTGGTCAGCTGGTTGCCCGGGAAGATCCCGAACCGCGAGCCGGCGAGCTCGTGGAACTTGTCGTACTGCGGCTGCTGCATCTCCTGGAACCCCACGACGTTGATGCCGTTGTCGTCGAGGACCTGCACCGCCCACTTCATCCGGGTCGCCCCGGAGGCCCAGCCCTTCCGCTGGCCGGAGTCGGTGTGGCCGGCGCCGAGGAGGTTGAAGGAGCTGACGCGGAAGATCGTGGCCCCGGCCGGCTGCTTGCGCAGCGTCTCCCCGCTTCCGGCGGCCTGGGAGGCGCCGAGCAACGACAGCGGCGCGGCGAGCAGCGCCAGCGCGAGGGCGCCGGTCGCCAGCCGGCGCGGCCGGTGGCGCTGTCGTCGGGTGGAGCGGCCGGTCCCGGACTCGTGGGTGGAGATCCTCACGGAGGTGCCCTTCGTTGAGGAGCGACGGCGGGCCGGACCCGGGGCCCGAGCCACCGGCGTGTCGCTCCGCGCATCAGTGGTGCCCCTGATGCTAATGTGACTTTTGGTGTTTCGTCACCACTTGAGTCGCCTTTGCTCCCCAGCCCCGCTATTTTTGGGGCTGCCGAGGCCTGATCCCGCACCGGGCCACGAGATTGGGAGAGTGATGGACCGCCGCGTCGTCCTGCACATCGGCACCATGAAGACCGGCACCAGCTTCATCCAGTCCGTGCTCGGCAAGAACCAGGCGGCCCTGGCCGAGAACGGCGTCGAGTTCCCGGGCGGATTCGGTGTCCAGGCCCGCGCGGTGCGCGAGATGCTGAAGCTGCCCCAGCAGCCGCGCCGCAACAGCCGGCGCTGGACGAAGCTGGCGACCGGGCTGCGCGAGAGTGACCGCAGCGGCATCTTCTCCATGGAGTTCCTGAGCTTCGCGGGCGAGGAGCAGGTCCGGCGGCTGGTCGAGCCGTTCGCCGGCCTCGACGTCCGGGTCGTGCTGACCGTCCGGGACCAGCTGCGCGCGATGCCGGCCCAGTGGCAGACGTACACGCGCAACTTCGGGACCGACGACTGGGAGGGCTACCTGCGCCACGTCGAGCCCTCGCGGGGCGGCACGGGGCGCGGCACGCGGGCCTTCAAGACCTTCCACCGTGCCCAGGACGTCCCCACGATCCTGTCGCGGTGGGGCGGCGCCCCCGGCGTCTCGTCCGTGGAGGTCGTCACCGTGCCGCCGTCCGGCGCTCCGCGCGAGGAGCTGTGGAACCGGTTCTGCGCCGCCGCGGGGATCGAGCCCCCCGAGGTCAGCCTCGAGGAGGTCAAGGACAACGAGTCGCTGGGCTACGCGTCGTGCGACTACCTGCGGCGCGCCAACGCGCACCTCCAGGACGTCCCCCCGCGGCGCTACCGCAAGGCGATGCGGCCGCTGGCGCGCGAGGTCCTGGTGCCCCTTAGGCCGGACGAGGGCCGGCCGCAGCTCGACCGCAGGGCCGCGACGTACGCCCGGTCGCGCAACGCGGAGATCCGCGACCTGCTCGCCTCGGACCGCTACCGGCTCTGGGGGTCCCCGGAGGACCTGCCCGTCCCAGCGGAGCTGACGGAGTACCCCACGACGGTCTCGCAGCCTGCGGCCGAGCAGGTACGCCGTGCCGCCGAGGCCGTGTGGGAGCACGCAGCGGCCGCGGCGGGTGCGCCGACCGGCAGCCGCCCCGACGACCTCGACCGGTTGGTGGAGGACGCCGGCAGGCTGCTGCGTCAGGCCCACGGGTGGGACGGGTAGGCTCGCCGGTCATGGGAAACGGTGACTCTCGGACGGAGACCCTCCGGTCCGTGCGGGTGACCGACGACGGGATCTTCGTCCGGGCCCAGCAGGACCGCGTGGTCGACGTCCTCTTCGACGGACGCCGGATCGGCTCCTTCTGGCTGGAGCGCGACACGCGCGAGGCCGGTGAGGAGCGTCTCTACCCCTGGCCCGACGCGCTGCGCCGGTTCCTCGACGGCACCACGACGTTGTCGCTGGTGGACCACGTGGACGACCTCGAGCTCTTCTCCGAGGAGGTCGCCCTCGGGGAGGGCGACGAGGAGCGGATCCGCGTCGAGGACGCCAACGGCAACCCGCTCGGGCTGGACAAGAGCCTGCGCCTGATGAGGCTCTTCGAGAGCCGCAGCCCCGAGCACGTCAAGCCCCTCCTCGACTCCATGGAGGCGGTGCTGACCGCGCTGGAGCAGTCCGGCGTCGAGCCCTTCATCGCCTACGGCACGCTGCTCGGCGCGGTCCGCGACGGTGAGCTGATCGGCCACGACTCCGACGCTGACCTGGGCTACGTCAGCGCCCACGACCACCCGGCCGACGTCATCCTCGAGTCCTTCCGGCTCCAGCGCACGCTGGTCGAGCAGGGCTTCGCCGTGACCCGCTACAGCGGCATCGCGTTCAAGGTCCTCGTGGAGGAGTCCGACGGGGCCCGGCGCGGTCTCGACGTCTTCGGCGGGTTCATGCGCGACGGGATGCTCTACCTGATGGGCGAGGTCGGCCACCCGTTCCGCCCGGAGTGGGTCCGACCGCGCAGCCAGGTCACCCTCGAGGGCCGGTCCTTCCCGGCCCCGGCCGCGCCCGAGCACCTGCTCGAGGCGATGTACGGGCCGACGTGGCAGGTGCCGGACCCGGCGTACAAGTTCGAGACGCCGCGGTCGACCGTGCGCCGGCTCAACGGCTGGTTCCGCGGCACGCGGGTGGGCCGCGAGCAGGTCTGGGACAAGTTCTACAGCCGGGGACCGCAGGCCGTCGGCAAGGACGGGCCCAGCGCCTTCGTGCGCTGGGTCCGCGAGAGTGAGCCCGACATGCGCACCGCGGTCGACGTCGGCTGCGGCGTCGGTCGCGACGCCACGTGGCTGGCCCGTGGCGACGTCAACGCGTGGGGGCTCGACTTCGTCGGGCGCGCGTTTCGCAAGCAGGCCCGCCGCGTCGCCCGGCAGAACCTCCCCGCTCGCTTCCTGTGGGCCAACCTCAGCGAGCTGCGCTCGGTGCTGGTCACCGGCGCCCTGCTCGCACGCGAGCCCGGCCCGCGCATCGTGCTGGCCCGGCACGTCGCGGACGCGACCGACGAGACCGGGCGGGCGCACCTGCTGCGCCTGGCTCGCATGGTCGCCGCACACGACGGCCGGCTCTATGTCCAGGTCCAGACCGAGCGGACGCCGGAAGGCGGCGAGCGCGGCGAGCGCGGCGTGAAGCCCCTCGACGTGGACGCCTTCCTCGCCCAGGTGCGCGAGCTCGGGGGCAGGGTCCTGGAGCGTCATGACCTCGTCGTCGACGACGGCGACGAGGTGCCCGCCGGGTCGGCGGACCCGACCATCTGCAGATTGGTGATCACGTGGAGTCCCTGAAGATGTTCGCGCGCCGGTTCCGCGACAGCGGGGACCTGGAGCGACGGGTCGAGGAGCTGGAGGCGGAGGTCCAGGAGTGCCGTCAGCTCAACCTGCGCCTGGCCGAGCTGACCGACGTCGTGATGGAGCTGCTCCTCCCGGTGGCCGACCGTGACGAGGCGCGAGTCGCCGAGCTGCTGCAGAGCTACCGCGACAGCGTCAACGACCCGCCGGTGCCCGGACCTCGATGACCGCGAGGGTCTTCCTCCACATCGGGCTGCCCAAGACCGGGACGACGTACCTCCAGGACTGCCTCTGGGGAAACAAGCAGGAGCTGGCCGCGCGTGGGGTGCTGCTCCCGGGCCGGCACCGGCGGCGGCACCTGCTCGCGTCCCTGGACCTCCGGGACGACCCCAACCTGGCGCAGCGGCCCGGTGACGTCGAGGCTCCGTGGCAGGAGCTCGTCGACGAGGCGCGGGCGTGGGACGGCGACACGGTCATCAGCCACGAGTTCTTCGCCAGCGCCGCACCCGAGCAGGTGCAGCGCGCCGTCGACGCCTTCCCGGGCGCCGAGGTGCACGTGGTCGTCACGGCGCGCGCCATGGTCGGTCTCGGGGTGTCCCGCTGGCAGGAGTGGGTGAAGAACGGCGGCAAGAAGCGCATCGACCGCTACCCACCGCGCTCGGACTACGACCCCACCGACGAGTGGGGCTGGGGCAGCTTCGACCTCGCCGACGTGCTGGCACGTTGGGGCTCGGTGATCCCGCACGAGCGGGTCCACGTGCTGCCGATGGCGTCCTCGGGCGGCGCGGACCCTCGTGACCTGTGGCTGCGCTTCCTCTCGGTGCTGGGCCTGGACGGGGACGGCCTCGCGGCACCCGAGCAGCAGGCGAACCGTTCGCTCGGCCTGGTCGAGGTCGAGCTGCTGCGGCGGGTCAACGCGCGGCTGACGGGCTTCGGCTCGGCGTTCGACCGTGGCACCTGGATCCGCGGCTACCTCGGCGAGGGTGACGTCCTGCCGGACTCGCGGGAGAAGTTCCGACCCGACGACGCGATCCTCGAGGAGCTCTGCCGGCGCGGGGAGCGTGCCCTGGCGATGCTGCACGACGAGGGCTTCGACGTCGTGGGAGACCTGGCGCTGCTCGAGCCCGCCGACCTGTCCGGGCTGCGCCACCCCTCGGACGTCTCCGACTCCGAGCTGGTCGATGCGGCGGCCGAGACGATCGCCAACATGCTGCGCGACGTGAGGTCCCTCACGCGTGAGCGCAACCAGCTGCTGGACGACCTCAAAGGTCGGCGAGGGGGTCCCGGATCGCGTGTTAGCGTGCGCAGGCCGTGGACTCGCTTGCTGAGAGGTTGGAAACGTTGAGACTGGGCAGGATCTTGGGCGCCCTGATGGCAATGGTGCTGTGCGCGGGGATCGCGCCGGCGTACGCGGGGGACTACCAGCCGGACGCCGGAGCCACGTTCAACGTGCCACGCTCGACCCCGGACAAGGAGTTCCGCGTCGAGCGCACCATCACCTCGGCGATCAACCACGCCAAGAAGGGCTCCCTGATCCGGATCTCGCTCTTCTCCTTCGACCGCAAGCCGGTGGCGCAGTCGCTGATCGACGCCAAGAAGCGCGGCGTCCACGTGCAGATCCTGCTGAACAACCACCAGGTCACCGGCGCGCAGCGGATGCTGCACAGGGCGCTCGGCAAGAACCGGTGGAACAAGAACTTCTCCTACGAGTGCAGCAACGGCTGCCGCTCCAAGGGCGAGAACAACCACATCAAGTTCTTCCTGTTCTCCCACACCGGCAAGGCGCGTGACGTCGTGATGACCGGCTCGGTGAACTTCACCCTCAACGCGGTGAAGAACCAGTACAACGACGTCTACGTGAAGAACAACGCGCCCAAGCTCTACGACACGTTCAACGTGCTCTTCGACCAGATGCGCAAGGACAAGCCGGCCAAGCCGCTGTGGTTCTCGCGCAAGATCGGCACGCAGTTCGTGCTGCAGGCAACGCCGTTCCCGAACTTCGGGCCCAAGCACGACCCGATCATGTCGATCCTGGGCCGCGTCCACTGCAAGGGCGCTCGCGGCGGCACCGGCAACAAGTACCACCACACGATGGTGCGGGTCTCGATGCACGCGTGGGGCGACCGGCGCGGCACCTACATCGCCAAGAGGCTGCGGAACCTGTACGCCGCGGGATGCGACGTCAAGGTGCAGTACGGCAAGGGCGGGTACGCCGTGCGCCGTGAGCTGGGGGTGCGCACCAGGCGCGGCTACGTGCCGGCGCACACCAACGGCTACGACACCAATGAGGACGGCCAGGTCGACCTCTACACGCACCAGAAGGAGCTGCTGATCTCCGGCAACTACGCCAAGGATCGCTCCACCAGCCTGGTCGTGACCGGCTCCAGCAACTACCAGGACGCCGGCCTGCGCGGCGACGACGAGATCTTCCAGCTCCACAGCGTGGGTGTGCTCAACCAGTACCTCCGCAACTGGAAGTTCATCTGGGAGAACCGCTCGCGGCCGATCCGGTACGTCAACGGCAAGGTCCTGGCCCCCACGTTCTCCTACTCCGGCCCTGCCTGGGAGAACGACTGATCGTCCCGGCCGACCGAGCGGCCGGGTGACCTGAGAAGGAGCGACCGTGGGTCGACTGTGTGAAACCGAGGGGCTGACCGAGGATCAGACGGAGATCCTCAAGGCCGTGCGCAGCTTCGTCGAGAAGGAGATCCTCCCCGTCGCGACGGAGCTGGAGCACGCCGACGAGTACCCGCAGGAGATCGTCGACGGGCTCAAGGAGCTGGGCATCTTCGGGCTGATGATCCCCGAGGAGTACGACGGCCTCGGGGAGTCACTGCTGACCTACGCGCTGTGCGTGGAGGAGATCGCGCGTGGGTGGATGAGCGTCTCGGGCGTCATCAACACCCACTTCATCGTGGCCTACATGCTGATGCAGCACGGCACCGAGGAGCAGAAGCAGAAGTACCTGCCCCGGATGGCCACCGGCGAGGTCCGCGGCGCCTTCTCGATGTCGGAGCCCGGGCTCGGGTCGGACGTCTCGGCGATCAAGACCAAGGCGACCCGGACCGACGAGGGCTACGAGATCACCGGCCAGAAGATGTGGCTGACCAACGGTGGCACCTCGACGCTGGTCGCGACCCTGGTCAAGACCGACGAGGGTGCGGACTCGGTCTACCGGAACATGACGACGTTCCTGGTGGAGAAGGAGCCCGGCTTCGGCGAGACCGCCCAGGGACTCACCATCCCGGGCAAGATCGACAAGATGGGCTACAAGGGCGTCGACACCACCGAGGCGGTCTTCGAGGGCCACAAGATCTCGGCGGACCAGATCCTGGGTGGGGAGCCGGGCAAGGGCTTCTACCAGATGATGGACGGCGTCGAGGTCGGCCGCGTCAACGTCGCCGCCCGCGCGTGCGGCATCGCGAACCGGGCCTTCGAGCTGGGCATCGCCTACGCCCAGCAGCGGGAGACCTTCGGCAAGCCGATCTCCCAGCACCAGGCGATCCTGTTCCGGCTCGCGGAGATGGCGACCAAGGTCGAGACCTCCCACGCGATGATGGTCCGCGCCGCCCGCATGAAGGACCGTGGTGAGCGCAACGACGTCGAGGCGGGCATGGCCAAGATGTTGGCCGCGGAGTACTGCAACGAGGTCGTCGAGGACTCGTTCCGCATCCACGGCGGCTACGGCTACTCCAAGGAGTACGAGATCGAGCGCCTCTACCGGGAGGCGGCGTTCATGCTCATCGGTGAGGGCACCTCGGACATCCAGAAGATGATCATCGGCCGGCGCCTGCTCGAGGACTACAAGCTGTAGGGGGACTGGCGCCGTACGGCGCCGGGGCCCGGAGGCCCGGACCGAGGCTCAGGCCTTGGTCCGGGCCTTCTCCTTCTTCACGGCCTTCTGCGCCCAGTTCGGCTTGCCGTCCCGCAGCACGGTGCCGAGGGCGGTGACCGCGGCCGCCAGCTCCTGCTCGGCGGTCACGGTGCCCGGGTCGACGCCCTTGGTGTCGACCGGGTCGAGCTCGGCGAGGTCGCCCACGACCTCGACGCCGCTGTCGGCGATCTGCTTGGTCATCTTGTCCGAGGTCTTGCGCAGCCAGCGGGGGACCGTGAAGCCGATCGGGTCCTCCTCGCGCTTGCGGTGCACGAGGACGTGCTTGCCGAGCGCCTTGACCTTCCGCTTGTACGCCGGGAGGCCGAGGTCGCTGGTCTCCTCGTTGAGGCGGCGCATGAGCAGCGCGGAGGCCGCGCCTAGGGACTCGTTGGCGCGGGGCGCCTCGGTCCAGTCGGTGGGGGTGATGCCCGCGACCTGGCAGAACCGGTCCCACAGCAGTTCGGAGGGCGAGCCCGGCGGGGGCACCGTGATGACCGTGACGTGGTCGGCGCCGACCACCCGCGCCCAGCGCTGGACGATGGTCCCGGCGGACTGCTGCCGCCAGAACTTCTTGCCGGCCTCCCCGCGGTGCTGGACCGCGTCCAGGTAGTCGGCCCAGGTCCAGGTGCTGCGGTTCTTGACGGTCTCCTGCCACATGGCCGGCACCGTGCGCCCGAGGTCGCGGACGGTGACGACGACCCGGATCTCGGTGTCGGGGAAGTCGCCGACCAGCTGCTCCATCCGCGGCGCACCGATCGGGCCGAGGTACTCCATCGACACGATGGCCGTGCCGGGGTGTGCGTTGATCTCGTCGCGCAGGCTTGCCCAGGAGCCGGGCTTCGCGCTCTTGCTCTCGATCAGGTCCGACACTGCCCGCGCGTGCCGGCCCCAGGTCGGACCGGGGAAGAGGATGCCCTGCTGGGCGAGCTTCTCCCGGTTCGCGTTGCACCGCCCCTGGATGAACGTCGTGCCGGACTTCATCAAACCGACGTGCAGCACCAACCGCTCAGCCACGTGCCTGCCTCCCTGACGACCGTCGTGGACCGGCTCATCCTCCCACAATGCTGTCGACGCAGGCCGCCCCGGGATGCGAGGGTGGATGGACCGACCGGAGGAGATGATGATGCCCGAATCGAACGGCGCGAACGAGGAGCTCAAGGCCAAGATGCGCGAGGCCCTGGACCGCAAGAAGTCGAACGACCAGGGCGTGCCGCACGACGGGCCGGTCAAGGAGAAGGCCCACGGCTCGGAGGTCGTCGGCGGCGCTCCCAAGATGCACCGGCGCAAGGCCGGCGGCGGGGGTTCCTGAGGATCCTCCGGCTTTCGGCCCGGCCGGGCCCGTGGCCTCACGTGGGCGTGCCGGCAGGCTCCAGCGCCCGGTGTCCGGGTGGTGGAGCCTGCTGAGTCGGTGGGTGCTCAGTTGTTGTGGATCTCGAGGGTGCCGAGTGGGGTGACCAGGTAGCTGCGGCCGTGGGGGCCGTGCCACTCGTAGGTGCCGTCGGGTCTGCGTCGGTATCTCCAGCGCCCCGAGGTTTTGCAGCGGTGATGTCGCCGGCACAGGCAGGCCAGGTTGTGCGGGTTGGTCTGCCCCGGTGGCCCGCCCTCGTCGAGGGGCAGGTAGGGCTCGATGTGGTCGAGGTCGGTGTGGCGGGCGTCGACGGCGCACCAGGGGAAGACGCAGTGCCCGTCGCGGAGGATGACGATCTCGCGGATCTCCTCCGAGGGGTCGTGCCCGTCGACGGCGGGGCAGCGGTTCAGGTCGAGCACGGGGCGGACGACCACGTCCTCGGAGCGGTTCAGCCAGTCGCGGAGCTTGGCCAGGGTGGCGGGGCCGAGCTTCTCCATCTGACCGACCGCGTGCTGGTCGAGGTGCAGCAGGTCGGCCAGCGAGGCGTGGACGTACAGGATGGTCTGCCGCCGCCGCACCGGAGTGGCGGCCGCCGCCGGCTCGGCGGCTGTCTCGCTGTCGCCGGTGAGCGAGACGAGGTCGAGGGTGGCCTGCTGGGCGGCGAGGACGCCGAGGGCTTTGGCCTTGCGGATCTCCAGCTCGTCGGTGTCGCCGAGGGCCTTGAGGGCGGCGGCCTGGTCGCAGACCAGGTCGTGGAACGCGGTCAGGTCCAGGGTGTCGCCGGCCACGTCGAGGTAGCTGGTGCCGTCGACCTCGCCGGGGGCGGGGTGGCGCAGCGTGACGTGCCAGCCCTTCCTGCCCTGCTTCTCGCGCTGCTCGAGCAGCTCGGGGTGGTACTTGGCGATCGCCATCGCCACCGCGGTCTGGATCGCGGCGAACCCGCACGAGGCCAGCCTCGGGGCGAGCTGCAGGTCCACGTAGCCGGCGGCCTCGCGGGAGAGGGGGTGGGTGGCCTGGGCTACGTGCCGGGCCTTCCACGGATCCACCCTCAGGTCTTCGACGAGCCGCCAGATCCGCGGCAGCCGGTGCTGGAGGTCGAGGGCGTCGGCGATCAGTTTCATCCCGGTCATCGTGGACACCCCGAGGGCGGCGGCGACCGGCTCGGGCGCGAACGCCGAGACCGCGGGGGTGCCCTCCCCACCGAGGGACTCATCCGCATTGAGCACGCCCGGGAGGGCGTCGCCGGCCCAGGTGGCCACCCCGGTGTCGGCGGTGGCGGGGTGCAGCACGCACCACTGCGCGGCCAGCCGGAGCTTGCCGCGCTCCTCGGCGCGGGCGCCGAGCTTGCGCTGCTCGAGCACGTCCAGCAGGGCGGTGGGGTCGAGGTCCTCGACCAGCACCGCTGCCCCTGTGGCGTCGCGTTCGAACATATGTCCATTGTCTCGCGGGGTGCGGGTGCTTGTCGCTGCCTGTGGACGGTTCGTGGCCCGGGTATTTTCGAGGTTTTTTCGGGCCGGGATGGCGTGGTCTCGACAAGCTCGACCACCGGGGGCGACCCGCGCGCCGGACAGCGACCGCAACCCACGGCGTACCCGTCCCCGTAGCTGCCAAGGACCGTGACCACCCAGGTACCGCCAGCCGCCCGCGGGGGTCTCGAGGCTCGCCGCCGGCGCGCCTCGCGCCTCGAGACCGAAGTGTGGTCTCGACAAGCTCGACCACCGAGCGATGCTCGACCACCGAGCGATGCTCGACCACCGAGCGATGCTCGACCACCGCGGGATGCTCGACCACCGGGGTGTGGTCCCGACAGGCTCGACCCTCGGGAGACGGGTGAGGTTCCCCACGAGTAACCCCGTGGCGGGTGCAGTTTCGACAGGATGGCCCCGTCAGTCCGTCACAGGGATCAGGAGTGAGCATGCAGTTCGGTCGCAGCTATGAGGAGTTCGAGGTCGGGGCGACGTACAAGCACTGGCCCGGCAAGACCGTCACCGAGTACGACGACCACCTGTTCTGCCTGCTCACCATGAACCACCACCCGCTGCACCTGGACGTCCACTACGCCGAGGAGACGACGCAGTTCGGCAAGAACGTGGTGGTCGGCAACTACGTGTACTCCATCCTGCTCGGGATGAGCGTGCCGGACATCTCGGGCAAGGCGATCGCCAACCTCGAGATCGAGTCGCTGCGCCACGTGGCACCCACGTTCCACGGCGACACGCTGTACGGCGAGACGACGGTCCTCGACAAGTGGGAGAGCACCTCGAAGGACGACCGGGGCGTGGTCCACGTCGAGACCATCGGCTACAACCAGGACGGCAAGGTCGTGTGCATCTTCCGCCGCAAGGTGATGGTGCCGAAGGACAACTACCTCGAGGCGCGGGGCGGCGAGCAGCCCGGGCGTCCGGTGCCGCAGGCCGACAAGTTCTGGCCCGGACCCCAGGGCGGGTAGTCCCCCGTAAGGACTACGGGTCCATCCCCCAAACAGGGGGTTGGTTTTGCGCACTCCTGGTGCGTTTGGCAGGGTCCCCCGGGTGATTTCGCAGACACAGAGCGTTGAGACCACCCAGGACCGGGGTTTCTTCGGACAGCCCCGCGTGCTCGCCAACCTGTTCGGCGTCGAGATGTGGGAGCGCTTCAGCTTCTACGGCATGCAGGGGATCGTCCTCCTCTACCTGTACTACTCGGTGTCCCAGGGCGGCCTGGGCATGGACGAGGGCACCGCGAGCGCCGTGATCGGTGCGTACGGCGGCCTCGTCTACCTGTCCACGATCCCGGGCGCCTGGCTGGCAGACCGGGTGCTGGGGTCCGAGCGCACCCTGTTCTACAGCGCCTGCCTGATCATGCTCGGCCACATCGCGCTGAGCGTGCTGCCCGGGTACGCCGGCGTCGTCGCCGGTCTGCTCATGGTCGGCATCGGCTCCGGCGGGCTGAAGGCGAACGCCACCGCGCTCGTCGGCACCCTGTACGCCGAGGGCGACGAGCGCCGCGACGCGGGGTTCTCGCTGTTCTACCTCGGCATCAACCTCGGCGCGCTCTTCGGCCCGCTGCTGACCGGCCTGCTCCAGCAGGAGGTCGGCTTCCACGTCGGCTTCGCGGCGGCGGCGCTCGGCATGTTCCTCGGCCTGGTGCAGTACACCATCGGCCGCAAGCAGCTGCCCGAGGCGGCCCACGAGGTGCACAACCCGCTGCCGGCCTCGGAGCGCCCCAAGGTCATCGGCATCGCGGTCGCCGCGGTCGCGGCCGTCCTCGCCCTGGTCCTCGGCGGGTTCGTCACTCCGGAGAACCTCGCCACGTGGGTCATCTGGGCCACCGTGGTCGGTGCCGTGATGCTGTTCCTGCGCATCATCACCAGCAAGAAGGTCGACGCCGTCGAGCGCGGTCGGGTCTGGGCGTTCGTCCCGATGTTCCTGGCGAGCACGGCGTTCTGGTCGCTCTACCAGCAGCAGTTCACGGTCGTCACGATCTACTCCGACACCCGTCTGGACCGCGACCTGTTCGGCTGGGAGATGCCGGTGTCGTGGATCCAGTCGGTCAACCCGGTCTTCATCATCCTGCTCGCCGGCGTCTTCGCTGCCATGTGGACCAAGATGGGCCCCAGGCAGCCCTCCACCCCGATGAAGTTCGCGCTGGGCACCGCGATCATGGGTGTCGCGTTCCTGCTGTTCATCCCGATGGCGGGTGGCGGTGCCAACAGCGCCCCGCTGCTCGGCCTGGTCGGCATCCTGCTGGTCTTCACGATCGCGGAGCTGCTGCTCTCGCCGGTCGGTCTCTCGCTGGCCACCAAGCTCGCACCGGAGGCGTTCCGGACCCAGATGGTGTCGCTGTTCTTCCTCTCCGTGGCGCTCGGCTCCGTGCTCGCGGGCTACCTCGGCAAGTTCTACTCGGCCGACCACGAGGCGGCGTACTTCGGCGTCCTCGGACTGATGTCGGTCGTGGTGGGCCTGGTGCTCGCCGCGTTCACGAAGCCGATTCGACGCCTGATGGCCGGGGTGCACTGACCCCGGGCGCGAAGGCGCGGGCCAGCGGCAGGATCCCGAGGATCAGCACCATCGGGACCGCGAACCCGACCCGGAGGGACCCCGACCCGACGAGCCCGGTGAGCACCGCTCCGAGCAGCGCGCCGACGTAGTTGAACTGGTTGAACCGCGCGATCACGGCGTCCACGCGGGCCTGCCGGACCGCCGGGTCGAGTCCCTCGCCCCCGGCGATCCGGGCCGCGGCGGAGAAGCTGAGCGGGGCGATCACCGCGACGCCGGCGCCGAGCAGGGTGAACCCCAGCACCGCGACCGGCCACGTCGGGGCGAACACCACGACCGCAAGGGCGGCCGAGGCGACCAGGGCGCCGACCCGCAGTACCCGCACCTCGCCGTACCTCCCGACGAGGCTGTCGCCGGCGAGCCGGAGCGCGCCGCTGGCGACGAGGTAGGGGAACGTCGCGAGCGCGACCAGGCCCGCGGGGGTGGAGAAGGTGTGGTCGAGGTACGTCGGTCCCCACGTGGCCGCGGCGGTGTCGACCATGTAGAAGAGGACCATCCCCAGGCCGACGAGCAGGATCGGGTGCCACGGCACCGCCACCGCCTGGGCGGTCTCGGTGGGCCCGTGGTCGCGGGGCAGGAACGGGGCGAGCACCACCACCAGCGGCACCACGGCCAGCACGGCGGTCGCCGACAGCGGGATGCCGGCGGTGGCCAGGGTCACCGCGGCACCGAGGATGCCGCCGAGGGTCCAGGCTCCGTGGAAGGACGGCAGGATCGGTCGGCCGTAGACGTGCTCGAGGGCGACCCCCTGCATGTTGGTCGTGGCATCGACGACGCCGAGTCCCACGCCGTACACCGCGAGCCCGCCCACGAAGAGCGCCGTGGTGGGTGCGGTGGCGAGCACGGGTACGCCGGCCGCGACCAGGCCCAGCCCGACCCGGAGCAGGGTCGCGCTCGACCGGCGCCTGGCGAGGGTCTCGGCCACGACCGAGCCGAGCCCGGCGAGCAGCACCATCATCAGCAGCAGCAACGACAGGTCGAGGTCGGAGAGGTCCCAGCGGTCGGAGAAGTCCGGCAGCCGCGTGGTCAGGCTGATGAAGACCAGCCCCTGGGTGAGGAAGGCGGCCGCGGCGGCGGTCCTGGCCCGGGTCGGGGTCTCGGTCATGGTGCGATCGTGGCACGAGACCCGTGTCAGACTCGCGCCATGAGCGACGACGCCGAGGTGTGGCTGGTCCGGCACGGCGAGACCGAGTGGAGCAGGTCCGGCCGGCACACCTCGACCACCGACCTGCCGCTGCTGCCCGACGGCGAGCGCGTGGCCCGGGGCCTGCGCGACCGGCTCTGCGACCGCGAGTTCGCGCTGGTCCTGACCAGCCCGCGCGAGCGGGCCCGCCGCACCGCCGACCTGGCCGGGTTCGCCGACGCGGAGGTGGACGCCGACCTCGTGGAGTGGACCTACGGCGAGTACGAAGGCGTGACCACCGAGGAGATCCGGCGCACGGTGCCCGGCTGGACGGTCTGGTCGGCGCCCTGCCCCGGAGGGGAGAGCGCCGAGGAGGTCTCGGCGCGGCTCGACCGGGTGGTGGCGCGGGCGCGGGGCGCCGGCGGCCCGGTCCTGGTCTTCGGCCACGGGCACGCCCTGCGCGTGCTCACGGCCCGGTGGCTGGACCTGCCGGCCACCGACGGTCGGCTGTTCCGGCTGGACACGGCCACCGTCTCGGTGCTCGGCCACGAGCGCGAGTCGCCGGTCGTGCTGCGCTGGAACTCCTGACTCCCTCCGACGCCCCTGCTCCCGGTGACGCCCTGCCCTTGACGGGGCCGCGGCCGCGGTAACACCGTGGTCGCATGTCGCTCCTGGCCGGCTGCCCCCGCTGCGCCGCCCCGGTCGCCCGGCTCCCCGCGGGCGGCGAGTGGTCCTGCCCGGAGCACGGGCCGATCGATCCGCTGCTGCGGCCGCCGTACGCGACGTACGACGCGTTCGCCGCGCACCTGGTGGGCTCGTCCGGCTTCCCGACCTACCTGCCCTGGCCGATGAGTCCCGGCTGGAGCGTCACCGACTTCGCCGCCGTGGGGGACGAGCCGGGGCGGACCCGCGCCACCCTGACCTGCTGCTCGGGCACCAGCGAGCTCGACGGGCCGGTGGACGTGATCGTGGTGGCCGAGGAGACCGGCGTCGGCCTGGGGGCACGCTGTGCGGGCACCCTGCACGACGACCCCGGGGACGAGGTGGGCATCGGCCCGCCGTCGGTGAAGGTCCGCGTCGAGAGCCAGGACGTGCCGCTCTGGCCGGTGTCGACCAGCGGGCTCGGTGGCGAGCTGGACCGGTCGGTGATCGCCGGCGAGGCGCAGGGGCGCTGGCTGTGGATCGTGCTCCGCCCCGCCTCGGCGATCCTGCTGCTGCGGGACGACTGGATGCTGCGCGACGTGTCGAGCCTGGGCGCACCGCTGCTGGAGATCCCGTACGGCGGGCCGACCCCGCTGTGGTGAGCCGCCGCCTCAGCGGGCGTGGGTGAGGAAGCGGGTCAGCAGCCTCAGCCAGGCCTCCGGCGCCTCGAGGTGCACGTCGTGCCCGGTGCCGGCGACGGTCGCGACCTCGATGTCCGGGCGCAGCGCGCACATGCTCTCGACCTGGCGGTCGGGGACCGAGCCGTGCTCGCCGCGCACCAGCAGCGTCGGGGCGCTCACCCGGGACCACTCCTCGAGGAACTCCCGCTCGTGCACGTGGCCCACGGCCCGGGCCAGGGTGGCGGCGTCCCACTGCGGCCACAGTCCGTCGGCCCGCTCCTCCAGCCCGTCCGCCCAGGTCTCCGCCACCATCCGGCCGGTGCCGAAGAAGGCCAGGAACTCCTCCCGGTCCGCGAACGGTGCCGGCCACGAGGCCAGCCAGTCGGCGATCGTGCGGGTCATCGTGGGGGAGTCCCCGCCGAGGCCGCCCTCGACCATGACCAGGCGGTCCACCCGGTCGGGTGCCCACGCGGCGAGCAGCATCGCCGTGTGGGCGCCCATCGACTGGCCGACCACGGGCACCTGGTCGACGCCGAGGTCGTCGAGGACGGCCCGCACGTCGTCGACGTACGCACGGCGGGAGACGTCGGCGGGGCGCCGGGTGCTGCTGCCGTGGCCACGCTGCTCGACGGAGATCACGCACCACTCCTCGCGGAGGGCCTCGATCGTGGCGCCCCACTCGCGCGCGTAGCCGGCCAGCCCGTGCAGGAGCACGACGATCGGCTTGTCCTCGGCGGTGTCGTAGTACCAGATCTCCGCGTCGGGTCGCTCGACCCGGCCCCATCCGGCCGTCATGCTGCGAGTCTGGCACCACGCCGTTTATCGGGGTGTCCCTCGCTCGGCCTAGAGTTTTCCGGTGCGCATCGACCTCCACACCCACTCGCGGGCCAGCGATGGGACGCAGAGCCCGGAGGAGCTGGTGCGGGCGGCCGCGGCCGCGGGCCTCGACGTGGTCGCCCTCACCGACCACGACACCGCCGAGGGCTGGGACGAGGCCGAGGCGACGGCCCGGGAGACCGGCATCGCGCTGGTCCGGGGCATGGAGATCAGCACCCGGCACGACGGTCACGGGGTGCACCTGCTGGCCTACCTGCCCGACCGCAGCCACCCGGGGCTCGTCGCGGAGCTGGACCGGATCCTCGACGGGCGCAGCTCGCGGCTGCCGGCGATGCTCGCGCGGCTGCGCGAGCTCGGCATCGACATCACCGCCGAGGACGTGGGCCGGGTGGCGGGTGACGCGGTCTCCACCGGGCGCCCGCACGTCGCCGACGCGCTGGTCGAGCTCGGTGTCGTCGGCGACCGCACCGAGGCGTTCCGGCGCTACCTCAGCCCCGGCCGCCCGGCGTACGCCAACCGGTACGCCGCGCCGCTGGAGACGATGCTGGGCCTCGTCGCCGAGGCCGGGGGCGTCAGCGTGATCGCGCACCCGTGGGGGCGGCACGGCCGGGAGGAGCCGGGCGAGGCGACACTCGCGACGCTGGTCGAGGCGGGACTCTCCGGCATCGAGGTCGACCACCAGGACCACGACCGCCCGACCCGCGACCGGCTCCGGGGGATCGCCCGGAACCTCGACCTCGTCGCCACCGGCTCCAGCGACCACCACGGCACCGGCAAGGTCGACCACGAGCTCGGCTGCAACACCACCGAGCCCGACGAGTTCCACCGGCTGGTCGCGCTGGCGCGCGAGGCCGCGGTCCGCTCGGGACGTCGTACCCCCGGGGTGGTCGGCCTGTGAGTGCGCTCGTCAACGGGGTGCTGCTCACCGAGGTCTTCGTGACGCTGTTCGTGATCATGGACCCGGTCGGCACGGTCCCGATCTTCCTGTCGTTGACCGCGGGCCGGTCGGCGAGCACCGCCCGCAAGGCCGCCTGGCAGGCGGTCGCGGTGTCGTTCCTGGTGATCGCGATCTTCGCGTTCTTCGGCCAGCAGATCCTGGAGTACCTGCACATCTCGCTGCCCGCGCTCCAGTGCGCGGGCGGCCTGCTGCTCCTGCTGGTCGCCCTGGAGCTGCTGACCGGCAACGAGCAGGAGCCCACGGCCGCGGTCGGGACGAACGTCGCGCTGGTCCCGCTCGGTACGCCGCTGCTCGCCGGGCCGGGCGCGATCGTGGCCACGATGCTGTTCTCCCGGGAGGTCCACGACGTCCCGGACTTCGCGGCGGTCGCGCTGGGCGTGGTGCTGGTGCACGTCTGCCTGTGGGGCGCGATGCGCTACTCGCTGCCGATCCTCCGGCTGATCCGGGAGAGCGGCGTGCTGCTGGTCACCCGGATCGCCGGCCTGCTGCTCTCCGCGATCGCGGTGCAGCTCGTCGCCGACGCCGTCCGCGCGTTCATCGCAGGCGAGGGCTGACCCGGCTACGCGAGCTCGAGCTCCCGCTCGACGAGGTGGTCGGCCACCTTGCGCCGGACGCGCTGGAGCGCGTTGTCGATCGACCTCGCCCCGCGGTGCAGCCGTTGCGCGATCTCGCGGTAGCCGACCCCGTCCACGTGCAGGCGCAGCACCTCCACCTCGAGGTCGGAGAGCGACCGGTCCACGTGGCCGCGCAGCGCGTCGACCGCCTCGGCGCAGACGAGCTGCTCGGCGGGGTCGGCCGCCGCGGGCGCGGGCAGCACGTCCGCGAGGGTGCGCTCGCCCTCGCCGGCGGCCGGTGCCGGGCCCTGGAGGGAGACGTAGTCGTTGAGCGGACCGTGCTTGCGGCGGGTCGCGGTCCTGATCGCGCTCACCACCTGCCGGGAGACGCACACGTCCGCGAACGCCCGGAAGCTCGAGCCGCAGTCCGGGTCGAAGGCGCGCACCGCCAGGTAGAGGCCGATCATCGCCTCCTGGGCGAGGTCGTCCCGGTCGGCGCCGACCAGGAAGTGGGCCCGCGTCCGGGCCCGGACCAGGACCCGGTGACGGAGCAGCAGCTCCTCCAGAGCGGCCTCGTCACCGGACCTGGCGCGCCCGACGAGCTCCTCGTCGGAGGCCTCCCCGGCGGCGGGTGCAGCGTCGGTCGTGGGCACGTCGGGTGCAACGACCGCTACCACCAAAGGTGACGAGGAGTCAGGTTCTGGGGGTGTCCCGCATCGCGAGCAGCCCGCCGAGGACCCCGACGTACGCCGTGCCGTCCGGCCCGAAGGTGATCGGCGCGTAGTTGTTGTTGTAGCCCAGCCCCACCCCGGTCAGGGCCGACCAGGCCCGTCGGCCGGTCCGCGCGTCGATCGCGGTGAGGTACCACGGGTCCTCCGGCCCGGTGGCGGGCTCGCCGGAGGTGTAGCGCACCTCGTCGGCGGCCGGGTGCTCGTAGACGTAGAGCAGGCCGGTGGCCGCCGACACCTTGCTGACGCTGGTGGGCACGCGGACCAACCGGTTCGTCCACACGCGCCGGCAGCCGCCGTGGGCGTAGTCGACGTCGATGCGGGTGACCCCGGGAACCGTGGTCGGGGTGTTGCGCTGAGGATTGCCCGAGGGCGGGCTCTGCTCCGGTCCGGTGTAGCCGTAGTTGTTCTCGACGATCAGCGCGCGCCCGACGGCGACCAGCGAGTTGTCGGTGGCGCCCCGGCCACGCGGGAAGACCGGGATCCGGCACACCGGACGCGCGCCGGGCCCGCGGCGGCCGGCGCGGAACACCAGCACGTGCATGCGCGGGTCGGCGTTGTCGGTGATGGCCACGAAGCGGTGGCCCTGGCGGCGCACGATCGTCGGCGTGGTGCCGGACCCCGTCTGGCTCTGGCCCGGCTTCTGCCGGGTGCCCGCATCATAGGTACGCCGCCAGGTCGCCGCGGGCGCGCCGGACCCGATGGCGTCGAAGCGGTAGAGCGCCCGGTCGGAGACGACGAAGACACCACCCGTCTCGTCGACCGCCATCGAGTTGCCGATGCCCTCGCCGTGCGGCAGCTGCCGGGACCGGGACCTGCCGGTGTGGCGGTCGACCGTGCCCACGACTCCGGAGCCGGTGACGAACCAGATGCGCCCGTCCCAGTCCGGCAGCGCCGAGAGGATCACCGAGCTTCCGACGTCGGCCGACACGTCGTAGTCCCGGCGCAGCGTCAGCGTCGGCGCGTCCGCGGTGCCGGTCTCGGCGATCACCTGGATGTGGCCGTCCGAGGTGGGCACCACGACCCGGTCCCGCTGGTCGAGGTAGAAGTAGCCTCCGCCGCCGAACGCCGTGAAGGGGCTCGACGCCGACGACGCCGGACGGGGCGGCAGGGGGTGCTCCGCGAGCACGTCCAGGGTGCGCGGGTCGAGCAGCCGGAGGTCGACCGTGGCCAGCCCGACGCACACGGTCAGCAGCCGACCCTCCGAGTCGAACGTCACCGACGCGCACTCCTGGGCGAACAGCGTCGAGGTGATCTCGGGGGAGTGGCCCAGCGGGCCGGGCGTCCTGCCGGCATCGGACTGGTAGGCGTCGTCGTGGAGGTTGCTCCGCCCGTTGACGGCCATGAAAGGGTGCCGCGGCGCGAACCGCACGTCGCGGAAGGGGTGTGCGCGGCGCGGCGCGCCGAGGTAGGGCTTGACGCTGGTGGACCCCGGGTCCTGCGGGATCGGCACGGCGGGCGCGCCGCCCTCCGGCTCGGCGGAGACCGCCGTACCGGTGGTCGGGACGGTCAGGGCGAGCGCGGCCAGCGCTGCCACCCCGAGGTGTGCCGCGGAGAGGGCCCGGCGCCGGGTTCGGTGAGCTGCCATGCAGGGTGCTTCGCCGCCGCCGCCGACTTTCCTCCCGGGCGGAGGAGGAAAGTCGCCCCCGACGGCGAAGCAGAGACCATGCGCTGGTTCTGGACCGTCTGCTGGGCCCTCCTGTGTTCCGCCCTCGTCTCCGTCTCACTGGTCGCGCCGACCTCGGCGACCACACCGGGCACCGCCGCGGAGCCTTCCCGCGCGCACCGCTACGGGTCGGTGCTCAACATCCTCCCGCCCGGTGCCGCGGGCAACGTGGACGCGGCGATGCTGGCGGCGCTGGGCCCCGGCAAAGCCACCGACGACCCGTCGTCGCTGCTGTCCGGGTTGGCCGGGCCACAGTCCTACTTCACGACCGCGACGCCCGAGCAGCCCGCCGACTTCGCCGACCAGCTCGAGAAGTACGACGCGCTCAACACCGCCGACCCCGCCGCGCTGACCGCGGGCCGGCTGCCGCGCTACTTCAAGGACGCCTCGCTCGGGGTCGACCCCGAGGACGTGGTGCGCACCGAGCGGCCGCGGCCCGGTGTGACGATCCGGTGGGACACCGACGGCGTCCCGCACATCACGGGCCGGACCGACGCCGACGTGGCCTACGGCGCGGGCGTCGCGGTCATGGAGACCCGGATGTTCCTCACCGACGTGCTGCGGCACACCGGCGCGGCCACGATGGCCGAGTTCGTGGGCCCGACCGACGCCGACGTCGCCCAGGACGCCGCGCAGCTCCAGGTGGCGGCGTACACCCCGGCGCAGCTCGACCGCCAGATCGACGCCCTCGCGGAGCGCTCGCCCGAGGCCCGACGGCTGGTGGGGGCCTTCGACGCCTACATCGCCGGCATCAACGACGAGCAGGACGTCCTGTGCCCCGCGAGCACGGCCACCGTGCCGCTGCCCGGGTCGCTGGGGCTCGGGTACGGCGAGCACTGCCCGGTGGAGTACGCCGCCCTGCAGCGGCCGCCGGAGCCCTACATCCGCGCAGACATCGTCTCGATCGCCTCGCTGGTCGGCGGCATCTTCGGCACCGGCGGAGGCGGGCAGTACACCAACGCGATCTGGCTCCAGCAGCTCCAGGAGGACTTCGGGAAGCGCGCCGGCAGGCGGATGTACCAGGACCTGCGGGAGAAGAACGACCCGGAGGCGCCGGTCACCTCGCCGGTCCGGGCGCCGTACGGCGGCGCCGGCAACCGGGTGCACCCGGGGCGTCCGGGCGTGGCGATGCCCGACCTGCACCCGATCGCGACCCAGCTCGGCACCGGCGCGATCGTGAACCCCGACGGCTCGCTCTCGCCGCCGCCGCAGGGGGCCGCCGGCAACCAGGGCAATGCCAGCACCACCGACCCGAAGGGCGACGGGTCCACCGGCGCGCAGGCGAGCGCGACCGCCGCCCGCTACGGCGTCGACCCGGTGCTCGAGGCGCACCAGGTCCAGGGCAGCCTGCAGCGGGCGCTGCAGGGCGAGCTGGTCGGCATGAGCAACGCGCTCATCGTCGACGCGAAGCACTCGGCGCACGGCCACCCGACCGCGGTCTTCGGCCCGCAGACCGGCTACTACGCGCCCCAGCTGCTCATGGAGGAGGAGCTGCGCGGGCCCCACACCGCGGCCCGCGGCGTCTCGTTCGCCGGCACCAACTTCGTGGTCGAGCTCGGCCGCGGCGTGGACTACGCCTGGTCGGCCACCTCGCCGTACACCGACATCACCGACACCGTCGTCCAGCCGCTGTGCAACACCGACGGCAGCCCGCCGACCGTGGACTCCACGGCGTACGTCGCCGCCGGCGGCCGGTGCACGCCGATGGTGCGCTACGAGCACACCGAGACCGGCTTCCCGACGCTGGCCGCGCAGGACACCCCCGCGGAGATCAAGCTCCTGGTGCTACGCACCGACCACGGCATCGTGCGGCTGCGGACCACCGTGCACGGGCGGCCGGTCGCGGTGGTGCGGCAGCGGTCGACGTACATGCACGAGGCCGACTCGGTGCTCGGCTTCGTCCACCTCAACGACCCGTCCCGGGTGCGCGACGCCCACGACTTCATGCGGGCGGCGTCCGGCATCCAGTACGCGTTCAACTGGTACTACGTCGACGACCGGGACATCGCCTACTACAGCTCGGCCCGGCTGCCCCGGCGAGCGAGGGGCACCGACCTGGACCTGCCGCGGTGGGGGAGCAGGGCCTACGACTGGAACGGCTTCGAGCCCTTCGCCGCCCACCCGCACGTCCTGAACCCCGAGCAGGGCTACCTCGCCAACTGGAACAACAAGCTCGCGCCCGGTTTCGCGTCCTCCTCGCAGGTGTGGGGGGATGGACCGGTCTACCGCAGCCTCACGATCGAGGACCGGGTCAAGGCGCTGCTCGCGAGCGGACGCCGGGTGCACCGCTCCGACCTGGTGGGCGCGATGATCGACGCCGCGACCGTGGACCTGCGCGGCGCCTACGTGCTGCCGTGGGTGCTGAAGGTGGTCGGCGTCCCCGACGACCCGCAGGACGCGGCGGCCGTCCGGCTGCTGCGCCGGTGGGTCGCCGACGGAGCGCACCGGGTGGACCGCCGACGGACCGGCTCCTACGACCACCAGGCGGCCATCACGGTCCTCGACACCTGGTGGGACCCCGAGGACATCGGTGCCTCGTGCGCACCGGACTGCGGCTTCGCGCTGCCGAAGGACGCGCTGCGGCACGGGCTCGGCGACGCGGTGGACCTGCTGCCCGAGCCGCTGGACGACCACCCGCGCGAGCACATCGGCTCGGCGTTCAACGGGATCTCCTGGTACGGCTACCTGAACAAGGACCTGCGGACCGTCCTCGGGAAGCCGGTCCGCGGCGCCTACTCGCGCCGCTACTGCGGGTCGCTGACGCACTGCCGGGCGACGCTGCGCCGGTCGCTGCACGAGGCGGTGCAGGCGGCGCTGGAGACCCAGGACGTCTCGGCGGTGCGCGACCTGACCTACGACAAGTCGCGCGACGACATCGTCTCGGTCGCGGGCGGCGTGGTCGGCGTACGCCGGATCGACTGGCAGAACCGGCCCACCTTCCAGCAGGTGGTGCAGTTCACCGGTCACCGCTGAGCCGTCGGGTGGCCGGGGAGGAGGGGACGAACGTCCCTCCAGCTCGGCATCGCCGCGGGGGATGCTGGAGGCGTGGACGCCGCCATGCTCGACAGGATCAGGACCGGAACGGGATTCATCGCTGCCCTGGACCAGAGCGGAGGCAGCACGCCGAAGGCGTTGCGCCTGTACGGGGTGGACGAGTCGGCCTACTCCGACGACGCAGCGATGTTCGACCTGATCCACGAGATGCGGACCCGCATCATCAGCAGTCCGGTCTTCGGCGGCGAGCGGATCCTGGCGGCGATCCTGTTCGAGCAGACCATGGACCGGCAGATCGGGGCAGTCGGCTCGGCGGAGTACCTCTGGACGCAGAAGCACGTCGTCCCGTTCGTCAAGGTGGACAAGGGCCTCGAGCCCGAGGCAGACGGCGTCCGGATGATGAAGCCGATCCCCGACCTCGACGCCCTGCTGGAGCGGGCCACGAGGCACGGCGTCTTCGGCACCAAGATGCGCTCGGTGGTGCTCACCGCCGACGAGACCGGGGTCGGTGCCGTGGTCGCCCAGCAGCTCGACGTCGCGCGCCGGATCCTGGCCGCCGGCCTGGTGCCGATCGTCGAGCCCGAGATCGACATCCACAGCCCGGAGAAGGCCGAGACGGAGAAGCTGCTCAAGGACGTCCTCCTCTCCCACCTCGACTCACTGGCCGAGGGGCAGGACGTCATGCTCAAGCTGACGCTCCCCGAGGAGGACGGCTACCACCGCGAGCTGCTCGAGCACCCGCGCGTCCTGCGGGTGGCCGCGCTCTCCGGCGGCTACACCCGGGAGGAGGCCGACGCCCGGCTGGCACGGAACCCGGGCGTCATCGCGAGCTTCTCGCGGGCGCTCACCGAGGGGCTGACCGCCCAGATGGGCGACGAGGAGTTCGACGCGGCCCTGGACGCCTCCATCGCCGGCATCTACGCGGCCTCGTCCACCTGACGCCGGGCCACGATCACTTCCGGCCCAGCGACTGGAACCGCTGCAGCACGCCGTGCGGGACCAGGCGCGCGGCGGTGGCGATCGCCTTGTAGCGGGCGCTCGGGATCGAGTAGACCCGGCGCTTGTCGAAGTCCGACAGGGCCTGGGACACGAGGTCGTCGACGTCCAGCCACAGGAACGACGGCGCCGAGTCGCGGGCGACGTCCATCCGCTCGTGGAACTCGGTCTTCGTGAACCCCGGGCACAGCGCCATCACCGTGACGCCCTGCGGGCGGTACTCCGCGGCGGCCCACTCGCTGAAGCTGTTCACCCACGCCTTGGCGGCGCTGTAGCTGCCGCGGGGGAGGAACGCCGCCACGCTGGAGACGTTGATGATCCCGCCGCGGCCGCGCTGCGTCATCGCGCCCAGGGCGGCGTGGCTCAGCCGGAGCACCGCGGTCACCAGCACGTCGAGCATCGCGTTCTCGGCGTCCACGGAGTTGTCGAGGAAGCGCTTCTTGAGCCCGAACCCGGCGTTGTTGACCAGCAGGTCGACCGGTCGCCCGGTGTCGCCCACCCGTGCCTCGACCCGGGCCAGCGAGGCCCGGTCGGTGAGGTCGGCGGGCAGCACCTCGACCTGCACGCCGTACGACGCGCGGAGCTCGGCGGCGACCTTCTCCAACCGCTCCTCGTCGCGGGCGACCAGCACCAGGTCGTGGCCGCGGGCGGCCAGCTGGACGGCGAACGAGTGGCCGATTCCGGCCGTGGCGCCCGTGACGAGGGCGGTGCCGGTGGTGGTGCTGATCTCAGACATGTCTCAAGCAAACCGGTGTCGTCGCGATCTCGGCAACCGGGTCGGGCATGATATGGACCGATGACCACCACACTCGCGATCGCCAACCAGAAGGGGGGCGTCGCCAAGACGACCACGGTCGCCTCGTTGGGTGCGGCCCTCGCCGAGCTCGGGCACCGGGTGCTCCTCGTGGACCTCGACCCCCAGGCATGCCTGACGTTCTCGCTGGGCATCGACCCCGAGGACCTCGAGCTGTCGGTCCACCACGTGCTGACCAAGGGGCTGGACCCGACCGAGGTCGTGATCGAGACCGACGACGGCGTCGACCTGTTGCCGGCGACCATCGAGCTGGCGCGTGCCGAGGCCGACCTGCTGACCCGCACCGGCCGCGAGCACGTCATCAAGTCCGCGCTCGAGGCGCTCGAGGAGGATCTCGGTGACGAGGGCTACGACTGGGTGCTCCTCGACTGCCCGCCCTCGCTCGGCGTGCTGACGGTCGCCGCGCTGACCGCGGCCACCGGCGTCCTCGTCCCGCTCCAGTGCGAGACGCTCTCGCACCGCGGCGTCGGCCAGCTGCTCGACACCGTCCACGACGTGCGCCGCTTCACCAACCGCAAGCTCGAGGTCTGGGGCGTGCTGCCGACGTTGTACGACGGCCGCACCAACCACGCGCGGACCGTGCTGGAGACGATCTCGGACACCTACGACCTCGAGGTCGTCGAGCCGCCGATCCCCAAGACCATCAAGTTCGCCGAGGCGCCCGCAGCCGGCCGCTCGATCCTCGCCACCAACAGGGCCAACAAGGGCGCGCAGGCCTACCGCGAGGTCGCCGCCAACCTGGTGACCCGCTCGCAGAGACCCCGGTCCAGGCCGTCCCGGAAGACCGCGTCCCCGAAGTCGAAGAAGGGCTGAGCCGTGACCCGACACCTCGAGCAGAGTGTTCGCCCCCGCTACGGGCGCATCGCCGCACTGGGGTCGTCGGTCACCATCACCGCCGTCGCGGTGCTGGGCGGCACCGGCGTGCTGCCGTCGGCCGCCACGTCCCACGCCCCGAAGCGGCCCGCCGCGATGGAGCAGGTCGCGGTCCACGAGCCGCCGCCGGAGGCGCAGCGCCCCGACCGGTCCGCCGACCGACGCGACGCCACGCCGGTGCCCGGCCTCGGCAGCGCCGACGCCCTCGAGCTCCGCGACCGCGCCACCCTGGACACCGCCCTCCCGCTGCGGTCCGGCGAGGGCCGCCGGGTCGTCTTCAGCGAGGGTCGCCAGCGGGTGTGGCTGGTGGGCGCCGGCGACAAGGTCAAGCGCAGCTACCTCGTCTCGGGCAGCGTCTTCGACAACCTCCAGCAGGGCACCTACGAGGTCTTCTCCCGCTCCGAGCAGGCGTACGGCATCGACGACTCCGGCACGATGAAGTACTTCGTCCGCTTCGCCCACGGCGAGAACGCCGCGATCGGGTTCCACGACATCCCGATCGACGACGGCCGGCTCGTGCAGTCGGTCTCGCAGCTGGGCATGCCCCAGTCCCACGGCTGCATCCGCCAGCGGCGTACCGACGCGATCGCGCTGTGGCGCTTCGCCCCGCTGGGCACCACCGTCGTCGTCGTGTGACCGCGCGAAATGACACCGACCCGTCGTGAGCTCACGACGGGTCGGCGTTCTCTGTCGTCAACGAGCGACGGGCCGGCGTCCTACTCGGAGGCTGCGGGCGCCTGACCGGAGCCGGAGGAGCGGCGACGACGGCGGCGGTTGCGGCCGGCGCCGGAGCGCTCGCCCGCGGAGTCGCCGGCGGCCGGGGTCGAGCCTTCTCCCGAGCTCTGGGCCGAGCCCTGGGCCGAGTCCTGGGCGACCGGCTCGCCGCCGCGGCTGCGGGTGCGGCTCCGGTTGCGGTTCCGCGAGGGACGGTCGCCCCCGCCGCCACGCTCCCCGCCACGCTCCCCGCCACGGTCCTCGCGGGGCTTGCGCTCGACCGGGGCCGGGTCGACGATGCGGCCCTTTGTGCCCGGGGCGATGCCCTGGTCGTGGTAGAGGTGCTCGGAGGTCGAGTAGGTCTCCTGCGGCTCGTCGAACGGCAGGTCCAGCGTCTTGTTGATCATCTTCCAGCGGTGCAGGTCCGCCCAGTCCACGAAGGTGATCGCGGTGCCGGTCGCGCCGGCGCGGCCGGTGCGACCGATCCGGTGGACGTAGGTCTTGTCGTCCTCGGGGCAGGTGTAGTTGATGACGTGCGAGACCCCGGCGACGTCGATGCCGCGGGCCGCGACGTCGGTCGCGACGAGGACGCGGATCTTGTCCTCACGGAACTTCGTCAGCGCCTTCTCGCGGGCCACCTGGGCCATGTCGCCGTGGAGCGGGCTCGCGGAGAAGCCGCGCTCGGCGAGGTCGTCGGCCACCCGCTGCGACTGGCGCTTGGTGCGGGTGAAGACGATGATCTTGCCGGCGTCCTCGGCCTGCAGGACGCGGCCGATGATCTCGGGCTTGTCGAGGTCGTGGGCCTGGTAGATGAACTGTGCGGTGGCCGGGACCATCGTGGTGTCGTACGACGACTCGGCGCGGATGTTCATCGGGTGCCGCATGTGGGTGCGGGCCAGCGCGACGATGGCCGAGGGCATGGTCGCCGAGAACAGCATCGTCTGCCGGGTCTCGGGGGTCATCTTCAGGATCCGCTCGACGTCGGGCAAGAAGCCCAGGTCCAGCATCTCGTCGGCCTCGTCGAGGACCAGCGCGTGCACGTGGGAGATGTCCAGCGCCTTGCGGTTGGCCAGGTCGATCAGTCGGCCGGGCGTGCCGACGACGATGTCGACGCCGGCCTGGAGCGCGTCGAGCTGGGTGTCGTAGCCGACGCCGCCGTACACCGTGAGGACGCGCAGCCCGCGGTCCTTGCTGGCCAGGGCCAGGTCGCTGGAGACCTGGAGCGCGAGCTCACGGGTCGGGGCGACGATCAGGGCCTGCGGCTTGCCCTGCGGCAGCTCGGCGTAGTCGGGGTCCTTGGGAGCGACGCTGCGCTGCAGGACGGGGATGCCGAAGGCCAGGGTCTTGCCGGTGCCGGTGCGGGCCTGGCCGATCAGGTCGGTGCCCAGCAGGGCGACCGACAGGGTCATCTCCTGGATGGCGAAGGGAGTGGTGATGCCGGCGCGCTCGAGCGCGTCACAAATCTCGGGGAGCACCCCGAGCTCTCGGAACGTGGTCAGTGGTCTGTCGCTTTCGTGAGTCAGCCCCGGAGGAGCCGATGGAGTCGGTCGGGTGCGGCGGACTCATCGGACTTGCGGGAGCAGTCTCGACTGGCGTCAGCCGCGCACATGCAGGCGGGGCGGCCACTCGCGGCCATCCTCATCGGCGCCGTGTCATCGGGTCTGACATCGAATCGGGCGTCGGAGCGGGTCCGTCTCGCCGGTCGCGGGCCGCGTCCGCACGGGGCGGGCGCGGCACTCGATCACTCTCACTGTATCGGTAGGGTGCGGCCATGACTGAATCGCCCGGCGACACGACCACGGCCGAGTCCGGGGCCGGTGCCGCACCGGGGGCCGGGATCGACGGCCCGCTGGCCTTCCAGGACCCGGCCTACCGGGAGGCCGTGGTCGACCTGCTGGGCGCCATCGCGTACGGCGAGATCTCGGCGTTCGAGCGCCTCTCCGAGGACGGCCGGCTCGCGCCCACGCTGGAGGACAAGGTCGCGATCGGCTCGATGGCGACCGCGGAGTTCGCCCACGTCGGGCCGCTGCTCGACCGGATGTCGGAGCTCGGCGCGGACCCGTACGCCGCGATGGCGCCGTTCCGCTCGGCGATCGACCTGTTCCACGAGCACACGGCGCCCTCGGACTGGTACGAGGGACTGATCAAGGCCTTCGTCGGCGACGGCCTCGCCAACGACTTCTACCGCGAGATCGCGGCGTACCTCGACACCGGCACCCGCGACCTGATCCTGGCCTCGCTGGAGGACAGCGGGCACTCGCGGTTCGTCATCGACCGGGTCCGCTCGGCGATCGCGGCGGACCCGCGGCTGGGTGGCCGGCTGGCCCTGTGGGGCCGGCGGCTGATGGGGGAGGCCCTGACCCAGGCGCAGCGGGTCGCGGCCGAGCGGGACGCGCTCTCGGCGCTGCTGGCCGGCGGCGTCGACCGCCCGGGTCTCGACCTGGCCGCGATCAGCCGGATGTTCACCCGGCTGACCGAGCGCCACGCCGAGCGGATGGCCGAGCTCGGCCTCGACTCCTAGGGCACCAGCCGCGGGCGGTCAGGCCCGGCTGCGTCCGGTGATCCCCGAGGCCACCATGACCAGGACCATCGCGGTCAGCACGGTCACGATGCCCTGGGTCCAGTCGAGGCCGGCGGAGCCGTTGCCGCCGAAGGCGCGGTAGATCACGTCGCCGATCACCATGCCGCCGATGCCGCAGACGATGGTCAGCCAGAGCGGGATGTTGTCCTTGTCGCCGGGCGCGAAGAACTTGCCGAGCAGGCCCACGACGGTGCCGACGATCAGGTAGAAGAGGATGGTCGAGACGTCCATCCGGCCATCCTCCTCGGATCGGGTCAGCTGCGGAAGCCGACCTGGCCCACAACGCCGCCGCCGATCTCGACGTACGCCAGCTTCGACGCGGGCACCATCACCTTGCGGTGCTTGCTGTCGGTGAGAGTGAGGACGCCACCGGAGGCCACCGCCTCGGCGACGGTCTTCTCGACGCTCTCCGTGCTCTCGTCGGTGTCGACGACGAGCTCTCGGGGGGCGTGCTGGACGCCGATCTTGACCTCCACGGGTCCTCCTCAGGATTCGGGTTCGGGGGTTGTTCAGTGCTCGTCGGTGAGCGGGTAGCCGCGGATGCCGCGCCAGGCGAGCCCCGCGACCAGGGCCGCGGCGTCGGCCTTGGTGATGCCGCCGGCCTCCGAGAGCCAGAACCGGGCGCTGACCTGGGCCATTCCCACCAACGAGACCGCCAGCAGCCGCGACGCGGTGTCCGGCAGCCCCGTGTCGTCGTGGATGACGTGGGCGATCATGGCCGCGCACTCGCTGGTGACCCGGTCGACCTGCTCGCGCACGGCCGGCTCGTTGGTCAGGTCGGACTCGAAGACGAGGCGGAAGGCCCCGGTGTCGCCGGCGACGTACTCGAAGAACGCGTCCATCGTGGCCGCCACCCGCAGCTTGTTGTCCTGGGTGGAGTCCAGCGCCTGGCGGCAGTTGTCGATGATCGTGTCGCACGACGAGTCGAGCAGCGCCAGGTAGAGGTCCAGCTTGCCCGGGAAGTGCTGGTAGAGCACCGGCTTGGAGACCCCGGCGCGGTCGGCGATGTCGTCCATGGCGGCGGCGTGGTAGCCCTGCGCCACGAACACCTCGAGCGCGGACTCCAGCAGCTGGGCGCGGCGCTCGCGGCGTGGCATCCGGCCACCCCGCGGACGGGAGGCGGCCGTGTCGTACTGACCAGCGCTCAACTCTTGCTCCTCGGCCTCGGATCCGTGCGGGGTCCGTACCCCGCGGTGTCGCAGCCTACCCGCAGGTCACCACCGTCCCGCGCACCCGGCGGGGGTCGTGCTCGCCCGGCCCGGAAATGGAGGAGGGGCCCCGCGCCGCGGGGCCCCTCCGGTCGACCGGGGCTACCCGGCGGGGTTGGTGACGTCGACGCTCAGGAACTGGCCGTCCTGGCCGGTCACGGTCGCGGTGACGCCGGCGCCGGCCACCTTCGTCGAGCCCCACGGGTTCGACGCGTCGTAGTAGGCGTCCGGGTCGGAGTCGTCGAACGTCGGGATCGCGGCGCTGGCGGGCGCGCAGGCGGCCACCGTCTGCACCGACTGGTTCTTGCCCTTGCCGACCAGGACCTGCTTGTGGAGGCAGGTCTCCGGCACCGGGGTGAGGCCGAACGCCGCGTCGAACGGCTGGCGCCGGTTGCTCGGCATGCTGCCGTCGGGGTAGGTGAACGGCGTCGGCCGGGCGTCGACCGGGAGTGCCGCGCCGTGACCCGGCGTGCCCGAGGTGTTGTTGTCGGCGTAGGCCAGGTCGACGTACCAGACCAGCATGCCGGGCCGGAACTTGAAGAACTCGACCCAGTCCGGGCGGGTGTAGGCCTCGTCGAACTGGTACGGCCCGGTGCGCAGGGTGTCGTCGTAGCCGACGTACTGGCGGTTCTCCATCAGGTAGTACTGCTCGGTGGTGCGGGTGTCGCTACCGGAGGAGATCGTCCAGCCGTCCGCGGTCCAGCCGTTGGCACCGTCCTCGGCGCCGTCGGTGAACGACGCGCGGTCGGCCTTGACCGTGATCGAGTCGAGGAACGCGCCCGCCTCGTTCACGCCGCCGTCGGTGGCGTACCGGAGGCGGAACAGCGAGGGCTGCCCGTTCGCCGAGTAGCGGTAGCGCAGCCCGGCCCAGCGGCCGTTGGAGGAGCCGGTGAGCGGCTTACCCACGGTGGTCCAGCTCGTGCCGCCGTCGGTGGAGTACTCCGCGTAGAGGTAGTCGTAGCCCTGCTCGATCGAGTACCACGACTGCGCCGTCACGGTCACCGAACCTGCCGCGGCCACCGGTCGCGTCAGGGTGTTGTTCAGGTTGTCCGCGCGGCCCGACCACCATGCGTGGGTGCCCTCGGGCGGGGTCGTGTAGTCGGTGGTCGTGGTCTTGTCGGGCAGGTTCACCTTGACGGCCTGGTCCGCCTCGTTCCCGGCCGTGGACGGGTCGTCGTAGGTGTGCTGGGCCGGACCGAGGTTGACGGTGGCGCTCTGGCCGGGGTCCACCTCGGAGTAGTCGAGCCAGCCCAGCTCGTACTTCTCCTCCGGGCCCATCAGGCCGGGGACGGTCCCGATGCCGTCGCCGGCCTCCTCGCCGTGGCCCAGCCACGAGCCGGAGGACATCAGCGTCCAGAACGCGGTGCTGTTCTCGCCGCCGTTGGTGTCGTAGTAGTCCGGCAGGCCGAGGTCGTGGCCGAACTCGTGCGCGAACACGCCGAGGCCGCCGTTCTCGGGCTCGACGGTGTAGTCGCCGATCCAGAGGCCGGTGCTGCCGATCTGGGTGCCGCCGTACTGGGCCTCCGACGGGCCGGTCTGGCCGTAGTCGCCGGGGTTGACGTACCAGCGGTGCGACCAGATCGCGTCCGCGCCCTGGGCGCCGCCGCCGGCCTCCTCGCCCTCGCCGGCGTGGATCGCCTGGAAGTGGTCGATGTAGCCGTCGGGCTCGTTGAAGTCGCCGTCCCCGTCGTGGTCGTAGCGGTCCCACTGGTCGAACTGCGCGAGGTACGCCGCGATGTCGGCGTCGGTCTTCCCGGCCGCCTTCTGCGCGGCGTACCAGGCATCGGCGGTGTCGCTGATGAACGCCCAGGCGCCGCCGTCGTCCTCGACGCTGTTGGCGCCGTACGTCGCGGCGTCGCCGGGGACCGTGACCCAGTCCTCGGTGGTCACGCCCGGGGCGTAGCGACCGCTGGAGAGCTGCCGGTAGAAGTCCCGGAACGACTCGCCGTCCCCGTTGAACATCGCGTCGTAGTGGGCCTGGTCGAAGTCCGGGACCCAGTAGGTGGAGTTGTCCTCGGCCCGGTCGGGCTCGGCGATCTGGTTGTGCGCCGGGCCGGTGCCGCCGAACTGGGAGAGGACGGTGAAGACCTCGTCGGTCTTGTTCACGGGGAACTCGTAGTAGGTGGCGTCGCCACCCTTCGGTCCCTTGGCCATCTTCACCGTCGCACCGCCGCCCTGGCGGCGGTCGAGGCGAGCGGTGCCGTTGCCGAGCATCGCCAGGGCCTTCTCACGCAGCTTGTCCTGGTGCCTGGTCAGGGGGCCCGGACGGTTGTCCGGCCTGGTCGCGACCTGGGTGTCGTTCGCGTCGTGCTTCGACGGGTTCGCCGTGGCCGGCTGGAGCGCGGTGACGCTCAGGGCCAGGGCAGCCGTCCCGGCGAGGATGCCGGGTGTCAGCTTCTTCACGTGGGTGACCTCCGTTGACTACGGTCATGCGCCCGAGATGGGCCACAGGGACGTACTCCACCCCACGAATCCTCCGGGAGGCAAGGGTCCGGACCGGAATTCCTCCGGCCGGGGTGCCGGTCCGGATGCCGGACCGGCCTCGCCGCGGCCGGCCCCCGGGGGAACATGGAGGGGCCGACGGGTGTTGACCACCCGTCACCGAAACATCGTCAGTCGAGGAGTACCCGTGTCCTTTTCCCCGCTCGTGGAGCCGGCCGCCGAGCTGACCATCGACGAGGTGCGCCGCTACAGCCGGCACCTGATCATCCCCGACGTGGGCATGACCGGTCAGAAGCGGCTGAAGAACGCCAAGGTGCTGGTGATCGGTGCCGGCGGTCTGGGCAGCCCGGCGCTGCTCTACCTGGCCGCGGCCGGCGTGGGCACGATCGGCATCGCGGAGTTCGACGAGGTCGACGAGTCGAACCTCCAGCGCCAGATCATCCACGGCCAGTCCGACATCGGGAAGTCGAAGGCGCAGTCGGCCAAGGAGTCGATCGCCGAGGCCAACCCGTACGTCGAGGTGGTGCTGCACGAGGAGCGCCTCGACAACGACAACGTCATGGACGTCTTCCGCGGCTACGACCTGATCGTGGACGGCACCGACAACTTCGCGACCCGCTACATGGTCAACGACGCGGCGTACTTCCTGGGCATCCCGTACGTCTGGGGCTCGATCTACCGCTTCGACGGGCAGGCGTCGGTGTTCGCGCCGACGATCGCGGACGACGCGCCCTGCTACCGCTGCCTCTACCCCGAGCCCCCGCCGCCGGGCATGGTCCCCTCGTGCGCCGAGGGCGGCGTGCTGGGCGTGCTGTGCGCCAGCATCGGCTCGATCCAGGTCAACGAGGCGATCAAGCTGCTGACCGGCATCGGCGACCCGCTGGTCGGCAAGCTGATGATCTATGACGCCCTCGAGATGGAGTACCGCAAGCTCAAGGTGCGCAAGGACCCGAACTGCGCGCTGTGCGGCGACAACCCGACCGTCACCGGGCTGATCGACTACGAGACCTTCTGCGGCGCGATCTCTGCGGACGCCGCCGACGCCGCCGCCGGGTCGACGATCTCGGTGACCCAGCTCGAGCACATGCTCAAGGAGCGCGAGAACGGCGAGCGCGACTTCGTGCTGGTCGACGTCCGCGAGCCCAACGAGTACGAGATCAACCAGATCCCCGGCTCGGTGCTGATCCCCAAGGGTGAGTTCCTCAACGGCAACGCGCTGGGCGAGCTCCCGTCCGACAAGCCGATCGTCCTCCACTGCAAGAGCGGGGTCCGCTCGGCCGAGGCGCTGGCCGTGCTCAAGGGCGCGGGCTACGCCGACGCGGTGCACGTCGGCGGCGGGGTCGTGGCCTGGGTCAACCAGATCGACCCCAGCCAGCCGTCGTACTGACCGGTCGCGACGCGGGCGTCTAGCCCAAATGGACTAGTTCCAATTGACTGGACGCCCGTAACGCGGTCGGGTGGTGCCTCGTTGTCCGTCACGGATGCCGGCAGCGCGCCGGCACGTGACGCAGGGAGGGAACCACCCGATGAAGCTTGCCCCGTCGACGTCTGCCCGCTGGGCCACCGGTGCGCTGGCCGCGGTCAGCAGCGCCGTGCTCGGCACCGCGCTCGCCACTGCCGCTCCCGCGGCCGCCGTCAGCGCCACCGCGTGGGCGCCGGCCGACACCGCCGAGATCCACCCCGGCACGATGATGTACACCGAAGGTGCGCAGTGCACGGCAAACTTCGTCTACACCGATTCCTCGGCCAACGTGTACGTCGGGTACGCCGCGCACTGCGCGGGCACCGGCTCGTCCACGGACACGGATGGCTGCCAGACCGACTCGCTGCCGCTGGGCACCAAGGTGACCTTCAACGAGGGCGGCAGCGTGGTCGACGAGGGCACCCAGGTGGGCTCGGGCACCTTGGTGTACTCGTCGTGGCTGACCGAGAAGAAGCTCGGCACCAGCGACCCGAACACCTGCGCCTACAACGACCTGGCCCTGGTCAAGGTCGACGCTGCCGACGTCGGCAAGGTCAACCCCTCGGTGCCCTTCTGGGGCGGTCCGACCGGGATCGACACCGACGGCACCGCGGCCGGTGACGACGTCTACACCTACGGGAACTCCAGCCTGCGCGGCGGCGTCGCCGAGCTCTCGCCGCACCAGGGCGTCAGCCTGGGCGACGACCCGGCCGACGGTGGCTGGTCGCACCCGGTCTACACGGTCACGCCGGGCATCCCCGGCGACTCGGGCTCGGGGTTCATGAGCGCCGACGGGAAGGCGCTCGGCGTGCTCTCCACGGTGGCGCTGGCGCCGCTGGCCGGCTCCAACGGGGTCGGTGACCTCGCCAACGAGCTCGCCTTCGCGCAGCAGAGCTCCGGCATCTCAGGCCTGCAGCTGGTCAACGGCACCGAGCCGTTCTCGCCCGTGCTCTGAGCCGGACCAGCCACCGGCCCCGACCAGCGAGGGAGCAAGTCACAGGTCTCTCGGGTTCAGCCTCTGACTGCAGCACGACTGCCCCGTCCGCGTGCCGGACGGGGCAGTCGCTCGTCGGAGGCCCGGTTCCGAGTAGGTTCCTGCCCATGGGGGCAGCAAGGGCGTCGGCGGTGGCGGTCGCCGCGGTCGTCGGGTCCGTCCTCGTCATGGTCCTGATGGTCACCTGGGCGGCGTCGATCGGCCCCGGCGGCGTGCTCACCGGGGACGGGCCGGCCACCCACCGCGTGTCCCCGTCGCCGTCCAGGAGCCCGACCCCCTCGGGCTCGGCCACGGCGACCCGGACCCCGAGGCCCGAACCCGAGCCGGGTGCCCGCGGTGGCGACAACGCCGTGGTCCGTGCGGTCCTCGCGGTGCTGGCGACGGCCCTCGGTCTCGCGGTGGTCGCGGGCCTGGTGCTGCTGGCGCGGCGGCTGTGGGAGCGCTGGGTGGACCGCGATCGTGCGCCGCCCCCGCCGGAGCTGGTCGAGTTCGACGTCCTCGAGACGCCCCGCCGCGTGGCCGAGGAGATCGCCCGGGACGCCGACGGGCAACGCGCCCTGCTCCTGGAGGGCGCCCCCCGCAACGGGATCGTGCTTTGCTGGCACCGCTTCGAGACGCAGGCCGCCGCGGCGGGTCTCGTCCGGCGGGACTGGGAGACCTCCGCGGAGTTCACGCTCCGGGTGCTCGACCTGGTCGGCGCCGACTCGGTACTGGTGGCGCGGCTGGGAGCGCTCTACCGCGAGGCGCGGTTCTCCGACCATCCGCTCGGGGAGGCGGAACGGGCCGAGGCCCTCGCCGCCCTCGATGCCATCCACGCCCGGCTGGCGGGGCGGATGGAGGCACGTCCGTGAAGCCGATCCCGCGCGTCGCCCGCCCGGCCGCACCTCGGGCGCGCTGGTGGTGGCGCGCCCTGGGCGGGCTCCTGCTGTACGCCGTGCTCGAGATCGTGTTCACGGTCGTCGACTTCGCCCCCGACGCGCTGCGACTCGCGCTGCTCGTCGGCGTGTGCGTGGCGGCGGTCGGCCTCGTGCACGACAGCCTGGGCGACTCCGGACCGGCCTGGACCGTCCAGCCGGTGCAGTCGCTCGTCCCGCCCGGGTCGGACTCCCGGCTGGCGGCGTACGTCCGGCTGATCGAGCACCACCTCACCTCGCGGGACCCGGACGGCGGGCTCCGCGACCGGCTGGTGGCGCTCTCCGACGACCTGCTGGCCGACGACCTCGCCGGCCCACCCCGGCGGCTGAGCACGGCCCAGATCGACGACTACCTGAGGAGGATCGAGGAGCGGTGAGCAACGAGAGAGTGGCCGAGGCATCCCGGCTGGCGGGGCAGGTGCTGGACGAGGTCGAGCGCGCCGTGGTCGGCAAGCGCGAGGCGCTGACCCTGGTGCTGGCCGCGATCCTCGCCAAGGGCCACGTGCTGCTCGAGGACTTCCCCGGGCTCGGCAAGACGCTGGCGGCCCGCTCCTTCGCGCAGGCGCTGGGCCTCGACTTCCGGCGGGCCCAGTTCACCCCGGACCTGCTGCCCGCCGACCTGACCGGCTCCTACCTCTACGACCAGCGGCGCGGGGAGTTCGAGTTCCGCCGGGGCCCGATCTTCACCGGGCTGCTGCTGGCCGACGAGATCAACCGCACGCCGCCCAAGACCCAGTCGGCGCTGCTCGAGGCGATGCAGGAGCACCAGGTCACCGTCGAGGGCGAGACGTTCCCGCTGCTCGAGCCCTTCCACGTGCTGGCGACCGCCAACCCGATCGAGTACGAAGGCACCTACCCGCTGCCCGAGGCGCAGCTCGACCGGTTCCTGCTGCGGGTGAGCTTCGGCTACCCGTCGTCCGCCGAGGAGTACGACGTGCTGGTGCGGCGCCTCGACCGCCGACGCGAGGAGATCGTGCTCGACCGGGTCACCGATGCCGCCGGGCTGCTGGAGATCCAGGCCGCGACCGAGACGGTCCAGGTCGACCCGAGCGTCGGGCGCTACTGCGTCGAGCTCGCCACGGCGACCCGCGAGCACGCCGACGTGCTCACCGGCTCCTCGCCGCGTGGGTCGCTGGGACTGGTGCTCACCGCGCGCGCGTTCGCCGTCCTGCGCGGGCGTGACTACGTCGTCCCCGAGGACGTGAAGGCCGTGGCCCGCGCGGTCCTGGCGCACCGGATCACCGTGCGTCCCGAGCTGTGGATGACCGAGGCCAGCGGCCGCCGGGTCGTCGACGAGGTGCTCCGCACGGTGCCCACCCCCACCACCCTCGAGGGCGCGGCGCGCGGATGAGCAGCTGGCGGACCACGGCGGCGCTGAGCCGGACGGCCGCGCTGGGCGCCCTCGGCGTCGCCACCGCCGTGCTGTTCGGCGAGCCGGCGGTGATGGTGCTGACCGCGCCGTTCCTGCTGATGGGCGCGCTGGGGCTGCTGCACCGGCCCACCTCCACCCCCGTCGCCCGCTCGGTCGTGGACCACGTCGTGCTGCACGAGGGGCAGGGCACCCGGTCGCGGCTGGTGGTCTCCGACCTCTCCGGCGTCGAGCACGTCACCCGGGTCGCCGCCACGGCCCCGTACCTCGCCCTGCACCCGGCGGCGGGACGGACCGGGCGGCTGGTCGGCGGCGACGAGGACGTTCCGCTGCTGGAGGTGAGCCCCCGGCGGTGGGGCCGCCGCGACCTCGGCGAGGAGAACGTCGCGTTCACCAGCCCGTGGGCCGGCTACCGCTGGGGCCCGGCCCGCCTGGACGGCAGCCGGCTGCAGGTGCTGCCGGTGCGCGCGGCGTTCGACTCGCGGGCCGAGGCGCCCCAGCCGCTGGGCCTGGTCGGGGCGCACCGCTCCCGCCGTCCCGGCGACGGCACCGAGTTCGCCGCGATCCGGCGCTTCCACACCGGGGACCGGCTGCGACGCATCCACTGGCGCGTCTCGCTGCGGACCGACGCGCTGCACGTCGTCAGCACGCTCGGGGAGGAGGACACCGCGGTCCTGGTCGTCGTGGACGCGCTGGCCGACCACGGCCGGTCCGGGGGAGTGGACGGGGCGGCGAGCAGCCTGGACGTGACCGCCCGTGCCGCGGCGGCCCTCGCCGAGCACCACGTCCGCCGCGGTGACCGGGTCTCGCTGCGCGTGGTGGGCAGCGGCGGTGAGACGGTGCGGTACGGCGCGGGGGCGCGACACCTGCAGGTCATCCTGGGCCGGCTCGCCACCATGCAGGTCGGGACGCCGCGCGACCTCCGCGGCGACCAGCTCCAGCTCGGCGTCACCGCCGGGACCGTGGTCATCGTGCTCTCGCCCATGCTCTCGGAGGCGATGGCGACCATGACCGCGACGCTGGTGCAGCGGGGGCTGCCGGTGCTGGTCGTCGACACGCTGCCGGCCGAGGTGACGCCGGCGGTGGTCGAGGGCACCGACCCCCGGGTGGCCGGACTGGCCTGGCGGATGCGTCTCGTCGAGCGCCGCGAGGTGCTGGCGCGGCTCGCCGCGCTGGGATGCCCCGTCGTGGCCTGGCGCGGGCCGGGCACCCTCGACGACGTGCTGCGCCGGCTGGCGCGCCGGGCCCAGCTGCCCCAGGTGCGGACCCGATGATCCGCGAGTGGACCCGCGGCCAGTGGGGCCTGCGAGTGACGGCGGCCCTCGGGCCGGTCCTCGCCCTGCTCGCCACCACCCCGGCCGGGGTGCAGCCGCGGGGCTGGCTGGTCGTGCTGGTGGCCGTGCTGTCGCTGGCCCATGCGCGCCTGCCGGAGTCACCGGTCGGCACGGTCGCGATGGGCGCGGTCGTCGTGTGGTGGGGGGTGGCGTTCCGGGAGGGACCGGACGCCTGGGCGATCCCGGCCGCGGCGGCGCTGGTGGCCTCGCACGTGGCGGCGTTGCTGGCGGGCTACGGGCCCGATGCCCTCGGCGTCGACCCGGCGACGCTGCGGCGCTGGCTGGTGCGGGCCGGGGCGGCGTTCCTGCTCGCCCCCGGGGCCTGGCTGGTCGCGGCCGCGTTCCGCGACCGCGGCGAGGTCCCCGGGGTCTGGGTGACCGGCCTCGTGCTGGCCCTGGTCGCCGTCGTGGCGGGCTCCTACGCGCTGAACCGCGGAGCGGAGCGCTGATGGGACGCATCGACCCCGAGGAGTACGCCGAGATGGTGCTGACCTGCGTGGAGCAGGTGCCCCGAGGCCGGGTCACGACGTACGGCGCCATTGCCGAGGTGGTCGGTGCCCGGCTCGGGGGCGGTGGCCCGCGCCAGGTCGGCGCGATCATGGCGTCGTACGGCGGTCCGGTGCCGTGGTGGCGCGTCGTCCGCGCCGACGGGTCGCTGCCGCCGAGCCACCAGGGCGAGGCGCGCCAGCGCTACCTCGAGGAGGGCACCCCGCTGCGCCCCACCGGCAGCGTCGACATCCGGCGCGCCTTCTGGCGGCCGGCCGTCTAGCGCAGGCGACCGAGGTACGCCGCGGCGTGGCGGACCTCGAGCATCCGGCTCTCCCAGGTGACCCCGACGACGGTCAGCAGCGTGCCGGCCAGTCCGATCAGGATCCACTGCGGCGTGGCCGCGGCGTACGGCGCCAGCTCGCGGAGCACCAGCAGCGTGCCCGCCGAGGTGCCCGCGACCAGCGGCGCGTGCCAGCGCAGCCGGGTGCCGACCAGGACCAGGGCGAGGCATCCCAGGCCCAGCAGCAGCGCCCGCGCGGAGACCGGGTCACCCGCGAGCACCCACAGCAGCGACGGCGTCGTCGCCAGGGCGAGGCCCGGCCCCAGCGCGGTCACGGTCGACGCGGCCGGGTGCCGGCGCAGGTGGCGGAGGCCGACCAGGAGCAGGGCGACGGCGCTCGGCAGGGTGTACGCCTCGGGTGCGTGGACCCCGAGCTCGGCGAGCCGCACCCAGGTGGCGGCGGCCAGCAGCGCTCCGCCGAGCCACGCCAGGTGACGGCGCGACGGGTTGACCAGGGCGCCGGCGCTGACCAGGGCACCCGCGAGCGTCAGGTGGACCGCGAGCGACGTGGTCGGGTCGGCGGCGGCCGGCACGGCCGCGCCGGCGGCGACCAGGGCGGCGACGGCGGCCGAGAGCTCGACCTCGTCCCGGGGACGCAGGATCGCCAGCATCGCGACGACGAGCAGGACCGGGGCCGCCCGGTACGCCGGGTCGACACCGGCCACCTCGGCGGCCGACCAGATCAGGCCGGCCGTGGCGAGGGGCAGCACCGACCAGGCGGCCACCCGGGCCCCGGGGAACCGCCCCCGCGCGGCGACGACGGCCGCCCCGAGCACCAGCAGGGCGGCGGTGAGCGTGGTGAGCACGGCGCTGGGCAGGGCGATCGTGACAGCCGCCGACCCGACCAGGCCGCCGGCCGTGGCCTCGACGGACCCGGTCCGGTCGGAACGGCGCAGCGCGTCCGCCACCAGTCCTGCCGCGACCAGGGACGAGGCCGCGACGACCGTCCACAGGGGTCCCGGCCCGAGGGCCAGGGTGGCGGTGGCGGCCAGTCCCGCGAGCGCGGCGGCCGCCGGGAGGGCGTCGCGGCCGTGGGCAGGATCCACGGTGGCGGCCGCCAGCAGCAGCCCCACGACGCAGGGCACGAGGAGCGCCGGCTCGGCGAAGGCGCTGACATCGGGCAGCCGCACCCCGACCGAGCGGGTGAAGGGCTCGCCGACCGCGAGCGCGTTCGCGCTCGCCTGGAGCAGCAGTGCGGCGGCCACCACGGCCACCGGCGCTGCGCTGAGGGCAAGCGGCGCGAGCGTGACGGCCCGCCAGCGGCCGGGCACGACCAGCGACGCCCCGGACCACAGCAGCAGGAGTGCCAGCGACACCGTGGCGAGCAGGGTCGCGCCCTCGTCGGTCCCCGGCAGCGCCACCGTCACGGTGAGCAGCGCGGCCGCGGCCGCGCCGCAGGCCTGGGGGACGAGGGTCCGCCGGCCCGCGAACGGGATCGGGAGGAGCAGCAGGGCCGACGCGGCGAACATTCCGAGACCGTGGCCCTCGAGCCACAGGGCGCGCACCGTGGCGTGGTCGGCCGCGTCAGCCAGGGCGAACATCACCACCGCGATCCACCAGCCCGCCGCCCCGAGCAGCGCGAGCCAGGGGAGCGCCGCGAGCCCGCGGCGGCGTCCGAACGCGGCGAGGCCGGCGAACGCGAGCACGGCCAGGACCCGCACGGCCTGCTCGTGCGTGGTCAGGCCGGACGCACCGGCTGCGAGGATCCACAACCCGAGCGCGGCCACGGCCTGGGGCGTGAGGAGCCGGTGGGGGAACAGCGCCAGTGCGAGGGATCCGGCCAGGAGCGTGCCTCCCACGAGGCAGACCAGCCCGGACGGCGAGAGCTGCCCGAGCCAGTCGGCACTGTCGGCGCCCACGGTGTCGAGGGCCAGCAGCCCGAGCGAGACGAGGGTGAGCGACTCCGCCGCCGCGCGCAGGCCCCGGCCGGCCAGCCAGACCCCGAGGCCGGCCGCCGTCAGGGTCAGGGCGACGAGGACGCCCGTCCGGCCGCCTGCCCCGAGCCACGACCAGGCCACGGCGAGGAAGGTGACCGCCGCGACGAGCAGGCACAGCGCCCCCAGGCCCAGCAGGACCGACGGCACCGAGGCGCCGCGCAGGCCGGTACGGCGAGGCGCGGCCGCCGCGACCGGGGCGCCGGGGGCCGGCATGGCGGCAGCCGGGGCGGGCAGCGGGGAGGCGAAGGACGGGGTCGCCGCTGCCGAGGCCCGCAGCTGCTCCAGGAGCCGGTTGGCCTGGCTGAGCGTCCCGAACAGGGCGACCGCCAGCGGGCCCTGGAGCGGGAGGGCGCAGACGGGACAGGCGAGGGGGTCTGCGGGCAGGGTGGCCCCGCAGTCGGGGCACGACCGGGGATCGGCATAGCGCGTCATGGGGTCATTCACGCGTATGGAAGGCCCTCGCGTGCAGTGTTCGGCCACTCAGGTGCTCCTGAGTAGCCGGGCTCACTCCCGGGATCTCCTCAGCGGCGGCCCCGGGCCCGCGCGGCCAGCGCGGCCAGCGCCTGCGGGAAGATCTCGGCGGGCGGGGTGACGAGCCCGGCGCCGACCTGGCCGACCCCGGCCTGCTTGCCGGCCATGCCGGTGTTGATCTGGGGCAGGATCCCGGTCCGGCAGACCCGGCTCACGTCGATGCCGCTGGGGACGCCCTGGAACTCCAGGACCGGCACCGACCAGCGCGGGTTCTCGCCCAGCGTGATCTCGTGCATCCGCCGCGTGGTCGCCAGCGCGTCGGGGACCGAGCCGCCGACGAGCCGGACGATCGCGGGCGCCGTGGCCATCGCGAAGCCGCCGATGCCGGCGGTCTCGGTGATGGCCGAGTCCCCGATGTCGGGGTTGGCGTCGTCCGGCCCGTAGTCGCCGAGGAAGAGGCCGTCGGCCAGCTGCGCGGGGCCGGTGAACCACTCGTCGCCGGTGCCGGCGACCTGGATGCCGAAGTCGGTGCCGTTGCGGGCCATCGCGACCACCATCGTCGACCCCTCGATGCCCCGGGCCGCGTCGAGCGCCAGCTTGCAGGCGGGCATCGCGAGGTTGAGGAAGAAGTGGTCGTTGCCGCCGATGAAGCGCAGCGCGTCGGCCACGTCGCTGCCGGGGAACGTGGCGTCGGCACCACTGGTGACCATGGCCGGGGCCAGGTCGCGCAGCAGCATCAGGGTGCCGGCCCGGTTGCGGTTGTGGGCCTCGTCGCCCATCTGCAGCATCTGGGTGAGGATGCCGGTGACGTCGACGGGTCCACTGGAGCCGACGGTGGCGCGGACGGCGCGCTGCAGCAGCGGGCCGAGGACCTCGCGCATCCAGCGCAGCCGGGTGAGCACCTCGGGGCCGTAGGCGCCGTACCGCAGCACCTTGCCGAGCCCCTCGTTGAGCGAGCAGTGGGTGCGGGCGCCGGTCGCGAGGTCCTCGAGCACGAACATCCACATGCTCGGCGTCACCACCCCGGCCATCGGGCCCACGGCGCGCCGGTGGTGGCACGGCTCGAGGGAGACCGCGGTGCCCTGCTCGAACAGCGCGACCGCGTCCTCGGGATCCTCGACCAGACCCTCGAGCGCCGCGCCGCCCATCAGCGCACCGCGCAGCGGGCCGGACGCACGGTCCCAGGCGATGGGCGGGCCGGCGTGCAGGAACTGGCCCTCCTCCAGGCCGAGCACCTCAGAGGCGGGGGCGACGTCGACCAGGTGGGCGGTGACCCCGAGCATCGCGGCCAGGGCGCGCTCGTTGGCGTCCCGGCGCAGCGGGTCGCCCGCCACCGCGGCGAGGTCGGACTCGGTGCCGGCCATCGGCGGGCGCCAGTCGACCCGGCTGACGGCCACGGCCTGCTCGGCGACGGCGTCGGCGAAGAGGTCCGCGCCGGCGGACACCACGTGGGTGGGAGTGGTCATCACTGGCCCTTTCGGCTGTCGAGGATCTCGATCGCGCGGCGGGTGGCGCGGGCGTTGGACAGGTGCACCTCGGCGCCGGCGCCCACCAGGGCACGCACCTGGCGCTCGAGGCCCTGCGGGTCGGCGTCGGTGCCGACGACCGCGACGACCACCGGCTGGCTGACCGCGGCGATCGCGGGCGCCAGCGCGGCGGCGGGGTCCGGCTCGGAGCCGTGGCCCAGCACCACGTCGAGGAGCACGACCGCGGTGCGCTCGTCGGCGGCCACGCGGGCGAGGTGCTCGAGGCGCAGCGTCGGGTCGATCATCGGGTGCGCGCGGCCCGCGGTGAGGGCGTCGTCGCCGAAGTCGACCATCGTGTGGCCGGCGCCGTCGGCCGGGGCGGCGAGGTCCGGCCCGAGCGCGAGCTCGGGGGAGAACGGGATGTTGCTGTGCACCGGGCCCAGCGTCTCTGTGGCGATCAGCATCGCCTCGTCGCAGAGCGTGCCGCCCACGAACAGCCCCCGCAGCGCGGTGCCGGACTCCGCCGGAGCGGCCTCGCCGCACACCGGCCAGGTCGGTACGTCGTTCCCGAGCCGCCGCAGCACGGCCTCGGCGGCCGCGGTCAGGTCCGGCTGCCCGCCCCCCAGCAGCGCGAGCTCGACCGGGGTGCCCAGCGTGGCGGCGTACTCGCGGATCTCGGCGGCGACGTCGTCGGCCGGCGGCTTCGACACCACCACGACCAGCTCGACGGCGGGGTCGGCGTCCAGGCGCCGCAGCGCCTCCCGCGTAGACAGCCCGCGCACGTCGGCCGAGAGGTCGCGACCACCGACGCCGAGCGCGGAGGTGACGCCGACACCGGCGTGGTCGAGGAGCGCCAGCAGCTGCTGGCAGCCGGTGCCGGACGCGGCGACGAGGCCGACCGGCCCGGGCGAGACCGTGTTCGCGAAGCCGAGGCCCAGTCCACCGACCACGGCGGTGCCGCAGTCGGGGCCCATGACCAGCAGCCCGCGCTCGGCGGCCGTGCGCTTGAGCGCCAGCTCCTGGTCGAGCGGCACGTTGTCGCTGAAGACCATCACGTCGCGGCCGGCGTCGAGGGCGTCCATCGCCTCCACGAGCGCGCTCGCGCCGGGGACCGACACCAGGGCGATCCCGTCGGTGCTGCCGCGCAGGGCGGCGGCGGTGGTCCGCGGCGGGGCCACCTCGCTCGGGCCGGCGTCGCGCCGGCTCGCGTCGCGCAGGGCCTGGTCGACGCCGGCGAGCGCGCGCTCGAGCGCACTCTCTTCGTCGAGGCGGAGCGCGACGACCATCGCGTTGGGGTCCACGTCGGACGGGACCTCGAAGCCCATCTGGGTCAGCACCTCGACGTTGAGCGCGGTGGCCATGGCCACCTGGGCGGCGCTCACCCCCTCGATGCCCTGGACGGTGCGGCTCACCTGGAGCAGCGTCACCGAGTCGGCGTAGGCGCCGGCCCGGAGCTCGACGTGGGTCAGGTCGGTCATGCAGCGACTCCGTTCGTGTGGTCGAGCTCGGCCCGGGCCAGCAGGGCGCCGTACAGCAGGCCGGCGCCGGAGGTGTGGCCGACCGCGGCGAGGGCCGCGGCCCGGTCGGGTTCGTCGGGGGTGCCGATCGCCGCGACGTACGCCGCGAACTCCGGCAGCACCTCGCCGTGCAGCGCGCACTCCAGCAGCGTGGCGGACAGCAGGGTGGTGCGGGACAGCAGGGAGCGGACGGCGGCGTCGACGACGAGGGTGGCGCGCCCGGCGGCGCGGTGCAGGGCCAGCCAGCCGCACAGCATGTCGTCGCCGAGGGGGGTCAGCCCGTCGCCGCGGCCCACCAGCCGGGCGACGTCGGCGGGGTCGAGGGCCCGGGCCGGGTCGCGGACCAGGCCGGCCGACTCGGCGAAGCCCGCGACCGTGGCCGGAGGCGTCGGGAGGGTGGTCCCGCGGCGGGGCTCTTGCAGGTCCAGCCTGGGCACCTGGGCGTCGACGACGCGCCCCACCCTGAGCGGGGTCCCGTCGACGTGGAGGGTGCCCGCCTGGACGTACGCCGTGTCCCCGTCGAGGTCGGCGAGGTCGTCGGTCGCCAGCCGCAGCGCGCAGGGGACCTGGGCGGCGGCGCGGCCCACGACGCCGAGGCACCAGCCGTCGAGGTCGAGGTAGAGCGCGTGCCGGCCGCGGTGGACCGCCGTGCGGCCGCCGTCGGGGGCGTGGCGCAGACGATCCCGGACGCGGGGCGGGGCGCTGACCGCGACGGACCGGGGGATCACGCTTCCCGACGCTAGTCGCCGCGGTTACGGTTTGCCGATGTGAGGTTGTGCCAACGATCACGCCAGAGGAGCGCAAACGTTGATAACCGGTGAGCACGGAAGCGGGACCGGCGTGGAGCGACCGGAGGACCGGGCCGCGGTCGCGCTGGCCCGGGTGGACGCCCTGCACACGGGGCTGACCCAGATCGTGCTGGAGGGCGGCAATCTCGACGGGATCGCCGCCGAGGTGGCCCGGGTGCTCGAGCTCGGCGTGCTGTTCAGCTCGACCGACGGACGGCAGCGGGCCGCCGCGCTCACGGGCGCCGACCGCGAGCTCCTCGAGCGGCACGGACTGCTGGACCCCACCGGGCGGCTGCGCATCGAGCGGATCGGCGAGACGGCGCCGGTCGGCGAGGGCGAGGTCCGCGGGCTGCGGGTCGCCGCGGGCGGCACCGACCTGGCCCGGCTGGTCTGCCTGCGCGCCGACGGCCCGGTGTCCTCCGACGACGTGCACGCGCTGGAGCGGGCCGCGGCCGTGGCGGCGCTGCTGATCACCCGCGAGGAGGCGGTCAACGCCGTCGAGAACAAGTACCAGGGCGACTTCCTCCGTGACCTGCTGCTGCGCCGCACCGGCGACGGGGAGTACGTCGCGGAGCACGCGGACACCTTCGGCTGGGACCTGCGCCGCCCGGTCGTGGTCGTGGCCGCCGAGATCGACCCGGCCGGCCCCGACGCGCAGCCGCCCTCGCGGGCCCAGCGCCGGCAGTGGCAGGAGCGCTTCTCGGCCGCGTGGCGCCAGGTCAGCCGCACCATCGATCCGGGCATCCCGTGCGTCGACTTCACCTCCGAGGTGATCACGCTGCTACCCCTCGCCGAGGGCGATGCGGAGCCGGTCGCGGGGCACGGCGTCGTACGCCGGGCGGTGACGGCGGTGACCGGCGACAAGGGCGGCGGGCGCCGGCCCTTCTCGGTGGGGGTCAGCCGGGTGGCGCACTCGCTGGACGAGCTGCCGGAGGCGTACGCCCAGGCGCGGCGGGCGGTGGAGGTGGGCCGCCGGGTGTCCGGGGGCGGGTCGACGACGTTCTTCGACCAGCTCGGCCTGCACCGGCTGATCGCCCTGGTGCCCGACACGGGCGAGCTGCGCGCCTTCACCCGCGACGTGCTCGGGCCGCTGGCCGAGCCCACCACGGAGGCGGCCGACCTGAGGGAGACGCTGCAGGTGCTGCTGGACACGAACTTCAACGTGGCCGAGGCCGCACGGCTGCAGTTCTTCCACTACAACACCATGCGCTACCGGGTCTCGAAGCTCGAGCGTCTCCTCGGTCCGCTGTCGACCGACCCACACCTGCGGCTCGACGTCGCCGTCGCCCTGCGCGTCCTGGAGATCGCGGGCTGATCACGCCCCGGTAACGGCGCCACGACGATGTCGCCGCGCCCACAACAGGTGCCAGCCGATTCGGTGTTCCTTCGGCATTTGTCGCCGTCGTGGGTGTGTCATGTGGATCACTAGTTTGTCGTTACTCGGGGCCGGTCACAGAGCGAAAGGGTCCGTCCATGTCGATGTTCAAGTGGGATGTCGTCCATCCCGCACCTGGTGAGGCCGTTGGTCCGCGCCAACGTCTCCCGTGGGGCAAGACCGCCGGTCTTGGCGCCCAGCACGTGGTTGCCATGTTCGGTGCCACCTTCGTCTTCCCGCTGGTCATGGGGCTCGACCCCAACCTCGCGATCATGTTCTCCGGCATCTGCACGATCCTGTTCCTGCTGATCTGCCAGAACCGGGTCCCCAGCTACCTCGGCACCAGCGCCTCCTTCGTGGCCAGCGTCGCGGCCATTCGCAGCCAGGGCGGTGACTCCTCCGACGTCACCGGCGCGATCATGGTGGCCGGAATCGTGCTGCTCCTCGTCGGCGTGCTCGTCCACTTCTCCGGCGCCGGGCTGATCCACAAGATCCTGCCGCCGGCCGTCACCGGCGCGGTCGTGATGCTGATCGGCTTCAACCTCGCGCCCGTGGTGGCCGGGATCTACTGGCCCCAGGACCAGTGGGTGGCCCTGCTGACGGCGACCTTCATGGTCTGCGCCGCCGTGCTGTTCCCGGGCTTCTGGTCGCGGATCGCGGTGTTCCTCGCGCTGATCTTCGGCTACCTGGTGTCGTGGATCTTCGACGGTGTCTTCGGCCAGATCCACTCCATCACCGGTGCCGACATCACCAAGGAGGTCGACCACGACCGGGTGAGCTGGTCCCTGGTGAAGGCAGCCGACTGGATCGGCTTCCCGAGCGGCAAGCTGGCCGACGGCGTCTCCGTCGTCCACGGGCCGAGCCTCTCGCTCACCTTCATCCTGCTGGTGCTGCCCGGTGTGATCGCGCTGATCGCGGAGAACACCGGCCACGTCAAGGCCGTGGCCGAGATGACCGGCGAGGACCTCGACCCCTACATGGGTCGGGCCATCGGCGCCGACGGCTTCGCCACCGCGCTCGCGAGCGCCTTCGGCGGCTCGCCGACCACGACGTACGCCGAGAACATCGGTGTCATGGGTGCCACCAAGGTCTACTCCACGGCCGCCTACTACGTCGCCGCGGCCGTCGCTATCCTGCTGGGCCTGTGCCCCAAGTTCGGGGCGATCGTGAGCGCGACCCCGGGCGGGGTCCTGGGCGGCATCACGGTCGTGCTCTACGGCATGATCGGCCTGGTCGGCGCCAAGATCTGGGTGGAGAACCGGGTGGACTTCGGCAACCCCGTCAACATGGTGGGCCTCGCGGCCGGCCTCATCGCGGGCATCGGCGGCGTGACCCTCACGTTCTCCGACAACTTCGAGCTGAGCGGCATCGCCCTCGGCACGATCCTCGTCATCGTGTACTTCCACCTCGTGAACCGCGGTCACCACGCGGGTCCGCAGCATCGGGGTGCCGACGAGGTCACGCACGCGCTGTGAAGCCCGCACCGTTCGCGTACCTCCGGCCCGGATCGCTGCCCGAAGCGCTGGCGGCACTGGCCGGCGAACCGGACGCCAAGGTGCTGGCAGGTGGCCAGAGCCTGGTCCCGTTGCTGTCGATGCGGCTGGCGGCGCCGTCACTGCTCGTCGACATCAACGGGATCCCGGGCCTGGCCGACATCGACGCCGACGCGTCGGGCGTGCGCCTCGGGGCGCTCGCCCGGCACGCCGACGTGCTGGCCTCGGCGGAGGCCCGCCGGGTCCAGCCGCTGCTGGCGATGGCGCTGGCGAACGTCGCCCACGCCACCATCCGCAACCGCGGCACCACGGTCGGCTCGATCGTGCACGCCGACGCCGCGGCCGAGATGCCGGTGGTCCTGACGCTGCTCGGCGGCTCGGTCGAGGTCGCCTCCGTGCGTGGCACCCGCACGATCCACGCCGACGACCTGTACGTCGGGCCGCTGGAGTCGTCGCTGGCCCACGACGAGGTGGCGGTCTCGGCGCACTTCCCGGCGCTGCCGGCCGGCGCCGGCGTGGCGTTCGAGGAGATCGCCCGCAGGCACGGCGACTACGCCCTGTGCGGCGTCGCCGCCCTGGTCGACGGTGACACCGTCCGGGCCGGCTACCTGTCGGTGAACGACGTCCCCACGGTCGTCGACCTGACCGGCGTGCCGATCTCCGAGACGGGGGCGGCGGCGCTCGAGCAGCTCGAGCCCGCCGACGACATCCACGCGACCGCGGCGTACCGCGCCCAGCTGGTCCGCGTGCTGACCGAACGGGTCGTGCGGGCGGCCCACGACATGGTCTCGACAAGCTCGACCACCGAGGACAGCTCGACCACCGAGGACAGCTCGACCACCGAGGACGACTGATGACCGAAGAGCTGCACGACGTACGCCTGAGTGTGAACGGCGTCGCCCACGACGCCCGGGTGCCCGCCCGCCGGCTGCTGTCGGACGCGCTGCGCCACGACCTGGGGCTGACCGGCACCCACGTCGGCTGCGAGCACGGCGTCTGCGGCGCCTGCACCGTGCTCGTCGACGGCCGGCCGATGCGGTCGTGCCTGATGTTCGCGGTCTCGGCGGTGGACGCCGAGATCACCACCGTGGAGGGGCTGACCGAGGAGGACGGCTCGCTCGGACCGGTGCAGCAGGCGTTCGCGGAGTGCCACGGCCTGCAGTGCGGTTTCTGCACGCCCGGCTTCCTCACCACGATCACCGCGGGGCTGCGCGAGAACCCCACGCCCACCCACGAGGAGTGCCGCGACATGATCGCCGGCAACCTGTGCCGCTGCACCGGCTACCAGAACATCGTCAAGGCCGTGGAGCGCGCGGCCGAGCTGGTCTCGACAAGCTCGACCACCGGGGGCGAAGCATGACCACGAAGCTGATGGGCACCCCCGTCCAGCGGGTGGAGGACCAGCGGTTCCTGCGGGGCCAAGGACGGTACGTCGACGACGTCGCCGTGGGCAAGGACGTGCTGCACGCCGCCGTGCTGCGCTCGCCGCACGCCCACGCCCGCATCGTCGACATCGACGTCGACGAGGTGCTCGACCTCGAGGGCGTGCACGCGGTCTGGACCTACGACGACCTCACCGGGCCGATGGGCGAGCCGCTGCCGCTGCTGATCCCGCACCCGGCGCTCACCCACGGCCGCACCCAGTACGCCCTGGCGCGCGACGAGGTGAACCACGTCGGCGAGGCGATCGCCTTCGTCGTGGCCGACGACCGCTACGTCGCCGAGGACGCCGTCGGCCGGATCAAGGTCTCCTACGACTTCCTGCCGCCGGTGGTCGGCATCGACAACGCCCGCGCCGCGACGCACCTCGTGCACGACGACGTGCCCGGCAACGTCGGCGCGCGCCTGGAGCAGAACGTCGGCGACGCGCCGGCCGCCATCGCGAGGGCCCCGCACCGCCTCGAGCTCGACCTGACCATCGAGCGCAGCGCCTGCATGCCGATGGAGGGCCGCGGCACCGTCGCCCGCTGGGACGCCGACACCAACCGGATGCAGGTGTGGACGTCGACGCAGACCTCCACCGGCGTCCGCGCGGCCGTCGCGGTGAAGCTCGGCCTCGACCTCGGCCAGGTCGACGTGATCACGCCCGACGTCGGCGGCGGCTTCGGCGTGAAGATCAACCACCCGTGGCCCGAGGAGCTGCTGGTGCCGATGGCGGCCCGCGCCCTCGGCCGCACGGTGAAGTTCATCGAGGACCGCCGCGAGCACTTCATCTCCTCGGCCCACGAGCGCGGCCAGGTGCACCACGTCACCGTCGGGTTCGACGACGACGGCCGGCTGCACGGCCTCGACGTGGAGTTCTGGCACGACCACGGCGCCTACACGCCGTACGGCCTGATCGTCCCGATCATCACCTCGACCCAGCTGCTCGGCCCCTACAAGCCGCAGAGCTACCGGGTCGTCTTCGAGTCGCTCTACACCAACACCGTGATGGTGACGCCCTACCGCGGCGCCGGGCGGCCCCAGGGCTGCTACACGATGGAGCGGACGATGGACGCGATCGCGGCGTACCTCGGCAAGGACCGCACCGAGGTGCGGGCCGTGAACTTCATCCAGCCCGACGAGTTCCCCTACGACCAGGGGCTCATCTTCCAGGACGGCCGCGAGCTGGAGTACGACTCCGGCGACTACCCGGCCTCGCTGGAGAAGCTCAAGGAGCTGGTCGGCTGGGACGACTTCCCGGCGTTCAAGCAGGCGATGGCTGCCCAGGGCCGCACGGTCGGGATCGGCCTGGCCTGCTACGTCGAGGGCACCGGTGTCGGCCCCTACGAGGGCGCCCACGTGCACATCGAGACCTCGGGCAAGGTGAAGGTCGCGACCGGCCTGACCACCCAGGGGCAGGGGCACGCCACGGTGTTCGCCCAGCTCGTCGCCGACGAGCTCGGGGTGAGGTTCGAGGACGTCGAGGTCGTCACGGGCGACACCCGCCGGATGCCGTACGCCGTGGGCACGTTCGCCTCCCGCGCGGCCGTGATGAGCGGCTCGGCGATCCACCTGGCGGCGAAGCGGGCCAAGGAGAAGGTCCTCAAGATCGCTGCGGACGCGCTGGAGGCCGACCCGTCGGACCTGCAGATCGTCGACGGGGTCGTGTCCGTGAAGGGCTCGCCCGGCACCGCGATCGACCTCGGCACCGTGTCGGTGCTGTCCAACCCGCTGCGCTACGCCTTCGACGAGGCGTCCAAGGCCGCGACCCAGTTCTCGGTCGGCGACCCGGGCAAGCCCCCGGTCCCCGAGGACGAGGAGCCCGGCCTGGAGGGCAAGGACTTCTACTCGCCCGAGCGCGCGACGTTCGCCTCCGGCATGCACGCCGTGATCGTCGAGACCGACCCGCTCACCGCGGAGATCAAGATCCTGAAGTACGCCGTCGTCCACGACTGCGGCCACCTGATCAACCCGATGATCGTCGAGGGCCAGATCCACGGCGGCGTCGCGCAGGGCGTGGGCGGCGCGCTCTACGAGCGGATGGCGTACGACGAGTCGGGGCAGCTGCTCAACGCCTCCTTCATGGACTTCCTGATGCCCTACGTCACCGAGGTGCCGGAGTCGATCGACATCGACCACCTCGAGACCCCCTCGCCGCTGAACCCGCTGGGCATCAAGGGCGCGGGGGAGGCGGGCGTGATCCCGTCGGCCGCCGTGTTCGCCTCCGCCATCGAGGACGCCGAGGGCCTCCCGATCGCCGCGATGCCGATCTCGCCCTCCGAGCTGTTCGAGCTCCGACAGACCCGTAAGGACACCCCATGAAGTTCACCGGAGACGCCACCCTCAACGCCCCCGTCGACCGGGTCTGGTCGGCGCTGCTCGACCCCTCGGTGCTGGTGCGCACCATCCCCGGCTGCGAGCGCCTCGAGGCGACCGGCGACAACGCCTACGCGATGACCGTCACCGCCGGGGTCGCGGCGATCAAGGGCACCTACGCCGGGTCCTGCGAGCTCTCCGACCTCGACCCGCACACCTCGCTGGTGATGAAGCTGCAGGGCGCCGGCGCGCCGGGCACGATCGGCGCCGACGTGAGCGTCGGCTTCCGCGACGGCGGCGACGGCACCACGACCGTGACCTACGACGCGGACGCGATCGTGGGCGGCATGGTCGGCGGTGTCGGCCAGCGGATGCTCGCCTCGGTGTCGCGGCGGATGGCCGGTGAGTTCTTCGGCAACGTCGAGGCCGTCCTGACCGGTGCGGCGCCCGCGGTGGCCGCGGCCGCCCCCGGCGGGCCCGCGGCCGCGCTGCCGTCGGCCGAGGCCGCGCCGGGGGTCTTCGTCGCGCCGCCCAGGCCGGCAGCGCTCACCTCCCAGGACGACTTCCTCAAGGGGATCGCGGTCGGCGCCGGCCTGGTGCTGGCCGGCGTCATCGTCGGCGGGCTCTTCGGCCGCCGGCGCCCCTGATGGCCGACCTCTCCGTCGAGTCGACGGCCCGCGAGCAGGCCGCGGCCGTACGCGCTCGCGGCATCTCGGCCCGCGAGCTGCTGGACCTGCACCTGGCCCGGATCGCCGAGCGCAACCCGGAGCTCAACGCGATCGTCTCGCTCGACGAGGAGCGGGCCCGGGCCGGCGCCCGGGCCGCCGACGACGCGTTGGCGTCCGGGGCCGAGGTGGGCCCGCTGCACGGGCTGCCGTTCGCGTTCAAGGACACCCACGCGGTGGCCGGGTGGCGCACGACGTACGGCTCGCCGCTGTTCGCCTCGCACGTCCCCGACGCCGACGAGCTGATCGTCGAACGGGTGCGTGCTGCCGGTGTCGTGGTGGTCGGGAAGACCAACGTGCCGGAGTTCGCGGCCGGGTCGCACACCTTCAACACCGTCTTCGGGACCACGCTCAACCCGGTCGACCCGTCGCGCTCGGCGGGCGGCTCGAGCGGGGGAGCGGCGTGCGCGCTGGCCTCCGGGATGGTCCCGCTCGCCGACGGCTCCGACATGGGCGGCTCGCTGCGCAACCCGGCCTCGTTCTGCGGCGTCGTGGGGCTGCGGCCGTCGCTGGGCCGGGTGCCGGAGTGGCCGCTCTACAACCAGTGGGAGACCACGTCGGTCGGTGGCCCGATGGCCCGCAACGTCGGCGACCTCGCGCTGCTGCTGTCGGTGCTGGCAGGGCCCGACCCGCGCGCACCGCAGGCGCTCGGCGACCCGGGCTCGGTGTTCGCGCCGCCGCTGTCCGGCTCGCTGTCCGGCCTGCGGGTCGCGCTCTCGGTCGACCTGGGCGGTGCCTTCGAGGTGGACGACGAGGTCGCCGCGGTGGTCTCCGGCTCGGCGGCGGTCCTCTCCGGTGCCGGTGCGTCGGTGTCGGGGGCCCACCCTGACCTGGCCGAGGCCGACGACACGTTCCGCACCCTGCGCGCGTGGCACTTCCAGGCCAAGCTCGGCCGGATGCTGGCCGAGCACCCCGACGCGTTCAAGCCGTCCCTGGCCGAGAACATCCGCGCGGGGGAGTCGCTCACGGGCGCCGACGTGGCCCGCGCCTACACCCAGCGCACCGCGTTGTCGGAGCGGATGCGGCAGTTCTTCACGTCGTACGACGTGCTGGTGCTGCCGGTCTCGCAGGTGCCGCCGTTCCCGGCAGACCAGGAGTTCCCCACCGCGATCAACGGCCGGCCGATGGCGACCTACCTGGACTGGATGCGCTCGGCGTACTTCATCACCGTGACCGGCTGCCCGGCCGTCTCCGTCCCGGCCGGCAGGACCCGCGACGGGCTGCCCGTCGGGATCCAGGTCGTGGCGCCGCACGGCGCCGAGCGACGGCTGCTCGAGGTGGCGGCGGCATTCGAGGAGGCCGTCGGCCCGCTGGGGTAGGCGCCCGGCGTGCTGCCCGCGGGGAAATCCGGCGCCGTCGGGACCGCGCGGCGTCTACGGTCGGGGGCATGCCCCTCGAGCTCGTGCACAGCCCAGCCCTGTCCGACCGCGCGCCGTACGCCTACGCCGCACGGGTCTCCGGCGGCAGCCTGGTCTTCACCGCCGGCGCCTGCCCGCTCGACGAGCAGGGGCGGATCGGCCCGGTCGGCGACTACCTCGGGCAGGCCGAGCACGTCATGCGCAACCTCGTCACCGCGCTGGCCGCCGCGGACGCACTGCTCGAGGACGTCGCCAAGACCACCGTCTACGTCGCCACCGGCCGCCGCGAGGACCTGCTGGCGGTGTGGGACATCGTGCGCACGGCGTTCGGCGACCACGAACCGCCGAGCACCCTGCTCGCGGTCCCCCTCCTCGGCTACGAGGACCAGCTCGTCGAGGTGGAGGCCATCGCGGTCACCTGACCGGGCCGTCAGGGGGTCACTCGATGTAGCCCTCGACCGTGCGCTCGGGGCGCACCTCCGCCTCGTGGGGGTCGCGGCCGTACTCCCGCTTGGCGCGGCGCTGCCGCAGCAGGTCCCAGCACTGGTCGAGCTCGACCTCGACGTGGCGCAGCCGTTCGTGCTCCTCGCCCGGCGTGATCTCGCCGCGGGCGAGCGCCTCGCGGAGCCGGTGCTCCTCGTCGATCAGCGCGTGGATGCGGTGCTGGATGTCCAGGTCCTCGGTCATCTCCCGAGTGTCGCACCGGTGGTTTGCGGCGGACACCGCGAAAGGTCCCGAGGCAGGGCCGTGGCACCCGTCCCCTGATCTCGTCAGGGGCCCGGGGCGATCGACCTCACCCGATCCGGGACGTTGGTCCCTGTCTGGCCTGTGGCGTCGGGAACACCATGGAAGTGCGCCACTTCCCACGGGAAGAGCGCGATGGTCCGGAAGCGAGAGCCCTCTCGACGGGTGAGACGTCGCGACGACCGGGTGACGAGGTCATCGGGGCAGGAGCGGAAGGACCACCGACCGGGAGCGCCACCTGAACCGGTCACCAGAAGGGCCCTTGCGACTCATACTCACAAGGGCCCTTCGCGGTGTCCGGCCCCGGGGTGGGCAACAATGGTCCCCGTGATCTACGGCGTGCTGCATCGGGTGATCCCGCCGGTGGCCAGGACCGTGTGGCGGCCCACCGTCATCGGGCTGGAGAACGTGCCTCCGACCGGCGGGGTGATCCTGGCGAGCAACCACCTGAGCTTCGCCGACTCCGTCGTCATCCCCTGCGTGGTGCCCCGCAAGGTGGTCTTCCTCGCCAAGTCCGACTACTTCACCGGCAGCGGGGTGAAGGGGACGCTGTCGCGGTTGTGGTTCGAGGGCCTCGGCATGCTGCCCGTCGACCGCGACGACAGCAAGGCCGCCATCGCCAGCCTCGACACCGCGCTGGAGGTGCTGGGCCGGGGCGAGGCGTTCGGCATCTACCCCGAGGGCACCCGCTCGCGCGACGGCCGTCTCTACCGCGGTCGCACCGGCGTCGCCCACCTCGCCCTCACCGCCGGTGTCCCGGTCGTCCCGGTCGGGCTCAGCGGCACCGAGAAGCTCCAGCCCGTCGGGTCCTCGCTACCCCGGGTCGTGCCGGTCACGGTCCGGTTCGGCGAGCCGATCCAGGTGGCCGGGAGGTACGACGGCGTACCCCTCGGCCGGGCCCGGCGCGAGGTCACCGACGAGATCATGACCGCCATCCAGCGGCTGTCGGGCCAGGTGGAGGCGGGCGCCTACAACGCTCGTCCTGAGTAGCGAGCGCAGCGAGCGTGTCGAAGCAGCGGACCCCCGAGGCCTGAGCCGCACCCGGACGGGCTGGCAGAGGTTGCCGACGAACCGTCGGTCCGTCGGCAGATTGTGCCGTGGTCCGCGGGCCCGTCGTACCGCTTGAATCGGGGCATGGCTCCCCCCACCCCGCGACGGATCCGGATCGGTATCGACACCGGTGGCACGTTCACCGACGTCGTCGCCTTCGACGAGGACTCCGGCGAGCTCGTCACCACCAAGACCCCCTCGACGCCGAGCAACCCGGCCGACGGGTTCATGGCCGGCATCGACAAGGTGCTCGGTCTCATGGGCCTCCCCGCCGGCCACGGGGACGCGATCAGCGCCGTCAGCCACGGCACCACCGTGGCCACCAACCAGCTCCTCGAGGGCAAGGTGGACCGCCTCGGGTTCCTCACCACCGGGGGCTACGAGGCGATGCTCGAGATCGCTCGCCAGTCGGTGCCGGACGGCTACGGCAACTCCTACTTCTGGGTGAAGCCCGACCGGATCGTGCCCCGGCACCTGGTCAAGGGGGTCGGTGGCCGGCTCGACTTCACCGGTGCCGAGGTGCGTCCCTTCGACGAGGACGGCGCCCGCACCGCCGCGCGCTGGTTCCGCGACCAGGGCATCAACACTCTCGGCGTGTGCTTCCTGCACGCCTACGCCAACCCCGAGCACGAGGAGCGGATGCGCGCGGTGCTCGCCGAGGAGCACCCCGACGCGGTCGTGTCGCTGTCCAGCGAGGTGCTGCGCGAGTACCGCGAGTACGAACGCGCGATGACCACGCTGGTCGACGCCGCGGTCAAGCCGCGGCTCTCGGCGTACGTCAACAACATCAAGTCGCGGCTGGCGGCGTACGCCGGGGTCTCGACAGGCTCGACCTCCGACAGACCGGGGGTTCCCTTCTACGTGATGAAGTCCAACGGCGGCGTGCTCTCGGCCGACGAGGTGGTGCACCAGCCGATCACGACCGTGCTCTCCGGCCCGGCCGCCGGCGCCCTCGGTGCCGCGCTGATCGCGAAGGTCGCCGGCTTCGACAAGGTCCTCACCAGTGACGGCGGGGGCACGTCGACCGACGTCTCGGTGGTCATCGACGGCGAGCCGACCCTGACCACCGAGGGCAGCGTCGGGGCGTTCCCCTCCAAGATCCCGATGATCGACGTCGTGACCGTCGGCGCGGGCGGCGGCTCGATCGCGTGGCTCTCGCCCGAGGGCACGCTCAAGGTCGGACCGCAGTCGGCGGGCGCCGACCCGGGCCCGCTGTGCTACGCCAAGGGCGGCACCGAGGTCACGATCACCGACGCCCACGTCTTCCTCGGCCGGATCCCGCCGCACCTGCTCGGCGGGGAGATCCCGCTCGACGTGGAGGCGGCGCGCGACGGCATCGAGCGGCTCGCCTCCAAGCTCGGCCTGAGCCCGGAGGCCTGCGCCACCGGCATCCTGGAGATCTCCGCCTGGAACCAGGCGAACGCGCTGCGCCAGGTCACGGTCAAGCGCGGCCTCGACGTCCGGGACTTCACGCTCACCACCTTCGGCGGCTCCGGGTCGCTGCTGCTGTGCCGGCTCGTCGACGTGCTCGGCCTGCCCGCGGTGCTGGTCCCGCCGAACCCCGGCAACGTGTCGGCCTTCGGCCTGCTCACCGTGGACGTCAAGAACGACTACGTGCAGACCCACGTCTCGCTGGCCGACGCGCTCGACCCGGCCACCGTCGGCGGGGTCCTCGACACGCTGACCGCGCAGGCGGCCGAGGCGCTGACCAAGGAGGGCTTCCCGGCCGCGCAGCACTCGTTCGCGCGGACCGCCGACCTGCGCTACTTCGGCCAGGCCTTCGAGGTGCGCGTGGGGGTGCCCGACGGGCCGGTCGACGCGGCCGCGCTGGAGGAGGTCGCGCGGCGGTTCCACGCCGGGCACACCGCGCTCTACGGCTACGACTTCGCCGGCGACCCCTCGCAGCAGGTCGAGTGGGTCAACCTGCGGGTCTCGGGCATCGGCCCGATCCAGCGCCCGGAGATCCAGCGGGTCTCGACAGGCTCGACCAACGGAGGAGACGGTTCGGCTCCCGCCGAGAAGGGGCGGCGCCAGGTCTGCTTCGACCCGGCCGGCGGGTACGTCGACACCCCGGTGCTGTGGCGCCCCGACCTCGCGCCCGGCACCGTGGTGACCGGTCCCGCGATCATCGAGGAGTTCGGCTCGACCGTGCCGCTGCACCCCGGGTTCACCGCCCGCATCGACGCGTACCTCAACATCATCGTGACCCGCGAGGGGGAGAAGTGATCCCGGCAGACATCACCACCGGCGTCCGCAGCGGCTCCGCGAGCCGGCGGGCCCCCACGCAGTTCCCGTTCGGCAGCCTGACCGCCGACGCCGGCGCCAGTGCGGACCCGGTGCTCGTGGAGATCGTCCAGGGCTCCCTGGCCAGCGTCGAGATGGAGGTCGAGACCGCCATCGCGCGCACCAGCCGCAGCCCGATGATCCGCGACGCGCACGACTTCCGCGCCGGCATCCACGACCGGCTGCTGCGCAAGCTCACCGGCCGGTCCTACTCCGCGCTCGTGCACCCGATCGCCCGGGACTTCCCGATCGAGGAGATGCGCGAGGGTGACGTCTTCTTCCACAACGACGTCTACCGATCCGAGGGCGGTATCGGGCACCTGCCCGACCTGTGCGTCACGGTGCCCGTGTTCAGCGGACCGGAGGGCGAGCGCCGCGTGGTGGCGTTCGTGCAGGCCTTCGGCCACCACGACGACATCGGCGGCGCTGTGCCGGGCTCGATGCCCTCCAACGCCACCAGCGTCTTCGAGGAGGGCCTGATGGTCCCGCCGATCCGGCTGTGGGACGCGGGCGTCCCGAACCGGGCCGCGCTGTCGATCATGACCCGCAACTCCCGGATGCCGGAGTCGCTGGCCGCCGACCTCGACGCCGAGTGCTCGGCCTGCCTGATGGGCGCCCGCCGGCTCGGGGAGCTCTTCGACCGCTACGGCGTCGAGACGGTCGAGTCGTGCTTCGACGCGATCATCGACCGCACCACGACGACGTACCGCCGCGAGATCCTCTCCAAGATCCCGGTCGGCACCTGGACGTGGGAGGACTACGCCGAGCACGACGGCGTGGACGAGCCGCAGCTCCACACGCAGCGGATCACCCTGACCCGCACCTCCGCCGACGACGAGGGCGGCGAGCGGCTGGTCCTCGACTTCGCTGGCACCTCGCCGCAGGCCAAGGGCCCGATCAACCACTGCGGCGACTACAGCGACGGCGTCTTCCTGAAGAAGTGGCTGGCGCCGATCCTGCGCAACCTCGCCGACACCCCCGAGCGGATGGCCGAGCTCGACGTCAACGAGGGCATCGTGCCGCTCATCGAGATGCGGTTCCCGCCGCCGGGCACGCTGCTCACCCCGGTCTTCCCCGCCCCGACCAACGCGCGCACGTTCGTGATCCTGCGGCTGCTCGGCGTGCTCGCCGGCGTCGTCGCCAAGGCGGTCGACGGCCGGATGCCCGCCGACCAGGAGACGATCCGCTACACCGGCGTCTACGGCGAGGACCTCGAGGGTCGGCCGTACCTCATGCGCGAGGTGCTCGGCGGCGGCTCCGGGGGCCGCTACTACGCCGACGGCGAGGACACGATCCACGTCGTCCCGGACTCGCGGAACCTGCCGACCGAGTTCACCGAGGCCCGGTTCCCGTTCCGCGTCGAGTCGCTCGGCCTCGCGATGGACTCCGGCGGCGCCGGACAGTTCCGCGGCGGCCTGGGCTACGAGAAGCAGATCCGGATGCTCAAGGACGCCCACTTCATGTCGATCGCGGACCGGTCGATCCTGGCCTGCTGGGGCGTCCGGGGCGGCCTGGCCGGCAAGCCGTTCCAGGTCACCGTCGACCCCGGCGGGCCGGACGAGCGCGAGGTCGACGCCCTCGCCGACGCCGAGCCGATCAAGGCGGGTGAGCTGGTCCGGATCCGCACCACCGGTGGCGGCGGGTGGGGCAACCCGCTCGAGCGCGACCCGGAGCTCGTGGTCCGTGACGTCGTCTGGCGCAAGGTCTCCCCGGAGGCGGCGCTCGCCGACTACGGTGTGGTGCTGACCGGCTCGCTCGACGCCGACTCGCTGGGGTACGACGCCCCGGCGACCGCGTCCGAGCGTGCCTCGCGGCCCGCGCCGGCCGAGGCGTTCTTCGACCGCGGTCCGGGCTACGCCACGCTCTCCGGCGGGGCTCCGGTCGCCGAGGTGGACCGGGTCTGACCACGACGAGCCCGCAGGGAGGTGTCCGCGATGCTGCGACCCGTGATCGTCGCCCTGCTGCTCCTGGCTCTGCTCGGGTGCCGCGAGGAGGCGAAGGACCGCGAGGTGCTGGCCGAGCTGGCCGGGCTCCCGATCGTCACGGTGCCTGAGGGCGGCACCGAGCTCTCCCGCGAGGAGGTCCCCGGAGGCGGCTCCGACGCCGCCGGGATCGCCGGGGCCTCCGCGATCCGCCTGACCTACGCGACCGACCGGACGCCCGAGGAGGTGGCGGGGTGGTACCAGCGCGAGTACGACGCGAGCTGGCGCCTGCACGCCAACGGCTACGCGCGGCACGGTGGCGCCGCGCTGGTCGGTGCCCTCGCCCGTGACGAGGCGAGCACGGTCACCATCGAGGCGTGGGAGCCCACGACGGCCGACGAGGCCCCGCCCGGGTCCGGTGCGGTGGTGCTCGTGACGGTGGCGAGGACCCGTGACTGACCTCTGGCTGGAACGGTGCTCGTTCTGGGAGTCTGGGACGCGATGAACACGCGCGTCGCCGTCATCGGTGGGACCGGGAAGACCGGCCGCGCCGTGGCAGCGGCGTTGTCCGCCCGGGGCGCCGAGGCGGTGCCGCTGGGCCGGGCCGCGTGGATCGACCTGGCCGGTGCCCTCGCCGGCTGCCACGCGGCGTACGTCATCGCGCCGAACATGCACCCCGACGAGGCGGCGTACGTCGAGCAGGCGACCGGCGCCGCGCTCCGGGCCGGGGTGTCGCGGGTGGTGCTGCACTCGGTGGCGTCGCCGTACGCGCCCGCGATGCCGCACCACGTCGGCAAGGCCCAGGCCGAGGACGTCGTACGCCGGTCCGGCCTGACGTGGTCGATCCTGCAGCCCGGCGCCTACGTGCAGAACTTCGCCCCCGGACAGACGCTCCGGCTGCCTTACCGGGCCGACGCGCCGTTCGGCTTCGCGGACCTCGACGACGTCGGGGAGGTGGCCGCGCGGGTGCTGCTGGAGGACGGGCACGAGGGAGCGAGCTACGAGCTCGCGTCGTTCCGCAGCACCGTCGGCGACCTGGCCCGTGCGCTCGGGTCGACCGTGACGGAGGTCCGTCCGCTCGCCTGGGCTGCCGGCGAGGGGAAGGGGCTCGAGCCCCGGGTGCGGGACTGGCTGCTGGCGATGTTCGCCTACTACGACCGGCACGGCCTGCCGGTGGGCACGGTCCCGATGCGGGTGCTGCTCGGGCGGGCGCCGCGCGCCCTTGTGGGGCCCTGAGCGGCGGCGTTCAATGGAAGGAGGCCGCCGCCCGCGTCCGCGGGTGGAGCCCCCTCGAGGTGAGACACATGGATGCGCTCGACGCCCTTCGCAGCTCCGTCCTCTTCACGCACGAGAGCCTCGCCGCCCGGTTCGACCGGGCGAGCGCGATGCTCTACACGCCCGGCCAGCCGCGCAAGGGCTACGAGCACATCGACACCTTCCTGGCGGTGGCGAGCAAGCACCTGAACGCCGTCGACGCGGTGCTGCTGCCCGCGGTGCGCAAGGTGGTGCCCGACGGCGACCAGGTCGCCCACGAGTACCTGCACGCCGCCAAGCAGCTCGAGCTCGCGCTGGCGCACGTCAAGGCGAGGGAGTACGGCTCGGTCTTCGACGCCGCGCGGTCGTGGAGCTCGGTCTGGGCCGACGTGGGGACGGGCTTGGAGGCCCAGCGGCGTCGCGAGTTCGCGCTGGCCGAGGCACTGGCCGCGCGGTTCGACGCGGCCGCGCTCGAGCGGCTCGCCGACCGGCTGCACGGTTCGGAGACCGCGGCACCGAGCCGGCCGCACCCCTACGCTCCGCACACCGGCTTCCCCGGTCTGGTGGCGCGCAAGGTGATGCACGCCGTCGACTCGTTCTGGGACGCCGCCGAGGGCCGGATGGTGCCGGAGCCGCCGCGGCCGCCGCACAAGGAGCCGGGCAAGGTCACGCAGTACCTCCTCGCGGACCCGCGGTTCGACGAGGACCACCCGCCGCCGGGTACGCGACAGCCGGACACCACCCCGGGTGGGTGAGCCGTCCGGGGCGGCGCGATGGCCTCGCGGACATGTCGTCCGGGTTGATCGAACGTTCGATCAACCCGGAAGGGTGTCCCTGCGTCAGCCCCAGACCTCGTCCGCGAGCTCGACGAGCAGCGCCAGCTTGGCCTTCTCCTGGTCCACGCTGAGCGAGTTCCCCTCGAACGTCGAGGAGAAGCCGCACTGCGGCGAGATGCACACCTGGTCGAGGTCGACGTACTTCGAGGCGTCGTCGAGCCTGGCCTTGAGGGCGTCCTTGGACTCCAGCTCGCCGTGCTTGGTCGTCACGATGCCGAGGACGACGAGCTTGTCCGCGGGCACGTGGCGCAGCGGCTCGAAGGTGCCGGAGCGCTCGTCGTCGTACTCCAGGAAGAACCCGTCGACCTCGAGCTGGTTGAACAGCGCCTCGGCCACGAAGTCGTAGCCGCCCTCGGCGACCCACGAGTCGCGGAAGTTGCCGCGACACATGTGGGTGGTCACGGTGAGCCCGTCGGGCCGACCCGCGAGCGCCTCGTTGAGGTGGCGGATGTAGGCCTCGTGCAGGTGCTCGGAGTCCTCGCCCCGGTCCGCCATCGCGCGACGCTGCTCGGGGTCGTTGAGGTAGGCCAGCGAGGTGTCGTCGAGCTGGAGGTAGCGGCAGCCGAGGTCGTGGACGCGCCGCACCTGCTCGCGGTAGGCGGCGGTGAGGTCGGCCCAGAAGTCCTCGACGTCGGTGTAGACGTCCGGATCGATCGCCGCGGCGCCGCCGCGGTAGTGGACCATGCTCGGCGACGGCATGGTCAGCTTGGGCGTGACGCCGTCGGCGACGTGGTCGCGGAGGAAGGTGAAGTCGTCGCCGAAGATCGTCTCGGAGAGGCCGAGCTTGCCGTCGACCTTGAGCGCGGCCGGGGTGAAGTCGAGCTCGCCCGAGGCATTCTTGAAGTGCACCGCCAGGTTGTCCTGGGCCTTGCTGACCCCGTCGAGGCGGTAGATGAAGTCCATGTGCCACGAGCCGCGGCGGAACTCCCCGTCGGTGGCCGACCGTAGCCCGGCCTCCCGCTGGAGCGCGATCACGTCCTCGATCGCCCGGTCCTCGATGCCGCGCAGCCCGGCGTCGTCGATCTTCCCGGCCGCCCGGTCCTCGCGGGCCTGCAGCAGGTGGCGCGGGCGGAGCAGGCTGCCGACGTGGTCGGCGCGGAACGGCGGGCTGTCTCGAAGCACTGGGTCCTCCTCGATAGGGCGCGTGGTCGTCTCCACCCTCGCACGGCGGCTGGTTGACTGACCGCCATGGAGCGACCACTGACGCTGGTCACCGGAGGCACCCGCGGCATCGGCGCCGCGACCGCGCTCCGGCTGGCCGCCGACGGACACGACCTGGTGCTGGGCTACGCCCGCGACGACGCGGCGGCCGAGGAGTGCCGACTGGCCGTGGAGGACGCCGGCGCGCGTTGCCTGGTCGTGCGGTCCGACGTGGCGGACCCCGCCGGGGTCGACCACCTCTTCGCGCGGGCGGCCGAGCACGGCCGGCTGACCGGGGTCGTCAACAGCGCCGGCGCCACCCTGCACATCGGCCGCCTCGCCGAGACCCCCGTCGAGGTCGTCCAGCGGACCGTCGAGCTCAACCTGACGGGCGCGCTCCTGGTCGCGCGAGCGGCGGTCCGCGCGCTCGGCACGTCGTACGGCGGCCGCGGCGGGGTGATCGTCAACGTCAGCTCGGGTGCGGCGACGCTCGGGGCGCCGGGGGAGTACGTCCAGTACGCCGCGGCCAAGGCCGGCGTCGACGCGCTCACCGTGGGGCTCGCCCAGGAGGTGGCCGGCCAAGGCATCCGGGTGGTGGGCGTGGCGCCCGGGCTGGTGCGCACCCGGATCCACGAGGACGCGGGGGACGCCGGGCGCCTCGAGCGGGTGTCGTCCGGGGTGCCGCTGGGCCGGCCGGGGGAGCCCGCCGAGGTCGCGGACGCCATCGGCTGGTTGATGGGCCCCGAGGCGTCGTACGTCACGGGCACCACGTTGCGGGTCGCCGGCGGCCGCTGACCGACGCCGGCCCCGGGACCTCCTCCTCTGGAGGACCGGCCCGGCGTCCCCGACGCTGGGAGGCGGAGGTGAGGGACATGCGGGTACTCGTGGCGTACGCCACCAAGTACGGCGCCACGGCGGGCATCGCCGAGCGCATCGGGGAGACCCTCGGCAGGACGGGCCTGGAGGTCGACGTGCGGCCGGTGGCCGAGGCCGAGCCGGCGGGGTACGACGCGTTCGTCGTCGGCAGCGCGGCGTACGCCGGGCACTGGCGCAAGGAGGCGCGGAAGTTCGTCAAGCACCACCACGACGAGCTCGACACCCACCCGGTCTGGCTGTTCAGCAGCGGACCGGTCGGCACCGAGACCGAGGACGCCAAGGGGCGTGACGTGCGCGAGGCGTCGACGCCGAAGGACGTCGCCGGACTGACCGAGGCGGTCCACGCCCGCGGGCACCGGACCTTCTTCGGCAAGCTCGACCCCGACGCGCTGAAGGGTCCCGAGGGGCTGGTGACCAAGCTGCCCGCCGGCAAGAAGATGCTCCCGTCCGGGGATTTCCGCGACTGGGACGACATCGAGCACTGGGCCGAGGCGATCGGCAAGGAGCTGCAGCCCGCCTGACCGTCGCGGCGGAGGCACGGCCGGTTGGCAACATGTGCCATCACGACCGCCCGGAGTTGGTCACGCGGGACGGTGCCCTGCGGCCGCCGGGTCACTAGGTTCGACGCATGAGGGTCCTGCTCGCGCTCGGTGGCAACGCCATGACCAACCCCGACGGCCGTGCGCGCCCGGAGGACCAGATCGACGCCGCGCACGTCGCCATGTCCGCGGTGGCCGACCTGCTGCAGCACGACGTCGACGTCGTCATCACCCACGGCAACGGTCCCCAGGTCGGCAACCTGCTCGTCAAGAACGAGGTCGCCGCGTCCGTGGTGCCGCCGGTCCCGCTGGACTGGTGCGGCGCCCAGACGCAGGCCACCCTCGGCTTCGTGCTCATGAACGCCCTCGACGCGGCGCTCGAGCAGCGCGGCGTCGACCGGCGTACGGCGACCCTGGTCACCCGGGCGCTCGTCGCCGCCGACGACCCCGGCTTCACCCGTCCCACCAAGCCGATCGGCCGGTTCCTCCCGGCCGAGGAGGCGCAGGTGCTGATCGAGCACGGCGAGACGTGGGAGGACCGCGGCGAGAAGGGCTGGCGCCGGGTCGTCGCCTCGCCGGAGCCGCTGGAGATCGTCGACGCCCCGGCCGTGCACGCGCTGGTCGGGGCCGGCTTCGTGGTCGTCGCCAACGGCGGGGGCGGGATCCCGGTGGTCCGCGACGAGGACGGCACCCTGCACGGCGTCGAGGCGGTCATCGACAAGGACCTCGGTGCGGCGGTGCTCGCGCGCACCGTCGAGGCCGACGTCCTGGTGATCGCCACCGACGTGGCGAACGCCGTGCTCCACTTCGGCACCCCCGAAGCCGAGCCGCTCGGCCGGGTCACCGTCAGTGACCTGCGGGGCTACGCCCGCGAGGGCCACTTCGCCAGCGGCTCCATGGGCCCGAAGGTCGACGCGGCCTGCCGGTTCGTGGAGGCGGGCGGCACGCGCGCCGTCATCACCAGGCTCGACCACATCGTCGACGCGATCACCGGCGACGGCGGGACCGTCGTCGTACCCGACCAAGGAGAGAACTGACAGATGCCCAGTGCCATCGAAGTACGCAAGGTCCCGATCCACTCGGTCGCCGACGCCAGCGAGCTCGCCAGGCTCATCGACGACGGCGTGATGGAGGCGAGCCGGGTCATCGCGATCATCGGCAAGACCGAGGGCAACGGTGGGGTGAACGACTACACCCGCATCATCGCCGACCGTGCGTTCCGCGAGGTCCTCGTCGAGAAGGGTGCCCCGGCCGAGCAGGTCAAGCAGGTCCCGATCGTGTGGTCGGGCGGCACGGACGGCGTGATCAGCCCCCACGCGACGATCTTCGCGACCACCGACGCCGAGCCCTCCGACGAGCCCCGGCTGACCGTGGGCTTCGCGATGAGCGAGCAGCTGCTGCCCGAGGACATCGGCCGCACCACGATGGTCTCCAAGGTCGCCGACGCGGTGAAGGTCGCGATGGAGCGCGCCGGGATCACCGACACGGCCGACGTGCACTACGTGCAGACCAAGACCCCGCTGCTGACGATCCACACGATCCGCGACGCCAAGAGCCGCGGCAAGACGGTGTGGACCGAGCACACCCACGAGTCGATGGACCTCTCCAACGGCTGCACGGCGCTCGGCATCGCCGTCGCGCTCGGGGAGATCGAGATGCCCTCCGACGAGGACGTCATGCACGACCGGTCGCTCTACTCGAGCGTCGCCTCCTGCTCCTCCGGCGTCGAGCTCGACCAGGCCCAGGTGGTCGTGGTCGGAAACGCGACCGGCGTCGGCGGCCGCTACCGCATCGGCCACTCGGTGATGAAGGACGCGCTGGACCAGGACGGCATCTGGGCGGCGATCAAGGACGCCGGGCTCGACCTGCCCGAGCGGCCCCGCACCGCCGACCTCGACGGCCGGCTGGTCAACGTCTTCCTCAAGTGCGAGACGTCCCAGGACGGCGAGGTCCGCGGTCGTCGCAACGCGATGCTCGACGACTCCGACGTGCACTGGCACCGCCAGATCAAGGCCTGCGTGGGTGGCGTCACCGCGGCCGTCACCGGTGACCCGGCGGTCTTCGTGTCGGTCTCCGCGGCCCACCAGGGCCCCGACGGCGGCGGCCCGGTCGCCGCGATCGTCGACCTGGGCTGACACCCACCTCGCGGGACGTCACGCGGGTCGTGGCCGGTGGCGGCGCTTCGCGTGACGTCCCGTCTGTCTTTCCCGACAGTTCGGCGAGTGTTCACACGGGCCGCCGAGGTTGCTCCCATGACGATCAACAGACGACAGCTCCTCAACACCGGCGCGGCCTCGGGCGCCGGACTCCTCGCCGGTGCGGCCCTCCTCCAGTCCCCGGCAGCCCAGGCCGCCGGCAGCCGGCCCGGCTCCGACAACCACGACCGGCCGCTGTTCCCGGCGCTGGAGTCCTCCGACGGCGACCTGCTGGCGCTGCCCCCCGGCTTCTCCTACGAGGTGGTCTCCGTCTCGGGTGAGACCGACCTCGAGGACGGCTCCGGCAAGGTCATCGGCAAGACCCCGATCCGCCCGGACGGGACCCTCGTCGTCGCCACCAGCACCGGCTACCGCCTGATCCAGAACCACGAGGTCACCCCCGGTGAGGGCGAGACCCCGGCCGTGCCTGCCGTCGAGGGCACCGTCTACGACCCGGGTGCCGCCGACGGAGGCGGCTGCACCGTGATCGACGTCGACCGCTCCGGCAAGCGCGTCAAGGAGTGGGTCGGCCTCTCCGGCACCGTCGGCAACTGCGCCGGTGGCCCCACCCCGTGGGGCACCTGGCTGACCTGCGAGGAGACCGAGGACAAGGCCGGCACGAACGGCTACCAGAAGGACCACGGCTACGTCTTCGAGGTCTTCCCTGCCGGCCCGGGCAAGCAGTCGCCGCTCCCCATCGAGGCCTGGGGCCGCGCCCCGCACGAGGCCGTCGTGATCGAGCCCAGCCGTCGTCGGGTCTACCTGACCGAGGACGCCAGCAAGCCGACCGGCCTGCTCTACCGCTGGACCGCGCCGCGCGGCTACAAGCTCCGGTCGCACATCGCGAAGTCCCTGGACAAGGACGCCGGCCGGCTCGAGGCCCTCGCCGTCACGGCGCCCGACGGTGGCGTGCTGCCCGACCTGGCCTACGTGACCGCCGCCCAGATCGGCCGCCCCTTCAGGACCAGCTGGGTGACGGTCCCCGACCGCCACGCCACCGACACCTCGCTGCGCAAGCAGTTCGACGCGGGGCAGGTCACCCACTCCAAGAAGCTCGAGGGCGCGTGGGGCAACGACAAGGGCATGTACTTCGTCGCCAGCTTCGCCTTCGCCGCCGACATCCCCTCGGACGCGACGCCGCACGACGGGCAGCTGTGGTTCTACGACTACGCCGACCAGACCCTGACCCTGGTGGCGTACTTCCCCTACAACGCGCTGCTGCACAGCGAGACCGTCGACCCGATGACCGGCCTCGGCCACAGCCTCGACCTCGCCTTCGACGGGCCCGACGGCTGCCACGTGTCGCCGTACGGCTCGCTGGTGCTCACCGAGGACGGCAACACCGCCAACCACGTGCTCAGCTGGAGCCGCCAGCACGGCGCCCAGGCGATCGCGCGGAACCTGATCGTCCAGGAGCAGAGCTCCACCGGCCAGGACGTCTACAGCGAGATGACCGGTCCCTGCTTCTCACCCGACGGGCGGATCCTGTTCGCGAACGTCCAGGAGCCCGGCCACGTCTTCGCGATCAAGGGCCCCTGGAAGAAGTACCTGGGCTGAGGCCTCAGGCGCCACCGTCGACCCACGCCTCGTCGAGCTGCCGCCCGGCGAACGCGGCCAGGCGGTGGTAGACCGGGGCATCGTCCTCGACGTCCACCTCGGACCCGAAGGCGTTGCCCCGGTTCTCGGCGGTCAGGCCGGCGGACATGAAGGCCAGCGCGCGCTCGGCCACCTCGGGGTCGAGCTGCGCGGACTGGTTGGTGGCGCGGGCCAGGTCCCAGGTGTGCACCGCGAGCTCGGCGGTCTGCCAGTCGACCAGGCGTGGGTCCGCCTTGTCGCCCTGCTGGTGCCAGGCGTGGATCAGGTCGTCGGCGGCGTTGCGGAAGACCTGGGCCCACTCGCTCCCGATGGCCGGCGGCTCGGACGCCCAGTCGGGCTCCTCGCCGCGCATCCCGGCCAGGAAGCGGGTCGGGGCGACCACGATGTGTGCGATCAGCCGCCCTACGTCCCAGTCGTTGCAGGGGGTGGGCCGCGACAGCTGGTCCGGGTGTACGCGGGCCAGGGCGTCACCGGTCTGGTCGAGTGCCCGGGAGAGCACGATGACGGCTTCGTTCTGACTGGTCATGTCGGTTCCTCCGCCGCCCACGATAGGCAGCGGGCCCGCCCCGGCCGAGGGACCAACGGCCCTCAGCTGTCCAGCCACTCCCGGATCGACTCGTCGTGCTGGCCCAGCGTCGGGGGAGCCAGGTGGGCCGAGCGCCCGCCGGAGAACGGGTTGTCGTCGAAGCGGATCGGCGAGCCCGGCAGGTTGAGCGAGCCCTGGGTGGCGTGCTCCACCGACAGCAGCAGCCCCTGGGAGCGCGTCTGCTCCCAGGCGTAGACGTCGTCGAGGGTCCGCACCTTGCCCGACGGGACGCCCGCCTCGGCGAGCAGGGCCAGCCAGTGCTCGGCCGGGTCGGTGGCGAAGTGCGCCTCGAGCAGGGCGATCAGCTCGTCGCGGTGCTGGACGCGCAGCGGGTTGCTGACGAAGCGCGCGTCGGTGACGTCGAGGTCGAGGGCGGTGCACAGGGCCCGCCACAGCCCCTCGGAGCCACAGGCGATCTGGATGGGCGCCGTACCGGTCTCGAACAGGCCGTACGGCGCGATCGCCGGGTGGTGGTCGCCGGCCAGGCCGGGGACCTCGCCGGCGACCGTCCACCGGGTGCCCTGGAAGGCGTGGACGCCGACCATCCCGGCGAGCAGCGAGGTCCGGACCACCCGGCCGCGTCCCGTCGTGGCGCGCTCGTGCAGCGCGGCGAGCACGCCGAACGCGCCGTTCATGCCGGCCAGCAGGTCCGCGATCGGCACGCCGACCTTGGTGGGCTTCTCGGTGCCGGTGATCGACATCAGGCCGCCCTCGCCCTGGGCGATCTGGTCGTAGCCCGACCGGGTCGCCTCCGGACCGTCGTGGCCGAAGCCGGTGATCGACAGCACCACCAGGCCCGGGTTGAGCTCGTGCAGCCGGGAGACCGGGAAGCCGAGCCGGTCCAGCACACCGACCCGGAAGTTCTCCATCAGCACGTCCGCCCGCGCGACGAGCCGGGCCAGCACGTCGCGGTCCTCCTCGGTCTTGAGGTCGAGGACCAGCGACTCCTTGTTGCGGTTGGCGGAGAGGAAGTACGTCGACTCGCGCTCGTCCTCGTCGCCGATGAACGGCGGGCCCCAGCCGCGGGTGTCGTCACCGGCGGGGGACTCGATCTTGATGACCCGGGCCCCCATGTCGCCGAGCATCATGGCGGCCTGCGGGCCGGCCAGGGCGCGGGTCAGGTCGAGGACGAGCAGGTCGGAGAGCGGTCCGTCGGTCATGCGGGAAACTCAACCACCCGGCGCGGTCCCGGTGAATGGCAGAGGTTCACGGAACTGTCGGAGCCGGATGATTGAGTAACGACATGACCTCCTCCACGACGTACCGCCTCGTGCGCCCGCACGTCGTCACCGAGGTCCCGACGCTCGACGCGCACCAGCAGCGGGTGGTCGACCACGCCGGCGGCCCGCTGCTCGTCCTCGCCGGCCCCGGAACGGGCAAGACCACGACGCTGGTCGAGGCGATCGTGCGCCGCATCGACGACGGCGCCCGGCCCGACCAGGTCCTCGCGCTGACGTTCTCCCGCAAGGCCGCCGAGCAGCTCCGCGACCGGGTCACCGCGCGGCTGGGCCGGACGATGAGCACGGGCCTGAGCTCGACCTTCCACTCCTTCGCCTACGGGCTGGTCCGGTTCTACGCGCCCGCGGAGCTGTACGCCGCGCCGCTGCGCCTGCTGAGCGCCCCGGAGCAGGACGTCGTGCTCCAGGAGCTGCTGACCGACAACCCCGAGTCGGTCCGGTGGCCCGACGCGCTGAAGGCGGCGGTCGGCACCCGTGGGTTCGCCCGGGAGGTGCATGCGGTGCTGTCCCGGGCCCGCGAGCGGGGGCTCGACCCTGCGGACCTGGTCGCGCTGGGCCGGGCCGAGCGGGTCCCGGAGTTCGAGGCCGCGGGCCTCTTCCTCCACCAGTACCTCGACGTCCTCGGCAACCAGAGCGCCATCGACTACCCCGACCTGATCGCTCGCGCGGTGATCGAGGCCCAGGTGCACCGCGACGAGCTGCGGACCCGCTACTCCCACGTCTTCGTCGACGAGTACCAGGACACCGACCCCAGCCAGGTGGCCCTGCTGCGCGCCCTCGCCGGCGACGGCCGGAACCTCACCGTGGTCGGCGACCCGGACCAGTCGATCTACGGGTTCCGCGGTGCCGACGTGCGCGGCATCCTCGACTTCCCCCGCGAGTTCCCGACCGCCGCCGGTGCCCCGGCGCCGGTGGTCGCGCTCGGCACCACCCGCCGCTTCGGGTCCCGGCTGCTGCGCGCCTCCCGCACCGTGGCCTCCGCGATCGCCGTCACCGGCTCCATCCCCGCGGAGCAGTACGCCGCCTTCCGGTCCCCGGAGCCGGCCGCCAACGCGTTCGGCCCGGGCACGGTCGACGTGCTCACGTTCGACACCGGCCGGGCCGAGACCGAGCACGTCGCCGACCTGCTGCGCCGCGCCCACCTCGAGGACGGCCTGGGCTGGTCGGAGATGGCGGTGCTGGTCCGCTCCGGGCGCTCGAGCATCCCCGCGCTGCGCCGGTCGCTGGCGGCGGCCGGCGTACCGGTCGAGGTCGCCAGCGACGAGACCCCGCTGGTGCGCGAGCCGGCGGTGGTGCCGCTGCTCGGCGCCCTGGCGGTGGTCATCGACGCCGAGGTCGAGGACGCCACGGACGAGGACTTCGTCGGGCCCGACCGGGTCGAGGCGCTGCTCACCTCGCCGCTCGGTGGCCTCGACGCGACCGACGTGCGGGCCCTGATCCGGGCCCTGCGGGCGCGCGACCGGGACCGGTCGGCCCGCGAGCTGCTCCGGGCGGCGCTGCTCGAGCCGGGCACGCTGACCGGGCTCGACGGCGAGCCCGCGCGCCGGGCGCTGCGGCTGGCCGACCTGATCGCCCGGGGCCGCCGGGAGCTGGCCGACGGGGCGACCATCGAGCAGGTGCTCTGGGTGCTGTGGGACGGGTCCGACTGGGGGCGGCGGCTGCGGATCGCCACCCAGGCCGGCGGGCAGGCCGCGCGCTTCGCCCACCGCGACCTCGACGCGATCTGCGCGCTGTTCGAGACCGCGGCCCGGGCCGAGGAGCAGAAGGGGCACACCAGCGTCGCGAGCTTCCTCGGCACCCTGCGCGCCCAGGAGATCCCCGGCGACACCCTGGCCGACCGGGGCGTCCGCGGCGACGCGGTCCGCCTGCTCACGGCCCACCGTTCCAAGGGGCTGGAGTGGCGCCTCGTGGTGGTCGCCCACGTCCAGGAGGGCGCCTGGCCCGACCTGCGCCGCCGCGACTCCCTGCTCCAGGCCGACCGGATCGGCGGCGACGGGCTGCTGCCGCCGCTGACCCGCTCGGCGATGCTCGCCGAGGAGCGACGGCTCTTCTACGTCGCCTGCACCCGCGCCCGCCAGCGCCTGGTCGTGACCGCTGTGGCGTCCCCGGACGACGACGGGGAGCAGCCGTCCCGCTTCGTCACCGAGCTCGGACACTCGCCGGTCCACCGGATCGGCCGCCCCCGGCGGCCGCTGTCGATGGGCGGCCTGGTCGCCGAGCTGCGGCGTACCCTCGCCGACCCCGAGCAGCCGGAGCCGCTGCGGGCCGCCGCGGCGGCCCGGCTGCGGCTGCTCGCGGAGACCGACGTGCACGGCCGCCCGGTCGCGCCCGGCGCGGACCCCGCGACCTGGTGGGGGCTGCGCGAGCCGAGCCGCGCCGACCGTCCGGTGCGGCCGAGCGACGAGCCGCTGACCATCTCGGCCAGCGCCCTCGAGGGGCTGCTCACCTGTCCGGCCCAGTGGTTCCTCCAGCGGGAGGCCGGGGGAGCGGTGGTCAGCTCCTCCAGCCAGGGCTTCGGCAAGGTCGTGCACGCGGTGGCCGAGCGGATCGCGACGGGCGACCTCGCCACCGACGCCGACGTGATGCAGCTCGTCGACGAGGTCTGGGAGCGCATGGAGTTCCGCACCCCGTGGTCCCGCGCCCGCGAGCGCGCGGCGGTCGCCGACGCCATCAACCGGTTCGTCGCCTGGCACCAGCGCCCCGGTGCCCGGCTGCTGCTGGCGACCGAGCCGAAGGTGCGGGCCGAGGTGGAGCTCCCCGACGGGCAGGTGGTGCGCCTGCACGGGTACGCCGACCGGCTCGAGCTCGACGAGGACGGCCGCGTCGTCGTGGTCGACCTCAAGACCGGGAAGTACCCGCCCACCGGCCCCGAGGTCGAGAAGCATGCCCAGCTGGGCCTCTACCAGCTCGCCGTCGAGCACGGCGCCGCCGACGAGACCGCCGGCCGTCCGGTGGCGTCGGGTGGTGCCGAGCTCGTCCAGCTCCGTGTCGGCGAGGGGCTGCCCAAGATCCAGGCCCAGTCACCCCAGCCCAGGCCCGCCGGCGGTGTCCGGCTGATCGAGGAGCAGCTCATGCAGGCCGCCTCCACCCTGCGCAGCGAGGAGTTCGTGGCCCGCCCCGGCGGCCACTGCGAGCGGTGCACCTTCCAGGCGATCTGCCCCGACAAGGCGGCGGGGACGGTGCTCTCGTGACCGTCGAGATCCGCACGCCCGAGGAGCTGCGCGACTTCCTGGGGGAGTCCTGGACCTTCAGCCCCCAGCAGTTCGCCGCGATCACCGCGCCGCTGGAGCCGGCGGTCGTCATCGCCGGCGCCGGCTCCGGCAAGACCACGGTGATGGCCGCCCGGGTGGTCTGGCTGGTCGCGACCGGCCGGGTCCAGCCCGGCGAGATCCTCGGCCTGACCTTCACCACCAAGGCGACCGCCGAGCTGGCCGCGCGGATCCGGGCCAGCCTGCGCCAGGCCGGGCTGCTGCCCTCCCGGGAGCTGCGGCCGGTCCCCGAGCTGGAGGAGGACGAGGTCGAGGAGCCCACGGTCGCGACCTACCACTCCTACGCCTCGGCGCTGCTCTCCGAGCATGGGCTGCGGATCGGGCACGAGCCCGACACCCGGCTGATCGCGGACGCCAGCCGCTACCAGCTGGCCGCCCGCGCGGTGCAGCGCTACACCAGGCCGGTCGAGCAGCTGACCGACTCGCCCCGCCACGTGGTGCAGTACCTCCTCGCCCTCGACGCCGAGATGTCCGAGCACCTCGTCGACCCCGCCACGGTGCGCGGGTTCGATGCCGCGGAGCGGCCGCGCTTCGAGGCCGGGATGGCCGCGGAGTCCCGCAAGACCTACCGCGCGAAGAACGAGAAGGCCATCGCCGCGATCGACAAGCGCGCCGAGCTGCTGGGACTCGTGGAGGCCTACCGCGACCTCAAGCGGCACCTCGGGCTGATGGACTTCTCCGACCAGATCGCGCTCGCCGCGCGGCTGGCCGAGCAGTGCCCCGAGGTGGGTGCGCTCGAGCGCGCGAAGTACAAGATCGTCCTCCTCGACGAGTACCAGGACACCTCGGTCGCCCAGGCGCTGATGCTCAGCAGGCTCTTCTCCGGCCCCGACGTGGAGCACGGGCTGGGCCACCCGGTGACCGCGGTGGGGGACCCCAACCAGGCGATCTACGGGTGGCGCGGCGCCTCGGTCTCCAACATCCTCGAGTTCGCCCAGGACTTCCCCGCCGCGGACGGCGCCGGGACCACCTACCCGTTGACCGTGAACCGCCGCTCGGACGAGCGGATCCTCGCGACCGCCAACCACCTGGCCGCCGACCTGTACGCCGGGCGCCCCGAGCTGCTCCCGCTGGAGCCGAAGCCGGACGCGGCCCCCGGCGAGGTCCGCGCCATCGTCCACGAGACCTACGACCACGAGCTCGACTGGCTGGCGGACCGGGTCATCGAGACCCACCACGAGCTGGCCGCGACCCGGGAGGGGCCGGTCTGGAAGGAGATCGGGGTCCTGACCCGCGACAACTCGCACGCCGCGGCGGTCTTCGACGCGCTGAGCAGCCGCGAGATCCCGGTCGAGATCGTCGGCCTCAAGGGGCTGCTCCGGCTGCCCGAGGTCGCCGAGGTCGTCGCGACACTCACCCTGGTCCAGGACGTCACCGCCAACGCGGCCCTGCTCACGCTGCTGGCCGGGCCGCGCTGGGCCATCGGCCCACGCGACCTGGCGCTGCTCGGGCGCCGGTCCGGGGAGCTCGCCGGCACCCAGAGGGGCGGCCAGCAGTTCGAGGATCTCCAGGCCCAGCTCCAGGCGGCGGTCGAGGGCACCGACCCGACCGAGATCCCCTCGCTGTGCGACGCGCTGGAGGACCCGGGGGACCTGGACTACTCCGCCGAGGCGCGGCAGCGCTTCGGCCTGCTCGCCGACGAGCTGCGCCGGCTGCGGTCGGCCATCGGCGAGCCGATCCTCGACCTGGTCCGGCGGATCGTCGACGTCACCGGCATCGACGTCGAGCTCGCCTCCTCGGTGAGCCCGGCGGCCGCCGCGCGCCGGGACAACCTCGACCTGTTCGTGCAGGCGGTCGCCGAGTTCCAGGCCGTCGACGGGCAGGTGACCCTGGCGGCGCTGCTGGCCTGGCTCGAGGCCGAGGACGAGTTCGGACAGGGCCTCGACGTGGCCACGCCGTCCGAGGCCGACTCGGTGAAGCTGCTGACCGTCCACCGCGCCAAGGGGCTGGAGTGGGACGCCGTGTTCCTGGTGGGCGTGACCGAGCGCAAGTTCCCCACCAACCGCAGCCGGTCGAGCTGGCTGACGGTGCCGTTCGTGATGCCGAGCGCGCTGCGCGGCGACGCGCGGGACCTGCCCGTGCTGGGCGGCCACACCCCCGACGACATCACCGCGCACGCCACCGCCGCCAAGGCGCACGAGGCGCAGGAGGAGCTCCGGCTCGGGTACGTCGCCTGGACCCGCGCCCGCCACCTGCTCTCGGTCTCGGCGTGGTGCTGGGCCTCGCACCTGAAGACCGGCCTGGGCCCCTCGGCGTACCTCCGGGCGACACGGGAGGCCATGGCCGCCTGGGGCGGCGCGCCGGACCAGTGGCTCGACGCGCCGGCCAAGGGCGCGCCCAGCCCCTACGCGGCGGCCTCGCCCGACCAGCCCTGGCCGATCTCGCACCGGACGGCGGAGGTCGAGCGGCGGATCGAGGCCGCGGCCCGGGTCCGGGCGGCGACGCTGGACGCCGAGGACACGATCGAGGACGTCCTCCACCTCGACCGGATCCAGCAGTGGGACGACGAGATCGCCCGGCTGCTCGAGGAGGCCACCCGCGACCGCTCGCCCGATATCGAGGTGCCGCTGCCCTCCAGCCTCTCGGCGACCTCGTTGGCACGGCTGCGCGACGACCCGCAGACCTTCGCCCGCGACCTGGCCCGGCCGATGCCGCGGCCGCCCTCGTCGGCGGCCCGGTTCGGCACCCGCTTCCACGCGTGGGTGGAGGCGCGTTTCGGCCAGCAGCTGCTGCTGGACCCCGACGAGCTGCCCGGGCGGGGTGACGAGGGCATCGACGACGACTCCGAGCTGCGTGAGCTGGTGAAGCGGTTCGAGGACGGCCCGTTCGCCGACCGCGTCCCGCACGCGGTGGAGCCGCCGTTCGCGCTCGTGCTCGCCGGCCAGGTGGTCCGGGGTCGCATCGACGCGGTCTACGACGAGGTCGTCGACGGCGGGCCGGGCTACCTGATCGTGGACTGGAAGACCAACCGTGGGGCCACGGCCGACCCGCTGCAGCTCGGCATCTACCGGGTGGCCTGGGCGGAGCTGGCCGGGGTCCCGGTCGAGCGGGTGCGCGCGGCCTTCTACTACGTCCGCACCGGCGCGGTCGTCGAGCCGACCGGCCTGCCCGACCGGGCGGAGCTCGAACGGCTCGTCGCCCCGGCCTGACCGGTTCCGGTCACTGCTCGGTGAACGCCGCCTCCAGGGCGATCTCGACCATCGCGCCGAAGGTGCGCTCACGCTCCTGGGCGGTGGTCTCCTCGCCGGTGACGATGTGGTCGGAGACCGTGCAGATCGCGAGCGCCTTGCGGTCGAACTTCGCCGCCAGCGTGTAGAGCGCGCTCGCCTCCATCTCGACGGCCAGCACGCCGTGCTCGGCCATCCGGGTGATGAGCTCGGGCCGGGGGCTGTAGAACGAGTCGTTGCTGAAGATCAGGCCCACGTGCACGCCGGGCACCTCATCGCCCGGCCCGGACGGGCGCGTGGCCGCGTCGTACGCCCCGCGGAGCAGGCCGAAGTCGGCGACCGGTGCGTAGTCGAGGCCCTCGAAGCGGATCCGGTTCATCGAGGAGTCCGTGCAGGCGCCGGAGGCGATCACGATGTCGCGGATCGCGAGCTTCTCGGTCAGGGCGCCGCACGAGCCGACGCGGATGATGGTCTGCACGTCGTACTCGCGGAACAGCTCGTTGGCGTAGATCGCCAGCGACGGCTGGCCCATCCCCGAGCCCTGGACCGAGACCCGGTGCCCCCGCCACGTGCCGGTGTAGCCGAACATCCCGCGGACCTCGCTGTAGCACTTCGCGTCCTCGAGGAAGGTCTCCGCGATCCACTTAGCCCGCAGCGGGTCTCCGGGCATCAGGACGACGGGGGCGATCTCGCCCGGCTGGGCGCCGATGTGGGTGCTCATGAGCACGACCCTAGGTGCCGCCCGTGGGCGCGTGCGAAATGCGGGCTAGCCTCGCCTCCGTGAGCTTTCCGCACGTGCAGCTGGCCGCGAACCCCCACGACCGCACCGGCGTCCACCGGTCCGACGACGCCTGGCTCGACGAGCGCTGGGCCGACCCGAGCAGCCGGGTGCTCGTCGTCTCCGGGACCCGGATCCGGCCGGTCGACGGGCGGCTCCAGTGGCTCTCGCCTGTCGAGGCCCCGGACGGGCTGCGGGTGCTGCTCGGCGAGCAGGACGGCACGACGTACTTCGCGGTCGTGGTCGACCCGGACGAGGCGCCGGGGGAGAAGGCGGAGTGGTTCGGGCTGCGCGGAATCCTGCCGCACCTCGCCGACCGTGGCCTCGACGAGGCGCCGCTGGTCTTTCACGCGATCGGCCTCGCGGAGTGGCTGTTCGCGACCCGGTTCTGCCCGCGCTGCGGGGGGACGCTGGAGCCGCGGGCGGCCGGCCACGAGCTGGTGTGCACCGGCTGCGGCAAGGGGCAGTTCCCACGCACGGATCCCGCGGTGATCATGCTCGTGACTACGGGCGAGCCCGGCTCGGAGGACGAGCGGTGCCTGCTCGGCCGTCAGTCGTCCTGGCCGGAGGGCAGGTACTCCACGCTGGCCGGCTTCTGCGAACCGGGCGAGACCCTCGAGGACGCCGTACGCCGCGAGGTGGACGAGGAGGTCGGGATCCGGGTCGGAGAGGTGGCCTACTTCGGCAACCAGCCGTGGCCGCTCCCGGCCAGCCTGATGCTGGGCTTCGTGGCGCGTGCGGAGTCGACCGAGATCCGGGTCGACGAGCACGAGATCGAGGACGCCTGCTGGTTCACCCGCGCCCAGATGAAGGCCGGCGCCGAGGCCGGCACGCTGGTCCTCCCCGGTGGCGTCTCGATCTCCCGCTCGCTCGTCGAGCACTGGTACGGCGGCCCGCTGCCGGGCCACTGGTGACCTCAGACGAGGGCGGCGAGCTTCTCCTTGACCTGGGCCAGGGAGGGGTTGGTCTGCGCGGTGCCGTCGGAGTAGACCAGCGTCGGCACGGTCTGGTTGCCGCCGTTGGCGGACTCCACGACCTGCGCGGCCTGGGGATCCTTCTCGATGTCGACGATGTCGTAGGTGATGCCCTCCCGGTCAAGCTGGCTCTTGAGTCGGTGGCAGTAGCCACACCAGGGCGTCGTGTACATCGTGAACAAGTGGCACATCCTGTCTGCTCGTCCCGAGCTGTCGTCGCGTCCGTCTAGGGTTTCGGACCGAGAGGTCAACCAATCACACCGAGGAGTTGTTCCCCGATGCCCAGCGCCCCCGGGCCCGACCCCGACGACCTGCTGGCCGCGCTCGACCCCGAGCAGCGCCGCGTCGCCGAGGCCCTGCGCGGTCCCGTGCGCGTGCTCGCCGGCGCGGGCACCGGCAAGACCCGGGCGATCACCCACCGGATCGCCCACGGCGTGGCCACCGGCGTCTACGCCCCGACCGAGGTGCTCGCCGTGACCTTCACCACCCGGGCGGCCGGCGAGATGCGCGGGCGGCTGCGGACGCTCGGCGCGGGCGGGGTCCAGGCCCGCACGTTCCACTCAGCGGCGCTGCGCCAGCTGCGCTACTTCTGGCCCCACGTGCACGGCACCGAGCTGCCGTCCCTGATCGAGTCCAAGATCGGCCTGCTGGCCACGGCGGCCCGCCGGCAGCGGCTCGCGAGCGACCAGGCGCTGCTGCGCGACCTGGCCTCCGAGATCGAGTGGGCCAAGGTGAGCAACGTCCACCCCGACGACTACGGGCAGGTCGCCACCGCACGGGGGCGCTCGGTCACCGGCCACGACGCCGAGACCGTGGCCCGGGTCTTCGGCGCCTACGAGGAGGTCAAGCGCAGCCAGGGCCGGATGGACATGGAGGACGTCCTGCTGCTCACCGCGGGGATGCTCGCCGAGGACGAGCGCGTCGCCGCGCAGGTCCGCCGCCAGTACAAATGGTTCGTCGTCGACGAGTTCCAGGACGTCTCACCGCTGCAGTCGGCGCTGCTCGACCTGTGGCTCGGCGGCCGCGACGAGCTGTGCGTGGTGGGCGACCCGGCGCAGACCATCTACTCCTTCGCGGGCGCCAACGCCGCCTACCTGCGCGAGTTCCCGGCGAAGCACCCGAACACCACCTCGATCGAGCTGGTGCGCAACTACCGCTCCACCCCCGAGATCGTGGGGGCGGCCAACACGCTGCTGGCCGGCTCGTCCAGCCGGGGCGTCGACCTGCGCGCCCAGCGCCCCTCGGGCCCGGCCGTCAGCTACACCTCCCAACCCGACGAGGTCGCCGAGGCCGAGGCCGTGGCCGCGCGGATCGCCGAGCTGCGCGACGAGGGCCGTCCCCTCGGCGAGGTGGCGGTGCTGTTCCGGATCAACGCCCAGTCCGAGGCCTACGAGGAGGCGCTCTCGAGCCGGGGCCTGCCGTACGTCGTCCGCGGCGCCGCCCGCTTCTTCGACCGGCCCGAGGTGCGCGAGGCCGTGACCCGGCTGCGCGGGGCGGCCCGCTCGGGGGAGGGGGACGAGTTCCTCGAGACCGTGCACGGCACGCTCGCGGGCATGGGCTGGACCAGCCAGGCGCCCACCACCCGCGGCCAGACCCGGGACCGCTGGGAGTCCTGGCAGGCACTGGTCGACCAGGCCACCGAGTTCGCGCGGACCCCCGGCACGACGCTGGGGGACTTCGTCGACGACCTCGACCGCCGCGCCGCCGAGCAGCACGCCCCGGTCGCCGACGGGGTCACGCTCGCGACCTTCCACGCGGCCAAGGGCCTGGAGTGGGACGCGGTCTTCCTGTGCGGGCTGCAGGACGGCACGCTGCCGATCACCTACGCCGACACCCCCGCCGCGGTCGAGGAGGAGCGCCGGCTGCTCTACGTCGGCATGACCAGGGCCCGGCTCGACCTGTCGCTGTCGTGGGCCCAGGCCCGCAACCCCGGCGGCCGGCCCTCCCGCAAGCCGTCCCGGTTCCTGACGCCGCTGCTCCCCGAGGAGACCCGCGTCGTGCGGGAGCCGGCGGCCCGCAACCGGAAGGTGGCCGGGTGCCGCGAGTGCGGCAAGCCGCTGATGAGCGGCGCGGAGAAGAAGCGGGGCCGGTGCGAGAACTGCCCGGCCTCCTACGACGAGGCCCTCTTCGAGCGGCTGCGCGAGTGGCGCAAGGAGCGCGCCGGCGAGGAGAGCGTCCCGGCGTTCGTGGTGTTCACCGACGCCACCCTCCAGCTGATCGCCGAGCACAAGCCGCGCACCCCGGAGGCACTGCTGCGCATCAGTGGTATAGGCCGGTCCAAGGTTGAGAAGTACGGCGACGACGTGCTGACGCTCGTGGGGTGAGGACTTCCGGAACTTTTTCGAGAAATACCCACAAAATCGTTTGCCCATTACACAGATCGCACGATAGTTTTCCGTCATCACAAACCGCGCACCACGGCCCTGACAACGCCGGCGCCGACGCACCGAAGGAGGTGGACCGAATGTTCAGCACCATGACCCACGAGACGGCTCAGATCCCGTCGACCGTCGGCATGCCCTCCTGCGCCCTCGCCACCTCTGTCGTGCGCGATCGCAAGGCAGTCGCCGGCATCGGCACGGGCCTCGTGCGGGGCTACTTCCCGGGGACCTCTGCCTGGAGACCACCGACCTGTTGACCATCAACAGCATCGGCAGCCTCCAGGCCGCGGAACCCTCACCGGGATCCGCGGCCTTTCTGTTTCTCGGGCCACCTGTTTTCAGCAACACACACGCGATCAGGTCAGAAGAAGGAGGTGAAACATGACCATCAGCGTTCTCGACCGCACCGATGGGACTGCCGAGGCGCCGAGCCTGGGTCAGCTGCACGACCAGGCCGGCCAGGTGGACGACGAGCTGCTGCCCTGCCGGGCCAACAACCCCGAGCTGTGGTTCGCCGAGTCTCCCGCCGACGTGGAGCACGCCAAGGTGCTCTGCCAGGGCTGCCCGGTCCAGGCACTGTGCCTCGACGGAGCACTCGAGCGCCGCGAGCCCTGGGGCGTCTGGGGCGGTGAGCTCTTCCTCCAGGGAGTGGTGATCCCCCGCAAGCGTCCGCGCGGCCGACCCCGCAAGAACGAGGCCGCCGCGTAAGGCGTCCTCCGTCACGAAAGCCCTCAACATCCATGAACACCTTCACGAACCGGAGCCACACCATGAATCTCATGCCCGAGAACCTGGCTCGCGCACAAATGCGCGAGCGCCTGGGAGAGGCGCAGAAGCTGCAGCAGGGTCACCGACTGGCCCGAGCCCACCGCCTGACGCGCAAGGCCGAGCAGGCCGCGCAGCAGGCACGTCACGCCCTCGCCCGCGCGCTCTGAGCCCACGCGGCACGACCACGAAAGTCATCCGACACCAGCCATGAAGACGTACCGAAAGCGGAGCAAGACCATGAATCTCATGCACGAAAACCTGGCCCGCGCGCAAATGCGCGAGCGCCTGGGAGAGGCGCAGCAGCAGCGACTGGGCCACAACCTGGCCCGCGCCCGACGCTTGAGCCGCAAGGCCGAGCTCGCAGCGCAGCAGGCGCGTCTCGCCCTCGCTCGCGCCCTGTAGTGCCGTCGGCGGCCCCCCGCGGGGGAGCCCGTCTCCGGAACACCTGATCGCGGGTGTGAAGAGCAGGAGCCGGGTACGACGAATCCTCGTCGTACCCGGCTCCTGCCATGTGTGGGTCCGGAACGCGGCGTAGCCTCGGGGCGTGACCACGTGTGACTTCTGCGGTCGTCAGGAGAGCGACGGGGCAGCGACCCTGAGCTGGACGACGGCGGTGGAGAACGGACGGAAGCGGGTCTTCTGCGACGCCTGCTCGCGCGAGAACCTGCGGGCGATGGAGGGCAAGCTCGACAGCGAGTTCTGGTGAGCCGGGCGGGGTCCCGCTAGACGGCGAGCACGTCGTCCCAGGAGCACCCGCAGTGGGCGTGGCGTCGCCAGGCCCGGCGCGCCAGGCCCAGGTCCGGCCCGACCGTCACCGACGCCGACCAGGTCGACGGCTCGTCGCCGTCGACGAAGGCGACCAGGTCCCGGACCGCGAGCGCCACCCCGAGCGCGAGCAGCGCCGGGTCCCGCGGGGTCGGGCCGCCGGCGACCGTGGCGGGGCCGCACTGCTCGATCAGCATGGACCGGCGGGGGTCGCGCTCCGCGAGGTGGGCGTCGACGCAGCGCTGGCAGGCGGTGAGCCCCGGCGCCACGAAAGGGCCGACGGTCAGGCCGCCGGGCCCGGGGGCGACCACCAGGTGGGGCAGGCCGGCCCGCAGCAGCGGATCGAGCCGGCCGCGGGGCAGCACCTCCTCGCAGACCACCAGCGCGGCGGTCGCCTCGTCCGGCCGGGCCGCCAGCTCGACGCCCGAGGCCTGGAGCAGCCAGGTGGCCCGGCCGAGGTCGGTCGGTGCCTCGACGAGCACCCGGGCGTCCGCCCGGGCGGCGAGGCGCCGCCCGGCGTCGTCCCCGAACTGGGCGTACGCCGCCGACACGGCGCCGCGGTCGGCGGCGTCCCGCAGGGCGAGGTCGCGGGCCGTCGCGTCGACCAGCAGCCCGTGCGCGAGCAGGTCGGCCAGCAGTCGCCGGGCGGGGAGTGACTCCGTCACCGGCCGCACGCCGGCGCGCAGGTCGTCGAGGACCCGGCGGGTCTCGGGGTCGTCGGGGACGACCAGGACCGCCGGAGGGTCGACCCCGACCTGCAGGTGCCGGTCGTCGCGGCGTACGACGTGCAGCCCGGGTCGCAGCGCGGGGCGCCGGGGAAGCCCGGGCACCTCGGCGTCGTCCGCGGGGGCGTCAGGGAGCATGCGGGCAGGCTGGCACAGCTCCCGAGATCGTGACGGCGCTCATCCACAGGCGCGCGGGCGGCGTACCCAGTGGTCCGAAATCGACGACGGCGCCGCTGCGGTCCGCAGACCGGGCGACGCCGCCGTTGAGCTCGTGGGGGCGATCAGCTGGTGATCACGCCTTGCCGAGGATGCGGTTCAGGTTGGTGCCACAGACGGGGCACACGGCCTTGGCCATGCGGGTGCCCTTGTCGTTCACCTTGACCTCGCCCTCGGCCTCGCGCTTCTCCTTGCACTTCACGCAGTAGAACTCGCCGCTCCAGGTCTCCGCCATGACGGCCTCCTTGCCTATGGATAACTTCGGTCGTCGCGACGGGGAACACGTGGGAAAACCCGTCGGAGCCCGACGGCGGGTGCCGCCGAGCCGAGTCGACCCTACGACACACGCGCGCTGAGGCGTAGCAGGCGCACCGTTCGGCGTGAACCGGGTCACGGTGGCCGGCTTCTGCGCTCAGTACGTTGTGCGCATGCCTGAACTCACCCACCTGCGACTCGACCGCCCCAGCGACGGCGTCGCCGTGCTGACCCTCGACAACCCCGACCAGCGCAACGCGATGTCCGACGAGATGACCGACTCCTGGGTCGCGGCCGTCGACGAGCTCGCCGCGGACCGGTCGCTGCGGGTGGTCGTGGTGACCGGGGAGGGCTCGGCGTTCTGCTCCGGGGGCAACACCTCGTGGATCGCCAGCGAGCCGGACGCGTCGGTCGACCACCTGCGGACCCGGATGATGGCGTTCTACCGGGCCTGGCTGTCCATCCGGAAGCTGGAGGTCCCGACGATCGCCGCGATCAACGGGCCGGCGATCGGCGCCGGCCTGTGCCTGGCGCTCGCCTGCGACCTCCGGTATGCCGCCGCCGGCGCCCGGATGGGCGTCCCGTTCGTGAAGCTGGGCATGCACGCCGGGATGGCCGGCACCTGGCTGCTCCCCCAGGTGGTGGGGGAGGCGCACGCCCGGGACCTGCTGCTCACCGGGCGGGTGGTGGACGCGGACGAGGCGCTGCGCCTGGGGCTGGTCTCGCGGGTCATCGACCCGGCGTCGTTCACCGACGAGGTGCTGGCGACCGCCGAGGGGATCGCGGCCACCGCCCCGATCGCCAGCCGGCTGACCAAGCTGGCGCTGGCCGACGGTGGTCACGCCGACTTCGAGACCTGCCTGCAGTGGGAGGCGATGGCCCAGCCGATCACGCTCGCCACGGCCGACCTGCAGGAGGGGATCCGGGCGGCCCGCGAGAAGCGGCGGCCGGCCTTCACCGGCAGCTGAGAGCCGGCAGCCGAGCAGGGGCACGGGGCGGGGAACGCAGAAGGGCCCCCGGCCCGCCTCGCGACACTTGCCTTCCCCTTGCGAGTGTCGGTCGACGGGCCGGGGGCCTCATCTGGGGACCACGCTAGGAGTCCGCGTCGACCCCGGTCAACGCCCGCTTCCCGTGGCCTGTGGACAACCTGTGGACAACGTTGTGGGGCAGGCGGCGGGACCGGTGGAGAACCGCCGTGCCACCCCGGGACGAGCCTGTGGAGGACACGCCCGGCCCGGCGTCGTACGCTGCGCTGACCAGCGGGGATGGTCATCCACCGCCTGTGGAGAGAAGAAATGTCGGAGGAGCACGGCGTGTCGGACCGAGGTGCGGGCGATTCCTGGGACGGGGGACCGGTCGCCGCGCTGCGCCGGATCGCCTTCCTGCTGGAGCGCGGCCGCGAGGACACCTACAAGGTCAAGGCGTTCCGCGGGGCGGCCGCGGCGCTGCTGCCGATGCCCGAGGAGCAGGTCGAGGCGGCGGTCGAGGCCGGCACCCTCACCGATCTGCCGGGGGTCGGCGCCAGCTCGGCGCGGGTCATCGAGGAGGCCGTCCGGGGCCGGGTGCCCGAGCGGCTGGCCCGCCTCGAGGAGGAGTACGGCGGTCCGGTCACCGCGGGCGGGCAGGACCTGCGGGCCGCCCTGCGCGGCGACCTGCACTCCCACTCCGACTGGTCCGACGGCGGCTCCCCGATCGAGGAGATGGCCTTCACGGCGATCGAGCTCGGCCACGAGTACCTCGTCCTCACCGACCACTCGCCCCGGCTGAAGGTGGCCCGGGGGCTGAGCGCCGAGCGGCTGACCCGCCAGCTCGGCGTGGTCGACGCCGTCAACGAGCACCTCGGTGGGGCGGGCTTCACGCTGCTGAAGGGGATCGAGGTCGACATCCTCGACGACGGGGGCCTCGACCAGACCGACGAGCTGCTGGCACGGCTCGACGTCCGGGTGGCCAGCGTGCACTCCAAGCTGAAGATGGACGCCGACGCGATGACCCGACGGATGGTCGGCGCCATCCGCAACCCGCGGATGAACGTCCTGGGCCACTGCACCGGTCGCCTGGTGACCGGCAACCGCGGCACCCGCCCGGGCTCGCAGTTCGACGCGCGGACGGTCTTCGAGGCCTGCGCCGAGCACGACGTCGCGGTCGAGATCAACTCCCGCCCGGAGCGGCGCGACCCGCCCACGAAGCTGCTGGAGCTGGCCCGCGATACCGGCTGCCTCTTCTCGATCGACAGCGACGCCCACGCGCCGGGCCAGCTCGACTTCCTCGGCTACGGCTGCGAGCGGGCCGAGCAGGCTGGGATCGACCCGGACCGGATCGTCAACACGTGGCCGAAGGACCGACTTTTGGCGTGGGCCAATCGGTGATGATGGCTTAGGTTTCGCTCATGGGGAGTCCGGAGGTGGAGGTCCGCCGCTCGAAGCGGCGGCGCCGAACCGTCTCCGCCTACCGGGACGGCGACCGGATCATCGTGATGATCCCCGCCTCGCTCAGCCGCGCCGAGGAGGCCGAGTGGGTCGAGACCATGCTGAGCCGGCTGGAGCGCTCCGAGCAGCGCCGTCGACCCTCGGACGACGACCTGATGCAGCGGGCACTGGGCCTCAGTGACCGGTACCTCGGCGGCCTCGCGACGCCGGAGTCGGTGCGCTGGGTGGACAACCAGAAGTCACGCTGGGGCTCCTGCACGCCCGGTGACCGCACGATCCGGCTCTCGGCCCGGCTGCGGGGGATGCCGCCCTGGGTGATCGACTACGTCCTCGTCCACGAGCTGGCGCACCTGCTGGAGCCCGGCCACGACGCCAGGTTCTGGGCGTGGGTGGACCGTTACCCGCAAGCCGATCGCGCCAAGGGCTACCTGCTGGGCTGGTCGGCGGCGGCCCGGCTCGACCCGCCACCCAGCGGCGACGCCGACTGATCCCTCAGGAGAAGCGCCGGCGCGCGATCGCGATCAGCTCGTGCATCTCCGGCTCCAGGTCGGGCAGGCCGTGCCGCGGCCACCAGCGCACGTCGAGGGACTCGTCGCTGGTCGCGTGACGTGCGCCCGCCGGCGCCTGGGCGACGTACCGGACGTCGAGGTGGTGCACCGTGCCGCGCGGGTCGCAGAACGGCACGGCGTGCGCGTCGAGGTGCGCCGGCACCGGGTCGAAGCGCAGCTCGGGCAGGCCCGACTCCTCGAGGCCCTCGCGCAGCGCCGACCCGGCGAGGGTGGCGTCGCCGGGCTCGCAGTGGCCACCGAAGGCGAACCAGCGCTGCGCCTTGCGATGCAGGTTGAGCAGCACCTGCTCGCCGGACTCGTCGATGACGAGCACGCCGGCCGTGAGGTGGTCGGGGAAGCACGTGCGCCGCATCCCGTCGGGCTCGGCCCGCAGGTGGTCGACGTACCGCGCCCGCAGCGCCTCCTGGGCGGGCGACGGCGCCGCCCAGCCCGAGAGTACGGCGAGCGCGTCGGCGTGCAGGCTCACTCGGCGGGGGAGCCAGGGGCCGAGCCGGAGCCGTCGCCACCGTCGAGCAGGTCGCGCAGGGCGGCGTCGAAGTCGTCGTCGCTGAGCTCCGCGGGCGCCGAGGCGTCCTCGCGGAAGCCGAGCGGGTCGTCGAGGTCGGCGGCCGTCGGGAGCAGGTCGGGGTGCATCCAGACACCGTCGCGGGCCTCGAGGCCCTGGCGGGTGCGCAGGGATCCCCACAGCGTGGAGGCGTCCCGCAGCCGCCGCGGCCGGAGCTCGAGGCCCACCAGCGTGGCGAAGGTCTGCTCGGCCGGACCGCCGGCGGCCCGGCGGCGCCGGAACGCCTCCTGCAGCCTGGCGGCCGTGGGCATCCGCTCGTGGGTGGCCTCGTGGACGACCTCGTCCACCCAGCCCTCGACCAGGGCGAGGGTCACCTCGAGCCGTTCGAGCGCAGCCTTCTGGGTGGGGGACTGGGGCAGGTCGAACATGCCGCCCTCGAGCAGCTGCTGCATGGACTCGGGGTTGGTCGGGTCGACGCCGCGCATCTGCTCCTCGATGCGGGACTGGAGGCCCTCGGCGTTGATCTCCATGCCGCGGGCGTAGTCGGCGACCGCGCCGATCAGGTGCTCGCGCAGCCACGGCACGTGGGCGAACAGCCGCTGGTGGGCCGCCTCGCGCAGCGCGAGGTAGAGCACGACGTCGTCCTCGGGGACGTCGAGCCCCTCGGCGAAGGCCGCGACGTTGGCCGGCAGCAGCGCGGCCTTGCCCGCGGGCGCCAGCGGGAGGCCGATGTCGGAGACGCTGAGCACCTCGGCGGCCAGGGCGCCCAGCCCCGAGCCGACCTGGGAGGCCAGCATCGCGCCGACGGCCTTGCCGAGGATGCCGAGCATCGGTCCGGAGGCCGCGCGGGCCTCCTCGGGCAGGGCGCTGCCGAGGGCCTGGACCGAGCCGTCGGCGATCGGCTCGACGAGCACCTTCCACACGTCGGTGGTGCCGACGATCCACTCGGCGCGGCTCCAGGCCGCGGTCGAGGTGACGCCGGAGGGGAAGCTCGTGGTGTCGTCGAGCCAGTGGTCGGCGAGGCGGACGGCGTCCGCGACGGCGTCCTTCTGCTTCTGGGTCGGCGAGGGGTCGGGCTGCTGGGCGACGATCTTGCGGGCCGTATCGAGGGCGAAGTCCCAGTTGATGGGGCCGTCGTACGGCTGCATCAGCGACTGGATCTGGCTGAACAGCGCGCCCAGGTCGGGCATCCCGCCGGGGCCGCCGCCGAGGGAGCCGCCGAGTCCGGCGCTGCCGAAGAACTGCTCGAAGGGGGTGCCCTTGAACGGGTTCTGGCCGCCGTCGTCCGGCTGGTCGGGGGTGTCACCGGGGTTGTTGCTCATGCCCCAACCGTACGCGTCAGCGGCAAGGTCGGCAGGGTCGGACTAGGGTCGGATCCGTGACCGATTCAACCGTGGACTCCATCGTCCGCCTCGCCGCGTTGCGCGAGGTGCCGCTCGACGTGGCCGAGGTCGTGGCCGCCCTCGACGACGAGGCCAGCGGCGGCCTCACCCTCTTCGTCGGCCGGGTCCGCGACCACGACGGCGGCCGCGACGTCGACGGCCTCGACTACTCCGCCCACCCGACGGCCGAGGCCAAGCTGCGCGAGGTCTGCGAGCGGGTCGCCGACGAGTACGACGTGCACGGTGTCGCCGCGGTCCACCGCACCGGCAGCCTCGCGATCGGCGACATCGCCGTCGTCATCGCCACCACCGCCGCGCACCGGGGGGAGGCCTTCGACGCCTCGCGGGCGCTGATCGACACGCTCAAGGCCGAGGTGCCGATCTGGAAGCACCAGCGCTTCGGTGACGGCACCGACGAGTGGGTGGGCTCGCCCTGATCTCCGTTGGTCGCGCTGTGATCTCCGTTGGTCGAGCTTGTCGAGACCAGCGTTTCTCCCGGGCCGGACGCCCCCGGGTGCCTACCCTTCATCCGTGGAGATCCTGTTCTGGCTGCTGCCCCCGGTCGTCGTCACCCTCGTGGCGATGGTCTGGGTGAGCTGGCTGGGCCGCGAGGGTCGTGGCGAGGTGGACCGCGACGTGGCGGTGCGCCGGCTGGCCGAGGCGATGCAGCGGGAGCCGAAGCGTCCCACGCCGTACGCCGCCCGGACCCCCGTCCGCGACCGCAGCACCGGCATCGCCGTTCGCCCCTCGCGCCGTCGCGCCTCCTGACGTCCGACTACCGTGCGCAGGGACGGTTGCCCCAGGTGAGAGGCTTGGCGCCATGACGCAGCGCACCCTCGCCGGCCTGATCGCTGCGCCGTTGCTGATCGCGCTGTGGGTGGCCGCCGCCACGGAGCCGCTGCCCTACGTCACCTACGAGCCCGGCCTGACCGTCGACGTGCTCGCGGAGACCCAGGGCCAGGAGATCATCCAGGTCCAGGGGCACAAGACCTACCGCGACGACGGCGAGCTGCGGATGACCACCGTCTACGTCTCCCAGCCCGACGCCAAGGTCACGCTGGCCGAGCTGATGCACGACTGGATCAGCCCCGAGGACTCCGTCTACCCCTACAAGGCGGTCTACCGGCCGGACGAGACGACCGAGCAGAACCGCCAGGAGGGCGCGGTCGAGATGGTGTCGTCGCAGGACTCGGCGGTCGCGGTGGCCCTCGACGAGCTGGGGTACGACGTGCAGCCCGCGGTCGAGGTGCTCAGCGTGGTCGACGGCAGCCCCGCCCAGGGGGCGCTGCAGGTGCGCGACATCTTCCTCGAGGTGGACGGCCGGAAGGTCACCTCGACCGACGACGTGATCAAGGCCGTCCAGGCCGTCCCGCCGGGCCGGCAGGTCACCTTCGTGGTGCGCCGCGACGGCCGGCGCGTCGAGGTCCCGGTGACCCCGGAGGAGAAGGACGGGAAGCCGACGATCGGCATCCAGCTCGGCACCGGCTACCAGTTCCCGTTCAAGGTCGCGGTCAACATCGACCCGGCGATCGGCGGGCCCAGCGCGGGCCTGATGTTCTCCCTGGGGATCTACGACACGCTCACCCCGGGCTCGCTCACCCACGGCGAGGTCATCGCCGGGACCGGGACCCTCGACGGGACCGGCCGGGTCGGGCCGATCGGTGGGATCCAGCAGAAGATCGTGGCCGCCCGCGACGCCGGCGCCCAGCTCTTCATGGTCCCGCCCGACAACTGCAAGGACGCCCTCGGTGCGCCGAACGGCGACATGCGCCTGGTGAAGGCGACCACGATGCACGACGCGGTCCAGGCACTGAAGACCTGGGACGCCGACCACGACGCGGCCCTGCCGTCCTGTGAGGAGGACTCGTGAACGGTCCCGACCCCGAGCTGACTCCCGAGCTCAACCCCGACCTGACCGCCGACCTCGACACCGACCCGGCGCTGGCCGCGGCGGTGCTCGAGATCGAGGAGCACATCGCCGAGGGTGGCTGGGACCAGCCGGCCCGGCTCTACGCGCTGGTCGACACCGCCCAGCTCGTCGCGCGCGAGCCCGCGCTGGCCGCGGCGATGGGGCTGGACGCCGCCTCGGAGGAGGGCTCGCTCACGCCGGTCGAGCAGGACCAGCTGGCGCCCGACCGGCCGCTCGAGTCGGTCCTGGAGGCGATCGCCTGGCCCACCGGGGTGGCCGGCTGCGCCGCCGTCGTGGAGCGGCTGGTGCTGCCCCCCGACGCGGACGCCGAGATCCCCGAGGACCGGGCCCGCGCCGAGGAGTACGCCCGCGAGCACCCCGACCGGCAGGAGGTCCGCATCGTCGCGGGCGTCACCCGCGGCGGCTCGACGTACTGCGCGTTGCGGCTGCGTGCCCACGACGACGCCCAGTCGGTGGTGGGTGGCACGGACCTGGTCCCTGCGCTGCTGGAGCTGCTGCGCTCCACGCTGGACGACACGGAGGAGTAGCGGTGAGCGAGCTGTTCGACGACGACCCCCGGGAGACCCCGCCGCCGGCGAAGCCGGCGCCGCGCCGCTCCCGCGCGCTCATCATCACGGCCGTCGTCGTGGTGCTCGGCTTCTTCGGGCTGACCACCTTCGCCGGGTTCTACACCGACCGGCTCTGGTACCGCAACGGCGGCTACTCCGAGGTGTTCAGCACCCTGTTCTGGACCAAGACCGGGCTGTTCCTCGTCTTCGGCACCCTGATGGCCGTGGTCGTGGGCGTCAACATGTACCTCGCCTACCGGCTCCGGCCGCTGTTCCGGCCCAACTCCCCGGAGCAGACCGGGCTGGACCGCTACCGCGACGCGGTCACCCCGATCCGCACCTGGCTGCTGGTCGGTGTCTCGGTGGTGGTCGGCCTGTTCGCCGGTTCCTCCGCGGTGGGGCAGTGGCGCCACTACCTGCTGTGGCGCAACGGGGTGCCATTCGGGACCGACGACGCCTACTTCCACAAGGACATCGGCTTCTACGTCTTCGACCTGCCCTGGCTGCACTACCTCGTCAACTTCACGATGGCGGTCACCGTCGTCGCGCTGCTGGCCGCAGCGGTCGTGCACTACCTGTACGGCGGGGTCCGGCTGCAGACCTCCCACGACAGGCTCTCCGGGGCGGCGCAGGCGCAGCTGTCGGTGCTGCTGGGCGTGTTCGTGCTGGCGAAGGCGGCGGACTACTGGCTGGACCGCTACGACCTGGTCACCGACGGCGGCGGGCTGATCACCGGCATGACCTACACCGACGACCACGCGGTGCTGCCGGCCAAGAACATCCTGCTGGGCATCGCGTTCATCTGCGCCGTGCTGTTCTTCCTCAACGTGTGGCGGCGCACCTGGCTGCTGCCCTCGGTCGGCCTGGCCCTGCTCGCCCTGTCGGCGATCCTGCTCGGGCTGATCTGGCCCGGGATCGTGCAGCAGTTCCAGGTCAAGCCGTCGGAGGCCGACAAGGAGGCGCCGTACATCGACAAGAACATCGCGGCGACCCGGCAGGCCTACGACTTCCAGAGCGTCGAGCCGCAGTCGTACTCGAGCAGCCCCACGGCGGCCGGCGGGCAGCTGCCCGCGCTGGCGCAGTCCACCTCGTCGACGCCGCTGGTCGACCCCCAGCTGGTGCGCCAGACCTTCGAGCAGAACCAGCAGGCCCGCGCGTACTACTCGGTGGCCGACGTCCTCGACGTGGACCGCTACCGGATCCAGGGCAACGACCGGGCCCTCGTGCTCGGGGTGCGTGAGCTGGACCAGAACGGCATCGACCCCGGCGACCAGAACTGGTCGAACCTGCACACCGTCTACACGCACGGCAACGGCGTCATCGCGGCGTACGCCAACCAGCGCCCCGCCGACAACACCGCCGAGCAGACCAGCATCCAGTGGGCCGAGGGCCAGCCCACCTCCGACGAGCCGACCGCGCAGAACGCGCTGGGGGACTACGAGACGCGGGTCTACTTCGGGGAGCAGAGCCCGGACTACTCCATCGTCGGCCAGCCGGACGGCGCTCCCGACGTCGAGCTCGACCTCGGTCTCACCACCGGCTCGGGCGAGGCCGCGGACAAGACCACGACGTACACCGGCAAGGGCGGGGTGCCGGTCGGCGGCTTCTTCAACCAGCTGATGTACGCCGTGAAGTTCGGCGAGCCCAACTTCCTGCTGTCCGGACGGGTCAACTCCGAGAGCCAGGTGCTCTACAACCGGAACCCCCGCGACCGCGTCGAGAAGGTCGCGCCCTGGCTGACCATCGACGGCGACGCCTACCCGGCGGTCGTGGACGGCCGGATCCAGTGGATCCTCGACGGCTACACCACCACCGACCGCTTCCCGTCGGCCGAGAAGGAGTCCTTCTCGACGATGACCGACGACTCGCTGCGCGACACCTCGGGGCTGCGGACGCTGCCCACCGACGAGATCAACTACATGCGCAACGCGGTCAAGGCGACCGTCGACGCCTACGACGGCACGGTGACCCTCTACGCGTGGGACGAGACCGACCCGATCCTGCGGGCGTGGGAGAAGGCCTTCCCCGGCACCGTGCAGCCGCGGGCGGCGATCCCCGACGACCTGATGGACCACCTGCGCTACCCCGAGGACCTGTTTAAGGTGCAGCGCTACCAGTTCGCCCGCTACCACGTGACCAACCCGAACGACTTCTACCAGGGCAACAACCGCTGGGCGGTCCCGGAGGACCCGAACACCAAGGGCCACCTGCAGCCGCCGTACCGGCTCTTCGTCGACCAGCCGACCGCGGACGGGGGCGCACAGCCGGCCTGGTCCCTCACCTCGGTCTTCACCCCGTACAACAAGAACAACCTGGCCGCGTTCGTCTCGGTCGACTCCGACGCGACGTCGAAGAGCTACGGGCAGCTGCAGGTGCTGCAGCTGCCGGACCAGTCGACGAAGGGCCCGGGCCTGGTGGCGAACGACTTCGCCTCGAACAACGACGTCCGCGAGAAGCTGCAGCCCTTCCAGCTCGGCGGGGCGCCGCCGATCTTCGGCAACCTGCTCACGCTGCCGGTCGACGACGGGCTGATCTACGTCGAGCCGGTGTACGCCGTGCGCGCCGGGTCGACGTCCGGCTACCCGATCCTGCAGTTCGTGCTGGTCTCCTACGGCGACGAGGTCGGGATCGGCCGGACGCTGGGCGACGCGCTGGCCGACGCGCTGAACGTGCAGCCCGGGGACAGCACGCAGCCTCCGGACAAGAACGGCGGCGGCAAGGGCGGTGGCGACGGTGGGAACGCCCCGACCGGCACCGTCAGCGCGCAGATCCGGACGCTGCTGGACCGGGCCGACCAGGCCTTCCAGGACGCCGATGCCGCGCTGCGCAAGGGGAACACCGTCGCCTACGCGAAGAAGGTCGAGGAGGCCAAGTCGCTGATCCAGCGGGCCGTGTCGCTCGCGGACCAGCAGAAGGCCGGGTCCTAGGGCGTCTCCTGGGGTGTGAGCTCCTTGCGCATGTGCACGTCGGCGTGGTCGGGGTGCGGGATGCCCTCGGTGCGCGCGAACTCGGCGTACCCGTGCCGCTGGTAGAACGCCGGCGCCTGGAAGGTGAACGACGAGACGTAGATCCGGGTGCACCCGCGCGCCCGGGCCTCGTCCTCGGCCGCGCGCAGCAGCCGGCCGCCCCAGGACGCCCGTCGGTGGTCGTCGTGCACCCACACCATCCCGATCCCGGCGGCGGTGCCCCAGGTCCAGCCGCTCAGTCCGGCGATCAGCTCGCCCGCCTCGTCGTGGACGGCGACGGTGAGCTCGCGCTCATTGTCCGCGCCGGTGGCCGCGACGTTGAACCTCGTGAGCTCTTGGCTGAGCCGCTCGTCGAGCCCGGGATCTGCCTCGCCGATCCGGAGCGCGGGGGAGTGGACGTGGTCGTTCTCGGTCATGGCGGGACCCTCCCACGACGCCGGGCAGGGGGTCGATTTGGTGCCCACCAACCCATCCCGTAAGGTTGTGTTCACCGACGCGGGGTGGAGCAGCTCGGTAGCTCGCTGGGCTCATAACCCAGAGGTCGCAGGTTCAAATCCTGCCCCCGCTACAAGATGGAGCGGCCCTCACAGTGACTGTGAGGGCCGCTTCTGTTTGTGCAACCATCCCGCTTCGGCGGTGGCGACGCGGGCGTCGCCACGAGGGCAAGCGCTGCGGAAACGATGGAAGCCGCCACCGGGCGATGGGTGGGCTGCGACGATTTCCTCATGACGAAGTCCCCCGACTCATCGACACGGCCACAGATCGGGCCGGCGCCGAGTAGAGCACCCCGGGGGCGGATCGTGCATGAGTATCGGAACACTCCGTCCGGACGGCTCCTCGCCACCTCGTCGATCCTGCTCCTCGCGCTGACGGCCTGCGGTCTGGACGACCAGACCAGCAACGAGCCGCCCGGTCCGCATGGCAGCCCGACCAGCGCCGGGGAGTGCAGCGACCTGCCGATGGTCGGCAGCGACGGGGGCATGGTGCTCGGCACCGACTGGTCCACCGAGACCCACCCCTACGGCCAGCCGGTCGACCTGACCGTCTGCGTGACCACCTCCGACAGCGGCAAGGTGCGGGTGCGGTCCTCGGCCACCGGCATCACGGTGACCCCCCGGACGCAGCGAGTCCGCGCCACGGGGAACGGGCTCCTGACCGTCCAGATGCGCGTCGCGTCCGGGACGCCGTCCGGCACGGCCCTGCGACTGGTGCAGTACGGCGGCGGCGTCTTCGGCGACTCGACCGGCCCGTCGATCGTCACGACGGCCGATGGCTGGCACTTCGACAGACCGTGACCGCACGAACCCGACTCGAAGCCGGGGAGCCGCGCCCGTGTCCCGGCCAAGGCGGGGTCGCCAGATGAGGTGACCGGCGAGACGGCCAGTCCGGTGGCGACCAAGAAACCCGCGGGACGCCCAAGTGGCGAAGGGGTATCTCAGGGGCGCGGCTGCACCAGACGCTCGTCGGGGATGACCGCGACGCCGAGGATCTCGATCAGCGCCTCGGGCTGCCACAGCGCGGTGGTGCCGATGCCGGCCATCGCCGGGTAGACGGGGCCGGCCAGCTCGCGCCAGGCCGCGCCGATCTCGCTGCCGTGCGCCTGGTAGTCCGGGATGTCGGTCAGGTAGATCGTGATCGACACCAGGTCCTCAGGGACGCCGCCCGCGGCGCGCAGCGTCGTGAGGACGTTGCCGAACGCCTGGCGGAACTGCTCGACGATCCCACCCGGGACGATCTTCATGTCCGCATCCAGGGCGGTCTGGCCGCCAAGGTGGAGCGTGTTGCCGCTGAGCGTGCCGTGCGAGTAGCCGCTCGGCTTCGGGAGCGAGTCGGGGTTCACCGGGGTCGGCGTCAGGTCGGTCGTCATGACGCCACCGTAGGCGATCTATTGACAACGTTGCAACGTTCGTGCGAGAACTGAAATATGCGACTGGCGACGGTGACCTCCCCGGGCGGTACGACGGCCGCGATCCGGCGGGACGGCGCATGGCGGGCCCTCCCGGCGCCCGACCTCAGCGCCTTCCTGCGCTCGCACCCGGTGGCCGGGGCGGCGGGGCTCGCGGGTGCCGAGCTGGTCGACGCGGTGCCGGTCCTTCCCTTGCCCACGCCGGGCAAGGTCGTCTGCTGCGGCCTCAACTACGGCGACCACATCGAGGAGACCGGCCGGGAGCAGCCGGCGTACCCGACCCTCTTCGCCAAGTACGCCGACACCTTGCTCGGCCCGGACGCCGCCATCGAGCTCCCGGCCGGCGTCGACGCCGACTGGGAGGCCGAGCTCGCGGTCGTGGTCGGGGCGACCCTGCGCGGCGCGACGGTCGAGCAGGCGCGCGCCGGCATCGGGGGCTACACGGTGGCCAACGACGTCTCGATCCGCGACTGGCAGCGGCGCACGCTGCAGTGGTTCCAGGGCAAGGCCTGGGACGCGACGACGCCGCTCGGTCCGGTCGTGGTCACCCCCGACGAGCTGGACCCGGAGGCGGGGGTCGACGTCATCTGCCGGGTCAACGGCGTGGAGCGCCAGCGCGGCAACACCAAGACCCTCGTGTTCGACAGCGCGGCGCTGCTGTCCTACGTCTCCACGTTCACGGTGCTGCGCCCCGGCGACGTCGTCCTCACGGGCACGCCGGGAGGCGTCGGCATGGGCATGACGCCGCCGACGTACCTCGCCGACGGCGACGTCGTGGAGACCGAGATCCCGGGCATCGGCACGCTCACCAACACCGTCCACCTCACCCGCTGACACGACCAGACAGGACAGATCGATGGACCCCGACCTGAGCAACCACGTGCTCGAGGGCGACGCCTCGGCGTACGCGAACGAGAGCGGCCTGGTGGTGCCGTTCGTGACCCGCGCGGGCCGGGAGCCCGACCTGACCGGGCAGAGCGAGGGTGCCTCCCGGATCAGCGGGGTCAGCATCCAGCACACCCCGGCCACCCGGCTGTGGTTCGGCAAGGTGCACAACCTGGCCGGGTACCGCTCGGTGCCGCACCACCACGGCGAGGCCGAGACCGGCGGCTACGTGCTCTCCGGGCGGGCCCGGATCTACTTCGGGGAGCGGTTCGAGGACTACCTCGACATGTCCGAGGGGGACTGGGTGTTCGTGCCGCCCTTCATGCCGCACATCGAGTGCAACCTCGACCGGAACAACCCGCTGACGTGGATGACCACGCGCACGCCGGAGAACATCGTCGTCAACCTGCCGCAGGTCGACGACGCCGAGCTGAGGAACTGGGGGAACCGCCCGTGAGCACCTCACAGATCTTCACCGACGCCGTCACCCTGAAGGCCGCCGAGGCCGAGGTCTACGACGTCGCCTTCACCGCGACCACGCAGCCGTGCCCCTGGCCCAAGGCGTACGGCGGGGACATGGTCGCCCAGGCGGCCGTCGCGGCGATCCGCACCGTGACGGACGGCAAGAGCCTGAACTCGATGCACTCCTACTTCATGCGGCCCGTCGACATCGGCGCCGAGGTCCGCTACGAGGTCGAGATCCTGCGTGACGGCCGTGGTTACAGCACCCGCCAGGTGCGCGGCTACCAGGGGGGCAGGCCGGTCTACGTCTGCATGGCCAGCTTCGCCGCCGGGGAGCCGGGCGAGGACTTCCAGGTGAGCATGCCCACCGGCGTACCCGCGCCGGAGACGCTGCCGAGCTCGGCGGACTACCTCGCCGACAGGGCCGGCGGCACCATGACGGAGACCTCCAGGGCCTACTGGTCCGGCGGCCGCAGCTTCGACATGCGGCACGTGCCGGGGCCGGTCTACCTCACGGTCGAGGGTGAGCCCGCCCCGCACCAGGCCCTGTGGGTGCGGCCGTTCGACACCCTGCGAGACGTCGAGGGACTCACCGCCGAGCAGCGCGACAGCGCCGCGCTGGCCTACGTCTGCGACTACACCATCCTCGAGCCGGTGCTGCGGGTCCTCGGCCTCGCGTGGGCCGACGAGGGGCTGGTGACGGCCAGCCTCGACCACGCGATGTGGTTCCACCGACCGGTGCGGATGGGCGACTGGCTGCTCTACGCCCAGGACGCGGTCTCGGTCGGGCAGGGCCGTGGCACGGGGGTCGGCCGGTTCTTCACCGTCGACGGCGTGCTGGTCGCCACCGTGGTGCAGGAGGGCATGATCCGGGCCGCGGGGGTGACCTCGTGACCGGGCTGTCGACGACCGGCTACCGCGACACCTTCGCGCGCGACCACCTGCCCCCGGTCGAGCAGTGGCCGACGCTCGAGTTCACCACCCCGCTGCTGCAGTACCCGGAGCGGCTCAACGCCGGGGCGGAGATCATCGACGCGCCGACGCTGCAGCACGGCCCGGACCGGCCGGCGCTGCTGACGCCGGACGGCACGACGTGGACGTATGGCGAGCTGCGGGCGCGCGCCAACCAGATCGCCCACCTGCTGGTCGACGACCTCGGCCTGGTCGCCGGGAACCGGGTGCTGCTGCGCTCGCCCAACAACCCCTGGACCGTCGCCGCCTGGCTCGGGATCCTCAAGGCCGGCGGGATCGTCGTGACCACGATGGCCGCGCTGCGCGCGACCGAGCTGTCCCCGATCGTCGAGAAGACGAGGCCCTCGATCGCGCTGGTCGACCACCGCCACCTCGACGACGTACGAGTGGTGCAGGAGGCGACCGCCCCCGACCTGAGGGTCGTCGGCTACGGCGGCGACGCCGCCGACGACCTGACCCGGCGCATCGCCGACAAGCCCACGGAGTTCGAGGCGGTCGACACCAGCGCCGACGACGTCGCGCTGTTCGGACCCACCTCGGGCAGCACCGGGACCCCGAAGATCACCACCCACTTCCACCGCGACATCCTCTCGATCGACAACACCTTCGGGCGCACCACGCTGTGCCTGCAGCCGCAGGACCGGGTGGCCTGCTCGGCGCCGTTCGCGTTCACGTTCGGGCTCGGGATGCAGGTCGTGTTCGCGCTGCGCGCGGGGGCGTGCGCGTTCCTGACCGAGGCGGCCGCGCCCGCGCAGCTGGCCGACCTCGTCGCCGAGCACGGAGTGACGGTGCTGGCGACGGCGCCGACGGCGTACAAGCAGATCCTCCGGGCGGGCAAGGCCGGGCAGCTGGCCAAGCTGCGCGTCGCGGTCACCGCCGGCGAGCACATGCCGCAGGCCACGTGGGAGGAGCTGCACCGCGAGATCGGGCTGAAGGTCATCGACGGCATCGGCGCCACCGAGATGCTGCACATCTTCGTCTCGGCCGCCGGCGACGAGATCCGTCCGGGCGCGACCGGCAGGCCGGTGCCCGGCTACCGCGCCACGATCCTCGACCCGGACGGCAACGAGGTGGGCCCCGGTGTCGAGGGCCGGCTCGCCGTGATCGGTCCGGTGGGCTGCCGCTACCTCGACGACGACCGCCAGCGCGGCTACGTCGTCAACGGCTGGAACGTCACCGGGGACACGTTCGTGCGCGACGAGGACGGCTACTTCTGGTACCGGTCGCGCACCGACAACATGATCGTCTCCTCCGGCTACAACATCGGGGGACCGGAGGTGGAGGCCGCGCTCGACACCCATCCCGACGTGGTCGAGGTGGCCGTCATCGGTGAGCCGGACCCCGACCGGGGCACCATCGTGTGCGCCTTCGTGGTGCTGCGCGACGGGGTCGCGGGCGACGCCGACAAGGTCACCGAGCTCCAGGGCCACGTCAAGGGCCTGCTGGCCCCGTACAAGTACCCGCGCGACGTGCGCTTCGTGCCGTCGCTGCCGCGCAACAGCAGTGGGAAGCTGCAGCACTTCAAGCTGCGGGAGATCGTCGAGACGGAGGCCCGGGCATGAAGATCGCGATCGCCGGAGGCGGCCCGGGCGGGCTGTACTTCGCGACCCTGATGAAGACCCTCGATCCCGGCCACGAGGTCACCGTGTGGGAGCGCAACGCGCCCGACGACACCTTCGGGTTCGGCGTGGTGTTCTCCGACGAGACCCTGGGCAGCATCGAGGGCGCGGACCGGGTGGTCCACGACAAGATGGAGCGGCGCTTCGCGCGGTGGACCGACATCGACGTCACCTTCAACGGTCACCCGTTCACCGTCGGTGGCCAGGGCTTCGCCGCGATGTCCCGCAAGGAGCTGCTCGAGATCCTGCAGCAACGGGTCGCCGAGCTCGGTGTCACCGTGCACTACCGGACCGAGGCCCCCGACCCCGACGAGCTGCGGGCGTCGTACGACCTCGTGCTGGCCGCCGACGGGCTGAGCTCGACGATCCGCACCCGGTACGCCGACGCGTTCGGGCCGCACCTCGACCGTCGGCACAACAAGTACATCTGGTTCGGGACCGACCTGGTCTTCGAGGCGTTCCAGTTCTTCGTCAAGCAGACGCAGTGGGGCACCATGCAGATCCACGGGTACCCCTACTCCGACCGGGGCTCGACGTTCATCGTGGAGATGCACGAGGACGTCTGGCGCCGCGCCGGTCTCGACCGGACCGAGCACGAGGCCTTCCCGCCCGGTGTGTCCGACACGTACGCGGTGGAGCGGATCCAGGAGATCTTCGCCGAGGAGCTGCAGGGCCACGAGATCCTCACCAACAACTCCAAGTGGATCAACTTCCACACCGTCCGCAACGAGCGCTGGTACGACGGCAACGTCGTCCTGGTGGGCGACGCCGCGCACACCGCGCACTTCTCCATCGGCTCGGGCACCAAGCTGGCGATGGAGGACGCCCTCGCGCTGGCTGCCTGCCTGCACGAGCACGACTCCGTCGAGGCCGCGCTCGCGGCCTACCAGGCCGAGCGCAAGCCCGTGGTGGAGTCGACGCAGCGGGCGGCGCAGGCGTCGCTGGAGTGGTTCGAGAACATCGGGATGTACGCCGACCAGGACCCGGCGCAGTTCGTGTTCAACCTCCTGACCCGATCGCGCCGGATCACCTTCGAGAACCTCGAGGAGCGCGACGCCGGCTTCGCGGCCCGGCTGGAGGCGGAGTTCGCCCGCCACCAGGGCGCCCCCGAGGTGGCGCCGGCGATGTTCCAGCCGACCTCGATCGGTGAGCTGCAGCTGAAGAACCGCGTCATCCTCTCGCCGATGGACATGTACTCCGCGTCCGACGGCGTCCCCGACGAGTTCCACCTGGTCCACCTCGGGTCGAAGGCGCTGGGGGGAGCGGGCCTGGTCATGACGGAGATGGCCTGCGTCTCGCCGGAGGGGCGGATCACCCCGGGGTGCCCGGGGCTGTGGACCGACGGCCAGCGCGACGCCTGGCGGACGGTCGCCTCCTTCGTCCATCGACACTCGACCGCGAAGATCGGCATCCAGCTCGGCCACTCGGGACGCAAGGGCTCGACCAAGCTGATGTGGGAGGGCATGGACGAGCCGCTGGACGAGGGCAACTGGCCCGTCATCGGTCCCTCGCCGCTGCCCTACGGCGCCGACTGCCACGTGCCGCGGGAGGCCACGCGGGCCGACCTGGCCAAGGTGGTGGCCGACTTCGTCGCCGCCGCCCGGCGCGCCGTCGAGGCCGGCTTCGACCTCGTCGAGGTGCACGCGGCACACGGCTACCTGCTCAGCTCCTTCCTCTCGCCGGTCGCCAACCACCGCACCGACGAGTACGGCGGCTCCCTCGAGAACCGGCTGCGGTTCCCGCTGGAGGTCTTCCACGCGGTCCGCGCGGAGGTGCCGCAGCACATCCCGGTCACCGTGCGCATCTCGGCGACCGACTGGATGCCGGACGGCAACACCGACGAGGACGCGGTCGAGATCTCCCGGGCGTTCGTCGCCGCCGGCGCGGCCGCGATCGACGTCTCGTCGGGACAGGTGTCGAAGGACGAGCAGCCGGCCTTCGGCCGCTCGTACCAGACGCCCTTCGCCGACAAGATCCGGCACCGCGTCGCGGAGCCGGCCGGCGTCAAGGTGATCGCGGTCGGGGCGATCTCCAGCTACGACGACGTCAACTCGATCCTGCTCGCGGGACGGGCGGACCTCTGCGCGCTGGGCCGCACGCACCTCTACGACCCGAGCTGGACCCTGCACGCCGCTGCCGAGCAGGACTACCGCGGCGCCGCGGCCGAGTGGCCGGTCCAGTGGGCCGCCGGTCGGCGCAAGCCGCCGACAGCGCGCACCGACAAGGTCCCGCCGCGGCTGCAGCTGCTGCGTGAGGGCGTCGCCGACTCCGTCCACGTGCGCTGGACACCGGGTCGGACCACCGACCCGGTGGCCGTGTCGGTGTGACCGGGCAGGGGCGGCCCACGGGTGTGTTCCACACCCGGGTCGAGTGGATCGACACCGACGCCGCCGGCATCTACCACAACAGCACGGTGATGCGGTTCGTGGAGGCGGCCGAGGCCACGCTCATGCACGAGCGCGGCCTCACCGGCTACTTCCCGGTCGCGCCCCGGGTGCGGTTCGAGGTGGACTTCGAGGCCCCGCTGTTCTTCCGCCAGGAGGTCACCGCGGTGGTCACGCTGGCCCACCTCGGGCGGTCGTCGATGCGGTTCGACTTCGAGGTCTGGGGGGAGGAGCTCGACGGCCGCGCGCGACGGCGGGCCGCCCGGGGCGCCTACATCACCGTCCACATCGGCGGCGGCGCCGCAGCCCACGCGGAGGGCGCGGCCAGCGCCCCTTGGCCGGGCGCCTGGGTGGCCGCCCTGGCTCCGGCAGAATGCGGTCGATGAGCAAGCGTTCGCGGACCCTCGTGGTCAGCTTTCTCGGCGCCGTCGTCCGCCCGCAGGGGGACTGGATGCCGATCGCCGGCGCGGTCGACCTGATGACCCAGGTCGGCATCGACGCCGCGAGCGTGCGAACGGCGGTCTTCCGGCTCAAGGAGCGGGGCTGGCTGGTCTCCGAGACCCGCGACGGCGCCCGCGGCTACCGCCTCACCGAGCAGGCCGCGGCCACACTGGCCGCCGGTGACGAGGTCATCTGGCACGCCCGCCAGCCCGCCGACCTGGCCGCGGGCTGGTGCATCGTCAACTCCAGCGTCCCCGAGTCGATCCGCGCCAAGCGCTACCAGCTGCGCTCCCACCTCACGAACCTCGGCTTCGGCAACGTCGGCACCGCGATGTGGATAGCGCCCGCCCGGATGCGCGCGGCCGCCGAGCAGGCGGTCGCCGAGCTCGGCCTGGAGAAGCACGCTGCGATCTTCGTCGGAGAGTACGTCGGCACCCAGGACCTCACCGGACTGCTGTACGAGAGCTGGGACCTGCGCGGGATCGACCGCAGCTACCGGGACTTCATCGACGCCTACGCCGCCGAGGAGGAGGGCGCGGCGGCCCCGACCGACCCGCGTCGGGCGTTCGTGACCTACCTGGGGCTGGTCGACCACTGGCGCCGGCTGCCCTTCCGCGACCCGGGTCTCCCGCGCGAGCTCCTGGACCCGGCGTGGAGCGCGCCCGAGGCGGTCGCACTGTTCGAGCGCCTCGTCGCGGCGCTCGAGAAGCCCGCGCTCGAGCACGCCGCGGGGTACTGGCCCCGGGCCTGACCGGTGCCCGGACCGGGTCGGTGGCGCCGATGAGGGGCGGGCGTCGCAGGTGATCGACATTTCGATTCCGTGAGTGCCCAAGCCCCCTCTGCAGTCCTCCTGGTCCGCGCCGAGAAGTTCCTGCCCATCCACGCGACCGCGGCCGACAACACCTTCCAGTCCGACGTGCCCGAGGGGCAGCCGGGCGAGATGGTCTCGGCGACTGCGCTCGCCGAGATGGATGCGGTGCGGCAGGGACACGCTGCTCCTCAGCTGGTTCGACTGGCTCGCAGCGAACGGCTCCACCGACGAGGCGGTCGCGGTGCTGTCTGCGTGGCTCCACCTCCTGACGGGGGGCGTCGCCGAGGCGGAGCACGGGCCCTCTCGACGGCTGACTGAACGTTCAGTAACGTCGGAGTGTGCCCGACACGCGGGCACGGGGAGGTCGACCCATGATCGCGACGACTCCGTTCCACGAACGGCTCGACCAGCTCAACGAGACCCGGCTGTGGGGCCACTGGTCCGGCTACCTGTCGGCCACGCGCTACTACTCCTCGGCGAAGCACGAGTACTTCGCCGTGCGGAACAGCGCGGGGTTCTTCGACACCTCGCCGCTGTACAAGTACCGGATCACCGGACGCGACGCGGAGCGGCTGCTCGCCGGAGTGATGACCCGCGACATCCGGCACTGCCGGCCCGGCAAGGCGCAGTACACCGTCTGGTGCGACGACCGCGGGTTCGTGCTGGAGGACGGGGTGGTGTTCCGGCACTCCGAGGACGAGTTCCTGCTCACCGCCGCCGAGCCGAACCTCGGGTACTTCAGTGACCTGGTCGGACGCCTCGACGTGTCCATCGAGGACGTGACCGACGAGTTCGGGATGCTGGCCGTGCAGGGACCACGCTCGCGGGAGATCCTCGGGAAGGTCGCGCCGGGGGTCGAGGAGCTCGGCTACTTCGAGCACACCGAGGCCAAGATCGGCGCCACGCCGGTGACCGTGTCGCGGACCGGCTACACCGGCGACCTGGGCTTCGAGATCCGGGTCGCCCGCGACGACGCGCTCCCCGTGCTCGATGCCGTCATCGAGGCGGGGGAGGGGCACGGGCTGCGACCGTTCGGCGAGCAGGCGTTGCTGATGGCCCGGATCGAGGCCGGCCTCGCCCTGATCGGCGTCGAGTTCTCGTCGAGCCGCTTCGCCCACACCGACCACGAGCGGGTCACACCGAAGGAGCTCGGGTTCGGCTGGATGCTGCGCGGCATCGACGACGAGACCCGGCCCTTCATCGGCCGCGGCGCCATTCGTCGCGAGCTCGCGGGCAGGACGTCGCGGTGGGCGACGGTGGGCCTGCTCCTCGACTGGGCCGACTACGACCGGGTCCACGAGGCGGCGGGCCTGGTCCCGCCGAAGGACGAGACCCCCGTCGAGGACGAGTTCATGCTGTACGACGACGACGGCGCGCGCATCGGCTACAGCACGAGCCAGATGTACTCACCGATGCTGCAGCGCCACATCGCGATCGCCCGGGTCCGGCCCGACCACGCTGCGTTCGGCACCCGGGTCGGCTACGAGCTGACCATCAACCACGAGTACCAGACCATCGCGGCCGCGGTCACTCGCCTCCCGTTCTTCAACCCAGCCCGAAAGACGGCCTGACCATGGCAACGAAGAGCACCAGCTACGACGCGATCATCGTCGGGGGCGGCCACAACGGCCTCGTCAACGGCGCCTACCTCGCCAGGGCCGGACTCAAGGTCCTCATCCTGGAGCGCCGCCACCTCGTCGGCGGCGCCGCGATCACCGAGGAGCTGCGGCCGGGCTTCCACTTCACCTCGTTCTCCTACGCCCTGAGCCTGCTGCGGCCGGACATCGTGCACGAGCTGGACCTGGTCAGGCACGGCTTCATGCCGATCCTGATGCCCTCGTCCTTCGCGCCGATGGAGAACGGGGACTACCTCCTGCTCGGCCAGGACCGCGACGAGAACATCAAGGAGATCATGCGGCACTCGCCGCACGACGCCGACGCGATGGACCGCTACGAGTTCGACGTCGAGCGGGTCTGCCAGGTCGTCAAGCCACTCCTCGACAAGGTCCCGCCGAACATCTTCGGCAAGTCACCGGAGGACCTCGCCGAGACCGCCGAGCTGGTCAAGCACCTGCGCGGGGTGGACCAGAAGGTGATCCACGACCTGGTCCGGATGCTCACCGGCAGCGCCGCGGACTTCCTCGACGACTACTTCGAGAGCGACATCCTCAAGGGCTACATCGCCTCCTCGGGGATCATCGGCACCAAGGTCGGGCCGATGTCGCAGGGCTCGGGCCTGGTGCTGCTCTACCACACCATGGGCGAGCACGACGGGCACTTCGGGGCCTGGTCGTTCCACAAGGGTGGCAACGGCGGCTTCACCCAGGTGCTCGCGCGGGCAGCGCAGTCGTTCGGCGCGGAGATCATGCTGAACGCACCGGTCTCCTGCGTGATCACCAAGGACGGACGAGCCGTGGGGGTCGCCCTCGAGGACGGCACCGAGCTCACCGCGAGGACCGTCGTCAGTGCGCTGGACCCGCGGCGGACCTTCACCGAGCTGGTGGAGCCGCGCGAGCTCCCTGGCGACCTGGTGGAGAACATCGACCGGATGAAGTTCCAGGGCACCTCCGCGAAGGTCAACTTCGCGCTCGACGGTGCCCCCCGCTACCCGGCGCTGGGGGACCGCACCGACCAGTACCTCGGGTTCGTCAACATCGGACCGTCGATGGAGTACCTCGAGCGCGCCTTCGACGACGCGAAGTACGGCTGGTACAGCCAGCGCCCCTACATCGACTGCGCGATCCAGTCCTTCGTCGACCCCGACATGGCCCCTCCGGGCAAGCACGTGATGTCGTGCTTCGTCCAGTACGCGCCCTACCACCTCAAGGGCAGCGACTGGGACACCGAGCGGGAGCGCTTCGCGGACACGGTGCAGGCCACCTTCGAGTCCTTCTTCCCCGGCTTCGGCGACCTGGTGCTGCAGCGCGAGGTGAGGACCCCGCTCGACATCGAACGCACCGTCGGCCTGACCGAGGGCAACATCTTCGCCGGTGAGTTCTTCGCTCCGCAGATGTACTTCTTCCGGCCGGCGCCGGGGTGGAGCCAGTACCGCACCCCCATCGACGGGTACTACCAGTGCGGCTCCGGGACTCACCCCGGCGGCTGCGTGATGGGGGCACCGGGCAAGCTCGCCAGCCAACAGGTCCTGCGCGACCTCCGCACCGCCGGCAAGGAAGCCACCGGCTGACCGTTGGTAGGGAGTCTCTGGCCCACGGATCCGGCCCGGGAAGCTCGATCACGACGCCAGCGGCGCCGAGCCCCCTGCGTGTCCTCCGGAACAGGGATCTTCGACGCTGTCGTCGGGTGGGCCGACCTGCCGCCCGACGACGACGGCTTCGTCCATCTCACCGGCCGAGCGAAGGACCTCATCGTCCGAGGTGGCCACAACATCGACCCCGCGGTCATCGAGGACGCCTTGCTGGCCCACCCCGCCGTCACTGATGCCCAGGCGGTGAGCCGTCCGGACCTTCACTCCGGCGAGGTGCCCGTCGTCATCGTCGGAGCGGGCCCGGTGGGCGTCAGCGCCGCGACCCTGCAAAACCACCCGGAAGGGTGGAGGTCTCCGACCTCAGAGCCTCGCTGTGCGCCGAGGATGCACGAGCCGATGGCGGCACCTCCCTCTTACTCACCCGCTCGGGGGTATCAGGCCGGGAACTGAACCGCGAGACTGGTGAAGCCCCGCTCAGGGTCCTCACGACACCTATCGGGGGCGACGTCGGCCCCGCGGTCATTCCGAGGCGCCGCGGGGCCGACGCAGGGTCACAGCGGCCGCTGCCCGCGCGCTCGGCCGTCCAGTAGTCGCCGGCTCGAGTTGCACGGCGAGGCCGCTCTCCCCGGCGATCACCGAGCGGTCGCCAGGGACGACCGCGCCGAGGACCGAGACGCGAGACGTGTCGACGGCCCAGCGGTCCTGAGCAGCACTTCCCCTGTGAGGCTGCGACGCAGGCGACCTGAAGCCAGCCACTCGCCGGGCTGCGGGGCGTTCTCGAACAACTCGCCAGCCGACGAGCGCCCGAGACGACCTCGACGCGCCAGGCGTGCCGGACGGGTCGAGAAAAGGCCAGATGTGAACGTTCGACGACGGTCTAAGCGGCCAGGGAAGTGAGCAAGGAGAGAGCTATTCCGGCTGCGGCGCATGCACCGAGGGTTCGCAGAACTGACCAGTGACGACGGAAGATGAGGTAGCAGCCGAGGATCATGACCGCGACGGCGTCCCACTGGATGCTGGACCAGACCGGCGCCTGGAAGTCGAAGGGTCCGGTGGTGATCTGCCTGGTGTCGCCGAAGAAGGTATGGACTGCGAAGAACGCTGCCAGGCTGGCGATGACGCCGACCACGGCCGCGGTGATCCCGGTCAGCGCTGCCGTCAGGCTCCGGTTGTGGCGCAGGCGTTCGACGTACGGGGCGCCGAGCAGGATGAGCAGGAAGCAGGGCACGAAGGTGACCCACGTGACCAGCAGCGACGCGAGAACGGCCGCCGCCCACGGGTTCAGCGGCCCGGGGTCGCGGTAGGCGCCGACGAAGGCGACGAACTGCACCACCATGATGAGCGGTCCGGGGGTGGTTTCAGCGAGCGCGAGACCTTTGACCATCTCGCCCGGCAGCAGCCAGTGGTAGACGTTCACGGCCTGCTGGGCGACGTAGGCGAGCACGGCGTAGGCCCCGCCGAAGGTGACCAGGGCGGCGCCGGAGAAGAACTTTCCCTGCTCGACGAACACACTGTCGCGGCCGAAGAGCGCCGCTGCGACCAGCACCGGCGTGAACCAGAGCGCGAGCCCGATGGCCAGGATGCTGACCCACCGAAGCGTGGAGCCGCGCTCCTGATGAAGCTGGTCGTCGGCGATGAGTGGTGCCGGACCGTCGGCGACCGGTGTCGACTTCGGCGTCGCGAGGGACGGCCTGATCCGGGCCAGCAGCCAGCCGATCAGGCCAGCCACCAGGATGACGAGGGGGAACGGGACGGCGAAGAACGCCAGGGCGATGAATGCCGCGATCGCCAGCACTACCAGGACCGGCGCGGTCAGCGCACGGCTACTGACACGGACGACGGCCTGGACGACGATGGCAATGACCGCTGGGGCCAGACCGAGAAACAGCGCGTCCACGGTGGCGGTGTCGCCGTACCCGACGTAGACCGCCGACAGCGCCAGCAGCGCGACCACGCCCGGGAGCACGAACAGCGTCCCGGCGATGAGACCCCCGCGGATGCCGTTGAGCAGCCAACCGATGTAGATGGCCAGCTGCTGCGCCTCGGGCTCGGGCAGCAGCATGCAGTAGTTCAGGGCGTGCAGGAACGCCCTTGGCCGATCCACCGCTTCTCGTCCACCAGCGTGCGTTGCATGACCGCGATCTGTCCGGCGGGTCCGCCGAAGGTTTGTAGCGAGATCGCAAACCAGGTCCTCGTGGCCTCGCGCAGCGGCAGCACATCAGAGCCACCCGTCAATCCTCGCCCAGGGTCCGCGGTCGGCATGTGAGCAGCCCGCCACCGCATACGCAACGCCGTTCGCGATGCCCGAATCTCGGCTGTTTGTCCCAGAACCTCAGGCCCGGGATCTACGGATCCCGGGCCTGAACGCATTTGAGACTTGATCGAGCGCAGGACCGTCGCGCTTGAACCGGACGTGCGCACTTCGCCGTCGCGCCAGGTCACCTACGGTTCGACTGCCGGAGGCGGTGCGTACCTCGACCGGCGCCGCGAGCTGGGGATCCCGGAACGGATGATCGGTGGCGAGCGGACGCCTGGATCCTGGTGGCTGCCCAGTTGCCAGAGCGCATGGACATGTACATGAAGAAACAAGCGTGACCAGGTGGAGGATCTGTCGGTGGTCGAGTTCTACCGGGACCTCGACGACGTCAATGATGGGGAGCCCGGTGCCCCGAGCCTGCCGGCCCTTGCCGACCGACTCGCAGCCCAGCTCGGAGCCGCCGACGACGCGGAATAGCAGGCCATTGCTGAACACCCGAGGTCCGACGACCTCGTGGACCTGCTCGACCCGTCGACCTCCTGCGCTCGATGTGGATCAGGGCATGAACCGATACCCCATGCCTGGCTCGGTGAGCAGATGCCGGGGGCGGGTGGGGTCCGGTTCGAGCTTCTTGCGGAGTTGGGCCATGTACTGACGCAGGTAGTGGGTCTCGTTGAGGTACGTCGGCCCCCAAACGTCCTGGAGCAGCTGTCGCTGGCTGACGAGCTTGCCCGGGTTGCGCACCAGGATGGCGAGTAGGTCCCACTCGGTCTTGGTGAGGTGCAGGAGCGCGCCGTCGACCCTCCGAACGGCCCTTTCGGCGAGGTCGACCGTGTACTCGCCGACCGCGACCGGTTCGTCGTTGATGAGCTCCGGGCGCAGTCGACGGCTGACGGCCCTCATGCGGGCGAGGAGTTCTTCGATGTTGAAGGGTTTGGTGACGTAGTCGTCGGCGCCGGCGTTGAGGGCGATGATCTTGTCGCTGCTGCCGGCTCTGCCGGAGAGCACGATGATCGGCACGTCGGTCCATGATCGCAGCGAGTGGATGACGTCGACGCCGTCGGTGTCGGGGAGTCCGAGGTCGAGGATCAGAAGGTCGGGCTTCTGGTTCTTGGCGGCGTCCAGGGCGGTGGAGCCGTCGGCAGCGGTGACGACGTCGAATTGTCGGGCCTGGAGGTTGATCCGCAGCGCCCGGAGGATCTGGGGCTCGTCGTCGACGACCAGGACGCGCATCAGGTGGTCGCCTCCTCCGGCTCGGGGGCGGGCTCGTGGTGCGGGGCGGTGACGAGCGCGAGATCCATGGTCAGACCTCCGCCGGGGGTGTCGTCAGCTTCGAGGGAGCCCCCCATGGCCTCGGCGAGACCGCGTGAGAGCGCGAGACCCAGCCCGATGCCGGGAGGCCCGTGCCGATCTCCCGAGCGCTGGAACGGCAGAAAGGTCCGATCGCGTTCGTTGGACGGGAGTCCCGGTCCGTGATCGATGACCCGGATGTGCAACCGGTCGGCGAGCGCACTGGCGGCCACGGTGGGCGGCGCGTCGGGTGGCGAGAACTTCAGGGCATTGGACAGGAGATTCGCCAGGATGCGCTGAAGCAGGGCTGGGTCGGCCATGACCTCCGGGAGGTCGTCGGCCACCTGGATCTGAACCGCATCGGCGGCGCTGCCCAGTTCGTCGACGGCCAGCGGGATGACTTCGGCGACGCTCGTGGGCTGAGGGTGTACGCCCAGGGCGCCGGCTTGCAGACGGCTCATGTCGAGCAGGTTCTCCACCAGTCGGGTGAGCAGGTCGAGCGATTCGTCGGCCGTGGCCAGGAGCTCCTGACGATCGGTCTCGTCGAACACCACGTTCGGCGTGCGCAGACCTTGAACTGCGGCCTTGGCGGACGCGAGCGGCGCACGGAGGTCATGGCTGACGGCTCGCAGCAGAGCGGTGCGGAGCTTGTCGGCCTCTGCGATCGGGACCGCTGCGGCAGCCTGTTCGGCGAGGCGTTGCTGTCGCAGGGCAAGGGCGGCCTGGACGGCGAAGGCTTCCACGACCCGCTGGTCGGTGGCGTCGAGGGTCCGGCCCTTGAGGACCAGGGTGAGAGTGTCGTCAACGGCCACCTCGACGTCACCATCACGGGGTACCAGGCAGGCCGGTGTGCCGACGCTCTCGGCGATGCTCCATCGGCTGCTGTCAAGCCGTCCGATCGGTGATTCGGGGCCCTCCGGGTTCCGTTCGAGCAGCGTGACCGAGTCGAGTGCGAAGGACTCGCGCAGCTGGCCGAGGAGCGCAGCCAGCGGTCGGGATCCGCGGAGGACGCTGCCGGCAACCACCGCCAGCGCGTTGGCCTCACGGCGTGCTCGTGCGGCCTGCTGGGTGCGGCGCACCGCGAGGTTGACCGTTGCGCTGACGGTGACCGCGACGAGCAGGAAGACAATCAGGGCGAAGACGTTCTCGGTCTCGGCGATGGTCCAGGTGCCCACGGGCGGGGTGAAGAAGAAGTTGAGTAGCAGCGAGCCCACCACCGCTGCGGCGAGTGCGGCCCACAACCGACCGACGAGGGAGATCGCGACCACGGCGGCCAGGAAGATCAAGATCAGACTGGACAGTGACAGGTCGTCACGGAACGGCCTCAGCACGAGGGCAAGCGTCGGCATCAGAACCGCGGTCAGTCCGAGCCCGAGCAGCAGCCGCCAGAGCGACTCGTCACGTTTCCTGTGCCTGCTCCGGCGCAGCCGCGGGCGTCGGCTCTCCTCGTGCGTGACCAGGTGGACGTCGATGGTTTCCGACTCGGCGACGGTGGTGACGCCGATGCCGCGGGAGAACAGCTGGGCGAACCGCCCGCGTCTGCTGGCGCCGAGCACGAGCTGGGTCGCGTTCACGCCGCGGGCGAAGGACAGCAGTGCTTGTGGGATGTGGTCGCCGACAACCTGGTGGTAGGTGCCGCCGATGTCCTCGATCAGGGTGCGCTGCCGCGCCAAGTGGGCGGGGTCGGATCCGTTGAGCCCTTCGTTGTGGACCACGTGCACGGCGAGCAGGTCGGCACCGCGGGCACGTTCGGCGATGCGGGCGGCGCGGCGGATGAGGGTGTCGCCTTCCGGGCCGCCGGTCAGGGCGACCACGACCCGTTCGCGGGCTTCCCAGGTGCCTTCGATGTCGTGGTCGCGGCGGTAACGGTCGAGCTGCTCGTCGACCTTGTCGGCCAGCCAGAGCAGCGCAAGCTCGCGCAGGGCGGTGAGGTTGCCGACCCGGAAGTAGTTACCCAGGGCTGCGTCGACCTTGTCGGGCTTGTAGATGTTGCCGTGGGCCATCCGGCGGCGCAGTGCCTCGGCGGTCATGTCGACGAGCTCGATCTGCTCGGCGGTCCGAACGACGGCGTCGGGGATGGTCTCTTGCTGGGTGACGCCGGTGATCTGCTCGACGACGTCGTTGAGCGACTCCAGGTGCTGGATGTTGACCGTGGTGATGACGTCGATGCCCGCGTCGAGAATCGCGTCGATGTCCTGCCAGCGCTTCTCGTGAAGGCTGCCCGGCACGTTGGTGTGCGCCATCTCGTCGACGAGAGCGACCTTGGGTCGCCGGGCGATCACCGCGTCGAGGTCCATCTCGGTGAACGCGGCGCCACGGTGGGTCATCTGACGGCGCGGGATGGCCTCGAGGCCGTCGGCCATCGCGGAGGTCAGGGGACGGTCGTGCGGTTCGACGTACCCGATGACGACGTCGGTGCCCCGGGACTTGCGACGCTGGCCCTCCTCGAGCATCCGGTAGGTCTTGCCGACCCCGGGCGCGGCGCCGAGGTAGACGCGCAGCTTTCCGCGAGCCGTCATCGCCGCTCCCTCCCTTCGATCCTCACTGCTCCGCCGTATCCGTTCACGGCTGGGGATAGCGCTCGTCGAGCGCCAGGTTCAGCTCCAGCACGTTCACTCCCGCTTGCCCGAGCAGGCCGAGCGCCCGACCGTGCGTGTTCTCCTCGATCAACGATTGCACCTCCGCAACGTCGATGCCGCGTTCCCGGGCGACACGAGGCGCCTGGAGCCGGGCGTAGGCCGGTGAGATGTCGGGGTCCAGACCCGAGGCACTCGCGGTGACCGCGTCAGCCGGAACCGTCGGGTCATCTGGCGCGTCGCCGCGGATCGCGACCACCACCGCGTCCGAGTAGTCCGCGCCGAGCTCGGCGAGCTCCACAGGCACGCCCCGGTATTGCCTGAGGAACGGCGTGCCTGTGGTCTGGTTCAAGCTGACTGCCCGGACGACGTCACCGGTCAGCCCATGCGCGTAGTACACGCCGAGGACCGCACCCACCCCGTCGTGCGTGCAATAGGGACGGGTGCCGTCGACACCCTCAAGCTCGCCGACAGTTCGGCTGCGTGCGCACACCTGGGTGAGCAGGCTGGGTCGGTCGGGCGTGTCGACGACATCCTCGGGCCCCAGGTTGCTGGCCGAGGTCGACGTGGGGTCGTACCCCATCCCCGCGGCCGAGGGGCGGGACTGGAAGTACGCCGGCAGCGGGTCGCCGTCGGCGTCGGTGAACGACTGCCCGATCAGACGACTCCCGACCACCTGGTCGCCGTCAAGGACTAGTGAACCTTCTGCCTTCGCATTCAGCCCGGGCAGCTGAGCGACTCCGACCAGGGCGAGTGGATAGGCGACCCCCAGGAGCACGGTGAAGACGAGCAGGGCACGGGCCGCCGCGAGATGGCGGGCCACGAACAGGTTGGAGGTGCGCATCAGGCCATCCCGGGGAGGAGCTGGACCAGCAGGTCGATGAGTTTGATCCCGACGAACGGTGCGACGACGCCGCCCGCGCCGTACACGAGCAGGTTGCGCCGCAACAACGCGGCGGCACCGCCGGGCCGGTAGGAGACACCGCGGAGGGCGAGCGGGATCAGGGCGATGATCACGAGGGCGTTGAAGATGACCGCGGACAGGATCGCCGACTGCGGGCTGGCCAGACCCATGATGTTGAGCCGGTCCAGGCCCGGGTACACGCTGGCGAACATCGCGGGGATGATCGCGAAGTACTTCGCGATGTCGTTGGAGATGGAGAAGGTGGTCAGCGCGCCGCGGGTGATGAGCAACTGCTTGCCGATCTCGACGATCTCGATCAGCTTGGTGGGATCGGAGTCGAGGTCGACCATGTTGCCGGCCTCCTTTGCGGCCGAGGTCCCGGTGTTCATCGCGACCCCGACATCGGCCTGTGCCAGGGCAGGGGCGTCGTTGGTGCCGTCGCCGGTCATCGCGACCAGCCGGCCCCCGCCCTGCTCTCTCTTGATCAGCCTCATCTTGTCCTCTGGGGTGGCTTCGGCGAGGAAGTCGTCGACGCCGGCCTCCTCGGCGATGGCCTTCGCGGTGAGCGGGTTGTCGCCGGTGATCATCACGGTGCGGATGCCCATGCGGCGCATCTCCTCGAAGCGTTCGCGCATGCCCTCCTTGACCACGTCCTTGAGGTGGATGACGCCGAGGGCACTGGCCGGTTGGTCGCCGGTCTTCTCGGCGACCACCAACGGGGTGCCTCCGGCGGCGCTGATCGCGTCGACCGTGGCCCCGACGCCCTCGGTGGGGTGACCGCCGTTCTCCCGAACCCAGTGCATGACCGCGGCTGCGGCGCCCTTGCGGATCTGCCGGCCGTCCAGGTCGACCCCGGACATCCGGGTCTGGGCGGTGAACGGCACCCAGGTGGCGTGGGTGAGCTCGCCGGGCTGCCGCTCGCGCAGGCCGTGGGCCGTCTTGGCGTGGACGACGATCGAGCGGCCTTCGGGGGTCTCGTCGGCCAGGCTGGACAGCTGTGCTGCGTCAGCCAGCTGGGCAGGGTCGACGCCGGGCACTGGCGCGAACTGCGAGGCTTGCCGGTTGCCGAGGGTGATGGTGCCGGTCTTGTCCAGCAGCAGGGTGTTCACGTCACCGGCCGCCTCGACCGCGCGTCCGCTCATAGCGAGCACGTTGCGTTGCACGAGCCGGTCCATGCCGGCGATGCCGATCGCCGACAACAGCGCGCCGATGGTGGTGGGGATCAGGCACACCAGCAGCGCGGTCAGTACGACGCCGGTGACGCCGTTGCTGTCCAGGGCCGCGGTGTCCGGGGCGGCGGCGTTGATGCTCTTGGCGTAGATGGCCAGCGGTTGCAGGGTGGCCACGGCCATCAGGAAGATCACGGTGAGCGCGGCGAGCAGGATGTTGAGCGCGATCTCGTTGGGGGTCTTCTGCCGGTTGGCGCCCTCGACCAGGGAGATCATCCGGTCGATGAAGCTCTCTCCGGGGGTCTGGGTGATCTGGACGACGATGCGGTCCGAGAGCACCTTGGTGCCGCCGGTGACCGCGCACCGGTCGCCACCGGACTCGCGGATCACCGGGGCGGACTCGCCGGTGATCGCGGACTCATCGACGCTGGCGATGCCCTCCACGACGTCCCCGTCGCCGGGGATGACGTCGCCGGCTTCGCACACCACGATGTCGCCCTTGGCCAACGTGGGAGCCGGGACGCTCTCCCTGTCGGCCACGGCAATGAGCTTGCCTGGCTCCCAGCCGGTCACCCGGCGAGCGATGGTGCCCTGACGGGTCTTGCGCAGGGTGTCGGCCTGCGCCTTGCCACGGCCTTCGGCGACGGCTTCCGCGAGGTTTGCGAAGACCACGGTGGCCCACAGCCAACCCGTGATCAGCCACGCGAACCAGGTCGGATCGGAGACGGCGAGCACGGTGGTGAAGGCAGCGCCGACCTCGACGATGAGCATCACCGGGTTGCGCCACATGATCTGCGGGTCCAGCTTGGCCATCGCGTCGGGCAGCGACCGGGCCAACTGTCGGGGGTCGAGCAGCCCACCGGTGGGTGCGGGGGCGGTCATCGGGCGAGTCCCTCCGCGAGCGGGCCCAGGGCGAGGGCCGGCAAGAACGTGAGCGCCACCAGCACCACCGTCACTCCGATCAGCATGGAGACGAACAGGGGAGTGTGGGTCGGCATCGTCCCGGCCGACCCGGGCGACGGGGTCTGCCGCGCCAGGCTGCCGGCCAGGGCGAGCACCAGCACGATCGGCAGGAACCGGCCGAGCAACATGCACAGGCCGAGTGCCAGGTCGTACCACCAGGTGCTCACCGCCAGGCCGGCGAAGGCCGAGCCGTTGTTGTTGCTGGCCGAGGTGAACGCGTAGAGCACTTCGGAGAAGCCGTGGGTGCCGGTGTTGAGCATCGCCGCTCGCTGGTCGGGGCTGGCCATGGCCAGTGCGGTGCCGACCAGCACCAGGAACGGTGTGACCAGGAAGTACAGCGAGGCGAGCTTGATCTCCCTGGCGCCGATCTTCTTGCCCAGGTACTCCGGGGTCCTGCCGACCATGAGTCCGGCCACGAACACGGTGATGACCGCCAGCACGAGCATCCCGTACAGCCCGGAGCCCACGCCTCCCGGCGCGACCTCGCCGAGCATCATGTTGAACAGCAGGATCCCACCACCCAGGCCGGAGTACGAGTCGTGGAAGGAGTCCACCGACCCGGTAGAGGTGAGCGTGGTCATCGCCGCGAACGTGGCCGAGTTCCCGGTGCCGAACCGCACCTCACGGCCCTCCATCGACGCCCCGACCGCACTTGGCACGGTGCCCGGGTGGGCCAGTTCGGTGACGTTGAGCAGAACGACCGAGACGACCGCAATGAGACCCATGGCCGCGACGATCGCCAGGCCCTGCCTCTTGTCGCCGACCATGCGGCCAAAGACGCGTGGGAGTGAGAACGGGATCAGCCCGAGCAGGAAGATCTCCAGCCAGTTCGTCCAGGCAGTGGGATTCTCGAACGGGTGGGAGGAGTTGACGTTGTAGAAGCCACCGCCGTTGGTGCCGAGCTCCTTGATGACCTCCTGGCTCGCCACCGGACCCGAGGGTACGACCTGGGAACCGCCGGTCAGCGTGGTGACATCGGTGCCGGAGGACAGGTTCTGGACCATCCCCGCCGCCACGAAGATGACGGTGCCGGTGACGGCGATGGGGAGCAGGACGCGTACCACCAGGCGCGTCAGGTCGACCCAGAAGTTCCCGAGCTGGTCGGTGTGGCTGCGGGCCAGCCCCCGGATCAGCGCGACCGCGACCGCAATGCCCACAGCCGCGGACAGGAAGTTCTGGACGGCCAGGCCGGCCATCTGGGTCAGGTGCGTCATCGTGGCCTCACCCGAATAGGCCTGCCAGTTGGTGTTCGTGACGAAGCTGACGGCGGTGTTCCAGGCGATGTGCGATTCCACCCCCGGCAACCCGGCGTCCAGCCACAGAAGGCCCTGAAGACGCTGCAACCCGTACAGGAACAAGATGGAGAGCACCGAGAACGCCAGCACGCTGCGGGTGTAGGCACCGGCGTTCTGCTCCGAGCCTGAGTTGACGCCGACGAGACGGTAGATCGTCCGCTCAGCCCGGTTGTGACGATCCGACGTCACGACACGGAACAGGTAGTCGCCGAAGAAGCGGTAGGCGACCGCCCACGCCACGACCAGGCTGGCGATGAACAGGGCGGCTGCCCATCCGTCGCTCATCAGAACCGCTCCGGGAAGAGGAGAGCGACGAGGACGAAGATCCCCAAGGACACCGCCAGGATCAGCCCGATCAAGTTCACTGCAGTCACAGCCGCTCGACCCCCTTCACCACGAGGGCCAGCAGGCTGAACAAGAGGATTGTGAGAACGATGAGGCCGACGCCGGCCATGGCGGGTCCTTCCGACTGGGATGCACCGTCGCCCTGTCTGCTCGAGCGACCAGCAATTCACTCAAGACCCAAGGACGATGCCCCGCCAGCCGAGACGGGGGTTCCTGACGAAATCCCTACGCGCCGGGACGCGCCGTTGACGTCTTGACTACGCGCCCCCCCCGCCGTGTGCCGGCTGCGGCCACGGCATGGCAGCTGAGCCGGCCGCGCGAACCGGACGTAGGGATTCCGTCAAGGCCTCTCCCCTCGAGAGAAGACCCCGCTGAGACTGGAGGAGCCCGGCGTCTGCGAAGGAGTGAGCTCCATGGCCAGGAATCTCGCCGAATGGCCCCAGGCGACCTGGTGGCGCCCCTCGGTCCGACTCGCCGCACTCCTCGCTCCATTCCTGACGGCAGCGATTCTGTCGACAGCGCGCGACAGCGTCCCTGCCGCAACATCGGTCCTGGTCCTGGTCGTGTGGGTGGTCGCGGCCGCAGCCACCGGAGACCGGCTGGCCGGCGTCCTCGCCGCGATCTCCGCCGGGGCCTGGTTCGACTTCTTCCTGACCGAGCCCTACCTGCGCTTCACCATCGCCGACGCCGACGACATCGAAGCGACCGTCCTCCTCGTGGTGATCAGCCTTGCGGTCAGCGAGCTCGCCCTGTGGGGCTACCGGCAACAGCAGCAAGCAGCCCGACGCTCCGGCTATCTGGACGGCGTCCTCGCCGCCGCCCGTGCTGTCGCCGAAGGAAAGCTGCCGCCAGCCACAGTGGTCGACGTTGTGGCACGACAGATCTCCGAGGTGCTCATCGCCGACAGTTGCCGATACACCGAAGGACCGGTGCGCGACGCGCGCGTCGCGGTCCTCGACCACGACGGTGTGCTGACCCGCAACGGCCATGCTGTCGACGTCGAGCGCTCGGGACTGCCCGCAGACGAGTACATCGCAGTTCCCGTGCAGCGAGGGCCGCAGACCGTCGGCCACTTCCTGCTCACCGCGACCTCGCACCTGGCCTACCCGACCCGGGAACAGCGGCGCGTCGCCGTCCTCCTCGCAGACCAAGTGGCTGCGGCCCGATGACCACGGGTCTCGCCGTCCTGCTCATGGCCATCGGCCTGAGGGGAATGCTCGAGCAGTAGCGATCGTCACCACCGGGGGAGAAGGCAGGTTTCCCCTCGACCCCCTCGTCAGCATCTGCTCGGATTCGGACTCATCATCTTCGGGCAAGTGTTGCTCGGCGCGTAGCACAGCGCCCATCGACCAGATGACCGCTACGACGATCGGGACGCAGACCCACGCGGCGGCTATTGGCGGCGCTGGTAGAGCAGGGTGGTGAGGGGGGTGAACACGAGCATGATCGCGCCCGAGATGGCGATCACGCTCAGGACCTGGGGGCCGGTGGCGGTGCCGTCCATCAGTCCGCGTGCGGCGGTGACCAGGTGGCTGATCGGGTTGGCGTCGGCGATGTGGCGAAGCCAGCCGGGCATGGTCTCGGGGTCGACGAAGACGTTGCTGAGGAAGGTGACGGGGAAGAGGATCACGAAGCCGAGGTTCATGACCGCGGTCGGGGTGCGCAGGACCAGGCCGAGGGCGGTCCATGCCCAGGACAGCGCCGAGGCGAACAGGATCACCAGGGCGACGGCGGCGAGCACGCCGAGCGGGCCGCCTGGGGCGCGGTATCCCATCGCGAAGCCGAGGCCGATGACGAGGCCGGCGGCGAGCAGGTACCGTCCGAGGTCGCCGATGAGTGCTCCGACGATCGGTGCGGGCCGCCAGATCGGGAGCGACCGGAATCGATCGAATGCGCCGGTGGTGAGGTCTCGGTTGAGGGTGACGCCGCTGTAGACGGTCACGAACACGACCGCGAGTGCGAGGGTGCCCGGCAACAGGTACTGCAGGTAGTCGTGGGTGGATCCGGAGAGGGCGCCACCGAACAGGTAGGTGAACAGCAGGGTGAAGAGGACGGGGATCCCGATGACGTCACCGAGCTGCTCGGGGACGTGCTTAATCTTCAGGAGCGAGCGCCAGGCGAAGGTGAGCGATGCCGACAGGGGACCTGCGGGACGCGTGGGGTGCGGTGCGGTGAGCTCGGTCATGCCGTGGCCTCCGTGAGTTCGACGGTGTTGCCGGTCAGAGCCAGGAAGACCTCGTCGAGGCTGGGTTGTCCGTAGGAGAAGTCGCTCACGACGATCCCGGCACTCGTGAGTTGCGTGAGGGCTCTGACGGCCGTGTCCGTGGACTCCCCGAGGCCGTCCGCGGCGACCTGCGCCTTCAGGACGGCCGGGTCGCTGTCGAGGTGAGCCGGCGTGTCGAGGACCGTGTTCAGGACCGCTTGCGCTTCGAGGCGCTGGTTGGGGTCGAACAGCCGGACCCGTACGCCGCCGGCGCCGACCGAGGCTTTGAGCTCGGCTCGGGTTCCCGACGCGATCATCCGGCCGTGGTCGATCACGGCGATGCGATCGGCGAGCTGGTCGGCCTCGTCGAGGTACTGGGTGGTGAGCAGCACGGTGGTGCCGTCGGCGACGATGCGCCGCACCACCTCCCACACGTGACCGCGGCTGCGCGGGTCCAGACCGGTGGTGGGTTCGTCCAGGAACAGCAGATCAGGCCGAACGATGATGCTGGCGGCGATGTCGAGCCTGCGACGCATCCCGCCCGACAGCTGCCCGGCGAGACGGCCGCCGGCGTTCGCGAGGTCGAACCCGTCGAGGAGCTCGTCGGCGCGTCGACGAGCCGAACCAGCACTGTGACCGTGCAGCCGGCCGAGCAGCATCAGGTTCTCCCTGGACGTCAGGTCCTCGTCAACGGAGGCAAACTGACCGGTCAGGGAGATGCGGCGGCGGACGTCGGCGGCCTCGCGGACGACGTCGTGGCCGAAGACGCTGGCGGTGCCGGCGTCGGGGCGCAGAAGCGTGGTGAGCATGCGGATGGTGGTCGTCTTCCCGGCGCCGTTGGGGCCGAGCACCCCGTAGATGCTGCCGGCCGGTATGTCGAGGTCGACGCCGTCGACGGCACGGAGATCGCCGAAGGTCTTCACAAGTCCGCGGGCATGCACGGCAAGATCACGGTCTGTAGAGCTCATACCCGCAGAGTAGTAGGATTTGGCCATATGGACAAGGCGATTGGACAAACAGCGATGCGTGATGTCTCGGGCCGCGGCCCCGGCTCGCGGCCGACCCGCGAGAAGCTGACGGCCGCCGCCGCAGAGCTCATCGCGGAGGTGGGCTGGGGGAGGGTGACGACCCGTGCCGTGGCCGAACGCGCCGGCCTGCCCCACGGGGCCGTCAGCTACCACTTCCGCGGCAAGCAGGAGCTCCTGATCGAGGCGTGCATGAACGCGTTCTCCCAAGCCGTGCCGCTCGAGGAGTTCGCGGCCATGACCAGTGTCGACGACTTGATCGGCATGATCGGCAGCCAGCTCGATCCCGAGCTCGTGCCCGACCCGATCCCCACCCGTCTCATGTTCGAGGCGATGCGGGAGGCCGAACGAGACGACAACCTGCGTGAACGGATGGGCGCGATGATCAGCCAGTACCGCCTGGCCGTGATCGACGTGGTCCGTGCCGACCAAGAGCGCGGTGTGATCTCCGCATCGGTCTCGGCCGAGGGCATCGCCACCTTGGTGACGGCGCTCGGCGACGGCCTGCTCCTTCATGCTCTGCTCGACCCCGACCTCGAGGTGGCCGGCGCACTTGCGGCACTACGCGCCCTTCTCGCCCAGGACTGAAAGCTGGTTCGGCGGGCCCTGGTCACGGTCCCGCGCGAGATGGTTGGATACCGTCCACCGGTGGGTTTGCGGAACTACCTGATCGAGGGCGTCTCGTGCACCGGCAAGACGTCGGTCTGCAAGGAGCTGCGCCGCCGTGGCTTCGACGCCATCAACGGTGACACCGAGTTGGCCTATCAGGGGGACCCGGAAACCGGCGAGCCGACAGGTCACGTGCCGTCGCACTGGCATCACATCTGGGACGTGGACAGGGTCCGAGCGCTGGTCGCCGACAAGGGTGAGCGCTGCACCTTCTTCTGCGGCGGCTCGCGGAACTTCTCGAAGTTCCAGGACCTGTTCGACGGGGTCTTCGTCCTGGAGATCGACCTGGACACCTTGAACCGGCGACTCGATCAGCGACCAGAAGACGAGTTCGGCGCACGGCAATCGGAGCGCGACCTCATCATGCGGCTGCACCGAACCAAGGAAGACACCCCGAAGAACGGCATCCGGATCGACGCCACCGCACCGCTCGATGACGTCGTTGACGAGATCCTCCGTCACGCGAAGGCGATCGACAGCAACGATGCAGGTCCCGCTTGAGTCGTCATCACTCAACCGCTCATCGCCAGGTGCGCGCGGGTCGCGGCACGACTCCACGGTAGGCACCCGCAAACCGGGGCCGAACGAGTCGCTCGCCGGGTCGTTGCTGGGCGGGCGGCTCGGCGACACCCGCCCACATGCGATCACGATCGCGGCCGGAGCGGTGACCTCGGTCATCCTGGTCGCGATCAGCCTGGTCTCCGGCGCCGCGGTCCCCACGACCATCCTGGTCGTCCTGCTCGGCCTGTTCGGGCTGGGTGCGAACCCCGTGCTCATCGCCCTGGCGGTCCGGTACGCCGACCACGCGCCCACCCTCGGCTCCTCGCTCGCGGTGGCGGCGTTCAACTTCGGTACCGCGGTGTCCTCGTGGGTCGGTGCGCTGGCCCTCCAGCCCAGCCTTGGACCGGTGGGACCGGTGGTGGTGGGTGCCGGCATCTCCGCGCTGACCCTGATCCCCATCGTGGCGCTCGCCCGCCAACGCCGGTGGGTCGCGCCGCCGAGCAGCGTCGAGGGCACTGCGGCGGAGGCCGCCGTACCGTGGGCCGCCCCCTGCGCAACCCCCCTCACGGCGGCAACCTGACCGCCCAACGACCTCCTGCGCCACCACTCGGTTCCATGAAGGTTCGACGAAGATCCGGGCGGCAGGCGTCCACGGCGGCGTGGACGGGCCGCAGCCGGGAACGGGGCCACCATGCAGAGTGTGAACGAGGTGTCAGTGGTGGTCGTCGACGGCATCGGAGGCCTGTCCGGAGTGGGTGCGGGCATCGCCGACTTCCGTGCCTGGATCGTCGCGGGCGTGGTCCTGATCGCGCTGGCGGCTCTTGCCTGGTGGACGATGAAGCCGGCCGGTCGAGTGGATCGGGATCGGCAGGAGGCCGGTCGGAGCGCCCGCACCCCGAAGAGGCGCAGCTGAGCAGCCCGAGGTGAGGGCTCAGGACGCGAGCATGTCCTTCATCTGGGCGATCTCGGTGGTCTGGGCCTTCTCGATCTCCTCAGCCAGCGCGAGCGCGTCGGTGTTCTGGCCCTCGGCCTGCTCGGTCCTGGCCATCTCGATGGCGCCCTCGTGGTGCCGGATCATCATGACGAGGAACATCCGGTCCCAGCCGGCGCCGTGTGCCCGGTCGAGCTCGTGCATGTCGTCCGCGCTCATCATCCCGGGCATGTCGTCGACGTCCATGTGGCTGCCGTCGCCCATGTCCATGCCGCCCATGCCGCCCATGTCGCCGTCGGAGTCGGACGGGACGTCCTTGCCCCAGTCCTGCAGCCACTGGGTCATGGTGTCGATCTCGGGACCCTGGGCTGACTCGATGTCCGACGCCAGCTTCCTCACCTCGGCGCCGGCGGCGTGCGACTCGGCCAGCTGCGACATCTCCACCGCCTGCTGGTGGTGGGGGATCATCCCCTGCGCGAACTCGACATCGGTGTCGTCGAACCGGGCGGTGGCCGTGCTCTTGTCGCTGCTCGTGTCCGAGGTTCCCCCGTCCCCGCAGGCGGTGAGGGAGAGGGCGGTGGCCAGGAGCAGGGCCACGAGTGCGGTCAGCTTCTTCATGCGGGTTCCTTCTCGGTTGCTGGTTGGAGGGGTCGGTGCGCCTGTTCGGGCAGCGGGAGCCGTTTGAGGAGCAGGGCGTTGACGGCGACCAGGAAGCTGGAGCCGGACATGGAGAGGGCGGCGATCTCGGGGCGCAGCACCAGTCCGAATGCGGGCTCGAAGACGCCGGCCGCGATCGGCAGCGCGAGGGCGTTGTAGCCGACCGCCCAGCCGAGGTTCTGCCGCATCTTGCGCAGCGTGCCCCGCCCGATGGTGAGGGCGGTGGGCACGTCGAGCGGGTCGGAGCGCATCAGGACGACGTCGGCCGTCTCGATGGCCACGTCGGTGCCGGTGCCGATCGCGATGCCGAGGTCGGCCGCCGCGAGCGCGGGCGCGTCGTTGACCCCGTCGCCGACCATGGCGACCCGGCGTCCGGCCTGCTGGAGCTCGACGACCCTGCCGGCCTTGTCCTGGGGGAGGACCTCGGCGATGACGGTGTCGATGCCGAGCTCATCGGCGATCCGCCGCGCGGTGGCGGCGTTGTCGCCGGTCAGCATGACCACCTCGACCCCGGCCTCGTGCAGGGCCGAGACCGCCGCGGCGGAGGTCTCCCGGACCGCATCGGCGATGCCGATGACGGCCACCGTCCGGGAGTCGACGGCGACCAGCACGGCGGTACGACCACCGGCCGCCAGCTCGTCCCGGCGGGCGCCGAGAGCTTCGAGGTCGACAGCCTCGCTCTCCATGAGTCGGCGGTTCCCCACCGCGACCCGGTGGCCGTCGACCTCGGCGATGGCGCCGCGCCCGGCAACGTTGCGGAACCCGCTGGCCCGTAGGCGGCGCGCGCCCTGCGCGTCGGCGTACCGGCGCACGGCCAGCGCGAGCGGGTGCTCGGACTCGCGTTCCACGGCCGCAGCCAGCTCCAGCACTCGTCGCCGGACGAGCCCGTCGACGACGAGGTCGGTGACCTCGGGCTCGCCCTTGGTCAGGGTGCCGGTCTTGTCCATCACGACGGCGTCGACGCGTGCGGAGGTCTCGATGGCGGCGGCGTTCTTGAACAGCACGCCCCGGTGAGCGCCGAGGCCGGAGCCCACCATGATCGCGGTCGGGGTGGCCAGGCCGAGCGCGTCGGGGCAGGTGATGACCACGACCGTGATGGCGAAGAGCAGGGCCTCGGTGGCCGACCGGCCGACGGCGAGCCACGTGAGGAAGGTGCCCGCGCCGGCGGCGAGGGCGACGAGCACCAGCCAGAAGGCGGCGCGGTCGGCGAGGCGCTGCCCGGGGGCCTTGCTGTTCTGGGCCTGCTGGACGAGCGCGACGATCTGCGCCAGCGCGGTGTCGGCGCCGACCTTGGTGGCACGGACCCGGAGTGTGCCGCTGGCGTTCACCGTGGCACCGATGACCGGGTCGCCCGGCGCCTTGTGCACCGGCAGGCTCTCGCCGGTGACCATCGACTCGTCGACCTCGGAGCCACCCTCCTCGACCACGCCGTCGGTGGCGATCTTGGTCCCGGGGCGGACCAGCAGCAGGTCGCCGGCCGCGACCTCGGCGGTCGGCACCTCCACGGGTTCCCCGTCGCGGACCACCAACGCCCGAGCCGGAGCCAGGTCGAGCAGGGTGCGGATGGCATCGTTCGCGCCGCCGCGGGCCCGCATCTCGAACCAGTGGCCGAGCAGCACGAACGCCGTCAGCACGGTCGCCGCCTCGTAGAACACCTCGCCGCCCCCGGTCAGCGTGACCCCGACGGAGTAGAGCCACCCCGCCCCGACCGCGACGGCGACCAGCACCATCATGTCGAGGGTGCCCGAGCGCAGTGCTCGCCACGCGCCCTCGAAGAAGATCCAGGCGGAGTACAAGATCACCGGGAGCGAGAGCAGCAGGCTGAACACGTCGTCACGCAGCCCGAACGGCGCCGGGGTGCCGAAGCCGAGCACGTCACGCCCGATCGGGGACCACAGCAGCACCGGCACCGACAGGATCGCGGCGACGAGGAACCGGCGCCGCATGTCGGCGACCATGGCCGCCATCGACATGGAGCCGTCGCCGCCATGCTCCATCGCCTCGTGCGGTGACGGCTCCGGCGATCGGTTCGGCTCGAGCATCGGGTCGCAGACATGGTGCGGGACCGACTGCCCGGCACAGTGGAAGCCGCACTCACGTACCCAGTCGCGCAGCTGGGTCAGGTCGGTCCGGGCCGGGTCGTAGGTGACCGTGGCCGTCTGCGCCACCGGGTTGGCCTCGACCGACAGCACACCCGGGCGTCGTGACAGGACCGCCTCCGCGACGTTCTTGCTGGAGGCCCACTGCACCCCGGACACCTCGAGCACCGCAGCGACGGCGTCGGTGCCCGCCGGGTCCTGGTGCCGGCCCACGGTGCCTCCTCGTGTCGCCTCGGGTGTGCCACCAGACTCCTCGGCGCGCTCGGAAGGAACCGTTCAGGTCGTGTGAAGGTTTGTTGAAGATCGGCACTCCGCACCTGCGGGATGCCCGTGGGTGGCGGAGCGCCTCAGTCCGCGGAGGCGGGCAGCTGCACCACGAACGACGCGCCCCGGCCGGCCCCCTCGCTCGCGACCGAGATCGTCCCGCCGTGGGCCTCGACGAGGGCCCTGGCGATGCTCAGCCCGATCCCGGAGCCTCCGCGGATCCGGTCCCGGGCGGTGTCGGCGCGATAGAAGCGGTCGAAGACGTGGGGCAGGTGCTCGGCCGCGATGCCTTCACCGGTGTCGGTGACGCTGAGCTCCACCCACGGCATCCGGCGGCGGCAGGAGATGGTCACCCGCCCTCCGGGCGGGGTGTGCCGCAGGGAGTTGTCGAGCAGGTTGCCGAGCACCTGCGCCACCCGGTCGGCATCGACCCGCACCACGCCAGGAGCGTCGACGTCGACGCCCAGCCGCACCCCCTTGGCGGCGTACCGGTCGCGGGCGGTCTCCGCAGCGGCCCGCGCGAGCTCCCCAGCATCGATCGTCTCGATGTCGAGGGCGGGATCGCCCTCCTCCGCGCGGGACACGGCGCCGATGTCCTCCGCGAGCCGGCGCAGCCGTCGGGTGCTGCCGCGGATCACCGCCAGCGTCTCCCGGTCGGGAGTCCGCACTCCGTCCTCGATGGCCTCCAGATGGGCGTCTATGGTCGCCAGCGGCGTCCGCATCTCGTGTGCCAGATCGCCGAGCATCCGCCGACGGGTGGCCTCGATGGCCTCCAGGCGGACCGCGAGAGTGTTGTACGTCGCGGCGAGGGTGGCGAACTCGGACCCCAGACCCGGGTCGGCGACCCGCGCGCCGAAGCGGCCGGCGGCGATCTGCCCGGCCGCGTCCGCCACGCTGGTGATCGACCGGTGCACCCGACGACTGAAGTACCAGGACACCGCGAGGGCCGCCGCGACCGAGGTGAGCGTCGCGATCCCGATCGAGATCAGCAGCGCGGAGGTGAAGGCGCGGTCGACGTGCCGGGCCTCCGCCGCCGTGTGACCGACGTGGGCGCGCATGAGGTGCTCGTGGAAGATGCCCGGACCGACGATCGAGGCGACGAACCACGTCGTCATGGCACCGGCGAGCAGCACCAGGGCCTGACCGACCAGCAGGCGACCCGCCAACCCCGGGCGCGTGCGAGCGGTGCTGCTCACCGGCCCGTGCCCATCCGGTAGCCGACCCCGCGGATGGTGCGCACGTACCGCCCTGCGGCCGCGTCGTCACCGAGCTTGCGGCGCAGGTGACCGACGTGCACGTCGACGAGGTGCTCGTCACCCACCCAGCTCGGACCCCAGACCGCATCGATCAGCTGTCGTCGGCTGAAGGCCATCCGCGGGTGTCCGGAGAGCGCAGCCAGCAGGTCGAACTCAGTACGCGTCAGCGCCACCGGCCGGCCCCCGAGCCAGACATCGCGACCGGCCGGGTCGATCTCCAGGTCGCCGAAAGTCCGGCTGGCCACCACGGCTTCGGCCTGGTGGCCGGCACGCGGGCGGCGCAGCATCGCCTGGATGCGGGCCACCAGCTCCCGCGGACTGAACGGCTTGGTCATGTAGTGGTCCGCACCGACCGACAGCCCGATCAGGGTGTCCACCTCGTCGCTGCGCGCGGTCAGCATCACCACGTAGGCGTCGGAGAACGTGCGCAGCTGTCGGCAGACCTCCACTCCGTCCAGCCCGGGCAGGCCGAGGTCCAGCACGAGGACGTCGGGATCGACCTCCCGCGCGGTGGCCACGGCCGACAACCCGTCGTGGACCACGGTCACCTCGAACCCGTCACGCTCGAGGTAGCTGCCGAGGAGGGTCGCGAGCTCGACCTCGTCCTCCACGACCATCGCGCGCGTCCCCGAGGCCGGCCGTGCGCCACCGGGCGTCACGCAGGGATCGGAGACATCGCTCATGACCCCATGGTGGCAGCGCCGCTCGCGGTACTCCGCTGTCTCGCCGGTCTGCGGCGTCGATCTTCAGGGAACCTTCACACGATCGCGACCGCACGGTCAGCGTCGCGCGCCACGCTGGAGACAGGTCGGACGAAGGAGCTGAGACCGATGATGGGTTGGGACTACGGCACGCCGGGCTGGGGCGGTTGGCTGGTCATGACCGTGATCATGCTCGTCTTCTGGGGCGGGGTGATCTTCGCGTTGGTGGCCATGTTCCGCGGCTTCGGCAGCGGTGGTTCGTGGGGCGGACCGACGGGGGAGTCGAGGAATCCGCTGCAGATCCTCGACGAACGCTTCGCGCGGGGGGAGATCGACGAGCAGGAGTACGACGCCCGGCGGGAGGCGCTTCGTCAAGCCGGGAACCATCGCGTGCGCTGAATGTCGGGGCAGTTTCCGGTCAGGTTTCCGAGGCGATGTCGTGCGCCCGGAGCTCGCCGCCCGGCCGCAGATCGCCCTCCACCTCGCCGAGCCAGCGGGCGAGACGGCTGGGATCGGTGAGGGCTGACCACAGGTCGTCCACGTCGGTCTCGAACCGGTCCTCGAGGCGCGCGACTCCCGTGCTGTCTCGGTGTGCAGGGCATCCAGCCCCTGTTCCCGGCGAACCTCGACCAGTCCCGCTTCCCGCAGCACGGCCTCTCGTGACGGACCTTCAGCGTCGCCAGAACAGGTGGTGGACCACGCCGCTCGAGCTGGGCACGACGTCACGGTGGTAGCGGTCGAGGAGCTCGTCGGGTGAGCCCCACAGCCGGGATCCGCGGCCGAACGCCACGGGGGCGACGGCGACGTGCAGCGTGTCGATGAGGTCGGCGTCGAGGAACTGCCGGATGGTGTCGGCGCCGCCGCCGAGCCGGACGTCCTTGCCGTCGGCGGCTTCGAGAGCGCGGTCGAGCACTGTTCTCGGCGGCCCGCCGACGAAGTGGAACGTCGTGTCGGACAGCGTGAAGGACGGTCGCTCGTGGTGCGTCATGACGAAGACCGGCGTGTGGAACGGCGGCTCCTGACCCCACCAGCCCTGCCAGTCGTGGTCGACCCAGGGTCCGCGCTGAGGACCGAACTTGTTGCGGCCCATGATCTCGGCGCCGACGTTGCGGTGGAAGTCGCGCACCAGGTAGTCGTCCAGGCCGCGGCTGCCACCGGGCTCCGTCCGGTTGGGCCAGCTGGCGGTCGCGCCGGCCCACGCGAAGAGGGCCGTCGGATCGGCGTGCCCGAACGGACGCTCCAGGCTCTGGCCGTCACCGGAGGCGTACCCGTCACTGGACACCGTGACGTTGTGCACCCGGACCAATTGAGTCACCACTGGTTGCTCCCCTCGCCAGATGTGGACCTTCGACGGTGTGGACCTCGCGTGCGGAGGAAACTCATCGCAGCCGGGGAAGCTCCGAGGGCGGTCAGGCGACGGTCAGGAGATGATCGCGTCGATGGTCTTCTTCAGAGCGCTGGGCTGGGACGGCCGACGCGGCGCCTTCTCCCGGGCCTCGGCCATCTCCGCGCCGATCTCCTGGAGCGTCTTGCGGCCCAGGGCCTCGCGGACCTGCGGGAACCACTCGTCCTCCTCCTCATGGATGTGGTGGCGGACGTTCTCGATCAGGACCGTGGTCTTGGCGGTGAAGCGTTCGTCGGAGGGATCCATCGCGGCCAGCTCCACCACCAGGACGTCGGCGACGTGGTGCTCCTCGTAGGACTCGAGCACGTCGTCCTCGAGCTCGGGGACCAGCTCGCGCACCCGCGGGTACATCACCTCGTTCTCGATGTAGGTGTGGACGGTGAGCAGCTCGATCATCCGGTCCACCAGCCGACCCTTGGTCTTGAGTGCGTTCTCGCCGGCCTGCTCGAAGTCGCGGAAGACGCTGAGGATCTCCTTGTGGTCGTCCTTGAGCAGCACGATGGCGTCGGTGGTCATGGGTCGTTCTCCTTGGTCATGTGCGGGCGCGTCGAGCCGGGGTCCCCGGTCCGGCCAGGACCAGTCAGGGGAGTGCCGGGGCCCTGCTCGCGCGGCACGCTGTCCACGGACTGCGTAAGCCCCCGAAGCCCCTCGAGCAAGGCCGCCGGCACGTGGCTCGTTTCCGCCGGGCGCCGCGGCAAAACCCCCCGAACGGGTGAAGTGCCGGCCTGCGCGGCGGCCGGGCGGTCCGGATCAGTAGCCCGATCGACGCAACCTTCCGCGGACTGGCGGAGTCAGAGGGGGCAGAAGGGGAGGTGTCCGATGCTGAACACCGTGACGAGCAGCGCGGCGGCGCCGACGTTCGAGGAGTACGCCGCCGCGGCCTGGCCGTCGCTCTACCGCTGCGCCTACCTGCTGGCCGGCAACCACGCCGACGCGGAGGACCTCGCCCAGCAGACGTTGCTGAAGGCGTACGGGTCTTGGGCGCGGGTGCGGGCCTCGGACTCGCCGACGGCGTACGTCCGCCGGATGCTCACCAACACCTACCTGTCCCAGCGGCGCCCGAAGGCGCGCCGGCTCGAGCTGCTCACGGACGCACCACCCGAGCCGGCGCACCCGCCGGCCGGTGGGCCCGAGGAACGCATGCTGCTGTGGCCGCACGTGAAGTCGCTGCCGCCGCGCCAGCGGGCGGTGATCGTGCTCCGCTACTACGAGGACCTGAGCGAGCAGGAGATCGCGGACGCCCTGGGCTGCTCGCGAGGAAATGTGAAGTCCACTGCACACCGCGCCCTCAAGGCGCTGCGAGCCGCGATCGGCTCGGACGACACCGACGGGAGGGGGGACTGACATGTTCGTCGACGTCGAAGAGGCCCTGGGCCGGGAGCTGCACGAGGTGGCCGACGGATTGACGGTCCCGCCCATGCCGTCGCTGCCGCAGGAGCAGCCCCGCTCACCACGGCACTGGCAGCCGCTGCTGGTCGCCGCCGCCGTCGTCCTGATCCTCGCCGGTGCGGTCGTCGTCGTGGCGAGCGCCCGCGGCGGCCGGGAGCCGCAGCCGACACCGCCCTCGCCGACCCGGACGGAATCGGTCGAGCGGATCCCGAGGTCGGCGCCGACGGTGCCCTACGTGCTCGACCAGCACCTGTACGTCGGTGGCGCGCAGGTGCCCGGCACCTGGTGGTCGGTGCAGTCCGGGGACGCCGGCTGGCTCGCGCTGCGCACCGACAACACCTGGTGGTGGGGCCGGGACGCCGAGCCGATGGCGATCGAGGCCCGGCTCGACGTACCCCCCGTCCTCTCGCCCGACGGAAAGTACGTCGGGGAGGTGCTCGCCGACAACGGCCGGGGCACGCTGAGCGGATTCGACACCGGGTTCAACGGGGAGGGGCTGGGCGGCGTCCCGATCGACCTCGGCGACCCGCAGGACGGCAGCACCGTGCGGGTCCGGGCGGTCACCGACGACGGCCGGGTGATCGCCCAGGGGACGAACACCGCCGTGCTGTGGCTGCCGCTCGTCGACAACAGCACCGTCGACCTGTCCGAGACGGCCCCGGGGCAGCAGGTCCTCGCCAACACCCCGGCCGGGCTGATCGTGAACGACGGCGCGGCCGGTGCCGTCGACGCCACGGTGGGGGAGCCCTACCTCGCGCAGCTCTCCGACACCGGGGAGCTGACCCGGATCGGCCCCGTCCCGAACCACGACGACCTCCTCGTCAGCCCGGGCGGGACGTGGCTGGCCTGGACGCCGGCCGGGACCACCGGCGGCGAGATCACCGCGATCCCCACGCTCCGGACCCAGGCCGTGGACGGCTCGCGGCAGGCGACGCTGAGCGCACCCGACGGCTGGGCGTTCCGGGTCCGCGCGTGGGCGTGGGAGGACGACGACCGTCTGGTCTCCCCGGTGGTGCGCGACGGTGCCGAGCGGATGGCCCGGTGCAGCGTCCGGGCTGCCCGGTGCGTGCTGGTCGACAGCCGGTGAGCGCGAGAGCCCCTCACGGCGAGCCGGGGAACGGCAGGCCACCGGAGGCGCAGCACGTGGGCAGCTCCTCGCGCAGCGCCTCCAGCGCGTGGGTGGCCTTGTGCAGGAAGGTGCTCTCGGAGCTGATGACCACCCGCCGCGGGTGGCCCTCCCAGGCCTCCAGCAGGCGGTCGTCGATCAGGGCGGCCACCCGCGCGCTCTCGGTGCGCAGCGGGTTGGTGCGGTTGTAGCCCAGCCGGGCGGTGGGCGTGCGGAGGTGGATCACCGCGTCGTACCGAGCCAGCTCGTCCTCGCGCCGGGTGCCGAGCGCGGACCAGAACTCCGCGGGGGGACCCGGCCAGTAGGCGAGCCCGTCCACGGTGCCGCGGTCGCACAGCACCAGCGCGGCGTTGTGGGTGTCACCGATGACCTCCAGCTCGCGCTGCACGTGGAAGATCGCCCGCTGCGCCGCCTTGCGGGCCACCGGCTCCTCGGACCGCGGGAACCCGCCACCGAAGACCACCCCCGCCGACTCGGCGAGGGGGTGCACATGGGGGCAGACCGAGTGCCGGACCAGCTCCAGCAGCGCCGTCTTCCCGGCTCCCGGCCCCCCGGTCAGCACCACGCGGCGCCGGTGGTGCACCTCGTTGCAGCGACAGCTCACCGGCATCGGGCAGCTCCTCCGGGCGGCCGGCCCCTGGGGGGACGGGAGTTCGGGCCGGGGACCCGGCTCGCAGACGATTCTGGCGCGCGCCGGGGGGCCTCCGCGACCGGAACCGCGCTCCCGGTCCGTCGCTTCAGGCGGGCGTCGGCACGGTGCCCGACGCGTACGCGTGGCTCGCGGACACGATCCCGGCGACGACCTCCAGCTCCTCTTCGTCCCGCGGCCCGAAGACCATCGTGAAGCCGAGGGTCAGGCGGCTGCCGGCCCACGGGTGCGGCGTACCCCAGCCGTGGGCGACGAGGTCCGCGGCCTGGGCGGGCGGCAGGGCCAGGTGCAGCGAGCCGTCGTACTCGGGATGCAGGTGCGCGAACTCGCGGACCTCCGGGACCAGGAACGCCTCGTCCGGACCGGCCGCCCCACCGAGGACCAGGCCGCGGGCACCGGGGACCGAGATCCGCGAGGGGCCGCTGGTGACCCCGGCCAGGCTCGAGCTCCGGGCGAAGAGCCGCTCCTGGATCGCGGCGGGGGAGGTGTCGGAGAGCTGCTGCTGCGGGATCTGCCAGGACACCTCCGGACGCCGGCCGGCGCGGTCGGGCAGTCGCCCACCGGGCACGGTCGGCCACTCGACGTCGGGCAGGACGCCGGCCGGGATCGCCTCGTGGGCGCGCACGTGCTCCAGGCGCGCGTGCAGCCACCCGACGAGCTGATGCAGCGCGGCGGGGGTGATGCCGTGTCCGCCGGGGTCGCGGTGACCCTGGGTCGGTGCGCCCGACTCGGTGTGCAGGTAGCTCCAGGTGCGATCGAGCAGCTCGCGCGGGATCACGTGGTCGCTGTCGCCCTGGGCCGCGAACACCGGGACCTGCGCCAGGCGCGAGGGGGTGGTGGGCACGCCCGCGCCGAAGGGGAGGGTTCCGTAGAGGATCGCCGCGCCGGCGTACCGCCCCGGGTCGGCGAGCACCAGCCCGCCGGCGAACGCGGCACCGCCGCTGAACCCGACCAGGATCACCGGTCGTCCGTCCGGAGCGATCTCGTCGAGCCAGGTGCGGAACCACGCCATGGTGGCGGCGAGGGACTCGGCGACCGGGCGGCCGATCCCGCGGTTGGCGAACCACGCATAGCCGCCGCCCTCGGCGATCGGGGCCCGCACGGCGGCGTACGTCGCGCCCGGCGGGAGGTGCGGAGCGAGCGAGATGATCTCGCGTTCGTGCGACCCGCGGCCGTGGAGCAGCACGACGAGCGGCTGCTCGGGGTCGTCGGCGCCGTGGAACGCGACCACGGGCGCCTCGAAGGGGGTGCTCATCATGCCTCCAGGGGAACGAGCTCGGCCGCGGTGCGGGTGTTGCCCCAGCGGGTGACCTCGGCTGCGAGGTCGAGGCGCTCGACCGGCGCCGCGTTCTCGTACTCGCCCCAGCTCGCCTTGGGCAGCATCCACATGACCTCGAACTCGTTGCCGTCGGGATCCTTGCCGTAGATGCTCTTGGTTGCTCCGTGGCTGGACTCGCCGGTGTAGGCGTCGAGGTTCGCCAGGGTCATCCGGGCCTGCTCGAGGTCCTCGATCGTGTCGACCTGCCACGCGAGGTGGTAGAGGCCGATCGTTCCCCGTTGGCGCGGGGGCTGGGCACCGACCCCGAAGAGGCCGAGGTCGTGGTGGTTGCCCGAGCGCGGCATCCGGAGGAACGCCGCGTTCGCACGGGGCTCGCGCGCCACGACGGTGACGCCGAAGGCGGCCTGGTAGAAGGCGATGCTGCGCTCGAGGTCAGCGACGTAGAGCACCGCGTGGTTGAGGCGGACGGCCTGGATGGTCATGACGTTCCTTTCGTGAGTGGGGGTCAGGTGGGTGGCTCAGACGACGACGCCGAAGCCGGCGGTCCAGGAGAGCGTGTCGCGCGCGGCGAGCGAGATCTGCAGGAAGCCGATCGCCTCGAGCTCACGGGCGCGGTCGAGTCCGCCCGCGTCGATGGCCTCGAGCCCACCCGAGGTGAGGACCTCGGACAGGGCCGCCTTCGCCCGGTCGTCGTCGCCGGCGATCAGGACGGTGGTCCTGAGGGGGCCGACCGTTCCCTCGGCCAGGGTGCTGGCGAAGTTGGTGTTGAACGCCTTGAGCACCCGGGAGGAGGGGAGGGCCGCGGCGATCTCGACTGCCTTGGAGCTGTCGGGGGCGACGACCAGCGAGTCCATGGTGGTGAAGTCCAGCGGGTTGGTGATGTCGACGACGATCTTGCCGGCGAGCGACTCACGGCGCTGCTCGAGGATCTCGCGGACAGCGGTGTGCGGCACGGCGAGGACGACGATGTCCCCGGTGGCCGCGACGTCGCTGTCGGAGTGCGCGAGCTGCTGCACGTCGTGCCCGCCGCGCTCGGCGACCGCGGCGATGGCCCGGCCCATGTTGCCGGTGCCGATGATCGAGATGCTGGTCATGACTGTCTCCTCGAGAGGCTAAGTGGTTGATGCTTCAAGTAACACTGTCATGGCGATAGTTGTTCCGTCAACCAATTTGGTAGGGTGTGAGCATGCAGACACGGTGGCTCGACGAGGACGAGCGCGCGGCCTGGGTCAGGCTCGTCGCGGTCGTCGAGCTGTTGCCGGGGGTGCTCGACACCCAGCTCAGGCGCGACTCGGGACTGACCCACTTCGAGTACTTCGTCCTCGCGATGCTCTCCGAAGCGAGCGAACGGACCCTGCGGATGACCTCGCTGGCGCAGCTGACCAGCGCCACGCTGCCGCGGCTCTCCCACGTCGTCCGTCGCCTCGAGGGCAGGGGGCTGGTGCACCGCTTCCCCTGCGAGACCGACAAGCGCGCGACCAACGCCCGGCTCACCGGCGCCGGCTACGACGCCGTCGTGGCCGCGGCTCCGGGGCACGTCGAGGGCGTCAGGCAGAACGTGTTCGACGCTCTCACCTCCGAGCAGGTCGCGCAGCTGCACGGCATCGCGGATGCGCTCCTGCAGCGGCTCGACCCGGAGGGCCGGATGACGGCGCTCTACGCCCCTGAAGCGACTGCGGGGAAGCCGGAGATCTGACCTGCGGAGGTCGCGCTCTACGGCTGGGGTGCGCCGTGCTGGACCCACCAGAGGACGGCCTGTGCCCGGTTGTTGACCTCGATCTTGCGGTAGGCACTGCGGATGTAGGTCTTGACCGAGTTCACGCTCAGGAAGCAGCGCTCGGCGATCTCGGTGTTGCGAAGGTCCTGGGCGATGTAGCCCAGCATCTCGGCCTCCCGCGACGACAGGCTCACGCCCTCCGGGAGGCGCAGCCCCGAGTCGGCAGCGTCCGGGGTGCCGCTCTCCGGCTCGAGGGACCCCGCGGCCGCGGACTCGATCGCGGCGAGGAGCTCGTCGTCGTCCGCCTCCAACGACACCCATCCGTCGGCGCCGCGCGCGAGGGCGCAGCCGGTCAGGTCGGGCCGGGCCTCCCGGGCGAGGACCAGGACGGCGGCCGCGGTCTCGCTGACCAGCAGGTCCAGGTCGTGGCCGTCACCGGTGTGGAGCCCCACCGCGTCGTAGAGCACGACGTCTGGGTCCTGCGCGGCCGGTGGCCAGGGGTAGGGCACCATGCGAAGCCGGTCGGGGAACTCCGCTGCGAGCGCAGCGACGCCCCTCGCCACGATGCCGTTGGCGCCGATGACGGTCAGCCTCACCGGACTGACGGACAACGTCCCCCTCCTCCTTGAACGCCCCGCCCCGAGCTTCCGTGTCCCGCAGCCTTCCCGCGCCGGGGTGCCGCCAAACCTGTTCATCGGGGGTCGTGCGGCGAAGAGCGCGCGTAGGGTCGGGACGTGGATGGGGGTCCGGTGCACCTTGGGGCGAGGGGGGAGGAATGGCTGTGGCCGCCCGTCGAGACCCTGCTCGGTTCGCACGACGTGGCAGGCTTGGCCGTGGCCGTGGTGCGCGAGGGAGAGGTCGTCTCGCGCGGTTTCGGCGTCCGTGACGTCCGCACCGGTGCGTCGGTCACGCCCGAGACGATGTTCCACCTGGCGTCGGTGTCCAAGCCGTTCGTCGCGACGGCGATCGTGTCGCTGGCCAGTGCTCGGGACGCCGGCGGGCCGGTGCTCGACCTGGATGCGCCGATCGTCACCTGGGTGCCCGAGCTCACGCTGGCCGACGGCCGGGAACGGGAGGTCACGGCCCGAGGACTCCTGAGCCACTCGAGCGGACTCCCGGACGTCGCGGACTACGGGTGGCACGACCCACAGCTGGGCGACGACGCGCTCAGCGACCTCGCACGCAGCCTGTCGGGCTGGCGGCTGCAGTCGGAGCCCGGCTCGACGTTCTCCTACTCCAATGCCGGGTTCGAGCTCCTCGGGCTGCTGCTGTCCAGGGTCACCGGTACGACGTTCGAAGAGGCCGTCCGGCAGCAGGTCCTGGCCCCGCTCGGGATGCGGGTCAGCACCTTCCTGCGTGCCGAGGTGCCCGGACACCTGGCCGCCTCACCGCACGTGGGGAGGCCGCTGACGGTCCCCGAGGGCGCCTATCCCTATACCAGGCGTCACGCCCCGAGCTCGACCCTGCACTCCAACCTGGTCGAGATGTGCCGGTGGATGGAGGCCCACCTCGAGTCGGCCGAGGGGGCGCGGCTGGATCCCGGGCTGCTCGACCTGGTGTGGCGGCCCGCGGTACCGGTGGGTGACCCTCCGTGGGAGGAAGCCGCGGCGCTCGGTTGGTTCGTGGGCAGCTACCGCGGGCACCGGACGCTGAGCCACAGCGGTGCCGACCCCGGGTTCGGTTCGAGGCTCGTGCTGGTGCCCGAGCGGCGGACCGGGGTGGTCGTCCTGGCCAACTCCAACACCGTCCCCACCTCGGCCATCGCCGTGGCGGCCCTCGACGTCGCCCTCGCCGATCCCGCCCTCTCGGTGGCCTCCGGTGCGACCCCCGAGGAGCTGGGTGAGGGCGTGGCGGCATTCCAGCGACTGGCCGCCGCCGAGCAGGCCGAGCACGACATGGACGACGAGGAGCTCGTCAACGCCGTGTGGGGAGCGATCGAGCTGCACCGCACGAGCCTGGTCTGGCCCCTCCTGCGAGGGTGGACCGCGTTGCGTCCGGACTCGTCCGCCGCCTGGACGATGACCGGCTGGGCGCACCAGGTCGACGGGCACCTCGACCTGGCGAGACGCCTGCTCCGACGGGCCCTCGACCTCGACCCCGAGAACGACGAGGCTGCACTGATCCTGCGCAACCTCCCGTCGACGTCCTAGGCCCGGTTCGCCGGCGTCTGCTCGCCCGCCTCGACCCCGAACGTCAGCGTGTTGGCCGCCGGTGGCAGCGGGCAGGTGGCGAAGTCGGTGTAGGCGCACGGCATGTTGATCGCCCGGTTGAAGTCGAGGTGCACGACGCCGTCGGGGGACGGCGGTGCGGTGAGCAGCTGGCGGTTGGCCGGGTAGGTCGTGATGCCGGACGTGGCGTCACGGAACAGGATCCACAGGCAGCCGTCGTCCTCTCCCCAGGCGATCAACCGATGCTCGGTGCCGTCGTGCTCGAAGGCGACCTCACCGACGGCCTCGCCCTCGGGCTCGGGGTAGGCCTCGAAACGGCCCGGCAACCTCCAGCCGGGGTCGGGTGGGTAATAGGGAGTGCCACCGTAGGCGCGCAGGTTCGGAGAGTCCGGGTGCCGGGGGCGCACGATGAAGCGGCCGTCGCGCTCGGCCACCTGTGCGACGGCGTGGCCGAAGGCGACCGTCAGCCCGGTCTCGTCCAGGGGCCCTAGCTGGTGCACACCCTCGGCGAGGACGGTGCTCCCAGCCGTGAGGGTCTCCCCGTGACCGAGCGTGACGGTGGCGCCGTGCTCGTCTCCGCACCACTCGCCGGGGACGTCGTCGAAGCGCTGCGGCGTGACCGTCAGCCAGTGGATCGCCGTGATGGCCAGCCACCCGCGCGGGTCCCGGAGCCTCTCCTCCCGTGCGTCGCGCCACGCCTGCAGCTCGCCGAGAAAGTCACTCACCGCCGCATCGTCCCACCTCCGCACCTCGGATCCTCGAGCGGCCGGCAGGGCTAGGGACCAACTGACAGGTTTGGCCGATGCGCACGTGACGGCCGGCGTATAGCGTCGAGCCACAGGGCTCGACGCCCCGTCGGCCCTGGACGCCGAGGAGGAGCTATGCCGACGTTGCTCGGTCACCACGACGTGAAGGACCACGACCACTGGCTGGCGTCCCCGAAGCGTGAGGAGTTCTTCGGGCCCCTCGGGGTCACCAACATCCGCACGTTCGTCGACCCCCAGAACCCGAAGCACGTCGCGGTGCTCATGGACGTTGCCGACATGGACGCCTTCAACGCCGCGATGCAGTCCGAGAGCGCGGCCGACGCGATGGCGTACGACGGCGTACTGCCCGAGACCCTGGTGTTGCTCGTCGAGGCATAGTGGTTTCCCGGGCCCTGCCGAGGGGCACCCTTCCGGTGCATTCCTCGAAAGGAGACCATGACTTCCCGCATGCTCCACCACGTTCTCGGGGCGGCACCGGCGGTCGCCGGACCCCCCGCCCCCGCCCCCGCCGGTAGGTCCGACCACCTCGCACCCTGCACCCGGTGATGCGCTCGGGCGACGACCGAGCCTCCCGCCCCCGGAAACACCGATCCCGACTTCGGCGCGCTGCCGAGCTGGGCGTCGCCGTCCTCGTGACCGTCGGTTGCGTGCTCGATGTCATCGGGGCCACGCAGGCGGCCGCCGGCGTCGGGCCGTTGGACGAGCTGATCGCCGACGAGGTCGACGGGCTCGTCACGACCTATCCGGAACGGCTCCACCAGGTCGGGGACGAGGACGTCCGACCCCTCCCGTTGGCCCACGCCCACAACGACTACGACCACGCGTGGCCGCTCCTCGACGCCCTGGACCACGGATTCACCAGCATCGAGGCCGATGTCTGGCTCGTCGACGGCAAGCTGCTGGTCGCCCACGACCGCGACGACGTGCTCCCGGTCCGGTCCCTCGAGCGGCTCTACCTCTCGCCGCTCGAGCGGCTCCAGTGGATGAACGGCGACAGCATCTACCCGGGCTGGCACGGCAGCCTCGAGCTCCTCATCGACGTCAAGTCGAAGGCGGGGCCGACGTACGCCGCGCTCGACCGCGCCCTGCGCAGGCACCCCGGGCTGATGACCAGCTACACCGGTGACCAGACCCATCGCCGGGCGGTGACCGCGGTCGTCACCGGCCGTCGGGACCGGGCGATGATGGCGGCCCAGCCCCTGCGGTACGCCGGCTACGACGGGCGGCTCAGCGACCTGCTCAGCCACGAGCCGGCGTCCCTCGTGCCGCTGGTGAGCGTGGACTGGACCAGGACGTTCACCTGGGACGGGAACGGCCCGATGCCCGCCGGGGAGAAGCAGAGGCTGCGCGACCTCGTGGCCACGGCCCACGCCGACGGGTTCCGCCTGCGCTTCTGGGAGACTCCGGACGAGCCCGGTCCGGCCCGCGCCGCCATCTGGCGGCAGCTCGTCCAGGCCGGCGTCGACCAGATCAACACCGATGACCTCGGGGGCCTCGAGAGGTTCCTCTCGCGCTGACCCTCGCAGGCTGCTCACTAGCATGGGTGAGTGGACGTCGATGTGCGGCTCCTCGACGGGTTCTCCGTCCGGCTGGACGGTGTGCCTGTCGACGGAGCGGCCTGGCACCGACGCAAGTCGGCTGAGCTCATCCAGCTCCTCGCCCTCACACCGGGTGCCCGTCTGCACCGTGAGCGCGTGATGCACGCACTGTGGCCGGACCTCCCGCTGGACCAGGCGTTGCCACGGCTCCACAAGGCAGCTCACTTCGCGCGCAAGGCGCTCGGACCCGCCCCGGGGGTCCTCGAGCTGCGCCATGACGTCGTCACCCTGGCCGCGGGACACCGGCTCAGGGTCGACGCCGTGGAGTTCGAGGCGGCGGCCCGCAGGGCGCTCGACCAGCGTCCACCCGACTCCCGTGCCTGCGCGCGCCTGGTGGGGGACCAGCCGCCCCGCCTCCTTCCCGACTCGTTGGAGGAGTGGGTCGAGGACCACCGCGAACGTCATCAGGCGTTGGTGGCCGAGCTGTTGGCTGCGGCGGGGCTGTGGGAGGAGCTGCTGAGGCTCGACCCCGTGAACGAGGCGGCGCACCTGGGGTTGCTGCGGTCGGCCCTGCGTCGTGGCGACCGCGCCGCCGGTCTGCGGGCCTTCTCCTCGATGGAGCGGGTGCTCGCGGAGGAGCTGCAGGTCGCGCCCGGTTCGGGCGCGCTCGCACTGCGCGACGCCCTGCTGGCGCTGGACACACGTGACGAGGAACTCGCACCGGCCAGGCTCGGCGTCCCGCCAGCGAATGCGCTGTTCGAGCGCAGCCGCGAGCTCGAGTCACTGCGCGCGTGCGTGTCCGCAGCCTCGGAGTCGGGTCGCGGGACTGTCGTGCTGGTCTCCGGTGAGGCCGGGGTGGGCAAGTCCGCGCTGGTCCGGGCCTTCATCGACGGTCTCGCGGCTGACGTGACCGTGCATGTCGGCGGTTGCGACGACCTGGTGGCGCCACGGAGCCTCGGGCCCTTCCAGGACATGGCCGCGGAGCCGGCCGCGCGCGACTCGGGCCTCCGCGCCGTCGTCGAGGCCGGGACGATGCCGGAGGTGCTTCCCGCTCTCCTGGCGTTCCTGGGCCGGGGGCCGTCCGTCGCCGTGGTCGAGGACCTCCACTGGGCGGACGACGCGACGCTCGACGCCATGAGGTACCTCGCTCGCCGGGTCGCGAACATCCCGGTCGTCCTGGTCGCGACCTTCCGCAGCAGCGGCCTCGCCGGCGACCACCCGTTGACGCGACTTCTCGGGACGCTGCTCGGCGAGCACGTCGTGCGGCTGCCGCTCGGGGCCCTCTCCGTGGCGGCTGTCCGGGACCTCGGCGGCTTCAGCGACGACGAGGCCGCCGAGGTGCACCGGATCACCGGAGGGAACCCGTTCTTCGTCACCGAGGTCGTCGCGGCCGGCGTCGACGCGGTCCCCGTCACGGTGCGCGACGCCGTCCTGGGACGGATCGCCGTCCTGCAACCCGAGGTCCGCGAGCTGTTGCGGAAGCTCAGCGTGGTCCCCGGAACCGCTGAGAGGTGGCTCGCCGAGGCCCTCACCTCCGGCAGCGAGACGCTCGTCGAGGCAGAGGCGTCGGGCGTCCTGCTGGGGGATCCCGACGGCCTCTCCTTCCGCCACGAGCTGGCCCGGCGGGCCGTGGAGTCGTCGCTCACCGCCACGGAGCGACGGGCCGCCCACCGCGAGGTCCTCGACGTGCTCCTCGACGTTCCGGGGGCGTCCCGGGCCCGGCTGGTCCACCACGCGGCACTCGGAGGGCGTGACGAGGAACTGGTGACGATCGGTCCGGAGGCAGCCGCGGAGGCGGCGCGCCAGGGGGCGCACCGCCAGTGTGCGGAGATCCTCCGTCTGGTCCTGGAGAGCTCGCACACCCTGCCCGACCACCTGACGGCGAGGCTCTGGTGGGAGCGGAGCTACTCGTCGTACGTCGTGAACCGCTTCGAGGCAGCGTTCACCTGTGCAGAGACCGCGGTGACCCTGGCGGACCGTGCCGGCGACCGGTCCGTGCTCATGGACGCCCTTCCGGTGCTGGCGCGGGCGGCGATGTTCGCGCGGGGGCCGGAAGAGGCGCGCAGGGCGGCGCAGCGGGCCGTCGACGTGTCGCGGCGTGAGGGTGACCGGGCGCGCCTGGCGGCGGCCCTGACCGAGCTGGCCCGCGCGCACAGCAACCTGCCGTCCGTCTCGGTCGTCGCCCAGCCGTCGACCGTCTCCGAGCAGGCTGCGATCGAGGCCCTGGCCATCGCTCTCGACCTCGAGAGGCCGGAGCTGGTCGCGCGGTCGCTGTGCTACCGGGGCGAAGCCCGGATGTCGCGCGGCGACCTCAGCGGTTTCGAGGACCTCGAGCAGGCCGTGGAGCTGGCGGTCAGCGACCCCCGGATCGAGACACGTGTGCGCTGCCTGGTCAATGCCGCCGGCTCCGCCTTCCGCGCCGGACGCCCCGTGGACGTCGAGCGCCTGGTGGCGACGGGGCTGACCCTGGCGGAGGAGTGCGAGTTCTTCGCGGGCCGGTACCGGCTGCGTCTGACCCGGGCCGCAGCCCGAGCGTCGAGTGGGGCCTGGGACTCCGCGGTGGACGAGCTCGAGGAGCTGCTCCGCGAACCGGGCGAGCCCGGCATCATGGCCCCCTTGGCGCGCAGCATCCTGGCCCGGCTGCTGGCCCGTCGAGGAGAGCCGCAGGCGGGTGCGATCCTGGCCGCGGCAGCAGCGGACCGGCGCCGGACGCAGAGCCCCTTCGTCACCGGGGTCCTCGAGGTCGCCGCCGCGGAGCTGGGGTGGCTCGACGGATCACTGGCCGAGGCCACACCCGCCGTGACGGACGCCCTGCGTCGGGTGACGGCCGAGGGGTACGCCGGGGTCGCGGCCGAGCTCACGGCCTACCTTCGCCGGGCCGACGTGCCGATCGCAGCACCTCCCGACCCTCCGGGTCCATGGGCGCCGACGCTCGCGGGGCACACCGCCGAAGCCGCTGCGGCCTGGGCACGGATCGGGGAACGCTACGAGCGAGCGGTCGTCCTGGCCGGCGCCGCCGATCCCGCGCAGCGGGACGAGGGACGCAAGACCCTCGTCGACCTGGGGGCGGTGGCGACCATCCCGGCGGTCGAGTGACCTCACCGGTCGGCCGCAACCGCGGCTACGTCGGCCGGCGACCGATGACGTAGAGCCGCTGGGTCGTCTCACCTCTCGCGGTCACGGGCCCGCGCAGGTACCACTCGACCTCGACGAGGCCGGCGGCCTCCACGACCCCGACCACGGAGGCCGGCTCGTGCAGCACGAAGTCGAGGTCGACCTCGTGGCCGAACCACTCGTCGAGATGGCGGACCTCGGTCCCGGCGTGCAGGCCGAGGACCAGCCATCCGCCGGGGCTGAGGGGGCGGACCAGGGCCGCGATCGCCTCGGGCAGCTCGGAGGCCGCCAGGTGGACGAGCGAGTACCACCCCAGCACCGCGGCCCAGCCCGAGCTCGCGGCGGGACGGCTGAGTCGCCGCAGGTCGCCGACCTCGAAGCTTCCACCCGGGAATCGTCGGCGCGCCTCGCCCACCATCGCAGGCGAGACATCGATCCCCGTCGCCTCGGCGCCTCCGTCGGCCAGGTACGCCGTGACGTGCCCCGGCCCCGCGCCGACCTCGACCACGGGGTTCCCGTCCGCGTGCGCGAGCACCCGGTCCAGCAGCCAGGTCTCGAACGGCAGTCCGCGCAGCTCGTCCACGAGCTGGTCGGCGTAGGCGGTGGCGACGGCGTCGTACGACGCCCGCACGCGGTCGTCACGCACGTCCGCACCGCCCGCGATCACCGCGTCCCGATCGACGGCGGCAGCACCCGCGGTAGCAGCCTCCTGGGGGACCGGTCCGAGGAGGTGGACCCAGCGCCGGTCGTGCTGCCCGGGCCGACGCTCGAGCTCCCGCACCAGTGGCCGAGGTCGACCGGCCATCCGGCGCAGGCAGGCCTCGACCTGTCCCCGGTCGGCGAAGGGGTGCAACCGCTCGGTGCGCGTGCGCAGCTCGCCGGGCGTCTGCGACCCCCGGAGCAGGAGCACGGTCAGGAGGGCTCGCTCGTCCGGCTCGAGCTCCAGCCGCTCATCGAGGGTCTGGTGGTACTTCAGCGTCCGCCGCCCGGTGTCGGACCACACGATCCGCAGCAGCCCCCGCTCCTTGAGCGCCCGTGCGGTGTGCGCGACGACCTGCTCGTCGTACTCGACGACCGGCTCCCGGTTGCTGGTCTGGTTGCAGGCAGCCCGCAGCGCGTTGGCAGTGAGCGGATACGAAGCCGGCACGGTGGACTGCTTCTCCAGCAGGCTGCCGAGGATGCGCTGCTCGTCGGGTTCCAGGACAGGGAGCTCCGTCACCCTGCCGACTGTAGATCCCCTGCGGTGCTCGACGGTCCGATCACGCGGGCGGCGCCACGGCCGGGATCGCGCCCAGCTGCTGCATCAAGCTCAGCTCGTCCTGGACCCCCCAGTGCTCGCAGGCACGTCCGTCATCGTCGAACCGGATGATGTCGATCAGCTGGATGCTGACCTGCTTGCCGGTCGCGGGCAGGCCCAGGAAGCCTTCGCCCGTGTGCGTGCCCGTCGCCCTGATGCGGCCGACGACCTTGTCCCCGCTCGGGAGGAGCTCCTCCGCGTCCATGCGCAGGTCCGGGAAGGCGGCCCGGTACATGTGGAAGAGCTGCTTGACCCCCTCCTTGGTGGGCTCCAGTCCAGGAGTCTCCTCGTGCTCGACGAAGTCCTCCGTCAACAGGTCGCCGAACCCGTCGATGTCGCCCTCGTTGAGCAGCTCGAACATGCGGTTCATCGTCGCCACGTTGTCCATCTGTCCTCCTCGCGTCGCGGCAGGCCCGGTCGGCCATGCCTTGTCGATGTTCTGCGAGGGGCGGAGCGCCGGGGTGACGCGCGATGAACCCGCCCCCCGAAGCTTCCGGAGCCGAGGGCGGGAGCGTTCTAGTCATCGTCGACCCGCCGGGTTCCTCCTGTCCAGATCGGCGCCGGCACGGCCAGACCGGTGGTCTCGGCGCCGGCCGGATCAGTCGTGGGTGGTCGCCACCCACCAGGCGGCGACCTGGGCACGGGAGCGGACGCCGAGGCGGAGGCGGATGCGCTCGAGGTGGCCCTCGGCCGAGCGTTCATCGATCCCGAGGCGCCGGCCGATCTCGCGGTTCGTGAGACCGTCCGCGACCAGGCCGGCGACCTCCCGCTGCCGTGGGGTCAGGCTCGGCGCCGTGGTCGGGACGTCGACCGGGAGGCCGAGGAAGGTCCGAATGGTGCCGACCAGCAGCCCGGCGTCGCCGACGAACGGCAGGTGCGACCGTCCCGGCAGCACCTGCAGCCGGGCGCGAGGGACCGTCGAGGCGATCAGCTGGGCCTGTGCCAGCGGAGCCGCCCGGTCCTGCTCGCGATGGACCACCAGGGTGGGGGAGCGCACGCGGCCCAGCGACTCGGTGACGTCGATCCGGTAGCACAGCCGCAGCAGTGCAGCGGCGGTCTCCGGCGAGGATGCCTCGCGCTGGTAGGTGCTCAGGGCCGCGCGGGTCCCGGCCGACGCCTCGGGCGCGAAGATGTCGGTCAGCACGTCGGCGCCCAGGCCCCAGCTGGCGGCCACCAGCCCGATGACGTGCTCCCGGAGCTCGGTCGTCCCGAGGTCCGCTCCGCGGGCCCAGCCGCCGTACAGCACGAGACGGTCGACCGTCCCCGGATGCCGCGCCGCCCACTCGACCATCAGCGGTACGCCGAGCGAGCTGGCCACGACGTCCGTGCGCTCGATGCCCGCGGCGACCAGGACGGCGGCGACCGCGTCGAGCTCGCTGTCGGGCGACGGCTCGACGGGCGACGTACGGTCCGAGAGGCCGCACCCCGGCCGGTCGTAGCGCAGCAGGGTGCGACCCTGCCCCAGGCCCTCGAGCATCTGGCGCTCGGCCGGGAGCGCCCAGCTGAGCTCCAGGTGGCTGAGCCAGCCGCCCACGAACAGCAGGGGTCGCCCGTGCCCGGCGCTCGCGTAGGCAACCTGCACCCCGTGGTCCGTGCGGGTCGTGGCCAGTCGCTGCTGCACCCGCGTCTCCCTCCGGTCGGCTGGCTCCAGCGTGCGGCAACCGTCGGGGAGGGCGCCAGCCGTCCGAAGTCGTCAGGTGGGGTAGTTCCCCGCCTGACACCGGCGCCGCGCGGGGCCGAGGCTGGGTGCATGGTCACCACCGCACAGACGAACGAGGTCAGGACCCGCGCCACGGTGAGGGCGGTCCTGGCCGCCGGGTACGCACTGATCTGCTACCTCGCCTTCCTGGCGGTCTTCGGGTACGCCGTCGCCTTCCTCGCCGACGTCGCCGTTCCCCGCACCGTCGACCACGGGGGACCCTCCGCCGGAGCCGCCGTGGCAGTGACGGTCGACGTGGCGCTGCTCGGGCTCTTCGCCGTCCAGCACAGCGTGATGGCGCGTCCCGCCTTCAAGCGTCGCTGGACCTCGGTGGTGCCCCCGCACGTCGAGCGCTCCACCTACGTGCTCGCCGCCTCGGCGGTGCTGGCGCTGCTGTGCTGGCAGTGGCGCCCGATTCCGGGCGTGGTCTGGGACGTGCCGAGCCCGGGTGCTGGGGTGCTGCTCTGGGCGCTCTGCGCGGTCGGGTGGTTGTGGGTCTTGGCGATGACCTTCGCGATCGACCACCTCGACCTCGTCGGCCTCCGCCAGGTCGCGCGCCACCTGCGCGGACTCGCCGAGCAGGCCCCGGCGTTCGCCCTGCCGCTGCCGCATCGGTTGGTTCGACACCCGATGATGCTCGGCTTCTTCCCTGCCTTCCTGGCCGCCCCCACGATGACGGTCGGGCACCTGCTCTTCGCCGGGCTCGGCTGCGCCTACGTCCTGGTCGGCGTGCGGCTGGAGGAGCGGGACCTGACCCGGTCGCTGCCGCAGTACTCCGCGTACGCAGCCGTCACGCCGCGGTTCGTCCCTCGTCTCCGACCCCAGCACGCGACGAAGCCCCGATGAGTAAGACGTCGCCGCCGCGGTCGAGGAGGCGAAGAAGCGTGCCGGGGACCGACCCGTACGTCGTCGTCCCCGGCAACCGGGTCCTTCGCCTGCGCTACCGCGTCCGCAGGTGAACCGTCCGGCTCTCCGCCGGGCCGGTCAGGAGACGGCGGGTGCGTAGCGGACCAGCATCACGCCGGTCTGCAGCGTGCGGCTCTCCAGGAGCTCGAGGGGCACGGTCCCGGTGTTCTCGAAGAGCCGCTGACCGGTGCCGACGGCGATCGGGTGCACGAGCAGTGCGAGCTCGTCGAGCAGGTCGGCTCGAAGTCCTCGTGGGACAGGACGTACTTCGGCATCTGGTTGATGTGCGAGGCGAACGGGACCTCGTCACCCTGGCCCGGCCAGTACGCCGACCACTCGCCGTACAGCCTGTGGCCCATGAGGAACGTCTGCTGCGTCTCCATGCCCGAGCCGACGACCCGGCCCATCTCGTCGTCGAAGTACGGGAAGTGCCACTGGTCCGGCCGCTCCACGACGCCGTCCATCGAGATGAAGAAGTTCGACACGATCCTGGCCACGGTGCACTCCTCGGGGTGCTCGACGTCGGGTCAACGTAGACCACGCCGGGCTGCAGAACTCATCGGCGCGGGCTGGTCGTGTCGGGTGCGGACACTACTGTCGGGTCCGGGATTCAGACTTGAGAGACGTAGACACGACAGAACCGGACATCTACGTCTCTCACCAACAGTTCCGGTGTCGACGCGGGGTCGGGGAAGAGGAGCCCATGAACATGGAGCATCGGAGGATTCCGCGGCGCGCAGCCGCGTCATCGGCCAGGTCTGCGCCCAGCGGGGAAGGGCGCGCACGGACGACGGACGCGCTTACCACGGCGGAGTTGACCTTCGGTCGCGACAAGCAGGGCTCGCTCTCTCCTCGCCAAGACGGAGCGGAGGAAGGTAGCCATGCGTGATCATCTCCCCTCCGAACCTGTCGGGTGGGTGTTGCCTCTGGGGGAGGCCATCGAGCGTGCCAACGCGTACTTGCAGACTCGCGGCGACACCGGTCCGGTCGCCGACCCGACCATGAGCTTCCGCAATCTGAAGTGGGGGCTCTGGATCGTCAACTACGTCGATCCGCTGGTCACCGGCGAGCCGCTCGTCGGTGGCAGCGTGCTCATCGTGCCCAACCACGGCGATGTGTACGAGATCTCCGGATTGCCCGGCGAGACGGAATGGGTCGGGGCTGAGACCCGGGCAGAGGCAGCCGGACTGCCCTCGGACTGGAGCGAGGTGCTGAGCGACGAGCCCTACGAGCCGTACTGGCCGAAGCTGATGGAGTACGTCGACGCTGCACGCGCCGACCACCCGGTGTACCCGCCAGCCCAACAGGTGTTCAAAGCCTTCGAGCTGTCCCCGTACGACGTCACTCGCGTCGTCATCCTGGGCCAGGACCCGTACCACGGACCTGGTCAGGCGCACGGACTGTGCTTCTCGGTGCCCGACAACCTCACCAAGAAGCCACCGTCTCTCGTCAACATCCTCAAGGAGCTCAAGTCCGATGTGGGCGCGGAGCTGTCGAGTGGCAGCCTGGAGGGATGGGCGAGACAAGGCGTCCTGCTCCTCAACACGACCCTCACGGTGGGTGCGGGCAAGGCCGGATCACATCGCCGCCAAGGGTGGGAGACCTTCACCAACGCGGTGATCAGCGGGCTCGACCACAAGGACCAGCGCGTGGTTTTCATCCTGTGGGGGAAGGACGCACGTAGGAAGAAGAAGCTCATCCAGAACCCCCGCCACAGGGTGATCGAGGCCGCCCACCCCTCGCCGCTGTCTGCCTACCGCGGGTTCTTCGGCACCAAGCCTTTCTCGAGGACCAACGAATTGCTCGGCGAAGTTGGCCTGCCACCTATCGACTGGTCCAACGCCGACTCTGGCTGAGCGCATCAGACCGACCAGTAGGGTGGGCCGGGGCCTTCGCGTGCAGCATCCAGAGCACGGACCGCAGTGGCCACCTCACGCCTCAGCGGTACACGTAGGCGTTCAGTTCTCCGCGACTGAATCAGCTGTGATGAAGGAGGCCTGTCAGTCCGGGCTGCTCGTGAGGATCACGCGCGGGACGACCTGTCGCGCGCGAGGGTCCACGCCGCCTGGCCGGCGAACAGGACGCTCACCGCGACCACGACCCAGTTGAGGACGGTGAAGCCGTCGTTGATGCCCTCGATGACGGTCAGGACCCCGATCACGGCAAACGCGACGAGGAACCACCGTGCGCTGGTTCGATTCACGTGGCCCACCTCCCGCGGCCCTGCCGGTCGAGACTCCTCCACGGTAATCAGAGCAATGGGGTGTTCGCCATGGCCCCGGGACAGTCCGGCACAGATTGCCCACCTGCACGGCCACGCAGATACTCAGGCCCGTGAGCGACCCACACCCCGGCACCGGACATGTCGGCGAGGAGTCCCACGGCCATGACCACGACGAGAGCCATCACGGGCACTCCCACGGACTGGTCGACGCGTCCATCGTTCGCTCCCGGGCCGGCGTCAGGGCCGTCACGCTCAGCCTGGTCGTGCTGCTGGTCGCCACCGTCGCCCAGCTCCTGGTGTACCTGCTCAGCGACAGCGTCGCCCTGCTGACCGACGTCATCCACAACGGCGGGGACGCACTGACCGCCATCCCCCTCGGCATCGCCTTCCTCCTGCGCAGCCGCCGCGCAGAGCGGTGGGCCGGCTACTGCATCGTCACCGTCATCCTCGCGAGCGCGGTACTCGCCCTGGTCGAGGTCGTCCACCGGTTCCTGCACCCCCAGACGCCGACCCACCTGTGGGCCTGCTGCTGGCCGGCGTCATCGGGGTGCTGGGCAACGAGATCGCCGCCGTCATCCGCTGGCGAGCCGGCAAGCGGTTGGACTCACCCGCCCTGATCGCCGACGGCAACCACGCCCGCGCCGACGGCTACGTCAGCGGCGGCATCATCGCCGGCACCATCTTCATCGCCCTCGGGTTCCCGATCGCGGACCCCGTCATCGGCCTGGTGATCACCGCCCTGATCCTGCACGCGACCTGGGAGTCCTGGCAGACCATCCGACACGCCTGACCCCCATCGCCTGACGGCGCGGCCTCAGGCCCGGTTGCGGGCGACGGCCTCCCGGACCAGCTCGGCGAAGCTGGTCTCGTCGAGCACGTCCCCCTCGTGGAGATCGATGGCGCGGCGCGTGCCGGCATCAAGGCTGGCGTTGAACAGCCCGGACGGGTCGTCGAGCGAAGCGCCCTTGGCGAACGTGAGCTTCACCTGGTCCTTGTAGGTCTCGACCGTGCAGACGAGGCCGTCGCAGGAGAAGGTCGGGACACCGTCGGGGTTCGACGCCTTGCGCCACTTGGCCTCCTCGACGATGTCGGGAGCGGCCCCCAGGATCAGGGATCGCGCCCTCTCGACCGTCACGGACCTCCAGTCATCGCTCACCCGGAGACCATAATCGAGTCGTGAGGGAGACACTTCGGGTGGTGGGAAGCAGGCCGGCGGGCCCTGCCGCCGGCGTACTGATGGGCGTCGTCGCCGGCAGCCTGGTCTTCGCCGCCTGGGTCAACGACCTGCTGCTCGGGATCGCGGTCGCGGGCATCGCCGTGGCCCTGGTCGCGTGCATGCTGTGGGCGGTCCCGGAGTGGCACCGGTTCGGCGTCGGGATGCTCGTCGGCGCGGTCGTGGCCACGGCCGCCCTGGTGGCGGCGTTCTACGTCGGCGGCACCCTGGGGTAGCAGCGTCAGGCGTCGCGTGGCTCGAGGACCACCACCGCGGTCTCGGTCGGTCGCCGTGCGGCGTAGTCGTCGAGGTTGTCGTCGATCTCGGCCCAGCGGGACCACAGCCGCTCGCGCTCGGCTCCCTCGGCGCGACGCGCGTGGACCGGTCGTACGCCGTCGCGGGTCTGGACGATGGCGTCGGGATGGTCCTGCAGGTTCAGCCACCAGGCGGGTTCGGCCGGACCCCACCCGTTCATCGCCATCGTCACCAGGTCGGGGCCGTCGACGAAGTAGCCGACGACGACCTGCCGTGTCCTCCCGGTGCGTCGGCCCGTCGTGGTGAGCCGCAACGTGCCCCATCCGCCCGGCTTCGGCCGCCACAGGCCGAACCGGCCGCGGGTCGCGCGCACCAGCGCACGGTGGCCGTGCCAGAAGGCCTGCACGAACCACCGCGGCGGGAGCCGTGCCGGCCGACCACGAGTTGCCCCTGCGCCCGCCTCAGGATCCTTCGTCACGGCCACATCGTGACCCCTCCGCGGTGCGCCCGGTCAGGGCCAGAGGTCCGGCGCAGCCGCTGGTCGGTCGCCGGTCGGTCAGACCGAGAAGTCGACGCCCTGCGCGAGCGGCAGCTCACCGGAGTAGTTGATCGTGTTCGTCGCCCGTCGCATGTAGGCGCGCCACGCGTCCGAACCCGACTCCCGGCCGCCACCGGTCTCCTTCTCGCCACCGAACGCGCCGCCGATCTCGGCCCCCGAGGTGCCGATGTTGACGTTGACGATGCCGCAGTCGGAGCCCTCGGCGGAGACGAACAGCTCGGCCTCGGCCTGGTCGGAGGTGAAGACCGAGGAGGAGAGCCCCTGCGGCACGGCGTTGTTGAGGGCGATGGCCTCGTCGAATTCGTCGTACGTCATCACGTAGAGCAGGGGGGCGAAGGTCTCGGACCGGACCACCTCGGTCTGGTCGGGCATGGTGAGGATCGTCGGCTGCACGTAGAACGCCTGCTCGGCCGCCTCGGCCAGCACGCGCTCGCCGCCGGCCACGACCCGGCCGCCCTCGCTCTCGGCGCGCGAGATCGCCTTGGTCATCGCCTCGTACGCCGCCCCGTGGACCAGCGGGCCCACCAGGGTCCCCTCGGCCATCGGGTTGCCGATCGGCAACCGGGCGTACGCCGCGGCCAGCCGCTCGGTGAGCTGCCCGGCGATGCTGCGGTGGGCGATGACCCTCCGCATCGTGGTGCAGCGCTGACCTGCCGTGCCCGCCGCCGCGAACACCACGCCGCGCAGGGTCAGATCGAGGTCGGCCGAGGGTGCGACGATCGCGGCGTTGTTGCCGTCGAGCTCGAGCAGGGACCGGCCGAAGCGGTTGGCGACCCGCGGGCCCACCGTCCGGCCCATCCGGGTGGACCCGGTCGCACTCACCAGCGCCACGCCGGAGTGGTCGACGAGCTCCTCGCCGATCTCGGGTCCGCCCACGACCACCTGGGAGACGGCTGGTGGTGCTCCGTGCTCGACCAGGGCCCGGTCGAGCAGGGCCGCGCAGGACCAGGCCGTCAGCGGAGCCTGCTCCGAGGGCTTCCAGATGACGGCGTCGCCGCAGACCAGCGCGATCGCGGTGTTCCACGACCACACGGCGGCCGGGAAGTTGAAGGCACTGATCACCCCGACCACGCCCAGCGGGTGCCAGGTCTCCATCAGCCGGTGGCCGGGCCGCTCGGACACCGTGGTGCGGCCGTACAGCTGCCGGGAAAGACCGACCGCGAAGTCGCAGATGTCGATCATCTCCTGCACCTCACCGAGCGCCTCGGAGGTGATCTTGCCGACCTCCAGGCTGATCAGCTCGCCCAGGTCTGCCTTGTGCTGGGTCAGCAGCTCGCCGAAGCGCTTCACCACCGCTCCCCGCGCCGGCGCCGGGGTCCGGCGCCAGGCGAGGAAGGCCTCGTGGGCGCGGGTCACGGCGGTGTCGACCTCGGCCGGTGAGCTCCAGCGGACGCCGCCCAGGGAGGCGCCGTTGACGGGGGAGCGGTGCGCGGCCTCGCCGGTGACGGCGTCGACCTCGACACCGCAGCGTCGGGCCGCGGCCAGTGCCTGGGGGCCCAGGACGTCGGAGCCGGGGATCTCGGTGCGGGACATGAGTACTCCTTGCGGGTGGGTGAAGCGGGTCAGACGACGTTGATCTCGGGGCGGACGTCACTGCCCCGGAACCGGTCGGCGCTCAGGCCACTGACGTCGACGAAGGGAGTGTGGCCCAGGTAGAGGTCACGCATGACCTCGCCCACGGCGGGACCCATGAGGAAGCCGTGGCCGGAGAACCCGGTGGCGTACCAGAAGCCGGGGACAGAGGAGGCGCGGCCGATGAGGGCGTTGTGGTCCGGGGTCATCTCGTAGAGCCCGGCCCAGCCCCGGGTGAGGCCGACGTCGCCCAGCGACGGCGTACGCCGCTGCATCGCCTCCGCCAGCTCGACGAGCCACTCGGTGGTCCGGGTCAGGTCGAAGGACCAGGAGTCCGCCTTCTCCGGCATCCCCAGCAGCAGCCCCGGGCCCTCCTTGTGGAAGTACATCGAGGTCGTGAAGTCGATCGTGAACGGCAGGTCCAGACCGAGGCCGGGGACGGGTTCGGTGACGACCAGCTGTCGGCGCAGGGGCGTGACCGGGAGGTCGACGCCGACCATCGTGCCGATGTGGCGTGACCAGGCGCCGGCCGCGCAGATCACGTGCCCGGTCGAGATGTCGCCGCCCGTCGTGCTCACGCAGGTGATCCGGTCGCCCTCGGTCGCGATGCCGGTGACCTCGCAGCCGGACACCAGCGTCGCGCCCGCGCGTCGAGCGGCCCGGGTGTAGCCGAGCACGACCGACTCCGGCGTGCAGTGGCCGTCCCGCGGGGTGTGGAGCCCGGCGAGCAGGCCCTCGGTCGAGATCAGGGGGGAGAGCCGTCGTGCCTCCTCCGGATCGAGGAGCTCACTCACGATGCCCCGGGAGCGGTGCAGCTCGCGGCTGGCGCGGAACAGCTCCAGGTCGGTCTCGTTGTCGATCAGGAAGAGGTAGCCGGGCTGGTGGAGGTCGATCTCCTGGTCGAGGTCGGCGGCGAAGGTCTCGAACGCCTCGAGGCTGCGCAGGCCCAGGACCACGTTGACCTCGTCGGAGAAGTTCGCCCGGACCCCGCCGGCCGCCTTGCAGGTCGAGCCGCTGCCGAAGCCGTCGCGCTCCAGGAGCACCACCCGATCCACCCCGGCCCGGGCCAGGTGGTACGCCGTGCTGAGGCCGATGACGCCGCCACCGACGATCACCACGTCGGCGGCGCCCGGCAGCGTGCGGTGCGCTGTCATGGCAGGTCCACGCCGAGCCGGCGCCCGGCCGCCTCCAGGGACGCGGCGCTCTCGGCCCGGTAGAGCTCCTCGGGGGAGCTGACCGAGCGCCCGAGGCGCTCGGCGAGCCAGTCGGCGTCGCGCTCGGCGCCACCCTGCGCGTCGGCCACCACGCCGCCGTCGGCGAGGTTCGAGGCGAAGATCCCGGCAGCGGAGCGGGGCAGGAAGTCCTCGTAGACGATCGGTTCGGGCTCCAGCCAGCCACCGTCGACGAGCTCGGCGGGCGACCCCGGCGGTGCTCCGGCCGGTCGGTCGTCCCGGACCCGGTAGGTGAAGAAGCCCAGGCCCCGCTCCCGCAGGTCGCGCTCGGTCGGCGGCATCAGGTCCCGCCACACCTCGACCGCGACCTCGTCGCGGTCCCGGGCGTCGGCGCCGGCTCGCTGGTCCACGGCCACCACGGCGGCGTCGTACAGGTCGCGGCCGGCCGGTGTCAGCGCGATGCCACGGGCCTCGACCTCGCCGAACCGCACCCGCAACGCACCCTCGGAGACGCTCCCGTCGGGGTCGCGGAACAGCCGGGGCTCGTCGAGTGCGCGGAACGAGGTCTGCCGCAGCAGCACGTCGGGGCCCTCCCACCGCGGCGGGCCCTGGATCCGGTCGATCATGGCGATGCCGCGCGCCTGCATGCTCCGGTACAGGTCGTCGATGTCGAGGACGCGCGGGGTCAGGTGGTTGATGTGCGTGGTCGTCACGCCGCCGATGTCGGCGGCGACGCCGGAGACCCGCGCGAGCTCGGCGTACCAGGCCCGGTCCACCGGTTCGGGGGAGAGGGCGAACGCCCCGGAGGCGAGGTCGAGGAACCGGTCCGCGTCGGGCCGATCCAGGCCTCCTCCGGCCTCCGCCCTGTCGGCGAGCTCCAGGAGCTCGTCCGGGAACAGTCGACGGGCGCCGATGAACGCCTTCAGCCGCTGCTCCAGATCGGCGTCGAAGAACCGGCGGTCCTCCGGCACCAGCATCGAGGTGAAGATCCGGAACGGGTTCCGGGCCAGCTCGTCGCGGTCGATCGGCCGGAACGCGGTCGAGACCACCGGGATCGGCTGCGGGTGCGCGTCCCGCAGGTCGTAGAAGCCGGTGGGTCGCATCCCCAGCGCCCCGAAGACGCGGGCGACCTGGGCCATCTCCTCGGGACTTCCGACGCGGATCGCGCCGTGCCGTTCGGCGGTGACCCGCTCGATGCTGCCGAGCCGCTCGGCCGCCGCGCCGTCGCGCTCGAGGACGCGACGGTTCACCTCGTGGGAGACCTCGACCAGCGTGGTGTACGCCGGCACCTCGGCGCCGTAGAGCAGCGACAGCCGGGCCGCGAGCTCGGCGCGCAGGGACGTCGTGTCGACGGGCGTCATGCGCCCATCCTCGCTCGCCGGACCGACCCGTGTCGCGCTTCGGCGGCGCTGCTACCTGGTGACCGCGAAGAGCCCGTGCGCGCCGCGCTCGGCGTCGATCATCACGTGCGAGACGAACGGGTAGTGCCCCGGCTCCGGGAAGGTCATCTCCACGAAGCCGCCCTGCGCGGGCGCCAGGGCAAGGGCCTGGCTGCCGCCGTCGCCGTGGTCCAGCAGGTAGGAGCCCTCGGAGTAGACCGTGTCGAACTGGGTGCCGACGACGTGGAAGGCGGTGCCGCGGCTCGGGCCGGCATCGAGCACCCACATCCGGACCCGCTCACCGACCCTCGCCCGCAGCGGGCTGTGGTCGTACTGGTTGGGGTAGCCGTTGAAGACCACCGTGTCGGGCTGCTCGCCCGCCACCTTCTCCGGGTCGGCGCTCCCGTCCTGGGGGCCGAAGTACTGCTCCGACTGGACCAGGACGTAGCTGCGGTCCACCTCCGGCAGGTCGGGGGGCTCGATCACCACGGCGCCGAACATGCCGTTGGCGATGTGGACCGACATCGGCATCGACGAGCAGTGGTACATCCAGATCCCCGCCCGGGTGGCGGTGAAGCGGTAGACCAGTGACTCGCCCGGCGGGATGGGGCGCATCACCTCGTCGGGGGCGAGCGAACCGGCATGGAAGTCGATCCCGTGCGCCTCGCTGCCCTTGTTGGTCACCGTGACCACGAAGGTGTCGCCGACCTCGCCGTGCAGGACGGGTCCGGGCGCGGAGCCGCCGAAGGTCCACACCTTCTGCCGGACCCCGGGTGCCACCTCCTTCTCCTCCTCGGAGATGGTCAGGTCCATCCGGTGCACCTCGCCCTTGTCGAGCTGGTGCAGCCGCGGCAGCGCGGCGTCGTACGGCGTGACGTCGGACCCGGGATCACCCAGCAGGTCCAGGTCGTCCGCGGCGTCGCCCTCCGACGTCGTCGTCGAGTCACCGGAAGCCGGCTCGGCATCGGACCCGGTCGCCACGATGTCCAGGGTCATTCCCATCTGCCGGTGGCCCGAGATCGAGCACCACCCCGCGACGTCGTGCTCGACGACCCCCACGTCCATCCGGGTCGACTCGCCCGGCCCGAGCCGGCCACTCTTCTCACCGGTCTCCAGGACCAGGTCGTGGACCATGTCCTCGTCGTCGTTGCGCAGGCTGATCACGAGCCGGTTGCCGGCCGGGACCTCGATGGTCGGCTGTGAGTAGCGCATGTGGGTCATGGACACGGTGACGTACGTCGTCCGCCCGGTCGGCTCCACGCCGCCGACCCGGCTCCAGGCGACTCCCGCGACGACCGCGACCGCCAGGGCGAGCACCGAGGCGAGGGTCGCCGTACGCCGGCTCCGGGCGCGCGTGGTCGTTGCCGCCCTGAGCTCGGATGCTCGGCGGCGGCTGGGCTTCCGCACCGGTCAGGCCCAGGGGTCCCGGGCGTTCCTCCGTGGCTCCCCGTGCCCCTTCACGTCGTAGGCGCCGGAGCCGTTCTGGTGGGCCACCGAGAGGCCGGACTCGCTCATCTGCGGAGGGGCCCCGAGCCGACCCACCTCGGAGGAGAACGACTCCATGATCGACTGCATCTGCGCCTGGGCCGCGCGCGCGAAGGACCGGACCTGCTCGAGCTCGGCGGCCGCCGCGGCGACGTCGGGAGCCGAGTGCCGACCGGCCTCGTGCCCGCGCGTGCCGTCGCCCGAGCCGCCCCCGGCGCCCGGTGCGGTCCACCGGATCAGGGCCTCCGCGTCCCGGCGGGTCCGCTCCGCGGTCTCCATGGCCTCCTCGAGGATCTTGCGCTCCTGCTCGCGTGCCTGACCCAGCCTGTCCCGGGCGTCCCGGCTGACGTCCTCGACCATCTCCTCGGCCACCAGCTGCGCCTGGCTGAGCAGCTCCACGACCTGCCCGTTGACGCGGTCGCCCGCGCCCTCGAGCTCGGCCATCTCCGAGCGCAGCCGCTGCAGCTCGGCCTGTAGGCGCTCGTTCTCCTCACGCATCGCGCGTCGCTCGCCGTCCGCGGCCTCCACCTGGTCGGCGAGGAGGTCGAGGTACTCGTAGACCTGGTCCGCGTCGAGTCCTCGCATCCGCCGCGGGAAGTCCTCGTTGCGGATGGACGCGGGCGATCGGTACTTCACGTTGTTCGTCACTGGTTGTCTCCCGACCTGCTGAGGACGGCCTGCGGGCTGTGCTCACTCGCGGCCGCGTAGTAGAAGTGCTCGTACTTGATGTTCTCGGGGGCCATGCCCGCGGCGGTCAGCTGCTCGAGGGTGTGCGCGACCATCTGCGGACCGCCGCAGACCATGGCCGTGCGGCCCATCAGGTCCTGCCGCGCCGCGATCGTGCCGACCTTCCCGCGGGTGCCCGGGTAGGACGGGTCGTCCGAGACGACCTCGGTGTAGTCGAACCAGGGGCGGTCGTTCGCCAGGTCCCGCAGGCGTGCGCGGTCGTGCAGGTGCCAGGGCATCCGCACCCCGTGGAGCAGGTGCACGCGCGGGGCGGCGCCGTACCGCTGCCACTCACGGTCGGTCTGCTCGAGGACGGCCCGCAGCGGAGCCAGGCCCGTTCCTCCCGCGACCATGAGCAGGTCGGTGGTGTCGTGGTCCTTGCGCGTCAGGCGGTCGCCGACCGGCGCTCCGAGCTTCACCGTGTCGCCGGCCTTCAGGGTCCGGACCAGGGCCGTGCTCACCTGCCCGCCGTCGATCTGCTGGACCTGGAGGTCGATCGATCCGTCCCGGCGCGGGGCGTTGGCAGGGCTGAAGTAGCGCCACATCCGGGGGCGCTGCGGGATCTCCATGGACACCGACTGGCCGGGCAGGTAGGGCAGCTCGCGTCGGGGCTGGACCCGGACCAGCGTCAGGTCCATCATCCGGCGCTCGACCGACACCACGTCGGCGTCCCACCAGTCCGGGCTGGTCTCGGCGGCCGTGTCGGCCGCCTCGAACATGATCCTCGCGATCACCTGGTACGCCGCGGCCCAGTCCGCGGCGAGGTTCTCGTCCCACTGGTCTCCGAGGAAGTGTCTCAGGGTCGCGAACAGCGAGGCGCCGACCGCGTTGTAGTGCTCCATGATGACCGCGTACTTGCGGTGGTCACGACCGAGATGAGCCAGGTAGCTCGCATCGTTCTCGAGCTGGTCGACGTGGCTGACGACGCGTCCGAGCACGCTCACGAACTTGTCCCGCTGGTGCGACATGGCGAGCGGGAACATCGGTCGTACCTCGGGGTGGGACACGAAGAGGTGCGAGTAGAAGTGCAGGGCAACGTCGTGCCCGTGCCTCGTCACCTGGTCCCAACTGCGTTGCAGGGCAGCTGTATCCATCGTGGCTATCCGTCCCGACCGACCAACCCCTCGCATCTGTCGACGGGTGGCCCGAAGACGGACCAAGCGTGCAACCGGTGGCCGGCGGCGTCAGCCGTCGGGTAGTACGTTGACAAAAGAGCCCTCCAACTCCTCATGCCCCCGTCTTCTCCCGACACCTACCTACCCAGCAAACCGGCCTCGAAACATCTTTTTTCGGATTGCCCCGATTCGACCCCGGACACGCCCCGCATCACGGTCTCGGCGCGATGCCTCCCGAGGTTGAGCTCCAGCCAGTCGTCGGTGCCGGGCTCGTGCCCCGCCAGCGCGCACCCGACCACGTCGTCCGGCAGGCTGGCGAGCACGGGCACCGCGTCCGCGGAGAGCCCCTGGAGGTAGGACCAGTCGACCTTGCCGGTCGCGTCGTACCGGTCCAGGTTGTGCTGCGCGATCCAGGCGTCCGGGTTGACCGCGGCCAGCGCGAGCAGGAGTCCGGCGCCGCTGAGCAGGGCGGTGCGCGGCAGCCAGGCCGCCCGCAGCGGCAGCCCCGCCGCGAGCACCCCGAGCACCAGCAGCCCCAACCAGCTCTCGAACACGTCGACCAGCAGGCGCAGCCGGGTGAAGCCGTAGGCCTCCTGGTAGACGTGCATCCGGTACAGCGCGGACACGACCACGACCAGGGTCAGCACGCAGAGCAGGCCGAGCGACCCACGCAGCCAGACCCGGTCCGCGCCCGTCGCGCGCGGAGCCTTGCGCGCGGCCGCCCACACCACGAGCAGGGTGAGGGCCGTGGCGACCGTGAGCTGGCCGAACCCCTGGTGGACGTACTCGGCGTAGGTGAGCCCCGTGGTGCGCTCGAGGTAGTCGTGACCGCCGAAGATCACGGTCGCCTGCGCGGCCAGGAACACCAGGAAGACGCCGTCGACCAGGAGCACCGGGGCCAGCCACTCGTAGCGGTGCGCGACGGGCCGCGGCGGTCCCGCGGTCGGCTCGACGACGGGCGGGTTCAGGGCGAGGTACGTCGCCGCCAGCACCACGCCGCCCACCGCGACGGTGAGGAACGCCCGCAGCACGAACGAGTCGAGCCGCAGATCCGGGACGACCGCGCCGGCCCACTCCGCGAAGACCGCGTCGGCGGAGGCGAACAGCAGCCCGAAGACGACCACCCCGAGCAGCGACCAGATCGCGGTGCGCAGCGCCGCGGCGCTGCTCCCGAGACCGGTCGTGGCGCGCGCGGAGCGAGCCAGCCACGGCAACCCGCGCAGCCCGGCGAGCGGCCAGGCGATCCCGGCCAGCACGAAGGCGGGCAGGGTGCGGCCGTTCACGAGCCCGGCCACGCAGACCGCACCACCCGCCAGGAGGCACAGGACCACGATCCAGTCGGCGTCGCGGACGACCACGGTGGCCGCCAGGAGGGCGCACAGCGCGGCACAGGCGAGGGTGAAGGGGGACCGGCGGTGGGCGCTGGAGGCGAGGGTCACGCCTCCGGCCGCCATGAGCACCGCGAACGTGCCGAGCCCGAGGTCCCGGAAGGGCAGCACGACTCCGGCCAGCAGGCCCACCCCGAGGCTGTACAGCACCGCCCGCGCGTTTCCGGGAACGCCGGCGTCCGGCCAGAACCTGCCGAACAGCGCGTCCATCGCGGGCTCGGGCTCGGTGGACGGCGTCGCCGCGTGAGCCGGTACGGCGGAGGTGGGGACCGGGTTCGTCATGACTGGCTCCTGGGGGCTCCGGGGTACGTCGGTGTGCTGCCGTGGCTCCTGCGGGAGCTCGACGCGGATCCGGGCGCCGGAGGCGCCCGGATCGGGCTCGACGACGTGGATGCTGCCGCCGTGGAGGTCCGTCACCCAGCGGGCGATCGCGAGGCCCAGGCCGGTGCCGCCGCCGCCGTCGGCCTCGGACAGCGTCCCGAACCGCTCGAAGACGTGGTCCCGGTCGGGGGCGGGGATGCCGGGCCCCTCGTCGGCGACCTCCAGCCGCCAGCCCGTCGCCGTGTCGTGCGCGGTGATCCGGACGAGCCCGTTGGCGGGGCTGTGGCGGGAGGCGTTGTCGAGCAGGTTGGCGACCAGCTGGTGGAGCCGCGCCGGGTCGGCCGCGACCGTGAGCCCGGGGGGCGTGACGCGGACGTCGTACCGCACCTCACGACCGGCCACGCGGGCCTCGGCCACGGCGCGCTCCAGCAGCTCCGGGACCGGCACCCGTGTGGTGGACAACGGCGCCTTGCCGGCGTCCACCCGGGCGAGGTCGAGCAGGTCGCCGGCAAGGGCGGCGAGTCGTTCTGCCTGGGCGAGCGCCGTCCGCAGGGTCCCGGGATCCGGTTCGGCGACCCCGTCGACGAGGTTCTCGAGCACGGCGCACAGGGCCGCGAGCGGCGTGCGGAGCTCGTGGCTCACGTTCGCCACCAGCTCGCGGCGCTGGCGGTCGACGGCGGCCAGCTCCTCGGCCATCCGGTTGAAGGCCCGGGCCAGCTCGCCCACCTCGTCGCTCGAGGTCGCGGTCACCCGGCCGGAGTAGTCGCCCCGGGCCATCCGGCGGGCCGCGGCAGTCATCTCGCGCAGGGGCGAGGTCATCCCCACGGCCAGCAGCTGGGTCACCCCGAGGGCCAGGGCCACGGTGACCGGGACGCTGAGCCAGAACGGCACCCCGCCGCCGGCGCCGATCGCGGCGACGACCGAGGCCACCGTGACGCTGGCCGCGACGAGCAGCCCGAGCTTGACCTTGACAGAGGTGACCTGGTCCAGCAACGGGCTGCTCACGTGGTGCTCCCCGGCTCGAGCGCGTAGCCGACGCCGTGCACGGTGCGCACCCGGTCGGCACCGATCTTGGCGCGCAGCGCCTTGACGTGGCTGTCGACGGTCCGGGTCCCGGAGGCGCCCGGCCACCCCCAGACCTCGGCGTAGAGGTTGTCGCGGGTCCAGACGGTGCCCGGGGTGCCGGCCAGGCACAGGAGCAGGTCGAACTCGGTCGGGGTCAGGTGCACCTCCGCGTCGGTGACCCAGACCCGGCGAGAGGCCGCCTCGACCCGCAGGTCGCCCAGGTCGGTGGGGGAGTGGGCGGCCATTTCCCGGGCCCGCTCGACCCGCCGCAGGAGCGCGGCGACCCGGGCCACCAGCTCCCGCATCCGGAACGGCTTGGTGAGGTAGTCGTCGGCGCCGACGCCGAGCCCCACCAGCAGGTCTGCCTCGTCGTCGCGTGCCGTCAGCATGAGCACCGGGACCGGACGCTCGGCCTGGATCCGCCGGCACACCTCGTGGCCGTCGAACCCGGGAAGCATCACGTCCAGGACGACCAGGTCCGGCGCGGCGTCCGCGCACAGCGTGACCGCGGCCGGCCCGTCCCACGCCTGGACGACGTCGTACCCCGAGCCCTGCAGCCGGTCGGTGACCGCCTGGTTGATCACCGGGTCGTCCTCGACGACGAGGATCCTGGAGGTCGCTGCGCTGACTGGCATGGCGCGAGCCTAGGAGCCGGAGTGGTCGGGAGTGGGGGACGACTCGTGAAGGTTCTGTGCAGGTCTGCCGGGCCGGCTGACGGCTGCCGGCGGCCCACGCGGGACGAATGCCCCTTGTCGCGGTGCCGACCTCGCGACCCAGCATGAAGATCGGCGACCCGTGAAGGGGGATCAGTCATGACCACCTACGAGTACGAGTTCGTGCGGCTCGGGGAGACCCGCGCCTCGGCGGTCTTCGGGGTCGCCGACCAGGCGCGGAAGGCCGAGGTCTACCAGGACGTCGTGCACCAGCACGCGCGCGACGGCTGGCGACTCGTGCAGATCTTCGCCCCGGGTGTGGCTGCGTTCGGTGCCTCACGGTTCTACGAGCTGATCTTCGAGCGGCCGGCGGCCGACTAGCGCGGCCTCCGTCCGGGACGGGCGCGGCGCAGGTCGTCCGCGCCGGGTGATGCGGCCGGCAGGGGTCGGGCACAGGCTGAGTCGCACCAGGTCCGAACCGGGAGGCAGGCCGATGACCGACTACGCGACCCAGAGGCAGGCGGCCCAGCTGGCCCAGTCCGCCCACGCCCCGCGCCCCGCCCGGAGCCCGCAGGCCATGGCCTCCGACTACACCGGTTGGGCCGGCTGGATGACGTTCGCGGCCCTGATGCTGATGCTGGCCGGCTCGTTCCACCTCGTCCAGGGCATCGTCGCCCTGGTCCGCGACGACTACTACCCGGGCCGCACGGCCGACCTGGCCGTGGACGTCAGCTTCACGACGTGGGGCTGGGTGCTCGTCCTCGTCGGCGCCCTGGCGGTCCTCACCGGTGCCTTCCTGCTCGCCGGGACGATGTGGGCGCGCGTCGTGGGCACGGTCATCGCCTGCACCAGCGCGATCGTCAACTTCGGCTTCCTCGCGGCGTACCCCTTCTGGTCGGCCCTGGTGATCGGCCTGGACGTCCTCATCGTCCTGGCTCTGACCGTCCACGGCGGTGCGATCCGGGACCGCAGGTAGCGCCGCCCACCGGACGGTCAGCCGGGACGGACCGTCAGGGCCTGCGACAGGGTCCCGATGGGTCCACCGACGTCGTGGAGGACGCTGCTGGTGAGGCCGAGCCCTCCGGGGCCGAAGGAGACCGTCGTGTCGAAGCCGAGCCAGCCGCCCCGTGGCTCGGCGAACAGGTGGGCGGTCAGGTCGATGTTCGGGAAGGCGACGTCCTGGGGGCACGCCAGCACGGTCATGCCGTTGGCGATGTCGAAGAGGCCCGCGGCGCCGGCGAGGGCGCTCGCCTCCTCGTCCTCGAGGAGTGGCACGTCGGTGCGGACCCAGAACGACGCGCGCCCGGGCTCGACCTGGTCGCGCCGGACCTCGGCCGAGGCGATGAAGCCGCCCGGCCACACGGTCGTGGGGTCCCACGACGTCATCTCCGCGGGCGGCGCGATCGGGGGCAGGAGGCTGGATCCGAGGTGGGTGGTGTCCCGGGCCTGCAGGAGCCAGGCCCGCAGGAGCACGGCGTCCCGGCCGTGGTGGCTCAACCGCGCCTCGACGAGCTCGATGGTGCGGCCCGGACGCACGACGTCGACCCTGATCTCGAACCCGTCCACGGGGACCGTGCCGAGGATGTCGTAGGACAGCCGTCCGAGGACGAGGCCGTCGCCGCGGCGCCGGTCCCGGTCGCCCTCGACGGCGTGCACGAGGAGGCCGAGGGCGGGGGCGATGTGCTGGAAGTCCGGGTCCCACGCTCCGCTGACGTGCTCGGTCGCGTGGAAGGTGTGCTCGCCGGTCCGCTTGAAGTAGGACATGGGTCTCCGGGGTCGTCGGGGTGTCGAGTCAGGTGGCTCCAGCATCCTCGCGCCCGTCGGCTCGTGACGTTCGCCCCTGCCGGACGGGTGGCGCGTTGTCGAACATGAGGCATCCACTACGGCGTGAGCGAGCGGTCATGGGTGAACGGCAGAAGCTGGGCGTGCAGGACGCGCTGTGGCTGGAGATGGACAAGCCCGGCAACCTGATGGTGGTCGACAGCCTCTTCTGGACGGCCGCCCCCATCGACTGGGACCGCTACCGGGACGTGGCCCGGGAACGGCTCTGGGACCGCTACCCCGTCTTCCGCAGCGTGGTGGTCCGCGGCGAGGACGGGGCCTGGTACTGGGAGGAGCAGCCGGACGCCGACCTCGAGGCGCGGTACGAGCAGGTGGTGCTGCCCGAGCCCGGCGGCGACGCCGAGCTGCAGGACCTGATCGCCTCGCAGCGCACCGTGCCGCTCGACCGGCGCGAGCCCCTGTGGAGGGCCGTCCTCGTGGACGGTTTCCACGGCGGCAGCGCCGTGCTGTTCCGTGGGCACCATGCCATCGCCGACGGCATCCGCATGGTGCAGCTGGCCCTGAGCGTCTTCGACGCCACGCCCGACGGTGCCGTCGCCGGCGAGCGGATGGAACGCCGGCAGGACCACCCCTCGCCGGCCGGCCCGGCGCGGTCGCAGGGGACGAGCGTGGCGAGCAGGTCGCTGCGCCTGGCCCGGGGCGCGGTGACGAACCCGGTCGGGGCTGCCCACAGCGTCGTGACGCTGTCCGGGTCGCTGCTCTCCGCCCTGCCGGGGGACATGGACACCGCCCGCAAGCTCGTCCTCGGCACGCGCAACGACACCACCGGGTGGACGGGCACCGTCGGCGCGCACAAGGCGATCGCCTGGTCACCGCCGCTGCCCCTCGACGAGGTGAAGGCCGTGGCGCACGCCAACGCCGCCACCGTGAACGACGTGCTCGTCACCTGCGTGGCCGAGTCGCTGCGCGCCTACCTGCACACGCACCACGTCGCCTGCGACAGCGTGACCTGGGACGTCCCGGTCAACCTGAAGCCGTTCGACCCCGACCTGCCGCTCGTGCTCGGCAACAGCTTCGCGCTCGTGCAGCTCGAGCTGCCCACGGACATCGAGGACCCGCTGCGCACGCTCGAGGTGGTCCGGCGCCGGATGGGCCGGATCAAGAGCGGTCACGAGGCCATCGTCGACTTCGGTGTCCAGGCGGCCATCTCCCGGATGAGCAAGAGGCTCTACCGGGCCACGATCGACCTGCTCGCGAACCGCGCCGTCGGCGTGCTGACCAACGTGCCCGGTCCCCCGATGGCGCTGTACGTGGCGGGGGAGAAGGTCGAGGGGATGATGGGCTGGGCGCCGCTCACCGCCGACCAGGTCATGAGCTTCACGATCTACAGCTACGACGGCAAGGTGTTCGTCGGCATCGCCGCCGACGCCGTGCTGGTGCCCGAGCACGAGCAGATCGTCGACGGCTTCGCCGACGCGTTCCGGCGCCTCACGGCCCGGTCCGGCTGACGAGACAACCGATCGACCGAAGGAGCGGCATGACGCACGAGCACACGCACAGCCAGGCGTCCGACCCGGACGAGGCGCCGCGCTGGGACGCGGCGTTCTGGGACGACAGGTACGGGTCGTCCACCGCGCTGTGGAGCGGACACGTGAACGCGGTGGTCCGCGACGAGGTCGTCGGGCTGCCCGTGGGCCGGGCCCTGGACGTCGGCTGCGGCGAGGGTGGCGACGCGCTGTGGCTCGCCGAGCAGGGCTGGGACGTGGTCGGCGTCGACGTCTCCCGGGTCGCCCTCGGCCGGGCGGCCGCTCGGGCGCGGGAGACCGGACTGGACGCGCGGACCACGTGGGAGCACCGCGACCTGCTGGCGTGGACGCCTCCCGCGGAGGCGTTCGACCTGGTGAGCGTCGCCTTCGTGCACCTCGACACCGCCGACCGTCGTGAGGTGTACGCCGGGCTCGCCGCGGCCGTGGCGCCGGGTGGGACGTTCCTGGTCGCCGCCCACCACCCCAGTGACCTGGGGGTGGTCCCCCGCCCGCCTCACCCGGAGCTGTTCTTCACCGCCGAGGAGCTCGCCGACGACCTGCGCGGCGGACCGGGGTCGTGGGAGGTCGTCACCGCCGAGGCGCGGCCCCGGCCCGGTCACCACCCCGACGGCCACCCGGTCACCCTGCACGACACGGTGCTGCGGGCCCGCCGCGTGGGACGGCGGCGGAAGGAGACCCGATGACCCCGATCCAGCTGGAGCTCGCCCACGGCGCGCACAACTACGCCCCCCTTCCGGTGATGGTGTCCCACGGCGAGGGAGCCTGGGTGTGGGACGACGAGGGGCATCGGTACCTGGACTTCCTGGCCGGGTACTCCGCCCTGAACTTCGGGCACCGGCACCCGGCGCTGGTCGAGGCCGCACGGCGTCAGCTCGAGCGGATCACGTTGACCAGCCGCGCCTTCCACCACGACCTGCTCGGGCCGTTCTGCGCCGAGCTGGCGGCGCTGGCCGGCAAGGAGATGGTGCTGCCCATGAACACCGGCGCCGAGGCCGTCGAGACCGCCCTCAAGGCGGCCCGCCGCTGGGGCTACGAGGTGAAGGGCGTGCCCCGGGACCAGGCGACCGTGATCGTCATGGAGGGCAACTTCCACGGTCGGACCATCAGCATCGTGAGCTTCTCCGACGACGAGACGGCCAGGTCCGGATACGGCCCCTACACGCCCGGCTTCCGCACGGTCCCCTACGGCGACGTCGCGGCGCTGGCCGACGCGGTGGACGACAGCACCGTGGCCGTCCTGCTCGAGCCCGTCCAGGGGGAGGCCGGCGTGATCCTCCCGCCCGAGGGCTATCTCACCGACGTACGCCACCTGTGCGACGCCCGCGGCCTGCTGATGATCGCGGACGAGATCCAGTCCGGGCTCGGGCGGACCGGGCGCACCTTCGCGTGCGACCACGAGGGCGTCACGCCGGACGTGTACGTCCTCGGGAAGGCGCTCGGCGGCGGCATCGTCCCGCTGTCGGCGGTCGTCGCGGATCGCGACGTCCTCGGCGTGTTCACCCCCGGTAGCCACGGCAGCACGTTCGGCGGGAACCCGCTCGCCGTCGCGGTCGGCCGTGAGGTGGTCCGGCTCCTGGCGACCGGTGAGCCCCAGTGCCTCGCGGCCGGTCACGAGGCCGCGCTGCGGTCCGGACTCGCTGCGTTGGTCGGCCACGGGGTGGAGGCGGTCCGCGTCCGCGGGTCGTGGGCGGGCGTCGACCTCGAGCCCGCGCTCGGCAGCGGACGACAGCTGTGCGAGGCTCTGGCGTCCCGCGGAGTCCTGGCCAAGGACACCCACGGGTCGTCCATCCGGGTCTCACCGCCGCTGGTCATCAGCGACGCCGACCTGGCCTGGGGCCTGGAGCAGCTGGCCGCGTCGGTCGACGCGCTCCTGCAGGGCCGCGTGTCACCGGGGCCCCCGCCGCCCGACTTCCCCTGAGATCCGCCTCGTCGGGGCCACCCTGGCCGGTCGGCCGAGCTGCTCAGGGGCGGGCGAGCCGCCGGGCGAGGTAGGGCGCGGTGGCGCTGTCCGGGGCTTCGACGAGCTCGGCGGGCGAGCCGGTGGCGACCACCCGGCCGCCCGCGTCGCCTCCGGCGGGTCCGAGGTCGATGACCCAGTCGGCGGTGGCGATCGTGTCGAGGTCGTGCTCGACCAGGACGACCGTGTTGCCGGCGTCGACGAGCCGGTGCAGCTGGTGCAGCAGCAGCCTGATGTCCGCGGGGTGCAGCCCGGCCGTGGGCTCGTCGAGCAGGTAGAGCGCGTGGCCGCGGCGGGCCCGCTGCAGCTCGGTGGCCAGCTTGATCCGCTGGGCCTCCCCGCCGCTGAGCTCGGTCGCCGGCTGGCCGAGCCGCAGATATCCCAGCCCCACGTCCCGGAGCGTCTCGAGGCTCCGGGAGGCAGCCGGGACGTCGGCGAGGAACTTGGCGGCCTCGTCGACCGACATCGCCAGCACCTCCGCGATGTCGGCCCCGCGGTAGGCCACCTCGAGCGTCTCGGCGTTGTACCTCGCACCGTGGCAGGTCGGGCAGGGCGCATAGGTCCCGGGTAGGAACAGCAGCTCGACGGCGACGAACCCCTCGCCCTGGCAGGTCTCGCACCGGCCCTCGGCGACGTTGAAGGAGAACCGCCCCGCCGAGTAACCACGCGCCCGTGCCTCGTCGGTCGCCGCGTACAACTTGCGCACCGCGTCGAACATCCCGGTGTACGTCGCCAGGTTGGACCGCGGGGTGCGGCCGATCGGTCGCTGGTCGACCAGCACCAGCCGGTCGAAGGCCTCGAGCCCCGACGCGTCCTGGACGTCGACCTCGAGCTCCGCCTCACCGGGCTCCTCGGGAGCCAGCCCGAGGTGGCTGCGCACCACCTCGGCGAGCACCTGCGTGACCAGCGTGGACTTCCCGGAGCCGGAGACCCCGGTCACCGCCGTCAGCACGCAGAGCGGCACGTCGACGGACACGTCGTGCAGGTTGTGGCGGGAGACGCCGCGCAGGTGCAGCCAGCCCTGCGGTGGCCGCGGGCTCCGGTCGAGCGGTCGGGTGCGGCCGAAGAGGTGGCTGCTGGTGGCCGACTCCTCGACCTCCTCGAGGCCGGGGACCGGCCCGGAGTACAGCACGCGCCCGCCGCCCTCGCCCGCGCCCGGGCCGATGTCCACGACCCAGTCGGCCCGTCGTACGACGTCCATGTCGTGCTCCACGACGAACAGCGAGTTGCCCGAGGCCTTCAGCCGGTCCAGCACGTCCAGCAGCGGCTCCGCGTCGGCCGGGTGCAGGCCGGCGGAGGGCTCGTCGAGCACGTAGACCACTCCGAAGAGCCCCGACCGGAGCTGGGTGGCGATCCTCAGGCGCTGGGCCTCGCCGGGCGACAGGGTGGTCGAGCTGCGGGCGAGGCTGAGGTAGCCCAGGCCTAGGTCGAGGAGCACCGCGACCCGCGCGACCAGGTCGCCGCAGATCCGGACCGCGACCTCGGTCGCCTCCCCGGACCGGGCGGACGAGGTGGCTGCTCCGGCCCCGGCCAGCTCCGCGACCGGCCGCAGCAGCGTCACGAGGTCGAGGAGCGACATCGCGTTGACCTCGGCGATGGAGTGGCCCGCGAAGGACACCGCCAGCGCCTCCGGCCGGAGTCCGCTGCCCTGGCACGCGGGGCAGGGCACGCTCCGGACGAAGCGCAGCGCCCGCTCGCGCATCCGGTCGCTCCTGGAGTCGGCGAGGACGTGCATGACGTGCTTGCGGGCGCTCCAGAACGTGCCGTAGTAGCCGTGGTCGACGCGGTCCCGCTCGGGCTCGACCAGGACGGAGGGCTGCTCGTCGGTGTAGAGCAACCAGTCCCGGTCCGACTTCCTGAGCCGGCGCCACGGCTTGTCGATGTCGATCCCCAGCCCGCTCACGACGCTGCGCAGGTTGGCGCCCTGCCAGGCGCCGGGCCAGGCGGCGATCGCGCCGTCGCGGATGCTGAGCGACGGGTCCGGGACGAGCAGCTCCTCGGTCACGTCGTGCACGACCCCCAGCCCGTGGCACCGGGGGCAGGCGCCGGCCGCGGTGTTGGGCGAGAACGCCTCGGCCTCGAGCCGGGCGGCCCCGGACGGGTAGGTCCCGGCGCGGGAGTAGAGCATCCGCAGCAGGTTGGACAGCGTGGTGATGGTGCCGACCGTCGACCGGGAGCTGGGCGCCCCGCGCCGCTGCTGCAGGGCCACCGCCGGCGGCAGGCCGGTGATCTCCTGCACGTGCGGAGCGCCGACCTGCTGCAACAGCCGGCGGGCGTACGGCGCCACCGACTCGAAGTAGCGACGCTGCGCCTCGGCGTACAGCGTGCCGAACGCGAGCGAGGACTTGCCGGAGCCCGACACCCCGGTGAAGGCGACCATCGCGTCCCGGGGGATGTCGACGTCGACGTTCCTCAGGTTGTGCTCGGTGGCGCCCCGGACGTGCACGAAGTGGTCGGTCGCGTCGTAGCTCACGCCTCCTGCTTACCCGTTCGGCGGCACCTGACTCGATTCGGGACGCCGGACGGAGCCGTGATCCGTCTCCGCCTTTCAGCCGCCGGCAGCTCGCGCGGCCGTCAGCACTTCGAGTGCGTCGGCGGCCGCCGGGGCACCACCCGCGGCCCGGAACGCGGCCGCGATCCGCTCGGCGCCGGGGCGCAGCGCGAGGGCGTCGTGCACGGCCCTGCGCAACCGTTCCGCGTCCAGCTTCCGGACGGGCAGCCGGACCCCCGCGCCGGCGACCTCGACGCGACGCGCGACCTCGGGCTGGTCCCGTCCGAAGGGACGGCGACCACGGGAACGCCGTGCGCGAGGGCCTTCTGGGTGATGCCCATGCCCGCGTGACAGACCACGCAGACCGCCCGGTCGAGCACCGCCGAGTGCGGCACGAACCGTTCGACCCGGACGTTCGCGGGGACGGTGGCTGCGGACACGTCGACCTCGCCGGTGGTCAGCACCACGTCGAAGGGTTCGTGCGCGAACGCGACGCACGCTGCCTCGGCGAGGCGTACGTCGTTCTGGAACGCGGTCGAGCAGGTGACCAGCACGATCGGCCGACCGAGCTCGTCGAGCCACGGTGGCGCGGTGGAGGGCGGTTCCCACAGGCCGGGCCCGACCCGCCGGACCTTGGTCGGCCAGTCGGTGCGCGGGTAGTCGAACGGTTCCGCGGTGTAGTTCAGGAGCAGGTCCGCGGCGAGGTAGAACTCGTCGAGCCGGTGCAACGGCCTGAGGCCGAGCTCCACGCGGAGCGGGTTGACGTGCCGGGCGATGACACGCGCCAGCGTGCCGACGGTGAGCGGCCGGACCACGCGGTCGCGGACGCGCCCGACGAGGTCGTCGCGGGGGCGCATCCCCAGCCCGAACGGCGGTACGCCGGGGGATCCGAGGGGGACCGGGGAGGGCACCGAGAACGCCCATGGCCGCCCGGAGTGCTCCGCTGCCGCAGCGGCACCCCAGGAGGTCTCGTCGAGGATGACGACGTCCGGCTGGTGCGCGTGGATGGCCGCGCCGAGATCCGCGACCTGGGGGCGGGCGCGGGCCCCGAACTCGTCGAGGGCGCGCAGCAGTGCCCCGAACCGGGTGCGAGCCTGCCAGTCCGTCGGGTTGAACGCGGCGAGCTCCTGGGCGAGGACCTCGGCCTCGATGCCGACCGAGCGGAGCAGGTCGACCTCGGCCGGGCCCGTCCGGACGATGACCCGGTGCCCGCGGCGCTGGAGCTCCTGCAGCGTCGCGACCAGCGGGTACAGCCTGCCCGGCACGGGTTCGACGAAGGCGAGGAACGTGGCGCCGGCCGTGCCGGACGAACCGGCTTCCGGGGTCATGGCGAGGCGGGTGCCGGTGCTGCCGGGTCCGTGGTGGGACGCTCGAAGTGTCGACCGAGGTCGTAGGCCCGCTCGAGGAAGCCCTTGATGGTCTCGGGTGTCGCCAACGAGGCGGCGTAGAAGTAGACGTGCTCGACGTCCGCGATGCCGGGGTAGCGGAAGCCCCAGTCCGAGATGACCTTGCCCATCGCGTCCCGGATGCCGTCGTCATAGGCGGCCTCGTCGAACAGCGTGGAGGTCATGATGAGAGCCCGTCGATGGTGCAGGAGAGGCTGCCGGCCCTCGACGTCCCCGTTCCAGGCCGCCTCGGTGAGCCCGAACGCGAACCCGTAGGTGAACACGCGCTCGATCCAGCCGCGCATGATCGCCGGGAGGTTGCAGTAGTGCACGGGCGCGATGAAGGCGAGCGCGTCGGCGGCGGCGACCTTCTCCTGCTGGGCCTTCACGTCCTTCGGCATCCTGCTCCGGATCAGCCCGGCGATCTCCGCAGGGGACTTGCCGCGCAGGGCGCGCTCCGCGAGCCACCGCTGCAGCGGTCCGTGACAGCTGTCCATGACCTGCTGGTGCAGGTCCATGTGCTCCAGCACTCTCGGCGGGACGTCCGCACCGATGTAGCTCCCGACGTCCCGATCACGGAACACGGGGTCGAAGCGGATGGCGTACAGGTCGACGACCTCGCTGGTGTGGCCGGCGTCCGTCAGCCCCTCGGTGAACCGCTCCAGGACGGAGTGGCAGAAAGAGCGTGGGTTGTGGTGTGCGTACACCGTGAGGACCCTCATGACCTGGCTCCCTTCCGCGTCCCTCCCACGGCACCGCGGGCGGGACGAGGCGGCCAGTGCCGGTGGTCCCGAGCTGAGGTGCTGCTCGGGCCGGCGCTCCTCACCCTCGGCCGGTCGGCGCGAGACGACGCTGGAGGACGGGCAGGCCGGGGCCGTCGAGCAGGGGCAGGGCGGCGGCGGTGCGCCCGGTCGTGAGCAGCAGCAGCGCGGCCGCCGAACCGACGACCTCCGGGCCGGCGCCGGCCTGCCACGAACCGTCGTCGGTGCGCAGCCGCACCCCCTCGAGTCGGCGGCGGGCGTGGAACGGCCAGCCCGTCGACCAGACGCGGTCGAGCCCGGCACGAGCGGCGGCTGGGGGGACCTCGCGGACGACGCCGAGCGGGACGGCGATGTCCTGACCGTGCACGAGCAGGTCGAGCAGGATGTTCGCGTCGACGACGAACGCGGGCTTCGTCCGGGAGGCGGCGTGGGCACGCAGGCCGCTGACCAGCTCCGCGTGGGGGCGGCGTCCGAAGGCGATGGCCACGTCGCGCCCGGCGGTCCACAGGTGGCCGCGGGCCCGCACCAGCGCCTTGGTCATCGCCCAGGGCCGGGGTTGGCCCGCCGGGGTCATCAGCAGGTGCGCCGCCACGTCGTGCACGGTCCACTCGGTGCACAACGAGCGGGTCTGCCACTGCTGGTCGTCGAGGCTCTCCAGGAGGTCGGCCAGGGTGAGCCGCTCGGTGCGGATCAGGTCCCAGTTCTCTGCGTCCATGGCGTCCACCCAAATTGGTCAAGTTCTTTGACTAGAATGGACCGGGCCGCCACCCCCTGACAAGAGGCCTTCCGTGACGATCATCGAACCCGAGGGCACCCCGATCAGCGTCGGCGTGCTGATGCTGATCCCGTACCGGCACATGGAGCAGCGCGTCCTCGCCGCCGTGGTCGCCGCCGGCCACCCGATCACGCTCGCCCAGGCGCGCGTCTTCCAGCGGCTCGACGCCGGCGGCTCCCGGCTGACCGAGCTGGCCCGGGCGGCCCAGGTCACCAAGCAGGCGGCGGGCTTCCTGGTCGACGAGCTGGAGCGGGCCGGGTACGTCGAGCGGGTCGCGGACCCCCGCGACGGCCGGGCGCGGCTGATCCGGATCACCCCGCGGGGGCGCGAGGCGGTGGCCGTGGCGCTCGTCGAGCAGCAGCGGATCGAGGCGGAGTGGGAACGGCACCTCGGCGCGCGGCGGAGCGCCGAGCTGCGCCGCAGCCTCGAGGCGCTGCGCGAGATCACCGATCCCTGGATCTGACCCCTCGTCACCGGCGCCCGCACTCCGGCCACAGGTCCCTTGTCACGCGACCCTGCGCCTCCCCAGACTGACGAGGAAGCCTCGATGAGAGGAGCCCGGCATGACCAATGCGGAGCCTGCCGGCGTGGAGCCCGCGGTCACCCTGGACCTGCACGGCCTGCAGGAGCTGATCGACCTGCTGGCGGGCCGGGGCTACACCGTCCTCGGCCCGACCCTCCGCCAGGGAGCCGTGGTCCCGGGCCGTGTCGCCTCGCTCGACGACCTGCCCCGCGGCTGGGGTGACACGCAGGAGCCGGGCAGCTACCGGCTGCGGCGACGCGACGACGAGGCCCTGTTCGGGTACGCCGCGGACGCGATCAGCTGGAAGTCCGTGCTGTTCCCGTCCCGCGAGCTCGTCTGGGCGGGCAGCCGCGCCCCCGATGGCGGCTTCACCATCCACGCCGCCGAGGGCAACGGCGGACTGGGCGACCCGCCGTACGCCGTCCTCGGCATCCGCGCCTGCGACCTGCACGCCGTCGCCGTCCACGACCGGGTGCTGCGGGAACGGGCCCACCGCGACGAGCACTACGAAGCCCGCCGCAAGGACGCCTTCCTGGTCACGGTCTCCTGCTCCGACCCCAGCGGCACCTGCTTCTGCGTCTCCATGGGCACCGGCCCCCGCGCCGACGCCGGCTACGACCTCGCGCTGACCGAGCTGCTGGGGGACGGGCACACCTTCCTGGCCCGGGCCGGCACCGACCGGGGCGCCGAGGTGCTCGCGCAGCTCACCTCGCGACCGGCCGGGACGGGTGAGGTCCGGGCCGCCGACGCGGTCGTCGAGCGGTCGACGCAGCGGATGGGCCGCACGATGGACACCACGGACATCCGTTCCCTGCTCTACGACAACGCCGAGCACCCCCGCTGGGACGACGTCGCCTCCCGGTGCCTGTCGTGCGGCAACTGCACGATGGTCTGCCCCACCTGCTTCTGCACCTCGACCGAGGACCACACTTCCCTGTCGGGGGAGCGGATCGAGCACTTGCGGGTCTGGGACTCCTGCTTCACCTCCGACTTCTCCTACCTGCACGGCGGCAGCGTCCGCAGCAGCACGAGGTCCCGCTACCGGCAGTGGATGACCCACAAGCTCGCGTCGTGGATCGACCAGTTCGGGACCTCCGGCTGCGTCGGCTGCGGGCGGTGCCTCACCTGGTGCCCGGTCGGCATCGACATCACCGAGGAGGTGGCCGCGATCCGTGCGGACCCGCGGCCGTCTCCGGGACCGGACGAGGGGAGCTGAGGTGCGGTCGCTCCAGGACCTCCTGGCCGAGCACCCGTTCTTCGCGGGGCTCGACGAGTCGACGGTGAGCATGCTCGTCGGGTGCTCGACCAACGTGCACTACCGGGCGGGGGAGTACCTCTTCCACGAGGGCGAGCCGGCCGACCGCCTCTTCGTCGTACGCCGGGGCCGGGTGGCGCTCGACGTGCACGTGCCCGGCCAGGCCGAGATGGTGGTCGAGACGGTCGAGGAGGGCGGGGTGGTCGGCTGGTCCTGGCTGGTCCCGCCGTACCGTTGGTTCTTCGACGCCCGTGCGGTGCAGGAGGTGTCCGCGGTCGCGGTGGACGCCACCTGCCTGCGCGCGAAGTGCGACGAGGACCCGGCCCTGGGGTACGCGCTGATGCAGCGGGTCGCCGGCGTGATGTACCACCGGCTGCAGTCGGCGCGGGTGCGGCTGCTCGACCTCTACGGGGCCGGCCGTGCCGGTTGAGGCCGCCGCGCGGGTCGCTGCCGCGGCGGACCCGATGCTGCCCCGGCCGTTCCGCGTCCTCGCCACCCGACGGGAGACGCACGACACGATGACGCTCGAGCTCGCGGCGCTCGACGGCGAGGGCCTGCCGTTCGCGCCCGGCCAGTTCACGATGCTGCAGGCGTTCGGGGTCGGCGAGGTGCCGATCTCGATCAGCGGTGACCCGGGCCGGCCGGACCGGCTGGTGCACACGATCCGTGACGTCGGCGGGGTGACCCGGACGCTCTGCGCGGCCCGGGAGGGCGACGTGCTCGGGGTCCGCGGCCCCTACGGGCACGGCTGGGGGGTCTCGGACGGCGCCGGGGGTGACGTCCTCGTCATCGCCGGCGGCATCGGGCTCGCCCCGCTGCGGGCCGCGGTGCTGGAGTTGGTCGCGTCCCGGGACCGGTTCGGCATGGTCCACGTGCTGCACGGGGCCAGGACCGAGGCCGACGTGCTCTTCGGCGAGGAGCTCCTCGCCTGGGCGTCCGGGTCGGACATCGAGCTGGCGGTCATCGTCGACCGGGCCGCCACCTCCTGGACGGGACGGGTCGGCCTGGTCACCGAGCTGCTCGGGGGCGCCGCGTTCGACCCGGGGCGGACGCTGGCGCTGGTCTGCGGCCCCGAGGTGATGATGCGCTTCGTCGCCGCGGGGCTGGTCGCGCGCGGCGTGCCACCGGGCCGGGTGCGGCTGTCCCTGGAGCGCAACATGCGCTGCGGCGTGGGCCTGTGCGGCCACTGCCAGCTGCGCGAGTACCTCCTCTGCGTCGACGGCCCGGTGCTGTCCCTCGACGCGGTCCGGCGGCAGCTCGGCGTACGGGAGCTGTGATGGGTGCCGACGCGGCGAGGCCGACGCTGGCCGTGTGGAAGTTCGCCAGCTGCGACGGCTGCCAGCTCACCGTGCTGAACTGCGAGGACGAGCTGCTCGAGCTGGCCGAGGAGGTCGAGATCGCCTACTTCCCCGAGGCGACGCGCGCGGTCGTCGCGGGCCCCTACGACCTCTCGCTGGTCGAGGGGTCGGTGACGACCGCCGACGACGCGGTGCGGATCCGGCAGGTGCGGCAGAGCTCCCGGCGGCTGGTGACCATCGGGGCCTGCGCCACCGCGGGCGGCATCCAGGCGCTGCGCAACTTCGCCGACGTGGCGGAGTTCCGCGCCGCGGTCTACGCGCAGCCCGAGTACGTCGAGACGCTGGCCACCTCCACCCCGATCGCCGCCCACGTCCCGGTGGACTTCGAGCTGCGCGGCTGCCCGATCGACCGCGTCCAGCTGCTCGAGGTCGTCGCGGCGTTCCTGCAGCGGCGCCGGCCCCGGATCACCGCGGAGAGCGTCTGCGTGGAGTGCAAGCGGCGGGGGAACGTCTGCGTCACGGTCGCGCACGGGACCCCCTGCCTCGGGCCGGTCACGCACGCCGGGTGCGGCGCCCTCTGCCCGTCGTACGACCGCGGCTGCTACGGCTGCTTCGGGCCGGCGGACACCACGAACACCCGATCGCTGAGCGGCCGGCTGACCGAGCTCGGGATGCCCGAGCGGGACCTGCACCGGGTGTTCCGCACCTTCAACGCCGCGGCACCGGCCTTCGCCGAGGAGAGCGCACGGCACGCACCCCACGGGGAGGAGGCGTCGTGACGCACAAGGGCGCGGGTGAGGGACGGGAGCTGACGGCCGAGACGCTCGCGCGCGTCGAGGGCGAGGGCGCCATGCGCGTGGTCGTGACGGACGGCGAGGTCTCCGAGGTCCAGCTCCGGATCTACGAGCCACCGCGGTTCTTCGAGGCGATGCTGCGGGGTCGCGGGCACACGGAGCCGCCGGACCTCACCTCCCGGATCTGCGGCATCTGCCCGGTCGCCTACGAGATGAGCGCGTGCCGGGCGATCGAGGACGCGTGCGGGGTGAGCATCCCGGAGGACATCGGCCTGATGCGCCGGCTGCTGTACTGCGGGGAGTGGATCGAGAGCCACACGCTGCACGTCTACCTGCTGCACGCCCCGGACTTCCTCGGCTACCCCGGCGCCGTCGAGATGGCCGCGGACCACCGCGACGTCGTGGAGCGCGGCCTGCGGCTGAAGAAGGCCGGCAACGCCCTGATGACGCTGGTGGGCGGCCGCGCCGTGCACCCGGTCAACGTCCGGGTCGGCGGCTTCTACCGGCTGCCGACCGGGGCCGAGCTGCGGGCGCTGCGCCCCCAGCTCGAGCGCGCCCTGGACGACGCGCTCGCCACCGTCAGCCTCGCGGCCGGCTTCGACTTCCCGGACTTCGAGCAGGACCACGAGTACGTCTCGCTCCGCTCCGAGCGCGACTACCCGATCGAGGACGGGTCCTTCGTCACCAGCAGCGGGCGCGACTTCGCGGTGAGCGCGTTTGGCGACTGGGTGGCCGAGGAGCAGGTACCGCACTCCCACGCCCTGCACGCGCGGCTGCGGGACACCCCGGGCCCGTACGCCGTGGGGCCGCTCGCCCGCTACTCGCTGAACCACGACCGGCTCCCGCCCACCGCCCGCGAGGCGGCGTACGCCGCGGGGCTGGGGACGACCTGCCGCAACCCGTTCCGGTCCATCGTGGTGCGGGCCGTCGAGCTCGTGGTGGCGTGCGAGGAGGCGCTGCGCATCATCGACGGCTGGTCCGACGGCGGCGCTCCGTCCGTGCCGGTGCCGCCGCGCGCCGGGGTCGGCCACGGCGCGACCGAGGCGCCGCGCGGCACGCTCTACCACCGCTACGAGCTGGCGCCGGACGGCACCGTGCTCGATGCGCAGATCGTGCCGCCGACGTCGCAGAACCAGGCCGGCATCGAGTCCGACCTCCGCGGCTTCGTGCAGGACCGGCTGCACCTCGACACCGAGGAGCTGACCCGCCAGTGCGAGCAGGCGATCCGCAACTACGACCCGTGCATCTCCTGCGCGACGCACTTCCTCGAGCTCACGGTGGAGGAGGGGTGAGCGCGCTCGTGGTCGGGATCGGCAACCGGTCCCGGGGCGACGACGGCGTCGGACCCCTGGTGGCCGCCCGGGTCGCGGAGCTCGGGCTGCCGGGCGTCGAGGTGGTGACGTACGACGAGCCGCTCGCGCTGGTCGAGCACCTCGCCGGACACGACGACGTGGTCGTCGTGGACGCCGCGAGGAGCCGGGGCGGGCGGCCGGGTGCGGTGCGCGTCGTCCGGGTCGGTGCCGCCCCCCTGCCCCGGGACGCTGCGGCGCTGGGCTCGCACGGGCTCGGTGTCGCCGACGCGGTCGAGCTGGCGAGGGCACTGGGGCGGCTGCCGCGGCGGCTCACGCTCGTGGGGGTGGAAGCGCTGGTCATCGAGCTGGGTGCTCCGCTGTCGGAGCCGGTGCGGGACGGCCTCGACGCCGCCGTGGACGCGGTGGTGGCCGCGCTCCCGGCGGCGGCCCGGTGAGAGGCGGGTGACGGCGTGCGCGGGGTGCTGCTGGATCTCGACGGCGTCGTCTACGTCGGTGACGACCCGGTGCCCGGCGCCTCGGCGACGGTCGACTGGCTGGCGCGCGAGGGCGTGCCCCACCGCTACCTGACCAACACCACCTCGCGTCCCCGTCAGGCCATCGTCGACAAGCTGACGGGCCTGGGGGTCGCCGCCACCGCGGACCAGGTCCTCACCCCGGCCGTCGCGGCGGTGGCCTGGTTGCGGCACCACCAGGTGGCGCGCCCGGCGCTGTTCGTGCCCGAGGCCACCGCCACGGAGTTCTCCGCGCTGGACCCGCTCCCCGCCGGCGCGGCCGCCGGCGCGGGGGCGGTGGTCGTCGGCGACCTCGGCGCGGGCTGGGACTTCGCGACCCTCAACCGCGCCTTCCGGCTGCTGATGGACGACGCGGCACCGCCCCTGGTCGCGCTGGGGCTGACCCGCTACTGGCGCGCCGAGGACGGGCTCCGGCTCGACGCCGGCCCGATCGTCCGGGCGCTGGAGTACGCCACCGGCCGCGGCGCGGTCGTGCTGGGCAAGCCGGACCCGGTGTTCTACGGCGCCGCGGTCGACGACCTCGGGCTCACCCCCGAGCAGGTCGTCATGGTCGGCGACGACATCCGCACCGACGTCGAGGGTGCCCAGCGGGCCGGCCTGACCGGGATCCTCGTGCGCACCGGCAAGTTCTCGGCCGCCGACCTGGACGGCGACGTGCGGCCCGACGCGGTGCTCGACTCGCTCGCCGAGCTGCCGCGGTGGTGGGCGGGCCGCTGACCCCGCTGGCATGATCGGCACGTGGTCTCCTCACGCATCAGCTCCGGCGTCATCGGGCTCTCGGGCCGCGTCCCCGCCGTCGACACCGACCCCGTCCTCAGCAGCAGCCTGACCCTGGCCGGGACGGCGCTCCCTCTGGTCGGGACCGCCCGCGTCTACACGTGCGGCATCACGCCGTACGACGTCACGCACCTCGGTCACGCGGCGACCTTCGTCTGGTCCGACGCCGTCGCCTCGGTCGCCCACGCCCTCGGGGTCGCGGTCGAGACCTGCCGCAACGTCACCGACGTCGACGACGTCCTCACCGACGCGGCGATCCGCAGCGGCCGGGCCTACGACGAGTTCGCACTGACCCAGGAGTTCCTCTTCGACCGGGACATGCGTGCTCTGAAGGTCGCGCGGCCCGACCACACCCCGCACGCGCGGACCCACGTGCAGCAGGTCGTGCAGCTCGCGGCGGCGCTGCTGCGCACCGGTCACGCCTACGAGCGGTCGGGCCACGTCTTCTTCCGCGGCGAGGCCACCATGGTGGCGAGCGGCCTCGGCGAGCAGGAGGCGCTGCGCCGTTCCGCGGAGTTCGGCGACCAGAGCGACGACGGGCGGGAGTCGGCGTACGACGTGCCGGTGTGGCGGCCCTCGCCTCCCGAGCACCCGGCCTGGCCGAGCCCCTGGGGCTGGGGCCGGCCGGGGTGGCACGCCGAGTGCGCCGCGATGGCGTGGGCGACCTTCGGCAGCAGCATCGACGTGCTGGTCGGCGGCGAGGACCTGACCTTCCCGCACCACGCCTACCAGGCCGCGATGGTGGAGGCCGCCACGGGCGTCGCGCCGTTCGCGCGCCGGCACCTGCACGTCGGGGCCGTGCACCACGACGGCGTCAAGATGGCCAAGTCCACCCACAACCTCGTGCTCGTCGGCGACCTGCTCGAGCAGGCGTCGGGAGCGGCGCTCCGGCTGATGCTGCTGATGCGGCCCTGGGCGGAGCACTGGGAGTTCCTGCCCGAGATGGTGCCCGCCGCGGCCGAGGAGCTGGAGCGGCTCTACGCGGCCGCCGGTCGCCCCGGAGGCGACTCCGGCCGCCAGGCGGTCCTCGCCGCGCTCGCCGCGGACCTCGACGTCCGCGGCGCCCTCGCGCTCGCGCAGGCCGAGGGCGGGGCCGCGGCCCGCACCCTCCTCGACGTCCTGAAGCTCACCGAGGCCTCCTGAGCCGGTCGGCGGCATCGCTCATCCCGCGCCGTCGATGCTGGTCGCGGAGACCCCGAGCACGTCGGGCAGCCCGCCGAGGTCGGCCAGCAGGTCCTCGGGCACCGACCCGGCGACGTCGATCGTCGCGACCGCCGCGCCGCCGCCGCGGAACACCCGGTTCTCCATGTGCTCGACGTTGAGGCTGGCGCGACTCAGCCGGTCCAGGACGTGGGCGAGGACGCCGACCCGGTCCAGGTGCCGCACGGTGAGGGTCGCCGACCCGATCCGGCTCGGCGTCAGGTTGACGCAGTTGCGCGCCTCACCCTGGACGAACGCGTCGACGAGCTCGACGACGCCCGCGGCGATCGCGTCCTGGGCCTGCTGGGTGGAGGCGCCGATGTGGTGGGTGCCCACCACGCGCGGGTGCTGCGCCAGCGGCGAGGTCCACGCGGCCGACCCCGCCCCGGGCTCGTCGGCGTACACGTCCAGCCCGGCACGGAGGTCGTGCTCGTCCAGCGCCCGGAGCAGCGCCTGCTCGTCGACGAGGTCTCCGCGCGAGGTGTTGAGCAGGACGGCGCCGGGCCGCATCCGCGCGAGGAACGCCTCGTCGACCAGGCCCGTCGTACCCGCCGTCGAGGGCAGGTGCAGGGAGACCACGTCGCAGGCCGGGAGCAGCTCGTCGAGCGAGTCGACCATGCCGATCCGCAGCTCCTCGGCGCGCGCCGCGACGTCCGCGCTGCGGTCCGGCTTCGCCAGGGTGCGTACGTCGATCCCGAAGGCCCGGGCGCGCTGGGCCACCTCCAGCCCGATCGCGCCGAGGCCGAGGATGCCCATCGTCGAGCCGAGCAGCCCCCGCGCGGCGCTGTAGGTCTTCTTCTCCCACCGACCGGCCCGCAGGTCGACGGTGCCGTCGACGATCCGCCGGTCGATGGCGAGCAGCAGGCCCATCGTCAGCTCCGCCACGGCGGCGGCGTTCCGCCCGGGCAGGTTGGCGACCAGCACCCCGCGGGCGGCGGCCGCCTCGGTGTCGATGGTGTTGGTGCCGGCGCCGGCCCGGATCACCAGGGCCAGCCGGTCCGCGGCCTCGAACACCGCGGCGGGCACCCTGGTGCTGCGGACCACCAGCGCGTCGAAGCCGGCGACCCGGTCGGCCAGGTCTCCCGCCTGGAGCGCGGCGTCGACGACGCAGGTGTGGCCGCGCGCCTCCAGGTCGGTGACGGTCGAGCCCCCGACCGCGTCGGCAAAGAGCACGCGCATGACGACCTCCGCTGAACGCCGGTCTCCTCACGGTAGCGGTCCGGGGCCTCCCGTGCGTCGTACATCGGGCGCTTCCCCGAACGGAGGTACCTCACCCGCCGCGGCCGAGCTCGTCGGCGAGGAGCGCGGTGTGCAGGGAGACCCGGATGTCCGGGTCGTCGAGACGGGCGCCGAGCAGCGACTCGATCTTCGCCAGCCGCGCGTAGAACGCGGGACGGGACAGGTGCAGGCTCGCGGCCGCGTCGGACTTGCTGGCGGGGTGCTGCACCAGGGCCCGCAGCGCCTCCAGCAGCGCGGTGCCGTGCTGCTCGTCGTGCCGGCGCAGCGGGTCGAGCTCGCGCGCGACGAAGAGGCCGAGCCGGTCGTCGTCGCCGAAGAGCGCGAGCAGCCCGCGCAGGTGGACGTCCTCGAGCCGGTGCACCAGCCGCTCGCCGGCGTCGGGGCGGACCGCGTCCGCGACCTGGCGGGACTCGCGCAGCGTGCGGTCGACCGTGCGCAGGGAGGCCGCGCCGCGGCCGGCGGCGACCACGACCGGGTGGCGGCGCGCCAGCTCGGCCGCCAGCCGCTCGACCGTCGCCGCCTCCGTGGCGGGCGGGACCGCCAGCAGCACGCGCACGTCGTGGTCCATCTCGCTGATCAGGGCCGGGGTCCTGCCCTCGTGCGCGGCGTGGACGACGGCCGCGAGCACCTCGCCACCCGACGCGCGCCGGCTCGCGGCGCCGGTGCCGTCCATCGCGGGCCGGGGCCGGATCGTCAGCCCGACGTAGCCCCGTCCGCCGGTGGGGAAGCCCGCGAGCTCGCACCGTCGTACGACGTCCTCGGCGGTGGGGTCGGCCTGGAGGGCCAGCAGCAGCTCGTGGTGCGTGCGCCGGACCAGGTTGTCGCGGTCGCGGTCGTGGAGCCGGTGCAGCGCCAGGGCGGCGGCGCCCCGCTCCACCAGGGCGATCTCGCGCTGGGAGGGCGGGGTCGGCGCCTGGAGGACCAGGCGTCCCCAGCCGCGCTCGCGGGGCCCGAGCCGGGTCAGCAGCCAGCCCTGCTGCTCGTCCCACACGGTCCGGCCGGTCAGCTCGACCCGGCTCGAGCGGGCCTGCCAGTCGTCGAGGAACCCCGCCACGTCGTCGGGGCCGGCGAGGTAGTCGAGGACCTGGTGCTGCTCGCTCTCGAGGACCACGGCCGCACCGGCCAGCCGCTGCACCGCGGTGAGGATCTCGGTGGGGTCGGCCTCCGCGAGGCTGAGCGCGGTGAACGTCTCGTGCACGCGCTCGGCGTCGCGCAGCTCGGCGAGCTGCTCGTCCACGACGCGTTCGCCCACGGCCTGGGTGATCGACGCGAACCGCGAGACCCGCGCCAGCTGGACCAGCGGCAGCGAGATGCGTCGACAGGCCGTCACCAGGGGCGTGGGGAGCTCGTGCTGCCAGCGCCGGCCCAGCTCGACCATCAGCCCCGCCGCCCCCACCTCGCCGAGGCTCTCGGCGAAGGAGGTGAGGCCGCGCTCGCCCTCGGGCAGCGCGATGCCGGTGGTCAGCACCAGGTCGCCGTCGCGCAGCAGCGGGGCGATGTCGGCGAGCTCGGTCGCGTGCACCCAGCGCACCCGCCGGTCCAGCTCGTCCTCGCCGGCCAGCACGCTGGGCCCGGCGCTGCGGATCACGGGCAGGGCGAGCACGTCGCGGACGGTCACGTCGGGCACGGGGCGACTCCGGTCGTTCGATCCGACAGATCGTCGGGGAATGTCTGCTGATCGTACATTCTGTCGCCCCTTCCGGCCGTGACGCCGAGACAGGATGGACGCACCATCGAGGAGGAGATGCCATGACGAGCACGACCGTGACCCCCATCGGGCACTGGGCCGACGGTGCCCCCTTCGCCGGCGCCTCGGACCGGGCCGCCGACGTCACCAACCCCGCGACCGGCCGGGTCACCGGCCACGTCGCGCTGGCGAGCGAGGCCGACGCGCAGCACGTCATCGCGGCCGCGGCCCGCGCGGCCCGCGACTGGCGCGAGACCTCGCTCGCGCGGCGTACGCAGGTGATGTTCGCCTTCCGCGAGCTGCTGAACTCCCGCAAGGAGGAGCTGGCCGAGATCATCACCGCCGAGCACGGCAAGGTCCACTCCGACGCCCTCGGTGAGATCGCCCGCGGTCAGGAGGTCGTCGAGTTCGCGTGCGGCATCTCGCACCTGCTCAAGGGCGGCCACTCGGCCGGCGCCTCGACCGGCGTCGACGTCCACTCGACCCGTCAGCCCCTCGGCGTCGTGGGCATCATCAGCCCCTTCAACTTCCCGGCCATGGTGCCGATGTGGTTCTTCCCGGTCGCGATCGCGTCCGGCAACACCGTGGTGCTCAAGCCCAGCGAGAAGGACCCCTCGGCGGCGCTCTGGCTCGCGGAGCTGTGGAAGGAGGCCGGCCTCCCCGACGGCGTCTTCAACGTGCTGCAGGGCGACAAGGTCGCCGTCGACGCGCTGCTGCAGAGCCCCGAGGTGGCGGCCATCAGCTTCGTCGGCTCCACCCCGATCGCGGAGTACGTCTACGAGCAGGCCAGCCGTGCGGGCAAGCGCGTGCAGGCGCTCGGGGGCGCCAAGAACCACATGGTGGTCCTGCCCGACGCCGACCTCGACCTCGCCGCCGACGCCGCGGTCAACGCGGGCTACGGGAGCGCCGGCGAGCGCTGCATGGCGATCAGCGTCCTGGTCGCGGTCGAGCCGGTCGCCGACGACCTCGTGGCCCGGATCGCCGACCGGACCCGCACCCTCGTGATCGGCGACGGACGCTCCGGCCAGGACTCCGGCGGCGAGGAGCGGGAGTCCGACATGGGCCCGCTGGTGACCCGCGCGCACCGCGACCGCGTCGCGGGCTTCGTGCAGTCCGGTCAGCAGGCGGGCGCCAAGCTCGTGGTCGACGGCCGGGAGGTGGAGGCCCGGGGCGACCGGGACGGGTTCTGGCTCGGCCCGACGCTCTTCGACCACGTGACGCCCGAGATGGAGATCTACACCGAGGAGATCTTCGGCCCGGTGCTCTCCGTGGTCCGGGTGGGCTCGTACGACGAGGCCCTCGCGCTGGTGAACAGCAACCAGTACGGCAACGGCACGGCGATCTTCACCAACGACGGCGGCGCCGCACGGCGCTTCGAGAACGAGGTGGAGGTCGGCATGATCGGCGTCAACGTGCCGATTCCGGTGCCGGTCTCCTACTACTCCTTCGGGGGCTGGAAGCGCTCGCTGTTCGGCGACACCCACGCCCACGGCACCGAGGGCGTGCACTTCTTCACGCGCGGCAAGGTCGTGACCTCGCGCTGGATCAACCCGGCTGCCCGTCCCGAGGGCGGCCTCGAGCTGGGGTTCCCGCGCAATGACTGACACGCCCACCGCCCACGACGACGTCGCCCGCGCCTACGAGCTGGACCGACGCCACGTCTTCCACTCCTGGTCGGCCCAGGCGAAGCTCGACCCGATGGTGGTGACCAAGGCCGAGGGGTCGTGGCTCTGGGACGGCGACGGCAACCGCCTGCTGGACTTCACCTCGCAGCTGGTGTTCACCAACCTCGGCCACCAGCACCCGCGGATCGTGCGCGCGATCCAGGAGCAGGCCGCGACGCTGTGCACCATCGCCCCGTCGACCGTGAACAGTGCCCGCTCCGAGGCGGCCCGGCTGATCGCCTCCCACACGCCCGACGGGCTCGACCGGATCTTCTTCACCAACGGGGGAGCCGACGCCAACGAGCACGCGATCCGGATGGCCCGGCTGCACACAGGCCGGCAGAAGGTGCTCTCGACCTACCGCAGCTACCACGGCGGCACCCAGCTCGCCATCAACGTCACCGGCGACCCGCGCCGGTGGGCCAACGACACCGCCTCCACCGGCACCGTCCACTTCTTCGGCCCGTACCTCTACCGCAGCGCATTCTCGGCCACCACCGAGGCCGAGGAGTGCGAGCGCGCGCTGGCGCACATCGACCAGGTCGTCGCGCTGGAGGGGCCGAGCACGATCGCGGCGATCGTGCTCGAGTCGATCCCGGGCACCGCCGGCATCATGGTCCCGCCGCCGGGCTACCTCCGGGGCGTCCGCGAGATCTGCGACCGGCACGGGATCATGCTCGTCGCCGACGAGGTCATGTCGGGCTTCGGCAGGTCGGGCCGGTGGTTCGCGGTCGAGCACGACGAGGTGGTTCCCGACCTGCTCACCTTCGCCAAGGGCGTGAACTCCGGCTACGTCCCGCTGGGCGGCGTCGCGATCAGCGAGCCGATCTACCGGACCTTCGCGGAGCGGCCTTACCCCGGCGGCCTGACCTACTCCGGCCACCCCCTCGCCTGCGCGGCGGCCGTCGCCACGATCGAGGTGATGGAGGAGGAGCGGGTCGTCGAGCACGCCGCGGCCCTCGGCGAGGAGGTCTTCGGCCCCGGCCTGGAGGAGCTCGCCGGCCGGCACGACTGGATCGGGGAGGTGCGCGGCACCGGGGTGTTCTGGGCCCTGGAGCTGGTCGCGGACCGCAAGACCCGCGAGCCCCTGGCGCCGTACGGCGGCTCCAGCCCGGAGATGGCCGCCGTCCTGGCGGCGTGCCGGGCGGAGGGGCTGCTGCCGTTCGCCAACTTCAACCGGCTCCACGTGGTGCCGCCGCTGACCATCTCCGCGGAGGAGGCCCGCACCGGGCTGGGCATGCTCGACCGCGCGCTCACCCGGGCACGCTCGGATGCCTGATCCGGGCGGGGCGCGGGCGGCACTCGCGGCGTCCGCGCTCCGCCCGCTGTGGCTGGACTCCCCGGACCGGCCCGCGCCGCGGCCGCGGCTGACCGCGGCCGACGCCGGCCTGCGCGTCCCCCTGGTGGTCGTCGGGGGCGGCTTCACCGGGCTGTGGGCGGCGGTGCGCGCCAAGGAGCGTCACCCCGACCGCGACGTGCTGCTGCTCGAGGCCGACCGGATCGCCGAGCACGCCACCGGCCGCAACGGCGGCTTCTGCGAGGCCAGCCTCACGCACGGCGAGGCCAACGGGAGGCAACGCTGGCCCGAGGAGTACGACGAGCTGGCGCGCCTCGGCCTCCGGAACCTCGACGAGATCGCGGCCACCATCGAGCGCCACGGCATCGACTGCGGCTTCGACCGCTCCGGGACGCTCGCCGTCGCCACCCGGCCGCACGAGGTCGCGGGCCTCGAGCCGGACGTCCCGGGCTTCCTCGCGGCCGACGAGGTACGCCGGGTGGTCGACTCGCCGACGTACCTCGCCGGCCGGGTCTCCCGGGACGACTGCGCGACCCTCGACCCGGCTCGCCTGGCCTGGGGGCTGGCCCGCGTCGCCGAGGGCCTGGGGGTGCGGATCGCGGAGCAGACCCCGGTCGAGGCCGTCCGGAGCGAGCGCGGTGGCGTGGTCGTCTCCACGCGCCAGGCGCACGTGCGCGCCCAGCAGGTCGTGCTGGCCACCAACGTGTTCCGCCCGCTGCTGCGGCGGCTGCGGCTCTCGATCGTGCCGGTCTACGACTACGTGCTCGCCAGCGAGCCCCTCACGGCCGCGCAGGTCGAGGCGATCGGCTGGACCGACCGGGTCGGCGTCTCCGACAGCGGCAACCAGTTCCACTACTACCGGCTGACCCCGGACGACCGGATCCTGTGGGGTGGCTACGACGCGGTCTACCACTACGGGCGCTCGGTCGACGCCGGCCACGAGGACCGGGCCGCGAGCTTCGAGACGCTGGCCCGGCACTTCGCCGAGACCTTCCCCCAGCTCGCCGGCGTCCGCTTCACCCACCGCTGGGCCGGGGCGATCGACACGTGCACCCGGTTCTGCGCGTTCTTCGGGGTCACCCGCGGCCGGCGGATCGCCTACGCGACCGGCTTCACCGGGCTGGGTGTCGGCGCCTCGCGCTTCGGCGCGGACGTGATGCTCGACCTGCTCGACGGGGCCGACACCGAGCGGACCCGGCTGCGGATGGTGCGCACCCGGCCGCTGCCCTTCCCGCCCGAGCCGCTGGCCTGGCTGGGCATCCAGGCCACCCGGTGGTCGCTGGCCCGCGAGGACGCGACCGGCCGCCGCAACCTCTGGCTGCGGATCCTCGACCGGATCGGGCTGGGGTTCGACTCGTGACGGACGCGCCGGGCGCGATGTGACTCGCTCGTAACCCTCGACTCGTGACAGGTTGCACGAGGGACTAGCAGCTGGTCCCGTCGGTCTTCCCCCGGAGGTGTGCATGTCGTTCACACGCATCGCGATCGCTAATCGCGGCGAGGCCGCCATGCGGCTGGTCCACGCGGTGAGGGAGATCAACGCCGCGGGCGAGGGGCCGATCCAGATCGTGGCACTGCACACCGAGGGTGAGAGCGGCGCGATGTTCGTGCGCGAGTCCGACCTCTCCTACGACCTCGGCCCGGCGTCGGCGCGTCCGTACCTCGACCTGGCCGTGCTGGAGCGGGCCCTGGTCGAGTCCGGGGCCGACGCGGTGTGGCCGGGCTGGGGCTTCGTGGCCGAGGACCCCGCGTTCGTGGACCTCTGCGACCGCCTCGGGGTCACGTTCATCGGCCCCAGCGCCGAGGCGATGCGCAAGCTCGGCGACAAGATCGGCTCCAAGCTGATCGCCGAGGAGGTGGGCGTGCCCGTGGCTCCCTGGAGCCGCGGAGCGGTCGAGACGCTCGAGGACGCGCTCGCGGCGGCCGAGGAGGTCGGCTACCCGCTGATGCTGAAGGCCACCGCGGGGGGCGGGGGCCGAGGGATCCGCAAGGTCACGTCGGCCGCCGAGCTGGAGGACGCCTTCCAGCGCACCAGCGACGAGGCGCTGCGCGCGTTCGGCAACGGCACGGTCTTCCTGGAGCGCCTGATGACCGGCGCCCGGCACGTCGAGGTGCAGCTGATCGCGGACGGGCACGGCACCGCCTGGGCGATCGGCGTACGCGACTGCTCGATCCAGCGCCGCAACCAGAAGGTGATCGAGGAGTCGGCCTCGCCGCTGCTCACCCCGGCCCAGACCGACGAGCTGAAGGCCGCCGCCGAGCGGCTCGCCCTCGCCGTCGGGTACGTCGGGGCCGGCACCGTGGAGTTCCTCTACCACCCGGGGGAGAAGACCTTCGCGTTCCTCGAGGTCAACACCCGGCTCCAGGTCGAGCACTCGATCACCGAGGCCACCACCGACGTCGACCTGGTCAAGGCGCAGATCCACGTCGCCGAGGGCGGCCGGCTCGAGGGCCCCAAGCCCGGCGAGGCCGGGCACGCCGTCGAGGCGCGCCTGAACGCCGAGGACCCCGACCGCGACTTCGCGCCCGCACCGGGTCGCATCGTGCGGCTCGACCTGCCGTCGGGCCCGGGGGTGCGGGTGGACACCGGTGTCGCCGAGGGCGACACGATCCCGCCCGACTTCGACTCGATGATCGCCAAGATCATCGCCTACGGCCGCACCCGCGAGGAGGCGCTCGCACGGCTGCGCCGGGCGATGACCGAGACCACCGTGGTGATCGAGGGCGGCACCACCAACAAGAGCTTCGTGCTCGACCTGCTCGCCCAGCCCGAGGTCGTCGACGGCACCGGAGGGTGGGCCGACACCAGCTGGATCGACCGGGTCCGGGGCGAGGGCCGGCTCGTCGCCCAGGCGCACGCCGGCATCGCCGTGGTCGCGGCCGCCATCGAGGCGTACGTCGACGGGCTGCGGCTCGAGGTCGCCCGGCTGCTCGAGACCGCCCACGGCGGCCGGCCCCAGGCACAGCACCAGGCGGGCCGTCCGGTCGAGCTCAAGCTGCGCGGCACGACGTACCAGGTCTCGACGGTGAACACCGGGCCGTCGCGCTACCGGGTGACCGTCGGGTCGGGCAGTGGCGAGCAGACCGTCGACGTGCGGCTCGAGCAGATCGACGAGTTCCATCGCCGTCTCGTCGTCGGCGGTCGCCGCTACCACCTCGTCACCGCCACCCACGGCCCCAGCACCCTCGTCGAGGTCGACGGTGTGGTCCACCGGGTCAGCCGCGACGAGGGCGGTGTCCTCCGCTCCCCGGCTCCGGCGCTGGTCGTCGCGACGCCCGCGGCCGTCGGCGCCGAGGTCGAGGCCGGTGCGCCGGTCCTCGTGCTGGAGTCGATGAAGATGGAGACGGTGCTCTACGCGCCGTTCGCCGCCCGGGTCAAGGAGCTGCTGGTGATCACCGGCAGCCAGGTCGAGACCGGGGCCGCCCTGGTCCGGCTGGAGCCGCTCGGGGACGGCTCCGAGGAAGCGGTCGTCGCCCAGGACGGGCCCTCGCTCGACCTGCCGGCGCCGGAGGACGGACAGTCGGCCGCCGTGCGGGCGGAGCGGGCCCGCGCGGCCCTCAGCGCGATCGTCCTCGGGTACGACGTGCCGCCGCAGGACCAGGACGGCGCCCTGACCGAGTACCTCGCCGCCCGCGGCGAGCTCCGGGCCGAGGGCGTCGCCGTCCTCGCCGACGAGATGACCCTCCTCGGTGCCTTCGCCGACCTCGCCGAGCTGAGCCGCAACCGCCCGGCCGACGAGGAGCGGCACACCGAGCTCCGGGTGCACAGCTCCCGCGAGCACTTCCACACCTTCCTGCAGAGCCTCGACGTCGAGCGCGGTGGCCTGCCCGAGCAGTTCCACGACCGGCTGCTGCGGGTGCTGAGCCACTACGGCGTGGAGGGCCTCGAGCGCACGCCGGCCATGGAGGAGGCGGTCTTCCGCATCTTCCTGGCCCAGCAGCGCTCGGCCCCCGAGGTCGCGCTGGCCTCCGCGGTGCTCGGCCGCTGGATCGACGAGACGCCGCCGGCCGGCGAGCTCGCGGTCGCGGCCCGGCAGCTGCTGGAGCGGCTCGGCCGGGCCACCCAGCTGCGCTACCCGGTGGTCGGTGACCTCGCCCGCAGCGTCCGGTTCCGGTGGTTCGACCAGCCGGCCGTGGACGCGGAGCGCGCCGACGTGCTCGCGGGCGTGCGCGACGAGCTCAACGCGCTGGTGGCCAACGGTGGCCTGGCCGACCGCGCGGACCGGATCGAGGCGCTGGCCGCGATCCCCGAGCAGATCGTCCGGTTCCTCGCCGAGCGGCTCGAGGACGGCGTGCCCGCGAAGGAACCGATGCTCGAGGTACTGGTCCGCCGGCACTACCGCGACTTCGACCTGCACGACCTGAGGACCATCGAGAACGGCCGCCCGTTCGTGGTGGCCGACTACACCCTCGACGAGCGCCCGACGCGCGTGGTCTCGACGGTCGGCACCAAGGCCGAGCTGGCCGACGCCTCCGGGGACCTGGCCACCTCGGTCGCCACCCACCTCGCCGAGCGAGCGCCCGGGGACGAGGCGGTGGTCGACCTGTACCTGCACTGGCCCGAGGCCCCGGAGTCGGCGGACGCCGCCAGCGAGCAGCTCCGGCCGCTGGTCGAGGCGCTGCCGTTCGCCCGGGACGTACGCCGGGTCTCGGTCGCCGTGTGCGCCGGCGGCGGCCGTCCGGTCGGCTACTACGCCTTCCGGCCCACCGACGAGGGCGTCGTCGAGGACGACCTGACCCGCGGCGTCCACCCGATGGTGGGCCGCCGGTTGAACCTGTGGCGGCTGCGCAACTTCCACGTCACCCGGATCGAGGCCCCCGAGGACGTCCTGCTCTACGAGTGCGTGGCCCGCGAGAACCCGGCGGACCGGCGCCTGGTGGCGCTGGCCCAGGTGCGCCAGCTCGCCGTGGTCCGCGACGAGGAGGGCCGGGTCACCGGGCTGCCGCACGCCGAGCGCGCGGTCGAGAACTGCCTCGAGGCGATCCGGCGGGCCCGCGTCGGCCGGGGTGCCGCCGGGGCCAAGCTCGACATGAACCACGTGTGGGTGCACGTCTGGCCGGTCGTCGACATCGACGCCGACGGCCTGCAGGCCCTCGGCGACAAGATCCGGCCGCTGACCGACGGCGCCGGCATCGAGGAGGTCCTCGCCCAGGGTCGGGTCGCCGGGCCCGAGGGCCCGGTCCCCGTGGTCGTGCGCTTCGGTGCCCAGCCGGGCGCGGGCGTGGTGTCCTCGGTCGAGCTGCCGCCCACCGAGCTGCTGCCGCCGCTGGACGACTACGCCGCCAAGGTCGTGCGCGCCCGGCGCCGCGGCCTGGTGTACCCCTACGAGCTCGAGACCGTGCTCACCGGCCCGGGGGGCACCCTGGTGGAGCACGACCTCGACGACACCGGTGTCCTGGTGCCGGTCGACCGGCCCCGCGGGCTCAACAAGGCCGGCATCCTCGCCGCCGTCGTCACCACGCCGACGCCGATCCACCCCGAGGGCGTCACCCGGGTCGTGCTCTGCGGTGACCCCACCCGGTCACTGGGCTCGGTCTCCGAGCCGGAGTGCCTCCGGGTCATCGCCGCCCTGGACCTCGCCGAGCGGATGCAGGTCCCCGTCGAGTGGTTCGCGCTGTCGGCGGGGGCCCGGATCTCGATGGACTCCGGGACCGAGAACATGGACTGGGTCGCCGCGGCCCTGCGCCGGATCGTCGAGTTCACGCAGGCCGGTGGCGAGATCAACGTCGTCGTCGCCGGCATCAACGTGGGCGCCCAGCCGTACTGGAACGCCGAGGCGACGATGCTCATGCACACCAAGGGCATCCTGGTGATGACGCCGGACAGCGCCATGGTCCTGACCGGCAAGCAGTCGCTCGACTTCTCCGGAGGCGTGTCCGCGGAGGACAACTACGGGATCGGCGGCTACGACCGGGTGATGGGCCCGAACGGGCAGGCGCAGTACTGGGCGCCGAACCTCGCCGGCGCGGTCGAGGTGCTGACGGCGCACTACGAGCACACCTACGTCGTGCCCGGCGAGGCCGGCCCGCGCCGTGCGGTCACCACCGACCCCGCGGACCGCGACATCTCGGCGTACCCGCACGACGCCGAGGGCAGCGACTTCCGCACGGTCGGCGAGATCTTCTCCGCCGAGACCAACCCGGACCGCAAGAAGGCGTTCGACATCCGCACCGTCATGCGGGCCGTGGCGGACCAGGACCACGACACGCTCGAGCGCTGGGCCGGGATGGCCGACGCCGACACCGCGGTCGTCCAGGACGCCCACCTCGGCGGCCACCCGGTCTGCCTGCTCGGGATCGAGTCCCGGCCGGTGCGCCGGCGCGGCTTCCCGCCCACCGACGGCCCGGACACCTACACGGCGGGCACGCTGTTCCCGCGGTCGTCGAAGAAGGCGGCCCGGGCGATCAACGCCGCCAGCGGGAACCGGCCGCTGGTCGTGCTCGCGAACCTCTCCGGGTTCGACGGGTCACCGGACTCGATGCGCAACCTGCAGCTGGAGTACGGCGCCGAGATCGGCCGCGCGATCGTGAACTTCCGCGGCCCGATCGTCTTCTGCGTCATCTCCCGCTACCACGGCGGCGCGTTCGTGGTGTTCTCCAAGGCGCTGAACCCGAACATGACGGTGCTGGCGCTTGAGGGCTCCTACGCCTCGGTGATCGGCGGGGCACCCGCCGCCGCCGTCGTGTTCACCGGGGAGGTCGAGAAGCGGACCGCGGCGAGCCCGGCGATGCGCGAGCTCGAGGCCCGGATCGCGGAGGCCTCGGGCTCCGAGCGCAGCGCGCTCGTGGTCGAGCAGGCCGAGCTGCGGGCGGCGACGAGGGCCGAGAAGATCAGCGAGGTGGCCGCCGAGTTCGACGGGATCCACAACATCCACCGCGCGGTGGAGGTCGGCTCGGTCGACGCGGTCATCCCGGCCGCCCGGCTGCGCCCGGAGATCATCGCCGCGATCGAGCGCTTCCGGGCCTCGGCGGACTGACGAGGAGCCGCCGCCCAGGAAGGCCCGGGTGGCGGCTGCTGGCCGCCGGTCAGTGGGGCTTGGCGTAGGCCGCGACCCCGGTGTCGAACATGACGCAGGGCTCGTCACCGACGACCCAGGCGTCGTGGCCGGGCTCGATCACCAGCACGTCGCCGGGGCCGATGTCGAGCTCGGTGCCGTCGTCGTACCGGATGGTCATCTGCCCGGAGAGGCACAACCCGGTGTGCCGGGTCTGGCAGCTCTCGGTCCCGGCGATGGGCTTGACGTCCTCCGACCAGCGCCAGCCGGCCTCGAAGACACCGCGGCCGAGGGTGAAGTCGCCCAGGGTGACGACGTCCATGCGACCGTGCGCCTTGAACGGACGGGTCTCGTCAGGTGTGTCGATGTTGCGCTTCCTCTCGAGCGTCGTGGACATGCGCTCCTCCTCCCAGTTGCGTGGCCCCGTCGTGCCAGCGCAGCACCGCGGTCCGACGGCTGACAGAGGCGAAAGCCCCGGCGACGGTCGCGAGTTCGTGGGATCGCGGACTCGGGGATTGCCGCGAAAGTGAGGCGGCCGTGGCCGCTGACCCGGGGGCCCGATCTGCGCAGGATGGACAGATGACGAGCGTGGCGGAGCCCGAGACCCAGACGGACGAGGGTGTGGTCCACATCCTCTGGATGAACGGCGGCCTGAGCTGCGACGGCGACTCCGTCGCGCTGACCGCGGCGACCCAGCCGAGCATCGAGGAGATCGTGCTCGGGGCGCTCCCGGGCCTGCCCAAGATCGCCGTGCACTGGCCGCTGATCGACTTCGAGTGCGGGCCCGAGCAGGGTGCCGACAACTTCATCGAGTGGTGGCACAAGGCCGACCGCGGGGAGCTCGAGCCGTTCGTCCTCGTCGTCGAGGGCTCGATCCCGAACGAGGCGATCAAGGACGAGGGCTACTGGTGCGGGTTCGGCAACAACCCGATGACCGGGCAGCCGATGACCACCTCGGAGTGGCTGGACCGGCTGGCGCCACGGGCGACCGCCGTGATCGCCGTCGGCACCTGCGCGACGTACGGCGGGATCCACGCGATGTCCGGCAACCCGACCGGGGCGATGGGGGTGCCCGACTACCTCGGCTGGGACTGGAAGTCCAAGGCCGGCCTGCCGATCGTCTGCGTGCCGGGCTGCCCGATCCACCCCGACAACCTCTCGGAGACGATCACCTACCTGCTCTACCAGGTCGCCGGCCAGGCACCGATGATCCCGCTGGACGAGGCGCTGCGTCCGCGCTGGCTGTTCGGCGCGACCGTGCATGAGGGCTGCGACCGGGCCGGCTACTACGAGCAGGGCGACTTCGCGACCGAGTACGGGTCGGAGAAGTGCATCGTCAAGCTCGGCTGCTGGGGACCGGTGGTCAAGTGCAACGTGCCCAAGCGGGGCTGGATCAACGGCATCGGCGGCTGCCCCAACGTCGGCGGCATCTGCATCGGCTGCACGATGCCTGGCTTCCCCGACAAGTTCATGCCGTTCATGGACGAGCCGCCGGGGGCCAAGCTGTCCTCGAAGGGCAGCGCGATCTACGGGACGGCGGTCAAGCGGCTGCGCGGCCTGACCATGGACACCCTCGACAAGGAGCCCCGCTGGCGGACCCGGGGCCATGAGCTCAAGACCGGTTTCACCAGGACCTGGTGAGGAGCGACCAGCCATGACGATGACCGAGCCCCAGAAGACCTCCACCCAGGACACCGACGTCGTCGAGATGTCGTGGGACCCGGTGACCCGCATCGTGGGCAGCCTCGGGATCTACGCCTCGATCGACTTCAAGCAGAAGGAGGTCCGCGAGTGCCACAGCACCTCGTCGATCTTCCGCGGCTACAGCCTCTTCATGCAGGGCAAGGACCCGCGCGACGCGCACTTCATCACCAGCCGGATCTGCGGCATCTGCGGCGACAACCACGCGACCTGCTCGGTCTACAACCAGAACATGGCCTACGGCATCGCGCCTCCGCACCTCGGTGAGTGGATCATCAACCTCGGCGAGGCCGCCGAGTACATGTTCGACCACAACATCTTCCAGGAGAACCTGGTCGGGGTGGACTACTGCGAGCGGATGGTCAAGGAGACCAACCCGGGGGTCCTGGATCGGGCGAACACCACCGAGGCACCGCACGCCGACATCCACGGCTACCGGACCATCGGCGACATCATGCGCGCGCTCAACCCGCTCGAGGGCGATTTCTACCGCGAGGCGCTGCACGTCAGCCGCTACACCCGCGAGATGTTCTGCCTGATGGAGGGGCGGCACGTGCACCCCTCGACGCTCTACCCGGGCGGGGTGGGCACGACCGCGACCATCCAGCTCTTCACCGACTACCTGACCCGGCTGATGCGGTACGTCGAGTTCATGAAGAAGGTCGTCCCTCTGCACGACGACCTCTTCGACTTCTTCTACGAGGCGCTGCCCGGCTACGAGCACGTCGGTGAGCGGCGCATCCTGCTCGGCTGCTGGGGGAGCCTCAACGACCCGGCCTACTGCGACTTCCGCTACGCCACCATGTCGGACTGGGGCAAGCGGATGTTCGTGACCCCGGGCGTGATCGTCGACGGCCGGCTGGTCACCAACGACCTCGTGGACATCAACCTCGGCATCCGGATCCTGCTCGGCAGCTCCTACTACGAGGACTGGGTGAAGAGCGGCCGGGAGGTCTTCGTCGACCGCGACCCGCTCGGCAACCCCGTCGACGTACGCCACCCCTGGAACCAGCACACGATCCCCAAGCCGGCCAAGCGCGACTTCGACAACCAGTACTCCTGGACGATGTCGCCGCGCTGGTTCGACGGGACCGACCACCTCGCGCTCGACACCGGCGGCGGCCCGATCGCCCGGCTGTGGTCGACGGCGCTGAGCGGCCTGGTCGACTGCGGCTACGTCAAGGCCACCGGGAACAGCGTGGTCATCAACCTGCCGCGGACCGCGCTGAAGCCCGAGGTCACCTTCGAGTGGAAGGTGCCGAGGTGGAGCAACGCCATCGAGCGGAACCGGGCGCGCACCTACTTCCAGGCGTACGCCGCGGCGCTGGCGCTGCACTTCACCGACATGGCGCTGGCGGAGGTGCGGGCCGGGCGCACCGACACCTGGACGTCGTTCGAGGTCCCGGACACCGCGGTCTCGGTCGGCTTCACCGAGGCGGTGCGCGGGGTGCTCAGCCACCACATGGTGATCCGCGACGGGAAGATCGCCAACTACCACCCGTACCCGCCGACCCCGTGGAACGGCAGCGTCCGGGACACCTACGGCACCCCGGGCCCCTACGAGGACGCCGTCCAGAACACGCCGATCTTCGAGGAGAACCCGCCCGAGACGTTCAAGGGGATCGACATCATGCGCGCGGTGCGCAGCTTCGACCCGTGCCTGCCCTGCGGGGTGCACATGTACACCGGTGGTGGTCGGGTCGTCGAGCAGCTCCACACCCCGTCGATGCCGGTCAAGCCGTACTGAGGGGCGTCCGTGCACGAGCTCACCCTCACCCAGAGCCTCGTCGACCGGGTCGCGGACGCGACCGCCGGCCGCCGGGTCAGCGCGGTCCACGTGCGGGTCGGCCTGCTGTCGGGGGTGGTGCCAGAGGCGATGGAGTTCTGCTTCGACGTGGTCACGTCCGGCGGGCCGCTGGACGGAGCCGCCCTGCTGGTCGAACGCGTGCCCGGGCGGATCTCGTGCCGGACCTGCGGAGCGGAGTCGGCGACCGAGGACCTGTTGCTGGTGTGCGGCTGCGGCAGCGCCGACGTCGCGATCGTGGCCGGCCAGGAGCTGACGCTGACCCGCGTCGAGCTGGTCCGGGAGACGTCATGTGCCTGACCTGCGGGTGCGGCGGCGGCAGCGGCGCCCACGACCACGACCACCAGCACGACCACGAGACGCTCGTGCTGGAGGAGCGGTTGCTGGCCAAGAACGACCACCTCGCCGAGCACGTGCGCGGCTTCCTCGCCGTACGCCGGATGACCGCGGTCAACCTGATGAGCTCGCCCGGTGCGGGCAAGACCTCGCTGCTGGAGCGCACCATCGCCGAGCTCGGCGAGGGCCGGCGGATCTGCGTCGTCGAGGGTGACCAGGAGACGGCCTTCGACGCCGACCGGATCACCCGGGCGGGCGCCCGCGCGATCCAGGTCAACACCGGCTCCGGCTGCCACCTCGACGCCGACATGGTCGGCCGGTCGCTGCAGGCCCTCGACCCCGAGCCCGGCTCGCTGCTCTTCGTCGAGAACGTCGGCAACCTGGTCTGCCCGGCGCTCTTCGACGTCGGCGAGCACGCCCGGGTGGTCGTGATCTCGGTGACCGAGGGCGACGACAAGCCGCTGAAGTACCCCACGATGTTCGCCGCCGCCGACTTGGTCGTCGTCAACAAGATCGACCTGCTGCCCTACGTCGACTTCGACCTGCCCCGCCTGCACGAGCAGGCGCGCAGCCTCAACCGGGACGTGACGGTCCTGCCGCTGTCGGTGCGGACGGGGGAGCGGGTCCGGGACTGGTACGCCTGGCTCGACTCGCTCGCGCCCGGCCTCGAGGAGGGAGAGCCCCATGGAGCGGTTGTCGGTCCGTGAGGTCAGCGAGCGCATCGACACCCTGCTCGACGAGCTCGGCAACGGCGCGCCGGCGCCGGTGATGGAGCGGGTCGAGGAGCTGGTGCAGTGCGTGCTGGCGCTCTACGGCGAGGGGCTCGGCCGGATCCTCGGGTCGGTCGACGACGCCACCGTGCGCCGGCTCGCCGACGACGAGGTGGTCGGCAACCTGCTGGTGCTCCACGACCTGCATCCCGACGACGTCGACACCCGGGTCCAGCAGGCCCTCGAGCGGGTCCGGCCCTACCTCGGCTCGCACGCCGGCGGCGTCTCGCTGTCGGGCGTCGACGAGCGCGGGGTCGTGCACCTGCGGCTGGAGGGCAGCTGCGACGGCTGCCCCTCCTCGGCGCTCACCGTGAGGAGCGCGATCGAGGACGCCATCCTGGTGGCCGCACCCGACGTGGTGGCGGTCGAGGCCGAGGGCATGGTCGAGGGGAGCGTCGAGGCTGGGCCGGCGCTGCTGCAGATCGAGCCGTTCCGCGCCCACGCCGAGCCGGACCGGTCCGGCTGGGAGCACCTGGACCTCGACGTGCCCCCGCGCACGACGGCGGCGGTCGACGTCGCCGGGCACGCCGTCCTGGTCGCCAACCTCGACGGCACCCTCGTCGCCTACCTGGACCGGTGCCCGGCCTGCGGGGCCGCGCTGTCCGCGGGGTCCCTCGCCGGCGACCGGCTGACCTGCCCCGCCCGGCACGAGTACGACGTACGACTCGCCGGCCGTGCGCTCGTGCCGGGCGGGGAGCACCTGACCCCGTTGCCGCTGCTGCCCGAACGGGGGGCCTGGAAGGTGTCGCTGCCCGCGACCGCACCGGGCGGGGTGGTCGCATGAGCCGGGGGAGCCCCCGATGAGCGGGCTCGGCTCACTGCGCCGGATCAGCGCCCCGAAGCCGGCCGCGCCGGCTGCCGAGGAGCGCTGCGAGTTCTGCGCGGCCGGGATCGGGGAGCGGCACGGGCACGTCGCCGACGTCGACCAGCACCGGCTGCTGTGCGTGTGCCGGCCCTGCTACCTGCTCTTCGCCCCGCAAGGAGCGGGCGGCGGTCGCTACCGGGGCGTCGGCGAGGAGGTCTTCCGCGTTGCGGACCTGGTCCTCGACGACGTCCGGTGGGACGCGTTGCGGATCCCGGTGGACGTTGCGTTCTTCTTCGAGCAGTCGGGCGCCGAGCAGACGCTCGCGTTCTACCCCGGGCCGGCGGGTGCCACCGAGTCCCTGCTCGACCTGGTCGCGTGGGTCGACGTCGTCCGCGAGAACCCCGTGCTCGGCCGGCTCCGCACCGACGTCGAGGGGGCGCTGCTGCGCCGCCAGGACGGGGAGTTCTCCTGCCACCTGGTCCCCATCGACGTCTGCTACGAGCTCGTCGGGATCGTCCGGCGCTCCTGGACCGGGCTCGGCGGCGGCCCCGAGGTCTGGCGCGACATCGACGCCTGGTTCGCCGCGCTCGAGGCGCGCGCAGCCCCCATCGCCCGGGACGGCGCCCGATGACCGCGCCCGGCCCGGCGTCCCGTCCGGCAGCCCCGGTCGACGTCGACTTCACCTGCAGCGACGTGGTCGCCGACCGGTACGCCGCCGGGCCGACGGTGGTGCTGCGGATGCGCGCCGAGGAGCGCTCCGGCGTCCGCGTCCACGCGCTGGCCCTGCGCTGCCAGGTCCGGATCGAGCCGCTGCGTCGCTCCTACGACGACCGCGAGGCGGCGCGCGTCGTCGACCTCTTCGGCGACCGGCCGCGCTGGGGCCGGACCATGCAGCCGCTGCAGCTCGCGTTCCTGGCGCAGGTGCTGCCCGGCTTCACCGGTGAGTGCTCCTTCGACCTCGCGCTCCCGGTGAGCTACGACGTCGACGTCGCCGCGCACAAGTTCCTCGCCGGCCTCGACCAGGGGGAGGTGCCGCTGCTGCTGCTCTTCAGCGGCCAGGTGTTCACCGGCGGTCCGGGCTCGATCGCGGTGCAGCCGGTGCCCTGGCACAAGGAGGCCACGGCCCGGCTGCCGGTCGCGGTCTGGCGCGAGGCGATGGACGCGCACTTTCCCGACCAGGCCTGGCTGCGGGTGCACCGGTCGACGTACGACCGGCTGGCGGAGTACCGGGGCCGGCACGGCCTGCTGGGTTGGGACGACGTGGTCGCCCGCCTGCTCGACGGTGAGCCGGACGGGCCATGAGCGGGCTCGACGCGGCGCGCGCGGTGGCCGACGCGGTGCTCTACGAGGGCTACGTGCTCTACCCGTACCGCGCCTCCTCGTCGAAGAACCAGGTGCGCTGGCAGTGGGGTGTGCTGATGCCCGAGGACGCGGTCGCGGCGGACCCCTCGGAGCGCGCGGGCTGCCGCACCGACGTCGTCCTCGACGGGCGCGACCCCTCGCTACGGGTGACGGTGCGCTTCCTCCAGGTCCAGCAGCGGTACGTCGAGGGCCCCGACGGCGAGCGGGTCGACCGGCTCGACGCCGGGGACGCGACGTACGTCCCCTGGGACGAGGCGCGCGAGCAGGAGGTGGCGCTCGACGTGCCCCTCGACGCGGGCCTGTCGACGACGGTGGACGTGCCCGGCGGTACCACCACCGAGGAGCTGCCGGACGGCGCCGGACGACTGGTCCGCGTGCGTGAGCCGCTGCGGGTCCGGGTCGACGTCTCGACGGTCCGCCCGGTCTCGCCGTACCCGGTGCGGCTGGTGTCGGTGCGGGTCGCGAACGCGACCGGCGCGCCGGCGACCCCGGCGCCGGACCGGCCGGCGTGGCTGCGGCGCGCCCTGGTCGCCTGCCACCTGTTGCTCGAGAGCCCCGACGCGTCGTTCGTCTCTCAGCTCGAGCCGGCGGAGTGGGCCTCGGGCCTGGTGGGGGAGTGCGTGAACGACGGCCTCTTCCCGGTCCTGGCCGGCCCCGTCGGCCAGGCGCACGTCGTGCTCGCCTCGCCGATCATCCTCTACGACCACCCCGAGCTGGCGCCGCAGAGCGAGACCTCGTTCTTCGACGCCCTCGAGATCGACGAGCTGCTGAGCCTGCGCACCATGACGCTGTCGGAGGAGGAGAAGCGCGAGGTCCGCGGCACCGACCCGCGGACCGCGGCGCTGCTGCGCGAAGTCGACGACATGCCCCCCGAGCTGTGGGAGCGACTGCACGGGACGGTGCGGTACGTCGACGCGATGACCGCCGGAGTCACCGAGCCCGCGGCGCCACCGGACGTGCCCTGGTGGGACCCGGGGTCGGACGGCTCGGTCGACCCCGAGCACGACGCGGTCCGGATCGGTCCGGTCGAGGTCCGGCGCGGCAGCCGGGTGCTGCTGCGGCCCGGCGCGCGCCGGGCGGATGCCCACGACCTGTTCCTCGCCGGGCGTCCCGCCACGGTGGCCGCCGTGCTGCACGACGTCGACGGCCACCAGCACCTCGCCGTCACCGTCGACGACGACCCCGGCTCGGACCTCAAGGCCGCGCACGGCCGGTTCCTCTACTTCGCGCCCGACGAGGTCGAGCCCTTCGACACGGCTCCTTCGTCGCCTACCCAGGAACCACCGTCGGGGGTGGGTGGCTGATGGCGCGCGTGCTGGTCGCCTGCGTGGGCAACATCTTCCTGGGTGACGACGGCTTCGGCACCGAGGTGGCGGCGGCCCTGAGAGGTCGGACATCGCGCGGGCAGGGCCTGCCGGAGGAGGTGCGGGTCGAGGACTTCGGGATCCGCTCGGTGCACCTCGTCTACGAGCTCCTGAACGGGTACGACGTGCTGGTCCTGGTCGACACGGTGGCCCAGCAGGACGGGCCGGCCGGGACCCTCTACGTCATCGAGCCCGACCTGTCGTCGAGTCGGGACGGTCAGGACCCGCTGCCCGAGGTGATGCTCGACGCGCACGACCTCTCGCCGGGCGGGGTGATGACCCTGGTCCCGACGCTGGGCGGGTCGGTGGACCGGATCGTCGTGGTGGGCTGCCAGCCGGGCTCGCTGGAGGAGGGGATCGGCCTCACCGGGGAGGTGCGGGCGGCCGTGGAGCCCGCTGCAGAGCTGGTCTGCCGGGTGGTCGACCGGGAGCTGAGGAGGATGACGTGAGGAAGCTGTTCCTGCTGCTCGTCGGGGCGGGTGCCGCCGCGGTCGTCGCCGCGTCGATGCCCGACATCAAGCGCTACCTGGCCATCCGCCGGATGTGAGGGTCGGCCGGGCCCTCACCCGAGCGGGCCGAGGATCCGGGGCACCCCGGACGGTGCCGCGCGGGCGGCGGCCGGTCGCGGGACGGTGCGCCGCCGCCCGGGCCAGTGCTCGTAGTCCGGCTCCCAGCTGGTGGGGTCGTCGGTGAGCCCCACGAGGTAGGTCAGCGAGCACTCGAGCGCGCGGGCGATCTCCGGGAGCTTCCCGACGTCCAGCCCGGCGCCGTGCTCCAGGCTGGACAGCGCCTTGTTGGTGGTGGCCACCCCGATCCGGCGCAGCCGGCTCACCACCTCCTTCTGGGTCAGGCCGAGCTCGCGCCGGCGCAGCCGCAGCCGTTCGCTGACGACCAGGTGACGGTGCGCCCCCAGCTCCTCGTAGGACGTGAGCCTCCGGCTCGCCTCAGCTGTCATCTCCGCCTCCGGTCATGTCGGCGAGGGGGTGGAGGGTGTACCTCGCGAAGTTGAAGACGGGCGCCGTCGCGAGGAGCCTCTCGAACTCCTCGTGCGAGTCGACGTCGTAGATCCAGGCGCCTCCGTGCGCCCCGACGATGTGCTGCCTCATCAGCACCTTGCCCTCGCGCTCGAGCCGCGCGCCGTACTCCGGCATGCGGGCGATGGCCCGCACCATCGCGTCCGAGAGCAGGGCCTGCTCGAGCTGCCAGAGGACGAGGAACTTCATGTCAGCAGATCCGCGGGAGCTGTTCGCCGATCGGCAGGTCCACGACCCGGGCGGCACCGAAGCCGGTCCGCGCCGACACCATGCCCGGGTGGTCCTCGACGCACTCGCCGATGATCGCGGCGTCCGAGCCGGACGGATGGGCCCGCATCGCGGCGAGCACCTCGTCGGCCTGCTCGCGGGGCACGAAGGCGAGGAGCTTGCCCTCGTTCGCGACCTGCAGCGGGTCGAGGCCGAGGAAGGCGCAGGCGTTGGCGACCACCTCGGGGACCGGCAGGCTGCGCTCGTCGAGACTGATGCCGACGCCGGAGGACCTGGCGATCTCGTTGAGGGAGGTCGCCACCCCGCCGCGGGTCGGGTCGCGGAGCACGTGCAGGTCCCGGGTGACCGCCAGCATCGCCGCGACCAGGCCGCCCAGCGGCTGGCTGTCGCTGAGCACCTCGGTGCCGAACTCGAGTCCCTCGCGGACGCTCATGATGGCGATCCCGTGGACCCCGATGTGGCCGCTGATGATGACCACGTCGCCCGGCTCGGCACGGTCGGGGCGGATGTCGACGCCCTCGGGCACCACGCCGATCCCGGCCGTGTTGATGTAGACCCCGTCGCCGTGGCCGGACTCCACCACCTTGGTGTCGCCGGTGACGATCCGGACACCCGCCTGCGTCGCCGCCGCGCCCATCCGCTGCGCGACCGCGCCCACCCGGGTGACGTCGGTGCCCTCCTCGAGGATGAACGCCGCCGAGAGGAACAGCGCCTGTGCGCCGCTCATCGCCAGGTCGTTCACGGTCCCGTTCACCGCCAGGTCGCCGATGCAGCCGCCGGGGAAGAAGAGCGGGCGCACGACGAAGGAGTCGGTCGAGAAGGCCATCCGGCCGCCGTGCAGCTCGAGCACGGCGGAGTCGCCGAGCTGCGCCAGCGACGCGTCGGCGAAGCTCGGCAGGAAGACGTGCTCGACCAGCTCGCCGGACATCGCGCCGCCGCCGCCGTGGCCCATCACGATGGTGGGGCTGTCCCGCAGCGGCAGCGGGCAGGTCCAGCCCTCGAAGCTGGGCTCGTCCCCGGGTGCCTCGGCGCCCCGGATGTCCTGGAGGGTCAAGGGCTCAGCCAACGGAGCTCACCTCCCGGGCGTCCCCGGAGGCGGGCAGCTGCATCCGCCGGTAGAGGTAGTACGCCGCGCACGCGCCCTCGCTGGACACCATGGTCGCCCCGAGCGGGTTGCGCGGGGTGCACAGCGTGCCGAACGCCGAGCACTCGTGCGGCTTGATCAGCCCCTGCAGCACCTCGCCGCTGCGGCAGACCGTGGACTCCTGGGTGTGGATGTCCCCGACCCGGAAACGATCCTCGGCGTCGTACTCGCGATAGCGCTCGGAGAGCCGCCAGCCGCTCTGCGGGATCATCCCGATGCCACGCCAGGACCGGTCGACCACCTCGAAGACGTCCTCGAGCATCTTGATGGCCACCGGATTGCCGTCGGCTGCCACGACCCGGGGGTAGGCGTTCTCGACCTCGTGCCGCCCCTCCTCGAGCTGGTGCACCGAGCGCCGGATCCCCTCCAGGATGTCCAGCGGCTCGAACCCGGTCACCACGATGGGTACGCCGAACCGCTCGGCGAGGCCGGGGTACTCACCCATCCCCATCACGGTGCACACGTGACCGGCGGCGAGGAACGCCTGCACCCGGCAGACCGGCGAGGTCATGATCGCCTCGATCGCGGGCGGCACCCGGACGTGGCTGACCAGGAGGCTGAAGTTCTCGATGCCGAGCTTCTTGGCCTGGTAGACGGTCATCGCGTTGGGCGGTGCGGTCGTCTCGAAGCCGATGCCGAAGAAGACCACCTGCCGGTCCGGGTTCTCGCGGGCCAGGTTGAGCGCGTCCAGCGGGGAGTAGACGACCCGGACGTCGCCCCCGGCGCTCTTGACCCGGAAGAGGTCCTTCTCGCTGCCGGGGACCCGCAGCATGTCGCCGAAGGAGCAGAAGATGACGTCGGGCCGCGCCGCGATCTCGAGCGCCTTGTCGATCACCTCCAGCGGGGTGACGCAGACCGGGCAGCCGGGGCCGTGGATGAGCTCGATGCCCTCCGGCAGCAGCTGGTCCAGCCCGTGCCGGATGATCGAGTGGGTCTGCCCGCCGCAGACCTCCATCATCGCCCAGGGCTGGGTGACGGTGGCCCGGATGTCGTCGAGCAGCCGCTCGGCCAGCGCGGGGTCCTGGAACTCGTCGAGGTACTTCACAGCGCTCCTCCTTGCTGGGAGATGTCCTGGTCGGGTCGGGGGAGTCCGGCCTGCTCGGCGGCTCTGCCCCAGTGGTCCCCGAACTCGGCGTCGAGCTCACCCATCTGCCGGAAGATCTCGAGCGTCTCGAGGGCGGACTGCTCGTCGAGCCGCTGCAGGGCGAACCCGACGTGCACGATCGTGTACTCGCCCACCTGGAGGTCGGGGACGTACTCCAGGCAGACCTCCTTGGTGACCCCGCCGAAGTCCACCTGCGCGATCCGTGTCCCGTCGCGCTCGGTGATCTCCAGGACCTGTCCCGGGACGGCTAGGCACATGGCGTCTCCTGTTCCGGCAGCGTGGGTCGCTGCCTGTCGGACGAGCTGGTGCGGTGCGCGAGCACCGCGATCTGGCCGAGGGCGAGCCCGGCGTCGCTGGCCGGGACCCGGTGGTGCCGGAGCACCTCGAAGCCCGCGTCGTCGAGGGCGCGGGCGCACCCGGCGGTGAGTGCCGCGTTGAGGAACACCCCGCCGCTGAGGGTCGCCCGGTCGAGCCCGGTCGCCTCGCGGAGCCGGTCGAGCACCGCCACCACGAGGTCGACCACGCCCTGCTGGAACCGGGCGGCGACGACGGCCGGCTCCACGCCGGCGAGCACGTCGGACACCGCCGCGGCGACCACCGGGCCCGGGTCGACGGTCTCCCCGTCGAGGCCGAACCGGTAGCCGCGGGAGCCGTCGGCCGTGCGGGCGAGCGACTCGACCTCCATCGCCGCCTGGGCGTCGTAGCCGATCCGGTGGCGGATGCCGGCGATCGAGGCGACGGCGTCGAAGAGCCGGCCCATGCTCGAGGTCGGCACGCACCGCAGCCCGGTCTCGAGCTGCCGCTGCAGCAGGGCCAGCTCGTCGTCGGCGCAGGCCCGGACGCAGGGCAGCCGGTCGTCCCAGTCGACGCCGGCGGCGCGCAGGTGGGCGAGCGCCATCCGGCAGGGGTTGCGGACGCCGGCGTCGCCGCCGGGGAGCGGGACGTAGCCGAGGTGGGAGGGCCGCTCGTACGACGCGTAGTCCGCGACCAGGAACTCCCCGCCCCACGCCGCACCGTCGTCGCCGTACCCCGTGCCGTCGAAGGCGACGCCGAGCACCCGGACCCCGGACGGCACCCCGTGCTCGGCCATGGTCGAGGCCACGTGCGCGTGGTGGTGCTGGACCTCGAGGACGTCGCGGCCGTCGGCGTGCGCCCGGGCCCACTGGCGGGACCGGTACGCCGGGTGCCGGTCAGCCGCGAGCGCGACCGGAGCGACACCGGTGAGCCGCTGGAGGTGCTCCGTGGCGCCGGTGAAGGCGTCGATCGTGGTGAGGTCGTCCATGTCGCCGACGTGGCCGGACATCCAGGCCAGCCGGCCCTCGGCGAGACAGAAGGTGTTCTTCAGGTCGCCGCCCACCGCGAGGGCCGCCGGGGCCTCGAAGGGCAGGTCGAGTGGCAGCGGCGCCTGTCCACGCGACCGGCGGACCGGGGACTCGAGCCCGGCGACGACCCGGCTGACGGAGTCGTCGCACGGCACGTGGATCCGGCGGTCGTGCGCGAGCCAGGCGTCGGCGAGGGTGGCCAGCCGCCGCCGCGCCTGCCGGTCGTCGATCACGATGGGCTCGCCCGCGAGGTTCCCGCTGGTCATCACCAGCGCCGCCGGTCCGGGGGCGTCCCCGGGCAGGCCGAGGAGCAGGTGGTGCAGGGGCGTGTAGGGCAGCATCACCCCGAGGTCGCGGCTGCCGGGGGCGACGGCCGCAGCGACCGCGGCGTCCGGACGACGCGCCGCGAGGACGATGGGGCGCGCCCGGCTCGCCAGCAGGTCGGCCTCCGCGGCGTCCAGGGCGACCAGGCCCCGGGCGTCCTCGAGCGTGCGGACCATGAGCGCGAAGGCCTTGTCGCCGCGCTGCTTGCGCTTGCGCAGCGTGCTCACCGCGGGCTCGCTGGTGGCGTCGCAGACGAGGTGGTAGCCGCCGATGCCCTTGACCGCGAGGACCGCCCCGGCGGCGACCAGGCTGCGCGCCTCCGCCAGCGCCGCCTCGTCGTACGTCGTGTCGCGGCCGGGCCGCGCCAGGGACAGTCGGGGGCCGCACCCGGGGCAGCACACCGTCTGCGCGTGGAACCGCCGGTCGGCCGGGTCGGCGTACTCCTCGGCGCAGGCGGCGCACAGGGCGAAGCCGGCCATGGTGGTGGTGGGCCGGTCGTAGGGGAGGCCCGTGGTGATGGTGAAGCGGGGCCCGCAGTTCGTGCACGTGACGAACGGGTGGCGGTGGCGGCGGTTCCCCGGGTCCACGAGGTCCTCGAGGCAGTCGTCGCAGATGGTCACGTCGGGGGAGACGAACGTGCGGCCGGGGGACCGCTCGGAGTCCCCGATGGTGAACGAGGTGCCGCCGGACGTGGGCAGGTCGCCGACCGACACGTCGGTGACGACCGCCAGTGGGGGCGCCTCCGCGGCCACCCGGTCGCAGAAGGCGTCGACGTCGGCGGCGCGGCCCTCGACCTCGACCACCACCCCGTCGGCGGTGTTCCGGACGGCACCGGCCAGGTCGAGGGAGCGGGCGAGCGAGTAGACGTGGGGGCGGAAGCCGACGCCCTGCACGACCCCGCGCAGGGTGACCCGTCGCCTGAGGCGGTCAGTGAGTCCGGTCGGGCCCGTCATCTGGCACGTCGCATCCCCGTGGTGCGCGGCTGTCGGGTGGTCCGGGGGCCGGGAACCCTCCCCGTTCGGGTCCGCCGGGCCGACGAGGCAGTCGGTGGCTGGTCGGTCGGCCAGGTTGTCTGGCTTTCCAGCAATCTACGACTCGGCGAGTCCGGGCGCCAGTGCTCGTCGTCCTCGCCTACCCGACTCGGATGACGGGTCCCCCATCGGGGACGACAGTCAGTCCAGGAGGAACCAGCCTCGGACCTGGGCCTCGTGGTCGATGAAGCGGTCGCCGGAGACGTCGACGACGACCTTCTCGATCCGGCCCCCGGTGAAGCGGAACGGTGCGGTGTAGTCCGGAGTGACCGGTGAGGCGTCGTCGCGGCCGACACAGATGCCGTCCCCGACCGCGCAGAACAGTCCGGGCTGGGTGACGATGTCCCGACTGCCGACCGGCTCGTCGTCGATGAACAGCGTGACGGTGCCGGCGGCACCGGGCATGGCCGGGTCGTCGCTGCGACCCTTGGCGGTGAAGTCGGCGGTGAACAGGTGCTTGCCGACCGGGATGTCCCGGTCCGCCTGCACGGTCTGGAGGTGGGTCCCGACCCAGTTGAAGACGTAGTGCAGCCGCCGGTCCTTCACGTACAGGCTGTGCCCGCCGGCCACGCCGCCGTGCGCGTACAGGACGCCCTCGGCGTCGGTGCTGTCCACCTCGACCCCGGCTGCCAGCGTGTAGGAGCGGCCGCCGATCAGCACGCCGGACTGCTCGGGGACCGAGGCGCAGTCCGGGTAGTAGACGTAGCGATCCCGCGGGGGCGTGCCGTGCGGGCGCTCGGCCAGCGTCTGCTCGAGGGCGGTCCGGTCGTCGAGAGGCAGCCCGTGGTAGATGCCCGCGTTGTAGAACCAGAGGCTCTTCATGGTCTCCAGGCGGGCCGGCTCCTGCTCGGCGAGATCGTGCGCCTGGGCGCGGTCGTGGACCAGGTCGTACAGCTCCCACACGTCGTTCTCGAACCTGCCCCACCCGCTCAGCGGCGGGTGCACGGTGCACGCCAGCCACCCGTCGTGGTAGATCGAGCGCTGTCCGAGCATCGCGTAGAACTGGGTCGCCTTGCCCGGCACGCCGGCGTCGGTCAGCGACGAGGCGAAGCTCTCGCCCTCGATCGGGCTCTGTGGATGGCCCTTGATCACGGCGGGCGGTTCCACGTCGAGGAGGTCGTAGATCGTGGGGACCACGTCGACGGCGTGGATGTACTGGTGCCGGACGTCTGGTTGGGCCGGGATCCTCGCGGGCCAGGAGACCACGCACATGTCCGCGACACCGCCCTCGTACCCGGCCCAGCGCTTCCAGTAGGGGAACGGGGTGTCGAACGCCCACGCCCACCCGGTGTTGTAGTGGTTGTACGACGAGGGCCCGCCGAGGTCGTCGATGTGCTCCAGGGACAGCTCCGTGGGCGTGTCGAGGCCGTTGAAGAAGCGCCACTCGTTGAACGTGCCGTTCGGGCCGCCCTCGCCGCTCGCCCCGTTGTCGGAGACGACGATGACGAGGGTGTTGTCGAGCTGGCCGGACTCCTCCAGGAAGCTGATGACCCGGCCCACCTGGTCGTCGGTGTAGGAGACGTAGCCGGCGAAGACCTCGGCCATCCGTGCGAAGAGCCGCCGCTCGTCCGGGCTCAGCGAGTCCCAGGGGCGGACGGTGTCGAGCATCGGCCAGGGCTGGCCGTCCGGGCCGGTGGCCGCGGGCTCGCCGTGGGGGTTGATGCCGGACAGCTCGGTGTCCGCCGGCATCATGCCGAGCTCCTTCTGGCGCTCCAGGATCTCCGAGCGGATGGCCTCGTAGCCCTGGTCGAACCGGCCCTGGTACCGGTCCGCCCACTCCCGGAAGACGTGGTGCGGGGCGTGCGCGGCATCGAGCGAGAGGTACATGAAGAACGGCTTGTCGGGCTCGACCACCTTGGCGTCGCCGATGAACTGGATCGCGCGGTCGGAGAGGTCCTTCGCGATGTGGTAGCCCTCCTCGGGCGTGGCCGGCGGATCGGTCTGGTGGTTGTCGTGGACGAGGTCCGGGTACCAGCAGCTCGACTCCCCACCGAGGAACCCGTAGAACCGCTCGAAACCCCGGCCCAGCGGCCAGCGTCCCTTGAACGCGGCCATGCTGGTCTCCTCGCCGGGCGTGAGATGCCACTTGCCGACGCAGTAGGTGTTGTAGCCGCGCTCGGCGAGCACCTCCGAGACGAACCCGTTCTCGAACGGGATCCGGGTCGAGATCCCCGGGAACCCCGAGCTGAACTCCGCGATCGTGGCCATGCCGTTCGAGGTGGCGTTGCGTCCGGTCAGCAGGGAGGCCCGGGTCGGCGAGCACAGCGCCGTCGTGTGGAAGTTGGAGTACCGCACCCCGGCGTCCGCGATGCGGCGCATCGTGGGCGTCTCCACGGGTCCTCCGAACACGTCCATCGTCCCGTAGCCCACGTCGTCCCACGCGATCAGCAGCACGTTGGGGGCGTGCTCGGGGGCCTTCGGCGCGACGTACGGTGCCCAGTCCGGCTCGGAGTCCCGGATGTCGAGGGCGATCTTGCCGGCGAATGGCTTGGCCATCGGTTCCTCCGTTGCGTCATGGGTCACCCAGGGACTGCTGACGGGCTCATGCGAGCACGCCAGGCGGACATCGCCTCGATCCGCCACTCTGCGCACTCCGCCACGGTCCTGGCATCACCCCGTCGAGACGAGATCACCCGGGCCAGGGACGTGTCACGATTGAACGTGTCGTTCGGACCGAAGAACATGGCGTGGATCCCCGGCGGCGAGTTCACGATGGGCTCCGCCGACCACTACGCCGAGGAAGGCCCCGTGCACCGGCGAGAGGTCGGTGGATTCTGGATCGACGTCCATCCGGTGACCAACGCCGAGTTCCGGCGGTTCGTCAAGGACACCGGGCACGTCACCACCGCCGAGGTTCCACCCGACCCGGAGGACTATCCGGAGGCGTCGCCGGACCAGCTGGTGCCGGGCTCGCTGGTCTTCACGCCGCCGGGCCACCCGGTGTCGCTGGATGACTTCCGGGCCTGGTGGTCGTGGGTTCCCGGGGCGCAGTGGCGCCACCCCGAGGGTCCGGGGTCCACGTTGCACGGCCGCGAGCTGCACCCGGTCACGCACGTCTCCCACCTCGACGCGGTGGCCTACGCCTCGTGGGCCGGAAAGGCACTCCCCACCGAGGCGGAGTGGGAGTACGCCGCCCGCGGCGGCCTCGACGCGGCGACGTACGCCTGGGGAGACGACTTCCTGGTGGACGGCCGGATCATGGCCAACACCTGGCACGGGAGGTTCCCGCACGAGAACCTCCGGACCGACGGCTATGAGCGCACCTCGCCCGTCGGGGCGTTCCCTCCCAACGGCTACGGCCTCGTCGACGTGTGCGGGAACGTCTGGGAGTGGACCGCCGACCGCTTCACGCAGGACCACGCCATGGCCAGCGGCGCGAGCAGGTCTTCCGGCCATCAGTGCTGCGGGCCTTCCGGGCGATCCTCGATCGAGGGCCAGGGGCACGAGGCCGAGAGACAGACGTCGCCGGTCCGCAACGTCATCAAGGGCGGCTCCCACCTGTGCGCCCCCAGCTACTGCCTGAGGTACCGGCCCGCAGCCCGTCAACCGCAGACCTTGGACAGCTCGACCAGCCACATGGGCTTTCGCTGTGTCAGGCGTCTCGACCGATGAGGCGCATGTCGCAGGCCCGGAGGCGGTACGAGGAGCCATGAAGCTGATGAGAGTCGCCGCCATCGCCGGGATCGCCAAGAAGCTGTACGACGAGTCGCGCAAGCCGGAGAACAAGGCTCGGATCAACGGCGCCATCGCCAAGGTGCGCCAGCGCCGCGGCCGTGCCTGACCCCCAACCCGGGAGGCGAGTGGGCGTGAGTCGTCCCGAGGCGGGTACGGACGCCGGGTGACCGCAGTGGAGAGAAGACGGGTCGACCCCATCGGTCACCTGTCGGCCGACGACATCGAGCAGCTGTCGATCGAGCTCGACAGGATCAGGCAGGACGTCATCGACTGCCGGGGCGCCATCGACGCGCGGTACATCCGGCGACTCATCGGCGCGCAGCGCGCGCTGGAGCTGGGCAGCCGGGTGGTCCTCCTGTTCTCCCGCCACCGGCCGGCCTGGATCCTGGGCACCCTCGGGCTGGCGCTGGCCAAGATCCTGGACAACATGGAGATCGGCCACAACGTCCTGCACGGCCAGTGGGACTGGATGCGCGATCCGAAGATCCACTCGACGACATGGGAGTGGGACCACGCCACGCCGGCCTCGGAGTGGAAGCGCACGCACAACGAGACGCATCACCGCTACACCAACATCCTGGGCAAGGACAACGACCTCGGCTACGGCATCATGCGGGTCGACGAGGACCAGCCCTGGCAGCGCCGTCATCTGGCGCAGCCGCTGTGGAACCTCGTCAACGCCTGCATCTTCGAGTACGGCATCGCGATGTACGACCTCGATCTCGGTGAGACCCTGCGGCAGAAGCGCGGGGTCACCCCCGAGCTCAGGAGCCGTCTGGGCAAGACCCTGCGCAAGGTGCGCCGCCAGGCGATGAAGGACTACCTCGTCCACCCCGCGCTGTCCGGGCCGGGGTTCCGCTCCACGCTGACCGCCAACCTCACCGCAGGCCTGGTCCGAAACGTGTGGAGCCACTCGGTGATCATGTGTGGCCACTTCCCTGAGGGCGTCGAGACCTTCGAGCACGACGACCTCGATCCCGATGAGACTCGCGGCGAGTGGTACCTGCGCCAGATGCTGGGCTCGGCCAACATCTCGGGGCCCTCTCTGGTCCACCTGCTCAGCGGGAACCTCTCCCACCAGATCGAGCACCACCTGTTCCCGGACCTGCCGTCCAACAGGTACCGGCAGATCGCGCCGCGGGTGCGCGAGCTCTTCGATCGCTTCGAGCTGCGGTATCACAGCGCCCCGCTGCCGCAGCAGGTCGCCAGCGCCTGGCACAAGGTGCTCCGACTCTCCCTGCCCAACGACTGGCTGACCCGCACCACCTGGAGGAACGCGCACAGCCGGGTCACCGAGCTGTTGCGCACCCCCGCGGTTCGGTAGGCGATGTCGACCCGGGCCGGCGGCCTGCAGGTCTCGCCGAGCCCCTGGCCGTACACGGCGTCGGTGGGGCCACCGTGGGCGTGGTCCTCGGCGTGGTCGAGGTGTCGGATCGGGGCGTCGCTCCAGGTATGGCTCGCGGTACGCCGAGGCGCGCGACGGTGGGGGTATTCAAAGGTCGACGCAGGAGCCGAACGCGCCGGCGGGCCGCCGGGTGTGATCAGCGGTAACGCCTGCCTACGACCACTGCGGTCGTAGCGTCGAGTACATCCCGACGAAAGGACCCATCCCATGACCGTCGACCGAGGGCTGCTCGCGATCTTGAATGCCAAGCCCGGCAAGGGCGACGAGCTCGGTGCGTTCCTGAAGCAGGGCCGCGAGCTGGCCGCACAAGAAGCGGGCACCGTCAACTGGTACGCATTCCGACTCGACGACACGACATACGGGATCTTCGACACCTTCGAGAGCGAGGAGGCGCGCGAGGCACACGTGAACGGCCAGATCCCGGCGGCGCTCCAGGAAGTCGGCTCGGACCTGCTGGCGGCCGCCGCCGACATCAAGCCGATCGACGTGCTCGCGGTCAAGTAGCCCCGATCCGCGCGTTCTGGAACGTGCGTCTTTCCGCCGTGTCCGCCTCCTTCTGCGGCTCCGCCGCGCCACCGCTCCCATGGGCGCCGGCCTACGGCGCGGCATCGGTCGCACGATGCTCGCGATGGTGAGACCGGTCAAAGCGCCACGTGTGAGTCGTCCTGCGCCGTCAGCCGGGTAGGAGCGCCTCGCTCTTGCGGACCCGTTCGGCCAGTGGGCTCGACGAACGGAATCCCTTCCAGGCGCAGTAGATGCCGAGCGAGAGCTCCCAGGCGGCCTCCGGGAGCGTCAGCAGGCCCGAGGGTCCCTCGCCGTTCTTGTAGACCCCAGCCAGGATCATCAGGAAGGACAGGATCAGTATCGAGCCGCCGATCAGACCCAACAGGGCCAGCCGCGGGGGCACGAGGGCAGAGGTGTACATGAGGTAGCCGAGCAGCAACCCGTTCCCGATGCCGGCCACGAGTCCGGGCCCCCACTCGAAGGCCCACTCGTAGGTGTGCGCGAGGCTGTCGCCCTGGGCCTGGAGCGCGACCGCCTCGATGCCGCTCGCCCCGTTCATGGCGCTGATGACCGATACCAGCGAGAGCATGCTGACGAGGCCGATGGCGGCAAATACTGACTCCATGGTGCGGGCGGTCACGTAGCTGAGCGCGATCGTCTCGCTCTGCCTACGAGCGATCGGATACAACACAAGAGCCGTCCCGAGCTGAGTGACGATCAGGCCGAACTCGAGAAGCGCACCCCACTTCAGACTCGTGGAGGAGGCATCTGCGGCGACGAATCGCATGTTCGTCCAGCTTGCACCCGCCCCGTCGATGAAGAGAAGACGCGCGGGAATGCTCGTAACGAAGGTCCCAATGAACAGCCATCCGAAGATTCGGCCGGTCCGGCGCAAGTCCATGATCGACTCTCCTCCTGGCAGGCGGTAGAAGCCATAGTCGCAAGCCGAAGCGGGTGACTTACATCGCCCGAATCGGGTAGCAGCTGCCGCTGGCACAACCGGAGGTGCGTCTATACGCCGCCTGCGGGTCGCGTCGACCCATCCGCTCATAGCCGATGAGCGGACGCAGGGCGCGCCGGGCTGCCACACTCCGCTCATGGCGACGACAGCGTTAGGTGAGGTGCTGGTTCGGTATCGCTGGGCAGTCCTGGGTCTCGTCCTGTTGCTTGTGGCGGTCGCCTTCGTCGGGTTCAGGGCGGGTCGCTCGCGGGTAGCGACCGAGGAAGTCAGGTGTCTTGCGCTGCAGGCGCAGATCGGATGCACGCTGAACGACGGGTGGGACGTGTCGGTCCCGCTCGATGTCTCTTGGACCGACTCCAACGGTGCCTTCCACGAGAGTGGACGGCCGGACTGGGTCGGCTGCTGATCCCGGACTCTCATGCCCCTGTTCGGGCCCGGCATAGCGTCCGCTTCTGCGATCTGCGCCAGGCCTGTCGGCGTCGTTTATATCGATGCGGCGTCCTGGGACGGGGATACTCTGCGTGCCCCTGGCCAGAGAAGTCCCAGCTATGCAGATACCCCGAGAAGGATCCATGGCAGACAGAACGACCGAACTTCACGTGGCTCAGACCGAGAACACGAAGCTGGTGGCGGCTCGCGTCCTCTCGGCGTTCGCGTTCGCGTTCGCGTTGCTGGCCGCTTCAGCGGCCGAGGTTCTCCTGATGATGGGGTCTTGGATCTATTCGGCGATGTGGGCCGACACCCCGGACTTCCCGGGCAGTTACTGGTTCGCAGTCGTCCCCATGGTCGTGTGTGCGCTCGTCCTGCAGGCTCGCGCCCGGGGACTCACGCGCGACTGATCGCCACGCGCTGGTCGTCGTTCGTTCATCCGGACAGCCGCGTTGAGTGCGGTTCCGACAGGTGCGTCCTTCCGCCGCTTGGACGCGCGGTCCCGAACCAACGCACGAAGAGCCCCGACCGCACATGCGGGTCGGGGCTCTTCGTGGTGAAATCAGGAGACGCGGACGTTCTCAGCCTGCGGGCCCTTGGGGCCCTGGGCGAGGTCGAACTCGACCTTCTGGTTCTCGTCGAGCGACTTGTAGCCGCCGGACTGAATAGCGGAGTAGTGGACGAATACGTCCTCGCCGCCGCCATCCTGCGCGATGAAGCCGAAACCCTTTTCGGCGTTGAACCACTTGACGGTTCCCTGAGCCATGATCGTTCCCTTGTTTCGTGTCGGGGCATTGTGCCCTCGAGCTGCTGAAGACATCCACCTGTGCTGATGTCCAGCGAACCGAAGACCAGGGGTACGAGATACGAGCCGCGACATCGTGTGCGGTGATGGTTCGAGACGTTCTACAAGGCCCCCCGCCGCGACAACTTGTCCAGGTCGCGCATGCAGAAACCGTGGTGTTCCCGTTCCTCGTTGAGCACAGTGACGAGGCATTGCTGCACGCGTCGGCCCTTGGCATACGGCGGCCATCTGTCGTCGTCCGGGACCGGCGCGGGCTGTGAGAGTTGTTCGGGTGTGACCTCGGCCAGCCACGCCTCGATCTCCGACGCCTGCCGGTTGCGCACGAGGAGCACTTCGTCGAGACCCGGCCGGGCCGACTGGTCGAGACCCAGCTCCTCCTGATCCGGCACGAACGGAGTTGCCAGTCCCATCGCCGTGAACGGCTCGGTCAGCCCAAGCACGCAGCGCCGGAACCACGAGTCGTGCACGAAGACCAGGTGCCGCAGGGTCTCGACCATCGACCACTCGCCGTCGACACCCTGATGCTCACTGCCCTCGGGCATGGACCGGACTCGCTCGAGTGTCGTGGCCCAGTCATCCCTCAGCTGTCGCCACGCCTTTCGCAGGTCACCCGGCTCATCGGAGCGGATGAGCAGCCGCACCGGGTGGCGGCGGTCGAGCTCCGCCTCGACGTACGGCATCACCTCGACACCGTTGACCTTGAGGTTGGTGACGAGGCCGTCGATCTCAACGTTCTGCATGACAACACCGACCATTCGCGCCCCACTCAGGTCGCATTCGCGGAACTCCGCCGTGGTCAGGTCCTCGTCGTCAAAGCGTCGCATTCAGACAGGCTAGAACGCACGGCACACACGCGACCGGATCTAGCCGCGGAGAGGGCGCTCCGCAACCTGCGCCATACCGCCCCCTGCAGGACGCCTCACTCAGCCGACGGGACTGGCGCGTTCCCGCGTCAACGCCATTCGAACGTGACAGCGTGGGCGAGACGGATTGGCGTTCGAGAGGAACCCGATGGAATCCAATGCGGAGAGCCTGAGCAGTCACACTCTTTCTGAAATCCTTGGCGTATCAGGAGTCCTGGAGCGAAATGCTCGCCAAAATCCGCGCCGAGTATCCAACGTGGACCAGATCGACGGCAGGCTCGACACAGTCTTGGATCACCTTGCCGTATGGCACATCTACCACCTGGTACGGGATGGCGTTCACGAGCACTGGCCCTCGCGTTGAGTTGTATTTTGGCGGTCCGGATGCCGCGGCAAACCTGGCGGAGTTCGAGCGGTTCACCGAGCACCGCCAGCTGCTGGACGACGGGTTCGGTGGGTCGATTCAGTTCGACCCGCTTCCCGGCAAGAAGGCGTGCCGCATCCATATCGACCGGCTTCATGGCGACGTACTAGACGCTGACTCACGCGGCGAGTTCCTCGACTGGTTCGTCTCAACCATGGCGAAGTTCCGTCCCGTGACACAGCGGATCCGCGCGACCCTCGAGTCGACAACCTGAGCGCTTCTGGCGGCCGCCAAGGCGTAGGTCCTACCGGAATCGTCGACTAGCCGCGAGCCGGACGCAAGGCCGGTGATCGACGTGGCCATCGGGGACTGATCAGGCGCGCGACGGCGGTTGGATGTAGCTGACCGGGCTAGCCTTGCCGCGATGAACAAGCCAGATCTGGGGAACCGCTACGGCAGCCCGAACGTCGCGATGAAGATCCTGTGGTCGCTGGTCGCGCTGGCAATGATTGTCCTCGGGGCGATCTGGACTTTCGCAGCCTCGGGCATCGCCCAGTCGTTCGGTCCGATCGTTGCAGGCCTGGGCGTCGCTTTGGCCTACGTCGTACTGATTCAGAAGCGGCAGTGACTTATTTCGGGCTCCGCCGGGGCACCGAACGGCGGTATTTCGTTGCGAGAATCGGGCTGAAGGCCGCACGCCATCCGCCGGTCTCGGGAGCATCCACGACTTCCTGACCGTCATGTCGTGTCAACGGCCTACCTCTGCTTGCCGTCACGATCCGACCCACTCCGCCCGCTCGCAGTCTGCTGGTCCATACTACGAGTGCGTCAGGCTCGTCAGAGGCTGGCTTCGCGGACGTGGTGTAGTTGCAGCACGCTTCCCTTCCAGGGAAGGAGTCGAGGTTCAAATCCTCGCGTCCGCTCCATCTGCCGAAGCCGGAGCCCGGCAGCCGCTGTGATCTCCCCGCTGACACAGACCGGCGTTGTGGGCTCACGTCCCCACGAGCGGACGTGGGCGAGGCGGCGCTCTTCGAGAGGGAGACCCCGATAGCGTCCGGGGATGCCCGGTCGTCGTCCATCCAGTGCTCGTCGACGCAGCGCGTCACCGCGCCGGAGCGGGACGCGACAGCGGCCGTTGCCGGCCGCCGGGCCGGGCGAGCGGCTGTGGGTGCTCGACGTCCCCTACGGGACACAGGTCGATGGCGCCACCTGGCACCCGGCCGTCAAGACCCACCTGTACGTCGGGCCCGCTTTGCCCGCGCACCTCACGCCCTACGCGGCGGGGCCGTACACGCTCGGTCGGTTCATCGAGAACACCCTCAACCCCGGCAACCCGACGCCCAGCCCAGAGCCGACCGACGCGCTCGAGCCCCGGAGGATCCAGTTCGAAGCGGCCGATGCGATCGCGGCGCGCGCCGCGGCGGGCGGACGGCAGTTCCTGCTGGCCGACGAGCCCGGCGTAGGCAAGACGATCGCCGCGGTCCTCGGGGCGACGGCGGTGGGCGACCTCCGCGGGGCGCGACGGGTGCTCGTCGTGGCCGACCGGCCCGCCGCGATCACGATCGGCCACTGGTGCCGCACGATCACGGCGTTGGGCGACGGGGGTCTGGAATGGGTCGTGATCACGTGGGACCGGCTGGAGAAGGTCAAGGACCACACGTGGGACGTGATCATCGCGGACGAGGCCCACGCGCTGCGACGTACGACGACGAAGCGGTGGAAGCACTGGGCACGGATCTCGGGGCATGGGCGGCCACACGACAAGGCGCCGTTCGTCATCGCGACGACCGCGACGCCCGGACACACGCCGCTGGAGCTGCCCTACCTCGCTCCGGCATATGCGCAGGTGCTCGGCGAGCCGATGCAGGAGTGGACGTCGGCGGCGCAGCCCGGGGCCGCGTTTGCCACCGCGCTCGAACGCCACGGCGTCGGGGTGGAGCAGGGGCGCTACGGGGCGACATGGACCACCGACGCGGCGCGGCGCGCCGCGGACCTCAAGCTGGTGCGTGGCTGGCTCGCCGACGAGCGGCCCCCGGCGATGCTGCACCGCGCCGCGCCGTGGGGGCCGGTGCCGATCTCCGGAATGCCGGTGGCGCTCACGCCGGCGGAGCGGACTGCGTACGAGGCCGAGTGGGGGGAGTTCTGTCGGGAGATGGAAATCGCGCGACGTGGCCGCAGTGTCGCGAAGGGCCGGGCCGCGCTGCTGCGCTTCCGGCAGAAGGCCGGGCTGATCCGTGTCGACTCGACGGTCGCCTGGATCGCCCAGCAGGTCCAGGCCGAGCGACAGGTGGCCTGCTCGGTCGAGTTCGTCGCGACCGCCGCCGACCCGATCGCCGACCGGCTGCGTGACACCGGCATCGAAGTGGCCACGATCTACGGCCGCGGCCGGTTCGACTCCGAGGCCGAGCGGCTCCGGTTCCAGACCGGGCAGGCGAAGGTCTGCGTGTTCACCACGGTCGCGTCGATCAGCCTGCACGCCGGCGAGACCCTCGCCGACGGCCGCCGGGCGAGCACCGAGCCGCGGGTCGGCGTCTTCCACCAGGCCCGCTTCTCGGGAATCGCCGGACGGCAGGTGACCGGCCGCACCCACCGCGACCACCAGGTCTCACCGTGGCACATCGCGTACGCCGAGGGCACGGTCGAGGAGCAGGTCGGCAAGGTGATGGTGGAGCGGATCGCCGCAGCCTCCGACACGGTGGGAAGCGACACCACCGGTCTCGCCGACCTCGCCCAGCTCCTCGGGGCTGACTGGCTGCCGCCCACGACCCTCAGCGAGGACGGCACCTGACCGACGCTCGGGCCACGACCAGGACCGGGGTCGCGCGTTCTCCGCGCCCGACAGTGCGATCCTTGCCGCATGCAGCCTGTCCATGTGTGGATCCGGTCCGAGTCCCGCGGCACGGAGCGGCGTGCGCCCGTCGTACCCGGCGACGTTCCAGTGCTGCTGGACGCGGGGTTCGAGGTGACCGTCGAGGAATCGCCCCAACGCATCTTCGCCATCGAGGAGTACGCCGCGGCCGGGGCGTCCGTCGTGGCCGAGGGCACGTGGCCCGACGCTCCCCGTGACGCCTACGTCCTCGGAATCAAGGAGCTCTCCGACGAGCCGGCGTCGCTGTTCCACCGGCACATCTACTTCGCGCACGCGTTCAAGGGCCAGGAGGACGCCCGGCGCACCCTCGAGCGGTTTCGCTGCGGCGGAGGTCGGCTGCTCGACATCGAGTACCTCATCGACCACGGCGGCAGGCGGGTGGTCGCCTTCGGCTACTGGGCCGGCTACGTGGGCGCGGCACTTGGCGTGCTGCACCTGGCCGGCAGGTTGGCCGCGCCGCTCGCCCCGATGGCCAAGCACGAGCTCGACGCCGAGCTGGAGGGGGCCGGTAAGGCGGGGGCCGACCAGTTGCTGGCGCTGGTCACCGGGGCGCTCGGGCGATCCGGTCGCGGCGCCCGGCAGGCGCTGATGAATGCCGGCGTGCCGACCACCCGGTGGGATCGCCAGGAGACGCGGGACCTGCACAAGCAGGCGCTGCTGGGCCACGACCTGCTGGTGAACTGCGTCGTCACGCACACCCCGACGACTCCGTTCGTGGAGCAGGCAGACCTGGACCAGGAGCGCCGGCTGCGGGTGCTCGCGGACGTGACCTGCGATGTCACCGGACCCACCAACATGCTTCCGGTGAACACCGAGATCACCACGTGGCTGGAGCCGGTACGGCGATTGCATGGCGGCACCTCGGAGCACGCCACCGCGCCGCTGGAGGTCATCGCCATCGACAACCTGCCCTCGCTGCTTCCGCGCGAGGCCAGCGAGGGGTTCAGCGCTGACCTGACCCCGCTCCTGCTCGGGTTGGCCGGTGATGACGGGCCGTCGGGACCGTGGCGGGCGGCTGGCCGCGCTTTCGACCACGCGATGGACGAGCTCGAGTCACCGTGAGGCCCCTACCCCCGGACCGGGCCGCACGCCAAGAGCCCGCGTCGGGTGACTTCCCTGCGCTGTGGACGTGCGGATCCGCCGCGAACCAATGTCGTCCCGCGACAACGCCATGCCGCATCGGGTCACTGGGAACACGCGGGGCTCGACGCTCATGGGGAGGCCAGTCGGCACCCGGCAATGACCGAAATAGTCAGGCCCCAGACGATCGACGCGCACCCGATGCCATGGGAAATGGGTGCGCCGCAACTCCCGGCGGGCTCAGTCCACGCCGGGCTCGTCCGTCTCACCGTGCTGTTCGAGCAGCCTGCGCAACGATGTCGGGACAGGAAGATTCGACGCCCATGGCGCCGGCACCGGCTGGTCCAGGACGCGTCGGACCGGCACCACCCCGCTCCATACGCCGGGGTCGGCGCCTGCCTCCTCAGGCGTCGCCGGCCAGCCGCTCGCGACCTTGAGCAACCAGTGCCCTTCGGCGATGGGCAGCGACAGCACTTCAGTGGCGGCCAGTTCCTTGCGACTGGGACGCCGCACCTCGTGGATCCGCCCGGGAATGACCACGTCGCTGAACAGGTCGAGCGCAGCGTCCCGGTCCTCGACCGGACTGAGCCGTCCGCGGACCGTGGCAGAGCGGTAGTTGACCGACGACTCGAAGGTCGTCGGCGCAACCACGAGCGCGTCCAGGGTGAACACGGTCAGCACGGCGGAAGCCCCGGCCGCGACGTGTCTAAGCGCGCCCGCGCCGGTCGAGCCATGCAGCAGGACGCGGTCCCCGTCCCGGGCGTACAACATCGGAACGGCGAGCGGCTCGCCGTCCACCGCGCAGCACAGCACCCCCGCCCACTGCGAGTCGAGCAAAGCATCCAGGGCCGCGCGATCCGGCACACCGAGCTCCGGAAAGCGGTTCAGCGCGGTCATGACTCGGACTCGGTGGATTCGAGCACGGCGTGGAGCGTCACGACGTCATCGTGGCACTTCTCCACTCGTCGCACGCAACGCCCGGATGAGCCTGCGGGTTCAGGTCGTCGGGTTGGTCGCTCCGCCATTGATCAGCCGAGCCCGAAGGCGTCATCTCCACTCGGACCGGTTTCATGGGTGGAACCAACGAGAACCCGACGGAACAGGACCACGGCGGGCCTGCTGGACGTGTCTTCCAGGTTCACCGGCCGGACCTCGATGAAGGCGTCGTCGGTTCGCTGTACCGCTCCGAGATCTTCTGCACCAGCCCGGAGCAGCGGAGAGTCGGACCACCACCGGCCGGTCGCAGCGCGCAGGCAGGCCGTCTCACCGGCGCCGTGATTGCAGGCCACGACGGCGTCGGGGGCTAGCATTCGCGGTTCCGCCCCGAGAGGAACCTGCACATGGCAACCGACTACGACGCATCCCGCAAGACAGAAGAGGAACAGAAGGAAGAAAGCCTGGAGGCCCGTCGCCTGACCTCGGGTGATCAGGACAAGACCTCAGGGAAGGTGGACGAGGACGAGACCGAGTCAGCGGAGTCGTATGAGCTGCCCGGCGCGGATCTCTCCCACGAGACCCTCTCCATCGAGGTGACGCCGAAGCAGGCCGACGAGTTCACCTGCGCTGCATGTTTCCTCGTCCAGCACGACTCCCGGCGTTCCTCACCGGCGGCCGACCTCTGCAGAGACTGTGCCTGAACGGTCGACGGCACAGCGCTGGGCGTGGAGCCACGGACCGGCCAGGTCCAACACGTGACCCGACTCCGCCCGTCGTCGCGAGCTCAGCAGCTGGGATGCCCAGCACCGGGCTCGCCGAGACGCGTCCTGCCTGCGCCGCGGTATAACGGAAGTGTCCGGCGCAGCACCCGACGGAGACACGGCGCCTGATCAGGCGCACCGCGAGCTCACGACCCGTGCAGGCGACGAGACGCCCGGATCCGGAGCTCCCCACCATGCGCACCTCGACCTTCCGCCATCTGCTCGGCGCACCGGCCTGCCTACTTCTTGCGGCAGCCTCGGCGGTCGCCTGCCAGAGCTCGGCCCCCCACCATGCCCACGTCACTGACCGGCCCACGAACCAGACGACGTACTTCGCCCAGTACGGCGTCAGCACCCGCGCGTACAAGCCAGGCCGACTGAACCCGTCCGTTGACGGATCGCTGTACGTCCGAGGCATGCAGTGGACCGTCTGGGACGACCGCCGAGCGGCTGGCGATGGCATCGCGCACGTCAACGACTGCATCCCGGACTGCGCCGACGGTCACTACACCACGTACCGGGTCACCGTGCGCCTGGCGCAACCTCGGGAACTCTGCGGCAGCCAGTTCTTCACCGCCATCCGCGTGAGGGGACCGGGCTACCACATGTCCGCCCGCAGGTCGGGCGTCGCGTGCCGGTGAGACCTCGACGCAGCTGCTCTCGACGGAGCAACGGCGGGGTGGCCATCCCCGCGGCGGGACCCGGCGGCGTTCAGCTGCCACCGGCGGGCAGGGACTCGAGCATGACGTCGGGGTTGTCCCGCGCGGTGACCTTGGCGCGCCACTGGTCGACGAACAGCGCCATGCGAGTGCCGTCACTGCGTTCGAGGACCTCGACACCACGGATCCCGGCCAGCGCCGCGGCGCCGGCGGCGTCGGTCAGTCGGGCGACCTGGTAGTCGAGCCGGGAGAACCGGATCGGGGCGTTGAACTCGTTGGTCATCCGGTCCTCGACCACCTCGAACTGCATCGGGCCGACCGCCGCCAGGACGGGGCTCTGGTCTCCGCGCAGGTCGGACCGCAGCACCTGCACGACGCCCTCCTGGTCCAGCTGCTCGATGCCTCGGCGGAACTGCTTGTAGCGGCCGATGTCGCCGGCGCTGGCGGTCACGAAGTGCTCGGGGGCGAAGCTGGGTACCGGTGGGTACGCGATGGCGTCCCCGGCGTACACGGTGTCCCCGACCCGGAGGGCCTGCGCGTTGACGAAGCCGATGATGTCGCCCGGCTCGGCGCTCTCGACCGAGCTCGTCTCCCGGCCGAACACCGACTGGGCGAACTTCGTCGCGAAGGGGCGCCCGGTGGTGGCGTGGGTGACGACCATGCCGCGTTCGAACGTCCCGGACACGACCCGGGCGTAGGCGAGCCGGTCCCGGTGGGCGGTGTTCATCCCGGACTGCACCTTGAAGACGAACGCGCTGAAGTCGTCGGCGACCTGACGGACCGAGCCGTCGACGCCCGCTGTCGCGTTGGGGGCCGGTGCCAGGTCGAGCAACAGGTCCAGCAGCTGCGCGACACCGAAGTTCTGGAGTGCCGAGGCGAACATCACGGGCGTGGTCTCACCCGCCAGGAAGCGCACCTGGTCGTGGTCGGCCTCGTCGAGGGTGAGCAGCTCGTGCTCCTCGACCGCCTCCGCCCACACGTGCGCGTCGCTCTCGTCGACCAGGTCGGGGCTCACCCGCTGCTCGGGGGCCCGGGTGGCGCCACCGGCGGTGCGCGTGTACTTCACGAAGTCTCCCGTCCGGCGGTCCAGGACACCGCGGAAGTCGCCGGCCTCACCGACCGGCCAGGTGAGGGGAGTGGGGCGGAGCTTGATCTTCTCCTGGATGAGGTCCATCAGCTCGAGCGCCGACAGCCCGGGACGGTCCCACTTGTTGATGACGGTGATCACCGGGATGCCGCGCAGCGCGCAGACCTTGAACAGCTTGAGGGTCTGCGGCTCCAGGCCCTTGCCGGCATCGACCAGCATCACCGCGGAGTCGACCGCGGACAGCACGCGGTAGGTGTCCTCGGAGAAGTCGCTGTGGCCGGGGGTGTCGACGAGGTTGATCACGTGGTCGCGGTAGACGAACTGCAACGCGGCAGAGGTGATCGAGATGCCGCGCGCCTTCTCCATCGCCATCCAGTCGGACACCGTGGCGCGCCGGTCGCCCTTGCCGTGGACGGCTCCCGCCTCGGTGATCACCCGCGCGTGCAGGGCGAGTGCCTCCGTCAGCGTGGACTTGCCCGCGTCGGGGTGACTGATGACGGCGAAGGTACGTCGAGGGCGGGTGTCAGGCATCGCGCGAATCTACCGGTCGAACCGCCGGACCGTCTCTTCGCCGACTCGGGCCCGTCCTCGGAAGAGGTCAATGATGCCCGAGGTGCTCGTTGTCGGGCCAGATCCCGTCCGCCGGCATCTCCAGCGGGCTCGTCAGGTCTCTGCGCCACTGCGGGGTGGTGGTCGGCTCGCCCCAGTAGTCGGTCACCTTCACCGCCCGGCCTCCCTCGAGCTCGCCGATCGTGACGTTGCGATAGAGCCGCCCGTCCCCGTAGTTGCAGGTCCACTCGACGACGATCACGTCGTCGAGCTCGAGACGCCGCCCCACCTCGAGCGTGAGCTCCTCGAAGCTCCCCTCAACATCGCCGATCAGCTGGCTCCCGTGCACCGCTTCCCGCATCTGCGGCCACTGCCGGACGACGTCCGCGTCAAGGGGCACGCCGAGGAGGTACTCGACTCGGGTCCTGCCGTTCGATGCTTCACCCTGGGCCATGCTCGCGACCTTCCGACAAGCCGAGAAACCGCGCTTCACTTGCAGTGTAGGACCGCGTCGCGACCCCGCCGCCGGGACGGAGGCCTGGTTCGTGGCGAGTGCGAGCCCGCTGCGCCAACCGGGGGCGCGACCGCCCCGGGGAGGGCTGAGGGCGCTCACGTCGTGGCCGGTGCCGGCGAGCAGCCAGGCGACCAGTGAGTTCGAGTTCCACATCTCGCCGGTGCCGAGCTCGTCACGACCCCAGGTGAGTGCGGGTACCTGCGGGGCGAGGTCGAGCACCGCGGCGGCACGGTCGCGGTCCGCACTGACCGACACCGGACTCGCCACGGCGTACGACGCGTCCGGGATCGTCCCGCCTCGCCAGGCCCGCACCTCGTAGCGGAAGAACCGCGAGCGGCCCAGCGGGCGCAGGCCCACCGGCCCCGTGGCGACGACGCCACCCTGACCGGCAGAGCTCCCCCAGGCAGGAGCCATCTCGACGGCGTAGCTCCAGTCGTCCAGGTGGATCTCGAGCGCGGCGTGGAAGAGCGGCGTCGGGGGCCGATGCTCCCGCCGGGCGCACCAGGCCTCGTAGAGCCGTCCGTTGAGGCGGACCACGTGGCCGCCTGCCCCCAGCGGCACCCAGTAGAGAAGTACACCTGCGTCCACGACCCGCCCTCCAGCTCGGGTCCATCCCAGCTCCCGGGACGCCCCGGCGGATGGGGCAGGCGACCACGATGACGGTGACCAAGTGCCCGCCGGGCGGGCCCGCGCCTCCACCCCGTCTATGGGGGAGGCCGCCTCCGATGGCATGCTGTCTCGCCGCTGTGCCCTGCTGGGCACTCCGGACGCGCTGGGAGGGTTGGATGAGCGACGTCGCAGGTGAGCTCGCGCGCGTGCGTCGCGCGTTCGAGCAGCCGACGCTGACGCTGCTGCACCAGCGCCAGGCACCGGTGGTCATCGCGGTGTTCCGGTCCGCGTTCGGCCGGGACAACCGGCCGATCCCGACCGCCCGGCTGCACGCCCAGGTCGAGGACCACCTCGCCGAGCTGCGGCTGACGGGGGAGGCGGAGGTCCCCACCGGCAGCGGCAGGGACCTGTGCCAGCGGTGGATGCGCGGCCAGTGGCTGGTCCGGGCGCTGGACGACAGCGGGCAGGAGGTCTACTCGCTGACCTCGCACGCCCAGCAGGCGCTCGAGCTGGTGAAGACGCTCTCGCGCGACCGCGCCACGCTCAGCGAGCACCGGATCGCCACGATCCTCACCACGGTGCGGCGGTTCAACAGCGAGGCCAACCCCGACCGCTCCGCCCGGGTCGGCATCCTCAACGCCGAGATCGCCCGGCTGGCCGCCGAGCGGGACCGGCTGGTCGAGGGCGAGCAGATGGAGGCGCCCTCGGAGGACTACATGCTGGAGGGGTTCACCGAGCTCCAGTCGCTGATCTCCGCGCTGCCCAGCGACTTCGCCCGGGTGGAGGAGCGGTTCGCCCAGATCCGGGCCGAGATCCTGGCCTCGTTCCGCGCCGAGGACCGGCCGGCCGGCGAGGTGATCGACGCCTACCTCGCCCGGGCCGACTCGCTGCTGACGGCCACCCCCGAGGGGCGGGCCTTCGAGGGAGCGTTCGCGCTGCTCCGCGACGACGCGATGGTCGCCCAGCTGCGCGACGACCTCGGCGCCCTGCTCGACCACCCGCTCTCCGACGGGCTGCTGGCCGACGGCGACCGGGCCGAGCTGCGCGGCACGGTGCGGCTGATCCGCGACGGCCTCGACCGGGTGCTCTCGCAGCGCTCACGGGTCACCTCGACGCTCAAGGACTACATCGTCGCCCACGACGCCGCCCGGGACCGTGAGCTGGAGCAGACGCTGCGGCAGATCGAGTCCGGGCTGATGGGCTGGATGGCGACGTCCGGGCCGCGGGCGACGCTCGACCTGCCGCTGCTGCCCGCCCGGGTGGACGTCGACCACTTCCGGGAGCGGTTCCACGACCCCGCCGACGACGTGGCGCCGACCCGGCTCGCGGACACGCCCACCGCCGACGACGTGCCGCCGTCCTTCGCGGCGGTGATGGCCCAGGGCGGCCCCTCCATCACGGCCCTGCGGCGACGGCTCGACGAGGCGCTGGCCTCGCTGGACCCGGCCGCGTCGCTGGGCCAGGTGTTCGACTCGCTGGACCCCGCGCTGCGACGCCCCGTGGAGATCTTCGGGCTCCTCCACCTCGCGGCCGACCGTGAGCTGCCCGCCGAGCCGACCCTCGAGCGGTACCACGCCCTGCGCCCGGACGGTTCCGGGCGGACCTTCGCGGTGCCCCGCGTACCGCTCGACGACCCCGACCTCCCCTCCAGGCCGAAGGACCGACGATGAGCACCCTCCAGGACGAGCACGACGACGTCGCCGGCGACCCCGGGACGGAGGAGTTCGCGGCGCTGGACCCCGACGACCCCGGGCGCGAGGCGACCACGTCCGTCTCGCTGTTCGAGGGCGACGAGGGCGGGCTGGAGCACGACGAGCGCCGTGCCCTCGTCACGCTGCTCAAGCAGCGCTTCATCAGCGCCCGCACCCATCCGCGGGACTGGCGCGCGCTCACCGAGAACGAGCGGGTCATCCGGGGGCGGCTCAACGACCTCTTCCTCGAGCTGCAGATCGACCCGGTCCGCGAGGTGGCGTGGAAGCGGCAGGCCGTGTCCGAGACCGGCCAGAAGTTCCCCACCCTGCTCTACGACGCCGCCTGGAGCCGCGAGGAGACGATCGTGCTGGTCCACCTGCGCGACCGCTTCCGGGCGGCCGCCTCGGCCGGCGAGGCGCGGGTCTTCGTCGACCGGGACGACATCGTCGAGTACGTCGCCGGCTTCCGCCCGCCCCACGCGACGGACGTGGCCGGCGACGAGAAGCGGGCGCGCAACGCGGTGGGCAACGTCAACCGGGCCGGGCTGCTCATCGGCGCGCCGACCGACGACCGGTTCGAGATCAGCGAGGCGATCGAGCCGCTGCTCCCGCTCGAGCTGCTCAGGGAGCTGCTGGTGAGCCTGCAGCAGACCAACGAGCCCGAGCAGGCCGAGGACCCGCTGTTCGGCGGCTACGAGCCCGAGCCGGCGGAGCAGGACGAGGAGGAGCAGGGATGACGACCGACGTCGACACCACGACCGACGCCGCCCTGGAGGGCGACGGCCTGTTCGAGCAGGGGGTCGTCGCGACCCCGTCCGACGACACGCTGCAGTGGCGCGCCGAGCACCTCCAGCTGGTCAACTGGGGCGGCTTCTCGGGTCGCGTCGAGGTCGACCTGCACGGCGACGCCACCATGATCTCGGGGGCCTCCGGCGTCGGGAAGAGCACCGTGCTGGACGCCTACACGGCGCTGATGATGCCCTCGGACACCAAGTTCAACGGCGCCTCCAACGACGCCGTCGCGGGCCGGGCCCGGGGGGTCGGGCAGCGCAACCTGCTCTCCTACCTGCGCGGCGCGGTGGACGTGGTCGACGACCCGCGCACCGGCCGGCCGGTCGAGTCGCTGCTGCGTGGGCAGGGCAGCGACACCTGGGGCGCGGTCTCGATGACGTTCGTCAACGACCAGCAGCGCCGGTTCACCGCGCTGCGCACCTACTACGTGCCGCGCCGGGCCACCCGCTCGAGCGAGGTGCAGATGCAGCTGGCCACGCTCGACGCACCGGTCGACCTGGCCACGCTCGAGTCGGCCGTGCCCGACCGCTTCCACGCCAACACCCTCAAGAAGCTCTACCCCGGGGTGCGGGTCCACCGGACGTACGCCGAGTTCGCCGCGATCCTGCACGCGCGGCTGGGCATCGGTGCCAACGGCGACGGCGCGAAGGCGCTGCGGCTGCTGGCCCGCATCCAGGCGGGCAACCAGGTGCGCAGCGTCGACGAGCTCTACAAGGAGATGGTGCTCGAGCGGCCGACCACGTTCGCCGCCGCCGACCGCGCCGTCGAGCACTTCGACGACCTGGAGTCGGCCTACACGGCCATGCGGACCGAGGAGCAGAAGCAGGAGCTCCTGGCGCCGATCACCGAGCTGCACGACCGCAAGGTGGCCGCGCTGGCGCGGACCGAGGAGCTGGACGCGTTCGGCGTCGCGGCCCAGGGGGACACCCCGGTCCGGCTCTGGCTGCTGCGCACCCACGCGCGGCTGCTCGGCGCGGCGGTGGAGGCCAACCGGCAGGGACGGACCCGGGTGGCCGGCGAGCTCCAGGCGAGCGGCCGGACGCTGACCGCGCTCGACACCGACCTGGAGGCCGCCAAGAAGGAGCACCGGGCCGCCGGCGGAGCCACGCTGGAGCGGCTCGCCGTCGACATCGAGCGGGAGCAGCTGCTCCGCGAGGAGCGCCTCGGCCGCCGCGACGGGCTGCTGGCGCGGATGGTCGCGCTGCCGGACGACGAGGAGGAGGCGCTGGGCTCCCGCGAGGCGTTCACCGGGCTGGTCGCCCGGGCCGAGCGCTGGCTGGCCGAGCACCCGGAGCAGGCGGCCGGGCTGGTCTCCGAGCGCGACGAGGTCATGGGCTCGCGGTACCCGCTGCTGGCGCGGCGCAAGGAGCTCGAGGCCGAGCGCGCCTCGCTGGAGGGACGGGCCGGCCGGGTGCCCGAGCAGCTGCACGCGCTGCGCGCCGAGGTGGCGCGAGCCAGCGGGCTGTCGCCGGCGGAGCTGCCGTTCGTCGCGGAGCTCATCGACGTGGCCCCCGAGGAGTCCCGCTGGCGGCTCGCGATCGAGACGGTGCTGGCCGGCACCGCCCGGCTGATGCTGGTGCCGCTGGACCGGCTCGAGCACTTCTCGGCGTCGATCGACTCGGTGCACCTGCGCGGCCGGCTGACCTTCGAGGGCGCCGAGCTCGACCTCGACCCCCCGGCCGCCGCGGACACCGACCGGGTGGCCGGCAAGCTGCTCCTCCAGGACTCGCCGTTCCGCGGCTGGGTGCAGCGGCACCTGGCGGAGCCCCCGCGCAACGCGCTGTGCGTGGAGTCGCCCGAGGAGCTCTCCGGCGGCGGCTTCCGCGTGACGCCGGCCGGCCAGACCCGGTCGGGACGACGTGGCTCGCACGGCCGGGGCGACCGCCGCAACATCATCGGCTTCAGCAACGCCGACTCGCTCGCGGAGATCGACGAGGAGCTCGCCGCGATCGAGGCCTCGCTCACCGGGCTCGACGACCGGCTGCACGAGGTCGAGGCCGCCACCCACCTGCTCGACCAGCGCCGGGTCGCCTACGACGCGGTCCGCGGCCACGGCTTCGACGACCTCGACGTGGCGTCCTGCGACAGCCGGATCGCCGACCTCGAGCGGCGCCGCGAGGAGATCCTCACCGCGGACGACCAGCTCAACACCCTCGAGCAGCACATCGCCGACCTGGAGACGCAGCTGGACGAGGCCCGTCGCCACCGGTTCCAGCTCGACGAGCTCAAGGTCCGTCTCGACACCGAGCACGGGGAGCTGGTCGAGTCCGAGGACCAGGTCAACGACGAGCTCGAGCGGATCGAGCGGTCCGGGCGCGTCGCGCTCGCCGAGGAGCAGGCGGCCCGGCTGGACGAGGAGTTCGCCGCCGCGGCCGCGCCGGACGACCCCGAGGACCTCGCCCGGTTCCACGAGAACGCCGGCCGCCTGCATGCCCGGCTGAACGCCGCGGTCTCCACCGCCCAGGTGGAGGTCGAGAACGTCGACCGGGAGCTCGCGGGCATCTTCCGCGCCTACCAGCTGCAGTGGGCCGACCCCAACCTCGGGACGGGGGTCGAGTCCTACCCGGACTTCGCCCGGATCCTTTCCGACATCGAGGCGACCGGCCTGGCCCAGCGACGCTCGGAGTGGCGCCGCCGGCTGACCGAGTGGAGCGGCCAGGACCTGGTGCCGCTCGCGGGCGCCATGTCGGCGTCGGTCGAGGAGATCGAGGACCGGCTCGAGCCGATCAACGCGATCCTGCGCCGGCTGGAGTTCGGGGCCGCGAAGGACCGGCTCCGGATCCGGCTGCGGAGGCTCGCCCCGGCGCACGTCCAGGTCTTCGTGCGGGACCTGCGGGAGCTCTCCCGGGGGACGACCCGCGACCTGACCGAGGAGCAGATGGAGGCGCGGTTCACCCAGCTGCGCCGCTTCATGGACCAGCTGCGCCGCCCCGAGCACGCGTACGACGGCGACCGCGGCTCCGACCGCGACCGGCTGCTCGACGTACGCCGCCACGTCGAGATCAGCGCCGAGCGGTACGACCGGCTCACCGGCGAGCTGAAGGCGACGTACCGGACGCTGGGGGAGAAGAGCGGTGGCGAGAGCCAGGAGCTCGTCGCGTTCATCGTGGGCTCCGCGCTGCGCTTCCGGCTCGGTGACGAGATGCGGTCGCGGCCCCGGTTCGCGCCGGTGTTCCTCGACGAGGGGTTCGTGAAGGCGGACTCGGAGTTCGCCGGGCGCGCGGTGGGTGCCTGGAAGGGGCTGGGCTTCCAGCTGGTGATCGGCGTGCCGCTGGACAAGGTGACCGGGCTCGAGCCGCACATGGACGAGCTGCTGGTCATCACCAAGCACCCCGAGACCCAGCTCTCCTCGATCTTCGCGATCACCGACGCCTCCTGACCCGATCGGTCGCCGCGCGCTACAGTGGAGCCAGCACCGTCGACCGACGGTCGCAGGTCCCACATCGTGGGCGGACCGTCCGGGTCCGACACGTCGATCTCTCGCAGATCCGTGGGACCGAGTCGCGGGGTGGCCACCAGGCCTGCTCCGCTCGACGCACGATGTCCCGGCCGGGGCCGTGAGCGGGTGTTCCGATCCCGTCGCGGAAGCCCGAGCCGGGCGCTCCAGAGGAGGAGTCCTTGGCCCGACGAGGCCAGCGCCAGACCGGCGCTCGTCGTACCGCCCCGCGTCAGCAACGACGCGTGCGGGACCTCGACAACGAAGGCATCATCCCGGTGCTCGCCCGCGCCGTGCGCGAGGTGGAGGCGGCCGCCCAGCGCGGACCCGTGTCGCCGGGCAACCGCACCAAGTTCCAGGTCGTCGCCCTGCTGGTCCGCGAGGAGCGGGCCCAGGTCAAGACCGACCAGGACAGCACCGAGGCCCAGCGGGCCGCGCAGCTCAAGCGCCTCGACGGGATTGCCACGATCCTCGCGAAGACCGCGGCCCGCGACACCTCGCTGCTGCAGCTGCTGGCCGAGGACGTCGTCGTCTCCGACGCCGCGGGATCGCTGAAGCGCGACATGCTGCGGGCGGCCGGCGTCGAGGTGCCCGAGGTGGTCGCGCCCGTGGAGCCCGCGCCCGTCGCCACCACCACCCAGCGTCGGGTCGTGCCGCAGGCCGTGATCTCCCGCCAGCTGGCCAACCCGTTCCTCGCCCCCGACTTCTCCAACGCGCCGAAGCGTCCGGCGGGGCCGCGCCGGCTGGCCACCTGGGAGCTGCTCGGCCCGCTGTTCCGGTCGTTCGAGAACGCCTCCGGTGGCGCCTCCTCGTGCATGAAGCTGCCCGAGCCGACCCACCAGCGCTCGCCGGGCGGTCTTGAGCTGATGCCGCACCAGGCCCAGGTCGTGGCCGCCGCCGCCGACGGCCACCGGACCTTCCTGCTAGCCGACGAGCCCGGCCTGGGCAAGACTGCCCAGGCGCTGCTCGCAGCCCAGGCCGTGGACGCCTACCCGCTGCTCGTGGTCGTGCCGAACGTCGTCAAGATGAACTGGGCGCGCGAGGCCGGCCTGTGGACCCCGAACCGCCCGGCGACCGTGATCCACGGCGACGGCGACACCATCGACGGCTTCGCCGACATCGTGGTCGTCAACTACGAGGTGCTCGACCGCCACGTCGGCTGGCTCGGCGACCTCGGCTTCCGCGGGATGGTCGTCGACGAGGCGCACTTCATCAAGAACAAGACCTCCCAGCGCTCGCAGCACGTGCTGCAGCTCTCAGAGCGGGTCCGGTCCCGTACCGTGCGACCCCTGCTGATGGCGCTCACCGGGACCCCGCTGATCAACGACATCGAGGACTTCCGGGCGATCTGGCAGTTCCTGGGCTGGATCGACGACAAGAAGCCGCTCGCCGAGCTGATGGACCGGCTCGAGGAGACCGGCCTGACGCCGGCGGACTTCGGGTTCTACCCCGCGGCCCGGGCCAGCGTCATCGACATGGGCATCGTCCGGCGCCGCAAGGTGGACGTGGCGGCCGACATCCCGGCCCGCCGCATCGCCGACCTGCCCGTCGAGCTCGACGACGAGGCCGGCCGCTCGATCCGCGAGGCCGAGCGCGAGCTCGCCCGCCGGCTGGTGGAGCGCTACGACAACGCGCTCGCGACGCGGAAGTCCGGCGCGGTCGTCGAGGGCATCGACCACGAGCTCGTCCGCCGGGTCGCCACCTGGGAGCGCGAGGACACCACGACGTCGAAGTCGGAGGAGAACGTCTTCGGCATGATGCGCCGCATCGGCCAGGCGAAGTCCGGCCTCGCCGCCGACTACGCCGCGCAGCTCGCGCGCAGCGTGGGCAAGGTCGTCTTCTTCGCCAAGCACGTCGACGTGATGGACGTGGCCGAGGAGACGTTTGCGAAGCGCGGCATGCGCTACGCCTCGATCCGCGGCGACCAGACCCGGACGGCGCGCCAGAAGAACATCGACGCGTTCGTCGAGGACCCCGACGTCTCGGTCGTGGTCTGCTCGCTGACGGCCGCCGGCGTCGGGCTCAACCTGCAGGTCGCCTCGAACGTCGTGCTCGCCGAGCTCTCGTGGACCGACGCGGAGCAGACCCAGGCGATCGACCGGGTCCACCGGATCGGCCAGGACATGCCGGTGACCGCGTGGCGCATCATCGCCTCGCAGACCATCGACACGAAGATCGCGGAGCTCATCGACAGCAAGGCCGGGCTCGCCGCCCGGGCCCTCGACGGATCGGACGAGGAGGTCTCCTCGTCGGCCGACGTGCAGCTCGAGGCGCTCGTCGCGCTGCTGACGGAGGCGCTGGAGGAGCGGACGGCCTAGGCGGCAGCCGTCGGGCCGCCGCCGTCAGGCGCGCCCCCGCAGCTCGGCGCGCACCTGCTCGGTCCGCCGGGCGAGCGTCGCCGAGCGCGGGATCCGGCGGTCCGGGAGGCCGCGCAGCCGGCGCCGCGAGGGGTCCAGCTGCTCGAGGTCGGACCGGAACCGCTTCCGGGCGGCGGCGACCGCCTCGGCCTCGGACGGCCGGGGCGTGACCCGCCTGCCGCCGGCGATCACCCGCAGCAGCAGCGGCTCGCTGCCGGCGGGTGCCGGCTCGTCCCGCGTGCCCAGCACGTCGTCGAGGCCGGCCTGCCGGAACACCTGCTTGGCGCCCGGCTCGCTCACCTTCTCGGTCGACAGCTTCATGACCGGGCGACCGTCGTACTCGACGAGCTTGTAGGCCGCGTCGAGGTACGGCGTGTCCGCGGAGGTGCCCACCTTGGTGCCCACCGCGAACACGTCGATCGGGACGCCGGCGGCGACGAAGGCCTCGATGGCGTACTCGTCGAGCCCGCCGCTGGCCACGATGCGCGCCTGCGGCAGCCCCTCCCGGTCGAGCACCCGTCGCGCCGCGTGCGCCAGCTCAGCGAGGTCGCCGCTGTCGAGCCGTACGCCGATCCGGCGGACGTCCGGGAGGCCGCGCAGGACCTCGACGGCGTGGTCGACGCCGCGCGCGGTGTCGTAGGTGTCGACCAGCAGCGTGACCGGCCCGCTCGTGCTGCCGGCGAAGGCCCGGAACGCCTCCGTCTCCTCGTCGAAGGCCTCCACGAACGAGTGGGCCATCGTGCCGGTGGCCGGGATGCCGTACCGCGCGGCGGCCGCGACGTTGCTGGTCGCGGCGAAGCCGACGACGGCGCCGGCGCGCGCGGCGTGCAGGCCGGCCTCGAGTCCCTGGCAGCGGCGCAACGAGAAGTCCACGACCTGCCGGCCGCCGGCCACGAGGATGCACCGGGCGGCCTTGCTGGCCTGCGCGCTCTGGTGGCTGAGCTGGTTGAGCAGGTGGGTCTCCACCAGCTGCGCCTCGGGCATGGGTGCCGTCACCTCGAGCAGCGGGGTGTCCGGGAACAGGATCCGGCCCTCCGGGACGGCCCAGGCGTCGCCGCTGAACCGGAGTCCCCGCAGGGGTTCGAGCTCGGACGGTGGGCGACCCAGGGCGTCGGCGAACGCGGCCACGTCCTCGTCGTCGACGCGGAACGAGGCCAGGTGGTCGAGGGCGGACTCCAGGCCCGCCGCGACCAGGAACCCGCGGTCCGGTGGGAGGTGGCGCACGAACAGGCTGAACGTGGCGGTCCCGGTCATGCCGGTGTCGAGGTAGGCGAGCGCCATGTTCACCTCGTAGAGGTCGGTCGCGAGCGCGTCGGACAACTCGACCTCCCGGTGGCGGAACCCGTGCTCACTGTGCCCCACGTTGCGGCTCGAGTGGTCACCCGTGACGGATGATGCGCGGGCCGGACCGGTCGCGGAGTCTGGACCCGTGATCCTGACCGTCGTCACGATCGTCGTCGTCACGGTCCTCGCGGTCGTGATCGTCGGAGTCGTGGCCGCGCTCCTGACCGACGACCGGGACCCCAGCGTGGTGCTGGCCTGGTTGTTCGTCATCCTGCTCATCCCCGTCCTCGGCGTCGTGGCGTACTTCTTCATCGGCCGCAACCACCGCCGCGAGTCCCGCCGCCACAGTGAGCGGCGCGAGCGCGTCGAGGCGCGGAGCGAGCGCAGCCTCGACCCGGTCCTGGCCTCGGCGCAGGGGTTCTCCACGGCCGCCGTGGCGACGCTCAGCGGGTCGCCCGGGCAGCGCGTCGAGTCCGCCGGCCGACGCGAGGGTGGCACCGTCCCGCTGCCGGCGCAGGACGTGCGGCTCTACTTCACGGGCGCGGACAAGTTCCGCGACCTGTTCGTCGACCTGCGCGGCGCGCGGGAGCGGATCGACCTGATGTACCTCATCTGGGAGCAGGACGAGCTGACCGCGGAGGTGACCGAGATCCTCCTGGACCGGCTGGCGGCCGGGGTCCGGGTGAACGTCATCTACGACTGGCTCAGCTCGTTGCCGTACCGCAAGCAGGAGCTCGAGCGCCTCGCCGAGGCCGGGGCGGCCGTGGTGCCGTGCTACAAGCGGGCGCGGCAGCTCAACTACCGCAACCACATGAAGATGGCGCTGATCGACGGCGCGGTTGTCTACTCCGGCGGCATGAACATGGGACAGGAGTACGTCGACGGCGGCCGCCGCTTCGACACCTGGCGGGACACCCACTTCCGGATGACCGGCCCGGTCGTCGCGCCGTACCTCCAGCTGTTCGCCGCGACCTGGTCGATGAACGGACGCGACGAGGACCTCTTCGCCGGCTGGGCCCCGCCGGCCCCGGCGACCGCGGGGGAGGGGATCCCGGTGCAGGTGCTGCACTCGAGCGTGTCCACGCCGTTCCCGACCATCCGGGACGTCTTCGTCGTGGCGCTGACCACCGCCCGGGAGCGCGCCTGGATCCAGTCGCCGTACTTCGTGCCCGACGAGCCGCTGCTCACGGCCATGTGCGTCGCGGCCTCGAGCGGCGTGGACGTCCGGCTGATGATGACCGGCCTGCCCGACAAGAAGCTGCCGTTCAACGCGGCCCACGCGTACTTCCCGACCGCCCTGGCGGCTGGGGTGCGTGTTTTCAAGTACGACGCGGGCTTCCTGCACGCCAAGACCGTCACCGTGGACGCGGAGGTGGCGATCATCGGCACCTGCAACTGGGACATCCGCAGCCTGATCCTGCACGACGAGGTGGTCTCGGTGTTCTACTCCGGGGAGATCGCCCGGAGCTGCGCCGACCAGTACGAGCGGGACCTCGAGCACTGCTCCGAGGTCACCCTCGCCGACCTGTCGGCGCTCAGCACCTGGGAGCGGGTGCGCAACTCCGTGTGTCGGCTGTTCTCGCGGCTGCTGTAGGTCTCACCGGTCCCGCGGGGCGCGGAGCCGGCGCCCGGCGACGGCGAGCGCGACCACCAGGACCGCGACGGGCACGACCCAGGCGGGGACGTGGGAGGTCCAGCGGGTGACGGCCTGCTGGGCGTCGAACTCGAGGTCGGTGGTGTCGCCGAGCCCGAACAGCCCGACGACGCCGGCGGTCCCGTCGTAGCGCAGGAAGAGCACCCCGATGGCGACGAACAGGAGCCCGGCCACCAGCGAGGTCGTGTGAACCCGCACCGGACCGAGGGTCAGCATCCGGCCGCGCAGCCAGCGCCGGCGGCCGAGGTCGAAGCGGTCCCACAGCGCGGCGAGGGCGAAGAGGGGTGCCGCCATGCCGAGGGCGTAGACGGCCAGGAGGAAGCCGCCCTGCCACGGGGTGGGCTGGGTGGCGGCGACGGTGAGGATGGCGCCCAGGACGGGACCCGAGCAGAAGCCGGCGAGTCCGTAGACCGCGCCGAGGGCGAGGGTCGACAGCCAGCCGGTGCCCCCGCGGCGGGCGAGGGCGCCCTGCAGCGCCGCGGCGTACGGGATCGTGAACCCCCTGCCCACGATCTGCAGCAGGCCGAACCCGACGATCGCCCAGCCGGCGACGCTGATCAGCAGCGAGCGGTGGCCGTAGAACAGGGACGACGCGGCGCCCGCCCCGGTGCCGAGCGGGACGAGGGTCAGCAGCAGTCCGAGGTAGAAGAGCAGGGTCCGGGCGAGCAGCGCCCGCGTGCTGGCGAACGCGTAGGCGAAGAACGACGGGAGCAGCAGGGCGCTGCACGGGGACAGCAGCGCCAGCAGCCCGGCTGCGAAGGCGGCGAGGAGGCCGACGTCGTTCATCGTCCGGCTTCCGCGGCCGCCTTCTCGATGATCGACTCGAAGACCTCGGTGGGCTGGGCGCCCATGACGGGCTTGCCGTTGATGATGAACGCCGGGGTGCCGGTCACGCCGATCCGCCGACCCTCCTCGAAGTCGCGTCCGACGGCGAAGCGGGTCTCGTCGGCGTCGATGTCGTTGCGGAAGCGGTCGGGGTCCAGGCCGAGGTCCTGCGCCACGCCGACCAGGTGGTCGACGTCGAGGTGACCGCTGTTGGGCGGGAGCTGGTGCTCGTACATCGCGTCGTGGAACGCCCAGAACTTGCCCTGGATGGCGGCGGCCCGTCCGGCGCGGGCCGCGAGGTCGGACTCCTTGCCGAGGTAGGGGAAGTCGCGCCACTCGATGCGCAGGGTGCCGTCATCGACGTACTTCTGGTCCAGCACCGGCTCGGTGTCGCGGGCGAACTTGCCGCAGTATGGGCACTGGAAGTCCGAGTAGGCGATCATCACGACCGGAGCGTCCGCCGGTCCCTTGGCCAGCGGGTCACCCTCGTCGCGGCGGACGATGTCGGCGAACGGGTCGTCGCTGTCCGTGCTGGAGCTGTCCGCGGTGGGCGCGGGTGCCGGCGCCGACTCGTCCGGGGACTGGTCGGAGCCCCAGCTGTTGACGAGCATGCCGGCGGTGATGATCGCTGCCACCACGGCGACGACCAGGGGGATGGCCGGGCTCTTGCGACGGTCAGACATGGAGCGCCTCTCGATCGGGGTCGGTCGGGCAGGAGAGCTCGCCGCGGAGCCGGGCGCGCAGGGCCCAGCCCAGGAGGACGACGGCCGCCACCTGGAGCAGCGGCTGGACGGGCTGGAACCAGGTCAGGGCGCCGGCGCTGCCGAGCGCCACCAGCACCAGCTTGTTGCACACCGGGCAGCCGACGGCGAAGAACGTGAGCACGCTCCCGGCCCACCCTCCGCGGGCCTGCTGGCGATCGGCGGGACTGCTCGAGGGACGGGCGACGTACGACGCGGTGAGCAGCCCGGCCAGCGCCGCCGACACGAGCAGCGACGGCCAGGCCCACCACGTCGGCGGCACCGCCCGGCTGAACAGCGGGGTGTCGAGGAGGTCGGTCGGCACGGCCACCAGCACGACGAAGCCGGCGGTGGTCGCGACAGCGGTCAGCCACCGGCGTGGTGGCCACGCACGAAGGGCGGCGAGCATCAGGCGCCGACCTCCACCGGGTGGCCGTGCGTGCGCCACTCGAGCATGCCGTCCTCGAGGCGGCGCGCCGCGATGCCCTCGCCACCGAGCAACCGCACCGCGTCGTGCGCCAGCACGCAATAGGCGCCGCGGCAGTAGGCCACCACGGGCGCCTCGGTGCGCAGGGACTCCGCGGCGGCGGTGAGCTGCTCGAAGGGCAGGCTGCGCGCGCCGGGGATGTGGCCCGCGACGAACTCCTCGCGCGGGCGCACGTCGATGACGTCGACCCGGCCGGTCTCCAGCAGCCGGGTCAGCTCGTCGCGGGAGACGAGCGCGACCTCGTCCGCGTCCGGCACGTTGAGGTAGGCGTCGAGGGCGCGACCGACGTCGGCCGAGCGGGTGCGGGCCACGGTCCGCATCGCGTCGTACAACGCAGCGACGTCGTCGCCAGCGAGGCGGTAGTGGATGCGGGTGCCCTCCCGGCGGGTCTGCACGACGTTCGCGAGCTTGAGCACCTGGAGGTGCGCCGAGGCGGTGCTCAGGCCCATGCCCGCAGCTGCGGCCAGGGCCTCGACGGTGCGCTCGCCCTGGGCGAGGAGCTCCACCAGCACCAGTCGTTTGGCACTGCCGAAGGCCTTGCCGACGACCGCCAGCTCGCTGAAGAGCTGGTCCTGCTGCACGCTGCGCTCCACCGCATCCTCCAAAGATCTTTGGAATAACGTAGCAGTTTGCCTGGGCTCGCGGCCTAGCTGTTCTGTCCACGCAGGTTGGGCACGAGCTGGATGGGTGACTTGCCGCGGAGTGCGGTGTGGCCGCGGTGGTGATTGTAGGTGTGCAGCCAGGCGGGGTAGGCGGCTGCGCGTTCGGTTTCTGAGCG
>NZ_BAAAQR010000004.1:0-333040 GCF_039531775.1 Nocardioides koreensis | reverse complement strand
GTTATCGCCAGAATCATTGTCTTACCAAAGAAATCCGTATCCCATGATCCAAAGACCACAGAAGACGGGGCATAACAAACTAATTCGTCGACTATGACACACTGTTGAGTTCTCAAGAATCAGACGCGCTCCGTCCCGGCTCTCTCGAGCCAGCGGCGGGGCAACCTGCAGAAACTTACCGGGTCCGATCCTGCTCGTCAACTCGGGGCTGACCGGGCGGATCCTCACGTACGAAGCTCCTGGTCGAGGCGCGCCGCACCCACGTCGTTCTGGCCTCTCGACCTGTTGTGGGAGCCGCTTGCCGCGACAAGAAGAACGTTAGCAGCGTCTGAACGCAGAGCCAAAACTGGGGGGTTTGGAGCGCCCCGGCCGGGGGTATGCGCGCTCAGAGCCGCTTGGCGGGGCGGTAGGTCGACACGCTCCGCTCCCCCGTGATCCAGAACCGCCACGGCCGTTCGGGAGCGCCCCGGAGCCCCACCCTGGGCCCCGTCGACACCTCGTCTACCGGCTCGCCGAGGCTCAGCGTGAGGGCCCCGCCGTCAGCGAGGTCGGCACCGTCGTGGGTGAGGCCGATGCCCAGGGCCCGGCAGAGCCGGGCGGGGCCACGGGCGAGGTCCCGGTCGGACGCGCCGGGACGTCGCCGCCGAGCGAGCTCGAGCCCCTCCACCACCTCGCCGGCACGGACCAGGACGGCGCTCGGTGTCTCCTCGGGGCCGCACACGACGTTGCAGCAGACGTGCATGCCGTAGGTGAAGTAGCAGTACAGGTGCCCGGCCGGACCGAACATCGTCGCGTTGCGCGCGGTCCTGCGCCGGTACGCGTGGGACCCCGGGTCGTTCGGCCCGTCGTACGCCTCGACCTCGGTCAGGCGTACGACGACGTCGCCGTGCCGGAGCGTCGCGCCGAGCAGACGCGGAGCCACCTCGAGCACGGGCGCGGACAGCAGGCCGCGCAGGTCACTGCAGGCGGTCACGGTGAGAGGCCACCACGGTGGTCAGCTCCACGAGCTGCTCACCCACCCGGTCGGGGGACGTGCCGCCGCGACCGTTGCGGGAGGCGACCGATCCCTCGGCCGTGAGCACGTCGCGGACTCCCGGCGTCAGGTGCGGCGAGATCTGCGCGAACTGCTCGTCGCTCAGCTCGTGCAGCTCGACGCCGAGCTCCTCGCAGCGCCGGACGCAGGCGCCGGCCACCTCGTGGGCGACCCGGAACGGCACGCCCTCGCGCACCAGCCACTCCGCCACGTCGGTGGCCAGGCTGAAGCCCTGGGGCGCCAGCTCGGCCATCCGCTCGACGTTGAAGGTGAGCGTCGCGACCATGCCCGTGAAGGCCGGCAGCAGGACCTCGAGGGTGTCGACGGAGTCGAAGACCGGCTCCTTGTCCTCCTGGAGGTCGCGGTTGTAGGCGAGCGGCAGCGCCTTGAGCGTCGCCATCACCCCGCTCAGGTTGCCGATCAGCCGGCCGGCCTTGCCGCGGGCCAGCTCGGCGATGTCGGGGTTCTTCTTCTGCGGCATGATGCTCGACCCCGTCGACCAGGAGTCGTGCAGCGTCACGAAGTCGAACTCCCGGGTCGACCAGAGGATGACCTCCTCGGCGAGACGGCTGACGTCGACGCCGATCATCGCGGTGACGAAGGCGAACTCCGCCACGAAGTCACGCGCGGCGGTGCCGTCGATCGAGTTGGCGCTCGAGCCGGTGAAGCCCAGCTCGGCCGCCACGGCCTCGGGGTCCAGCCCGAGGCTCGAGCCGGCAAGGGCCCCGGATCCGTACGGCGACTCCGCGGCGACGCGGGCGTCCCAGTCGCGCAGCCGGTCGACGTCGCGCAGCAACGGCCAGGCGTGCGCCAGCAGGTGGTGCGCCAGCAGCACCGGCTGGGCGTGCTGGAGGTGCGTGCGGCCGGGCATGATGCTCGGTGCCTCGGGCGCGAGGTGGCCGCGCGCCTGGGTGGCGAGCGCGTCCACGAGGTCGAGCACCTGCCCGGCGACCGCGGCGGCGTGGTCGCGCAGGAACGCCTTGAAGAGCGTGGCCACCTGGTCGTTGCGGCTGCGCCCGGCGCGGAGGCGGCCGCCGATCTCAGGACCGACCTCCTCCAGCAGCAGCCGCTCCAGCGCACCGTGGACGTCCTCGTCGGACGGGTCGGGCAGCAGGGTGCCGGCGGCGTACCGCTCCCCCAGCGCGTCGAGGCCGCGGTGGAGCTCGGCCGCGTCACTGTCGCTGAGCAGGCCCGCCGCGCGCAGCACGTTCGCGTGGGCATGGGAGCCCGCCAGGTCGTACGGCGTCAGCCGCCAGTCGAAGTGCGTCGACCGCGACAGGGCCTCGAGCTCCGGGGCGGGCCCGCCGGCGAAGCGGCCGCCCCAGAGCTTGCCCTCGTTGGTGGTGCTCACGTGTCTCCTCTGACCGCGGCGATCGCGGTGGTCATGATGGCGGGCAGGTCGGGCGAGGCCGCGGTGCCGTCGGCGGCCAGCGAGTCGGGCGTCCACCAGGCGGCACGCAGGACGTTACCGACCTCGGCGGGCTCGAGCCCGTCGAGGCTCACCTCGACGTCGCGCTCCATCGCCATGGCGAAGAAGGTCGAGTGGTTGAGGTAGGCCACGCCGTCCCACGAGAACTCGTGGGAGCCCCGGTGCACCGGGACGCTCAGGTCGGCCGCGACCGCCTCGATCCCGGTCTCCTCCAGCAGCTCGCGCAGGGCGGCCTCGACATGGGTCTCCCCCGGGTCGACGGCTCCCCCGATGCTGACCCAGTGCAGGTCGTCCGGCCGGGCCGGGTCGCGGCCCTGCAGCAGCAGGACCTCACCGGTGGGGCTGACCGGCAGCACCCGCGCCGCGGTGCGGTGGATCGGCACCATCAGTCGGTGCCGAACTCCATCGCGGCGTGGTCCAGGGCCAGGTCGCCGGCGTCGCCCTCCGCCTCGGGGTTCTTGGCGATCCGGGCGTACCCGCCGGGCTCGAGCTCGCCGTACAGGGTCCCGTTCTCGACGAGGACCTGGCCCTGGTCCAGCGGCTGCGCGGCGTACGCCTCGAGCTTGTCGCGCGAGTCGGCGATGTCGAGGTTGCGCAGGGTGAGCTGGCCGATCCGGTCGGTCGGGCCGAACGCGGCGTTGTCGGTGCGCTCCATCGACAGCTTGTCCGGGTGGTAGGAGAAGTGCTGGCCGGACGTGCGCAGGACCGTGTAGTCCTCGCCGCGGCGCAGCCGGAGCGTCACCTCGCCGGTCACCAGCGAGGCGATCCAGCGCTGGATGGACTCGCGCAGCATCAGCGCCTGCGGGTCGAGCCAGCGACCCTGGTAGAGCAGGACGCCCAGGCGCCGGCCCTCCGCGTGGTAGTTGGCGATCGTGTCCTCGTTGTGCACCGCGTTGAGCAGCCGCTCGTAGGCGATCCAGAGCAGCCCCATGGCGGGCGCCTCGTAGATGCCACGCGACTTGGCCTCGATGATCCGGTTCTCGATCTGGTCGGACATGCCCAGGCCGTGCCGGCCACCGATCACGTTGGCCTCGTGGACCAGCGCCACCGGGTCGGCGTAGTCCTTGCCGTTGATCGCCACCGGGCGACCGGCCTCGAAGCGGATCGTCACGTCCTCGGTGGCGATGTCGACGCTCGGGTCCCAGAACTTCACGCCCATGATCGGCTCGACCGTCTCCAGCGAGACGTCGAGGTGCTCGAGGGTCTTGGCCTCGTGGGTGGCGCCCCAGATGTTGGCGTCGGTGGAGTAGGCCTTCTCCTGGCTGTCGCGGTAGGGCAGGTCACGCTCGGTGAGCCACTGGCTCATCTCGGTCCGACCGCCGAGCTCGTGGACGAACTCGGCGTCCAGCCACGGCTTGTAGATGCGCAGCGCCGGGTTGGCGAGCAGCCCGTAGCGGTAGAACCGCTCGATGTCGTTGCCCTTGAACGTCGAGCCGTCGCCCCAGATGTCGACGCCGTCCTCGTGCATGGCCCGGACCAGCATGGTGCCGGTGACGGCGCGGCCCAGCGGCGTGGTGTTGAAGTAGGCGCGGCCGGCCGAACGGATGTGGAAGGCACCGCACGCGATGGCGGCCAGGCCCTCCTCGACCAGCTGGGTGCGGCAGTCGACCGCGCGGGCGATCTCGGCGCCGTACTGGAACGCGCGTGCGGGCACACCGGAGATGTCGGGCTCGTCGTACTGGCCGATGTCGGCGGTGTAGGTGCAGGGCACGGCACCCTTGGCTCGCATCCAGGCCACGGCCACGGAGGTGTCGAGGCCGCCGGAGAAGGCGATGCCGACGCGCTCGCCCTTGGGCAGGGAGGTCAGGACCTTGCTCACGTGTGTTCCTTACGTTCGGGGGTGTGGTCGCGACGGCTCGGCCGTCGGGAGTGGTCTGGGTCAGGGCGCCGGCGACTGGTGCGTGTCGGCCAGCGCCACGATTCGTCGCGCCAGCTCGTCGCCGCCGGTGGCGTCGCGGCTGATCAGCAGCACGGTGTCGTCGCCGGCGACGGTGCCGAGCAGTCCGGGGAGGTCGGCGCGGTCGAACGCGGAGGCGAGGAACTGTGCGGCTCCCGGCGGTGTCCGCAGGATCGCCATGTTGGCGCTCGCGTCCGCGCTGACCAGCAGCTCACCGAGCATCCGGCCCAGCCGGTGGGTCGCCGCGGCGGACTCCCCGGGTGCGGCCGGCCGCCGGTCCCCGCCCTCGGCGGGCACGGCGTACACGAGCGCGCCTGACTGGGTGCGGATCTTGACGGCGTCGAGCTCCACCAGGTCCCGCGAGAGCGTGGCCTGGGTGACGTGGACGCCGCTGGCGGCCAGCAGCTGGGCGAGCTCGCCCTGGCTGCGGACCTCGTGCTGGGTCACCAGCTCTACGATCCGGCGGTGCCGGGCGTTCTTGGTCGTCGGACGCAGCGAGGCCTCACTCATCGCGGGCCTCCAGCAGCCAGGTGAGCACCGCCTTCTGCGCGTGCCGGCGGTTCTCGGCCTCGTCCCACACCACGCTCTGCGGACCGTCGAGCACCGCCGCGTCGATCTCCCTGCCGCGGTAGGCCGGCAGGCAGTGCAGGACGATCGCGTCCGCAGACGCCTTGCCCAGCAGCTGCTCGGTGACCCGGTAGGCGTCGAAGACGTCGGACCGGGCGTCGGCCTCGGCCTCCTTGCCCATCGAGACCCACGTGTCGGTGACGACCACGTCGGCCCCGGCGACGGCCGTGCACGGGTCGGGCTCGAGCACCGCGGAGCCGCCGGTGGTCGCGGCGATCGCCGAGGCGGCCTCGACCATGTCAGGACCGGGCGCGTAGCCGTCCGGCGAGCTGACCCGCACGTGCATCCCGGCGGTCGCGCCCGCGAGCAGCCAGGAGTTGCCCATGTTGCAGGCCCCGTCGCCCACGAAGGCGACGGTCAGGCCGGGCAGGTCGCCCTTGTGCTCACGCACCGTGAGCAGGTCGGCGAGGAGCTGGCAGGGGTGGAAGTCGTCGGTCAGCGCGTTCACGACCGGGACGCCGGCGTGGGCCGCCATCGCCTCGAGGCGCGCCTGCTCGAAGGTCCGCCACACGATGACGGAGGCCTGGCGGCCCAGGACCCGGGCGACGTCCTCGACGGACTCGCGCACACCGATGCCGGCCAGGGTGCCGTCCACGAGCATCGGGTGGCCGCCGAGCTCGGCGACCCCGGCCGCGAACGAGGCCTGCGTGCGCAGCGTCGGCTTGTCGAAGATCATCGCCACCGTGCGCGGCCCGGAGAGCGGGCCCGGGTGGTGGAGCGCGTCGTACGGCGCCGCCTTGAGGTCGGCGGCCAGGTCCAGCACCCGGGCCTGCTCGGCCGGGGTCAGGTCGTCGTCGCGCAGGAAGTGCCGGGTCATGGCGTCGCGCCCAGGCCCTCGTCCAGGATCGCCGGCCAGGCCGCCAGGAAGGAGTCCACGTCCTCGCGGGTCAGCACCAGCGGCGGGGCCAGCCGGATCCGGTCGGGTGTCGGGTTGTTGATGATGAACCCGTGCCGCAGCGCCGCGGCCGTCACCTCGGCGGATGCCTCCGCCGAGAGGTCCAGCCCGATCAGCAGGCCCTCGCCGCGCACCTCGGTCACCCGGGGGTCGGCGGCCAAGCCGTCGCGCAGCACCCGGCCGAGCTCGGTGACGTGCTCGAGCAGGTGGTCGGACTCGATCGTGTCGATGACGGCGAGCGCGGCCGCGCAGGCCACCGGGTTCCCGCCGAAGGTGGTGCCGTGGTTGCCCGGCTGCAGCAGCCCGCCGGCCTCGCCCAGCGCGATGCAGGCACCGATCGGGATGCCGCCGGCCAGGCCCTTGGCCAGGGTGACGATGTCGGGGGTCACCGCGGTCTCGCCGGGATCGACCGCCGAACGGTGCGCGAACCAGCGGCCGGTGCGGCCGATGCCGGTCTGCACCTCGTCGATCCAGAGCAGCGCCCCGTGCGCAGTGGAGATCTCGCGAGCGGCCGCCAGGTAACCCTCGGGCGGCATGACCACGCCCGCCTCGCCCTGGATCGGCTCCAGCAGCACGGCGGCGGTCTCGTCGGTGACCGCGGCGGCGAGCGCCTCGGCATCGCCGTACGGCACGAAGGTCACCTCGCCGGGCAGCGGCTCGAACGGCGTCCGGTAGGCCTCCTTCGAGGTCAGCGCCAGCGCACCCATGGTGCGGCCGTGGAAGCCACCCTGGGCAGCCACCACGTGGGTGCGCCCGGTGCGCCGGGTGAGCTTGAACGCCGCCTCGTTGGCCTCGGTGCCGGAGTTCGCGAAGAACACCCGACCGTCGGCGTCGAGCAGCGACAGCAGCTTCTCGGCGAGCCGGACCTGCGGCTCGCTGGCGAAGAAGTTCGAGATGTGGCCGAGGGTGCCGAGCTGGTCGGTGACGGCCTGGACCAACGCCGGGTGCCCGTGGCCGAGCGCGTTGACGGCGATGCCGCCGAGCAGGTCGACGTACTCCTTGCCCTCGGTGTCCCACACGTGGGCGCCCTGCCCGCGCTCGAGGACCAGCTTGGGCGGGCCGAACGTGTTCATCAGGGCACCGGCGTACCGGTCCTGCCACGTGGTCTGCAGGGTCTGCTGGTTCGTCAACGCCTGGCCTTCCTGATCTTGGTGGTCACCCCGGGCAGGACCTGGGTGCCGACGCCCTCGTCGGTGAACAGCTCCAGCAGGACGGCGTGCGGCTCGCGGCCGTCGACCACGGTGGCCCGCGGGACCCCGTCCTGCACCGCCTTGAGGCAGGCGCCCATCTTCGGCACCATCCCGCTGGCCAGGGTCGGCATCAGCTCGGCCAGGGACTCGGGGCTGATCTCGTAGATCACGTCGTCGCTGTCGGGCCAGTCACGGAACAGGCCCTCGACGTCGGTGAGGACCAGCAGCTTCTCGGCTCCCAGCGCGGCGGCCAGGGCCGCGGCCGCGGTGTCGGCGTTCACGTTGTGCACGAGGCCCTCCGCGTCGGGCGCGACGCTGGAGACGACCGGGATCCGGCCGGCGTCGATCAGGTCCACCACCGACTCCGGGCGGACGTGGGCGACCTCGCCGACCAGGCCGAGGTCGACCTCCTCGCCGTCGACGACGGTGTTGGTCGCCTGGGCGGTGAACAGTCCGGCGTCCTCGCCGGAGAGCCCGACGGCCAGCGGCCCGTGCTCGTTGATGAGGCCGACGAGCTCACGCTGGACCTTGCCGACCAGCACCATCCGGACCACGTCCATGGCCTCGGGCGTGGTGACCCGCAAGCCGCCGCGGAACTCCGACTCGATGCCGAGCCGGTCCAGCATCGTGGAGATCTGCGGGCCGCCTCCGTGCACGACGACCGGCTTGAACCCCGCGAACCGGAGGAAGGCGATGTCCTCGGCGAACGCCCGCTTGAGGGTGTCGTCGGTCATCGCGTTGCCGCCGTACTTCACCACCACGATCTTCTGGTGGTAGCGCTTGAGCCAGGGCAGCGCCCCGGCCAGCGTCTCGGCCTTGGCCGGGTCCGCCGGCTTGGGCTGGTGGATCTTGCCGTCGGGGTGCAGGTCGGAGGGCAGAATCTTGTCGTCGCTCATGAGGAGTAGGCGCTGTTCTCGTGGACGTAGGCGTGGGTGAGGTCGTTGGTCCAGACGGTGGCCCGTTCGGAGCCGGCCTTGAGGTCGATGGTGACGCTGACCTCGCGGGGCTTCAGGTCGACCGTGGCGGGGTCGGCGTGGGGCGTGGACTGCTTGCAGACCCACACGCCGTTCATGGCCACGTCGAGGTCGGCGGGGTCGAAGGCGGCGTCGGTGGTGCCGATGCTGGCCAGCACCCGACCCCAGTTCGGGTCGTTGCCGAAGACGGCCGCCTTGAACAGGTTGCTGCGCGCGACACTGCGGCCGACGGCCACCGCGTCGTCCTCGGTGGCGGCGTTGAGCACCGTGATCGCGATCTCGTGGTCGGCGCCCTCGGCGTCACGCAGCAGCTGCATCGCGAGGTCAGTGCACGCCTGGGTCAGCGCCTCGGTGAAGTCCGGCAGCGACGGGGTGATCCCGCTGGCGCCGCTCGCCATCACCGTCACGGTGTCGTTGGTCGACATGCAGCCGTCGGAGTCGAGCCGGTCGAACGAGACCCGGGTGGCCGCGCGCAGCGCGGCGTCGAGGTCGGCGGCCGGCACGACCGCGTCGGTCGTGAGCACCACGAGCATGGTGGCCAGCTGCGGAGCGAGCATGCCGGCGCCCTTGGCCATGCCGCCGACGGACCAGCCGGCGCCCTCCACCACGACCTGCTTGCTCACCGAGTCGGTGGTCATGATCGCCGCGGCGGCGTCCGACCCACCCGCCGCGCTGAGCGCCGCGGTGGCCGCGTCGACCCCGTCGAGCAGGTTCTGCCGGGGGTTGGCCAGGCCGATCAACCCGGTGGAGCAGACGACGACGTCGACGGCACCGATGCCCAGGTTGTTCGCGACCTGCTCGGCGACGGCGTGCGTGGTCTGGAAGCCCTCGGCACCGGTGTAGCAGTTGGCGCCACCGGAGTTCAGCACCACCGCCCGGACCGTGCCGTCCTTGACGACCTCCTGGCTCCACAGGATCGGGTTGGCCTTGCAGCGGTTGCTGGTGAACACGCTGGCCGAGTCGTGGGTGGGGCCGTCGTTGACGACGAGCGCGACGTCCTTGGCGCCCGTCGACTTGAGGCCGGCGGGGACGCCCGCCGCGCGGAAGCCCTGGGGGTTGGTGACGCTCACTTGTTGGCCTTTCCGGTCGCGGGGACAGCCGGGGCGACCTCGTGACCGGCAGCCCGCCAGGCCTCGGCGGCGCGGTCGGCTGCGTCCGAGGGGACCAGGATCCAGTCGGTGTCGTGGGTCGAGAGGGTGAAGACGCTGATCGAGGCCTCCGCCAGCGGGGCGAGGAGCCCGCTGAGGATCCCGGTCAGCGCGAAGTCGAGCGGGCCCTCGACCTCGAACGCCGTGAAGGGCCGCTGCGCCACGGCCTTCGTCGGGACGCTGCGGGCAGCGCACACGACGGAGGTCTCGGTCGCGGTGGCGGTCACGGAGAAGATCGAGGACGACTCCGCCCACCTCGGCACCTCGGCGCCGGGGCCGAGCCGGACGACCGCGAGGGTCTCGGGGAACCGGTTGAGCTTCACGGGGCGACCCCCACCGTGGTGAGGCCGAGGCCCTCGTCGAGGCCCAGCGCGAGGTTCATGCACTGCACCGCGGCTCCGGCCGTGCCCTTGGCCAGGTTGTCGACGGCACCCACGGCGACCAGCCGGCCGGCGGCCTCGTCGACGGTCACCTGCACGTGCACGACGTTGGAGCCCGTGACCGACTTGGTCTGCGGCCACTGGCCCTGGGGCAGCAGGTGCACGAACGGCTCGTCGGCGTAGGCCTTGGCGTAGGCGTCGTACGCCGCGTCCGCCGAGAGGCGCTGCCCGTCCCCGGCGGCCAGCGGCGCCGAGCAGGTGGCCAGGATGCCGCGCGGCATGGGGACCAGCAGCGGGGTGAAGCTCACCCGCACCGCCCCGTCGACGAGGGCCGAGAGGTTCTGGACGATCTCGGGCGTGTGCCGGTGGGTCCCGCCGACGCCGTACGCGCTGGCGTTGCCCATGATCTCGCTGCCGAGCAGGTGCGGCTTCGCGGCCTTGCCGGCGCCGCTGGTGCCCGAGGCGGCCACGACCGTGACGTCGGGCTCGACCAGTCCGGCCGCGACGGCCGGGGCCATGGTCAGCGTGGAGACCGTGGGGTAGCAGCCCGGCACGGCGATCCGGTTCGCACCGGCCAGCTGCTCGCGCTGCCCGGGCAGCTCGGGGAGCCCGTAGGGCCAGGTGCCGGAGTGCTCCCCGCCGTAGAACTTCGCCCAGGCGTCCGGGTCCGAGAGCCGGAAGTCGGCACCGCAGTCGATGACCACGACCTCCTCCCCCAGCTGGGCGGCGATCGCGCCGGACTGGCCGTGCGGAAGCGCCAGGAACACGACGTCGTGGCCGGACAGCGTGTCCAGGTCGGTCGGCTCCAGGACGCGGTCGGCCAGCGGCACCAGGTGCGGCTGCAGGGTGCCGAGCAGCTCCCCCGCGTTGGACGCGCCGGTCAGCGCGCCGATCTCGACCTCGGGATGTGCGACCAGGTGCCGGAGCAGCTCTCCCCCGGCGTACCCGCTGGCGCCGGCAACGGCGACTCGTTTCCTCGTCATTTGCATGACTATACGGGATTACGTATGTGTATGTGCAAGTCGGTCGGCCCTGTCGAGGTGTCGGCGAATCCGGTTACCTTGCAGGGCATGGCCAAACTCGAGTTCTCCGACTACCTGGTGCGCATCCGCGAGGAGTCCCGGCGCTTCCGCGACGTGCTGGCGACCTGCGAGCCCACAGCACGTGTACCCAGCTGTCCCGACTGGGATGCCTCCGACCTGCTCTGGCACCTGGCCGGCGTGCAGTGGTTCTGGGCCACGACCGTGCGGACCAGGCCGGCCGGACCCGACGAGACCGACACCGGTCCGCAGCGCCCGGGCTCCTACGACGGGCTCCTGGCGGCGTTCGACGAGTACTCCGCGGCCCTGGTCTCACAGCTGGAGTCGGCCGACCCCGCGGAGACCGCCTGGACCTGGTCGACCGAGCAGTCGGTGGGCTTCATCTACCGGCGGCAGGCCCACGAGGCGCTCATGCACCGGTACGACGCCGAGCTCACGGCCGGCGCCGTGACCCCGCTTGACCGCGAGCTGGCGGCGGACGGGGTCCTGGAGTGCCTCGACGTGATGTTCGGGGGGTGCCCGCCCTGGGGCGAGTTCGCCGGTCTGCCGCACTACGTGCGCGTCGACATCACCGACACCGACGAGTCCGTGTGGGTCCAGATCGGCCGCTTCTCGGGCACCAACCCCGACGACGACGTCCACTACGACGAGGACGACATCCGGGTGGTCGACGACCCCGGCACGGAGCCCGACGCGACGGTCGGTGGACCGGCCGGCGCCCTCGACGCCTGGCTGTGGCGACGGGGCGACGACAGCGAGATCCACATCCACGGCGACAAGGCGGTCTACGACCACTTCCGGCTGGCGGTCAACCACCCGATCACGTGACGGGGTCGCCCGGCCCGTCCGGGCCGGGCGGTCCTCGTCAGGCGCGCTGGACGGCGCCGGTGCGCTCGGCGGCCAGGGCCACCGCGGCGTCTCGCGCGGCGGTGGTCTCCTGCTCGGTGAGCGTCCGGTCGGGAGCACGGAAGCGCAGCGCGAAGGCCAGCGACTTGTGCCCGGGGCCCACCTGGTCACCGGTGTAGACGTCGAAGAGCCGGATCGACTCGAGGAGGTCGCCGGCGCCCTCGCGCAGGGCTGCCTCGACCTCCGCCGCGGTGACCGATCCGTCGACGACCAGCGCGACGTCCTCCTTGGCCACCGGGTACGTCGAGAACTCCGGGCCTGCCACGACGTCCTGCGCGTGGCGCATCAGGAGGTCGAGGTCGACCTCCACCGCGGAGGTCCGCGGCGGGAGACCGAAGGCCTGGCAGACCCGCGGGTGCAGCTCGCCGGCGTGGCCGAGCTCCTGTCCCGCGACGGAGAAGCGCGCGCAGCGCCCCGGGTGCCAGGGCATCCGGGCTGCCGACTCCACGGTCAGGTCCACGCCGAGCTCGGCGGCCAGCCGGCGGACGAGGGCGATCGCGTCCGCCCAGCCGGCGTCGCGGCCCGAACCCCACCAGCCGGAGCGCTCCCGCTCCCCCGCCAGGACCGCCGCGAGGTGCAGCGGCTGCTCGGGGATCGCGTCGAACAGCTTGGCGAGCTCGTCCTCGGTCGGTCGCCAGTCGACGCCGTAGATCGGCGCCGGGCCGCGGTCGACCGGGAAGGCGACCGTGCCCGTCTCGAACAGCGCCACCCCCGGCGCACCGCGGCCGATGTTGCGGGCGGCCGCCTTGAACAGCCCGGGCAGCAACGTGGTGGTGTACGCCGGCTCCTCGGAGGAGAGCGGGTTGGCCAGCCGCACCGTCCGGCGCAGCACGTCGTCGTCCGGCAGGCCGAGCGCGTCGAACGCGGCCTCGCCGACGAACGGGAAGCTGAGCACCTCGACGCAGCCCGCCCCGGCCAGGGCGCGTCCGACGCGTCGACGCAGGCGCTGCTCGCGGGTCAGGCCGCGCCCCGACGTGGCGGTCGGCAGGATCGAGGGGACCTGGTCGTAGCCGACGATCCGCGCCACCTCCTCGACGAGGTCGAAGGGGTCGTTGAGGTCCGGGCGCCACGAGGGCGGGGTGGCCGTGAGCCCGTCGCCGTCGGTCTCGACCCGGCACCCCACCGCCCGCAGGTGCGCCACGGTGGTCTCGGCGTCGATGTCCATCCCGGTCACCCGGGCCGGGAGGTCGTAGCCGATGCGGATCTCCGGCCGCGCCGGCGCGGTGCCGACGTGGGTCGCCCCGGGCGCGACGCTGCCGCCGCCGTACGTCGTGAGCAGCTCGGCCACCCGGTCGGCGGCGTACGGCGGGAGCTCCGGGTCGACCCCCCGCTCGAACCGCTTGGACGCCTCGGAGGGCAGCTTGTGCCGCTTCTGGGTGCGGAACACCGAGGTCGCGTCGAAGTGGGCGGCCTCGATGACCACGTGGCTGGTCGTGGCGGAGAGCTCGGTGGTCTCGCCGCCCATCACCCCGGCCAGCCCGATCGGGCCGGAGTCGTCGGTGATCAGCAGGTCCTCGGTCGAGAGCGTTCGGTCGACCCCGTCGAGGGTGCGCAGCCGCTCCCCCTCGGTCGCACGGCGGACCCGGATCGGTCCGGACAGCTTGTCGCCGTCGTAGCCGTGGATCGGCTGACCGAGCTCGAGCATGACGTAGTTGGTCACGTCCACCGCGAGCGAGATCGGGCGCATCCCCGCGAGGAACAGCCGGCGCGACATCCAGCTCGGGGTGGGGGCGGCCGGGTCGAAGCCGGTGACGGTCCGCGTCACGAAGACGGGGCAGCCCGCCGGGTCGTCGACGACGACCGGGTAGCCGTCCGCGTCGGGCGCGGGGACCGGGCGCACCGCCGGGTCGGTGAACGGGATCGAGAAGGCGAGCGCCGACTCGCGGGCGATCCCGCGCAGCGAGAGCGCGTAGGCCCGGTCCGGGTTGATCTCGAACTCGATGACGTCGTCGCGCAGGTGCAGCAGCTCGAACACGTCGTCACCGGGCTTCCCGGCGTCGGCGGGCAGCACGATGATGCCCTCGTGGTCGTCGCCGAGGCCGAGCTCGCGCGACGAGCAGATCATGCCGGCGGACAGGTGACCGTAGGTCTTGCGCGCCGAGATCTCGAAGCCGCCGGGGAGCACAGCGCCGGGCAGCACGACCACCACCAGGTCGCCGGGCGCGAAGTTGTGGGCTCCGCAGACGATGCCCTGGGGCTCGCCGGTGCCGTTGGCGTCACCCACGTCGACGGTGCACCAGTTGATCGTCTTGCCGTTCTTCTGCGGCTCGGGGTCCATGGTCAGGACCCGGCCGACGACCAGCGGACCGGCGATGTCCTCGCCGGGCTTCTCGAGCGCCTCGAGCTTGAGCCCGAGCGCAGTCAGCTCGGCGGCGAGCTGCTCGGAGGTCAGCTCCTCCGGCAGGTCGACGTAGTCGCGGATCCAGGAAAGGGGGGCACGCATGCGTCTAGATTTCCGTTCCGAAAGCGGTGGTGAAGCGGACGTCTCCCTCGAAGAAACCGCGCAGGTCCTCGATGCCGTGACGGAACATCAGGGTGCGGTCGATGCCCATGCCGAAGGCGAAGCCGGTGAACCGCTCGGTGTCCAGGCCGCACGCGGTGAGCACCCGGGGGTTGACCATGCCGCAGCCGCCCCACTCGATCCAGCCCTCGCCGCGACAGGTGCGGCAGGTCTCGACGGCCGGGCTGGCGCCACGGCAGACGAAGCACACCAGGTCGACCTCGGCGCTCGGCTCGGTGAAGGGGAAGTACGACGGCCGGAAGCGGGTCGTGATCCCCTCACCGAACATCGCCTCGGCGAAGTGGTCGAGGGTGCCCTTGAGGTGCGCCATGGTGATGCCCTCGTCGACGACGAGGCCCTCGACCTGGTGGAACATCGGGCTGTGCGTGGCGTCGTACTCGTCGGTCCGGAAGACCCGGCCGGGGCACACGACGTAGATCGGCGGCGTCCGCGTCAGCATCGTGCGCGCCTGCACCGGCGAGGTGTGGGTGCGCAGCACGATGCCCTGGTCCTGCGGCGCGGTCCAGAAGGTGTCCTGCATGGTGCGCGCGGGGTGGTCGGCGCCGAGGTTGAGCGCGTCGAAGTTCAGCCACTCGGCCTCGATGACCGGCCCCTCGGCGACCTCCCAGCCCATGGCGACGAAGACGTCCGCGATCCGCTCGGACCCGGTCGTGATCGGGTGCCGGGCACCCGTCGGCTCGCGATCGGTCGGCAGCGTGACGTCCACGGTCTCCTCGACCAGCATCCGCTCCTCGTGCTCGACCTCGAGCACCGCCTGGCGCTCGGCGAGGGACTTGTTCACCGCACCCCGTGCCTGGCCCACGCGCTGGCCGGCCTCCTTGCGCGCCTGCGGTGGCAGGGCGCCGATCTCACGGTTGGCGAGCGCGAGGGGCGACCGGTCGCCCGCGTGCTCGAGCCGCACCCGCTTGAGCTCCTCGAGGTCGCGCGCCCCGGCGATCGCCGCGAGCGCCGCGTCGCGAGCGGCCTCGACTTCCTCGGGCTTCAACGGGGTGACCTCCACGGGGTCGTAATCGGTGTTCGGTCCCGACATGACTGCCTTTCGGGCTGTGCCTGCTCTTGTGCCTGCTCTGGGGGCTGCTCACGGGGTGACGACGGTCTGGTCGGCCGCCGGCGTGCGCGCCAAGTCTAGGAAGCCCGGCCCGCCGACCGCGACCGGGTTGCGCCCGGTGGGCACCGGCCCCCGGGTCATGCCTGGGGACGGCGGTCCTCGCTGGGCCAGGTGAGCACGATGCGGGCACCGCCCCCGGGAGCCTGGTCGATCGTGACGGTCCCGCCGTGCGCGCGGACCAGCCCGTTGACGATGTAGAGCCCGAGCCCCGACCCACCGCGGGCCCCGTCCTTCCAGAACTTCGTGAACACCCGGCGGCGCAGCTCGGGCGGGATCCCACTGCCTTCGTCGTCGACCACCAGGCGTACGCCGCGCCCGCCGTCCGCCTCGGCGAGGCCGGTCCCCTCGACAGCCACCCGGACGGTCCCGTCCCCGTGGCGCACGGCGTTCTCGACGACGTTGGTGACCACCTGGGTGAACTTGTCGGGATCGGCACTGACCTCGGGAAGGTCCGTGGCCACGTCGAGGTCGATCACCCGGCTGGTGCTGGCGCGCACCGACTCCACCACCCGGGTCACCAGCGTCGCCGCGTCGCACGGCCGGGGGTAGAGCTGCAGCCGGCCGGTGTCGATCCGGGCCACGTCGAGCAGCTCGGCGATCAGCCGGCTGAGCCGGTCGGAGTCGGAGGCGACCGTGGTCAGCATCAGCTTCTTCTGGTCGTCGTTCAGCTTGTCCCAGCGGTTGAGCAGGGCCTGCACGAAGCCCTTGACGCCGGTGAGCGGCGAGCGGAGCTCGTGCGCGACGGTGGCGACCAGGTCGGAGCGCTCCCGGTCCAGCCGGGCCCGGCCGCGGCCCGACCTCAGGCTGACGGCGACCCAGTCGACGGACTCGGCCAGGGCCGGCCGGTGGATGCGGGCCACCACCAGCACCTCGCTGCCGTCCGGGAGCAGCCACGGCTGCTCGGGCACCGCCGTCCGGGTGGCCAGACCCAGGTAGGGGCAGTTGGTCGAGAACCAGTCCCGGCCGTCCTGGTCCTTGAGGGCGAGGACCTCCGCCAGCGGCCGTCCGACCGCGTCGTCGGGGCGGACCCCGAGCAGCTGGCCGGCCGCCAGGTTCACCCGGGTCACCACACCGGCCGCGTCCGCGATGACGGCTCCGTCGGCCAGGGTGTCGAGGTCGGCTGCGGTCACCCGCTCACCTTACGGCCGACCTCGCGCACCGGCAGGGCCCGGCGCAGGCTCAGCGGCGCTGCTCGCGCGCCGAGGCGTAGAGGCAGAGCGCCGCGGCGGTCGAGAGGTTGAGGCTCTCAGCACGGCCGTGGATCGGGATCCGGACCCGGTGGTCGGCCAGCTCGGCGAGCTCGGGCGGGAGGCCCCAGGCCTCGTTGCCGAACAGCCAGGCGGTGGGCCGGGCCAGCAGCTCGTCCGACTCGTACAGCTCGACCTCGCCGGCGCCGTCCGCGGCAAGCACCGTCAGCCCGGCGTCCTGCGCGGCGCGCACGGCGGCCGCAGGGTCCGGCTCGACCGCCAGCGGGAGGTGGAACAGGCTGCCCACGCTGGCCCGCACGGTCTTGGGGTTGTAGGCGTCGACGGACTGCCCGGCGAAGACGACCGCGTCGGCGCCGGCCGCATCCGCGCACCGGACGACGGTGCCGGCGTTGCCGGGGTCGCGGACGTCGGCGCAGATGGCGACCAGCCGCGGGGCCCGGTCCAGCACATGGGCCAGGGGCCGGTCCACGAAGCGGCAGAGGGCCACCACACCGGCCGGGGTGACGCTGTCGCTGAGCGAGGCCAGGGCCCTGTCGTCGACGAGGGTCCAGGCGGGACCTGCCGCCGCCAGCGCGGCGTACTGCTCGGCGGCGGCGGGCGTCGCGTAGACCTCGACGACGCAGCCGGGCAGGGCCAGGGCGCCCTCGACGGCCTTCGGCCCGTCGGCAAGGAAAAGCCGCCGCTCGGCGCGAACCGAGCGGCGGCTGAGCTTCCGCGACTCCTTGACCCGAGTGTTGCCCGAGGTCAGGGGGAGCATGATCAGGCGGAGACCTTGGGCGCGTTGACGTCCTCGGGCAGCGCGGCCTTCGCGGTCTCGACGAGCGCGTTGAACGCGGCCACGTCGTTGACGGCGAGCTCGGCCAGGATCTTGCGGTCGACCTCGACACCGGCGAGGTTCAGGCCCTGGATGAACCGGTTGTAGGTCATCCCCTGGGCGCGGGCGGCAGCGTTGATGCGCTGGATCCACAGCTTGCGGAAGTTGCCCTTGTTCTTGCGCCGGTCGTTGTAGCTGTAGACCAGCGAGTGGGTGACCTGCTCCTTCGCCTTGCGGTAGAGGCGCGAACGCTGTCCGCGGTAACCGCTGGCGCGCTCGAGGACGACCCGGCGCTTCTTCTGGGCGTTCACTGCCCGCTTGACGCGTGCCACGTTGTTACTCCTTGTTGCTTGGTTCGGGGTGCGCTGGTCTCGACAGGCTCGACCGGCGGTGGTTCAGGGTCGGCTGAGGTCAGAGACCCAGCATCTTCTTGGCGCGCTTGACGTCGGACTTGGCGAGCTCGGTCGTGCCCGTCATCCGACGCGTCACCTTCGAGGGCTTCTTCTCGAGGTTGTGGCGCTTGCCGGCCTTCTCGCGAAGGATCTTGCCGGAGCCGGTGACCCGGAACCGCTTGCCAGCACCGGAGTGCGTCTTGTTCTTCGGCATCTCTCTGCTCTCTATCTCGTGGTCAGGCCGCGCAAGGGCGACCGATCGTGCGTCAGCGTGGGTGACACGGCGGGGCCGTGTCAGGCGTCGATCTCGGGGTCGAGGTTCTCGGAGCGGCCCCGCTCCTTCTTCTTCGCCACCGGACCAGCGGCGTGCGCGGCGTCGCGCTCCGCCTTCTCGTCGGCCTCGAGCGCGGCCCGCTCGGCGGCCTTCGACTCCTTGGCCGCCTGCATCTCGACCTTGGCGTCGGCCTTCTTCTTGTGCGGGCCGAGCACCATGATCATGTTGCGCCCGTCCTGCTTGGGCGCGGACTCGACGAAGCCCAGCTCCGTGACGTCCTCGGCCAGGCGCTGCAGCAGCCGGAACCCGAGCTCGGGACGGTGCTGCTCACGACCGCGGAACATGATCGTGATCTTGACCTTGTCCCCGGCCTTGAGGAACCGCACGACGTGACCCTTCTTGGTCTCGTAGTCGTGCGCGTCGATCTTCGGACGAAGCTTCATCTCCTTGATGATGACGTTCGTCTGGTTCCGACGTGCCTCACGAGCCTTCTGGGCGTTCTCGTACTTGAACTTCCCGTAGTCCATGAGCTTGCAGACCGGCGGACGGGCCATGGGAGCGATCTCGACGAGGTCGAGGTCGGCCTCCTGCGCAAGGCGCAGCGCGTCGGCGGTGGGAACGATGCCGACGGTCTCGCCACTGGGGCCAACGAGGCGGACCTCGGAAACCCGGATCCGGTCGTTGATTCGAAGCTCGGTGCTGATGTGTCCTCCTGGTGGAAATGTGGCCGGAGGTCTCTGCCAGTCCGGGCACCTGCCCGGAAATCAACAAAGGCTTCCGCTTGTCATCCAAGCGGAAGCCAGTCGCGACACACTCCCCGTCGGGAAATGCACCACCGAGGGGGACGGTCGGCGCCTCCGCGCCTCACGCAACTCTCGGGACCGGACCCGACGACCTGTTCACCGTGCGGCGAGGCGGTCGATGCGGGTGGGAGGCCTGTCGTACCGGTCTCCGCTTGTTGGATCTGCTCCGTCACCCCGTCGGGACAGGAATCAGGAACTGATCGGTCAACACGGAATGCTAGCGGATCATTCCGGATCCGGCCGAATCCACGCCGGACGGTCCCCCACCAGCGCGAGACGCCACCCTCTGGCCAGGGCCTCGAGGTCCTCCCCCTCCACCACCATGGTGGCAGGTCCGGCCACGTCGACGACGAGCGCCGCCGCACCGTCCTGCAGCGCCGACTGGGCCGCCACCCGGGCCGGGACCGGCACCGGCCGGGCCTGCGGGTCCCAGGCCGTCAGCGACGCGGTGCCGGTGAACGCCAGCAGGGCGAGGCGACCGTCCTTGCCCGTGAGCAGCACCGCCGCCATGTCGCTGGTCTTGTCGTGGGCGAGACCGGCCTCGTCGTACTCCACCTCACCGAGGACCGCGACGACCGGCACCAGCAACCGGGCCTCCTGCAGCGCGGCCAGCACCTCTACGTAGGAGCCGCGCGGGTCGGCGGCGTACGCCGCGAGGGCCTCCGCCACCGGTGCGGGGACCTCGCCCGTGTCGCCGGCGAAGCCGGAGTCGGGGATCCGTCGGGGCAGGTCGGCGTCGGTCATCCGGTCATTTTCACCGATCGGCCACGGGCCTCGACCTCCAGGGCCTGCCCCGCTCCGGAACGGTCCGCCCGATCGTGGGGTCTTGTGCCACGCTTGTGGTGTGGACGACGTGACCTGGGGTGCCTTCGCACTCACCCTGACCCTGCTCGGGGGGATCTGGACCTGGTACGCCTTCCGCCGGCGCGGCGTCGCGTCGGGGTTGCGGGCGGCCGCCTTCACGCTGCTGCCGATGGCGGCGTACCTGACCCGGACCCTGCGCCTCTTCACGCGGGTGGCCGGCGCGATCGGGGACTGGGCCGCCAGCCTGGTGTTCAACCCCTTCGTCTGGGTGGGCTTCGTCCTGTTCGGTGTCTCGGCGGGGCTCTTCGTGGTCTCCGGGCTGCTGCGCGCCCGTGAGCTCGGCGGCCGCCCCGAGAAGAAAGCACGGCGCGGCAAGCAGCTCCCGCCCGGCGGCAAGGGCGCACCTGCCATCGACGACGACATGGCCGAGATCGAGGCGCTCCTGCGCAAGCGCGGCATCTCCTGATGGGGCAGTCCTTCGTCGACCGCAACCGGTTGTGGGCGCGGCTGAACGGAGCCGTGGCCGCGCACGGCACTCCCCTGCCCACCCCGACGATGGTCGTGGACCTCGACGCCTTCGACGCCAACGCCGACGACCTGGTGCGCCGTGCCGGCGGCAAGCCCGTGCGGGTCGCCTCCAAGTCGCTGCGCGTGCCGGCGCTCCTGGAGCGGGCCCTGGACCACGACGGGTTCGACGGCGTCCTGGCCTACACGCTGCGCGAGGCGCTGTGGCTGCACGAGCACGACCTCGCCGACGACATCGTGGTCGCCTACCCGACGGTCGACCGGGGCGCCCTCGCCGACCTGGTCGGCTCCCCCTCCGCCGCCGCGCACATCACGCTGATGATCGACGACCGGGCCCACCTCGACCTCGTCGACTCCGTCCGCGCCTCGCTGGCGGTGCCGATCCGGATCGCCATCGACATCGACGCCGGCCTGCGCGTCGGCGGCCAGCACGTCGGGCCGAAGCGGTCCCCGCTGTGGGACGTGGCCGCCGTCGTCGGGCTCGCCCGCACCGTCGAGGCTCGCGGCGGCTTCCGGCTGGTCGGCGCGATGACCTACGAGGGCCAGGTCGCGGGGCTGCCGGACCAGCTGCCCGGCCAGCGCACCCGGTCGATGGTGCTGCGCCGGATGAAGACGCTGTCGCTGAGCCAGCTGCAGGAGCGCCGCGGCGAGATCGACGAGGCCCTGCGCCAGGTCGCCTCCTTGGAGTTCTGGAACGCGGGCGGCTCCGGCTCGGTGGAGGAGTCTGCCCACGACCCGATCGTCACCGAGGTGAGTGCCGGGTCGGGACTGCTGGTCCCGACCCTGTTCGACCACTACGCGTCGTTCCGGCCGCACCCCGCGTCGTACTTCGGAGTGCCCGTCGTACGCCGGCCCTCACCGCAGGTCGCCACCGTGCACGGCGCCGGCCTGGTCGCGTCCGGTGCCGCCGGGGCGGACCGGCTGCCCACGCCGTGGGCCCCGGCCGGCCTGCGGCTGACCGGGCTCGAGGGCGCCGGCGAGGTGCAGACCCCGGTCACCGGGCCCCCCGCTTCCCTGCTGCGGATCGGCGACCTGGTGTGGTTCCGGCACGCCAAGTCCGGCGAGCCGTTCGAGCACACCGCGACCGTGCACCTGCTGCAGGGTGACTCGTTCGTGGACTCGGTCCCGACGTACCGCGGCCTCGGCCTCGCGTTCTGACCCGTGGGTCCCGCCGACGCGGCCGCGCTGCTGCTGGACCTGGCCGAGTCACGGCCGCCCACGCTCGGGCCGGGGCGGCTCGTCTGCGTCGACGGGCCGGCGGGCTCGGGGAAGACGACGCTCGCCGGCGCGGTCGCGGCCCTCCGACCGGGTACCCGGGTGGTCCACATGGACGACCTGTACGACGGGTGGGCCGGGCTGCCGCACCTCGCCGACCAGCTGACCGGCCTGTTGCGCCCGCTGGCCGGTGGCGAGCCGGGCTGCTACCGGCGCTACGACTGGCACGCCGGCCGCTTCGCCGAGACCGTCGACGTCCCGCCCGGCGACCTGCTGGTGCTCGAGGGCGTCGGCTCGGGGTCACGGACGCACGCGGACCTCACCACCGCCCTGGCCTGGGTCTGGGCGCCCGCGGAGCTGCGGTTGCGGCGCGGTCTCGAGCGGGACGGTGTCGCGCTCCGTGGCCGGTGGCGGCAGTGGATGGTGGACGAGGACGCGTACTTCTCCCGGGACGCGGTGGCCGGGCGCGCCGACCTGCTCGTGGACGGGACCGGGCTGACGCCCCCACGGCTGCGATGACCCTAGGGTTGGGGCCATGCTCTCTCCCAGTGGCGACCAGTTCGAGATCAGCGGCGGTGGCTACCGCGCGGTCGTGACCGAGAGCGGCGCCGCGCTGCGGCTCCTGGAGTACGCCGGCCGGCCGCTGGTGGACGGCTTCGACGCGGACCGCATGTCGCCGGGTGGCCGGGGCCAGCTGCTGATGCCGTGGCCGAACCGGATCCGGGACGGCGCCTACACCTTCGACGGCCGCGACCTGCAGCTGCCGCTGACCGAGCCGGCCCGGCACAACGCCTCGCACGGACTCGTCCGCTGGGTCGCCTGGACCCTGGAGGAGCACACCGACAACTCGGTCTCGCTGGTCTACCGGCTGATGGCCCAGACCGGCTACCCGTGGACGCTGGACCTGCACGTGCTCTACGACCTGTCCGCCGACGGGCTCACCGTCACCCAGACCGCCACGAACATGGCGGCCGAGCCCGCGCCGTACGCCAGCGGGGCGCACCCCTACCTCGCGGTCGGCCCGGGCCCGATCGACTCGCTCGAGCTGACCCTGCCGGCCGGCACCCGGTCGCTGGTCGACGACCGGCTGCTGCCGGTGGGCCGCGAGGACGTCGAGGACACGGCGTACGACTTCCGGGTCGCGCGGCCGGTCCGCGACACGGCGTTCGACGACGCCTTCACCGACCTCGAGCGGGACGAGCAGGGCATCGCGACCGCGGTGCTGCGCGACCCCCACACCGGTCATGGCGTGGCGCTGTGGGTGGACGAGCGGCACCGGTGGCTGCAGGTCTTCAGCGCCGACCAGGCGCCCGGCACGGCCCGGCGCTCGCTGGCCGTGGAGCCGATGACCGCGCCCGCGGACTCGTTCCGCTCGGGCGACGACCTGGTGACGCTCGCGAGGTCCGGCGAGGCCGGCGACGAGCACTCCGCCTCCTGGGGCATCCGGGCCCTCGACTGATACCGGACGCTCCGGCTCAGCGGTTGACCAGGGCGCGGAGCTGGCTCACCGCGGTGCGGGCCCGGGCTCCGTCGGAGCCCTGGATGCCCAGCGCCGCCATGGTGGTGCCGTCGCTGAGGTCGAGGGTGACCCACGGCGCGCCGGGCGGCAGGTGCACCGCCACGATCTCGGCCCAGTCGAGCTCGCGGCGCCGGTAGCCGTTGACGACCACGAGCCGGTCCTCCTCGGCGACCACCCGGGACCTCACCAGGGCGAACCAGGCGGCGAAGGCGAGCAGCCCGAGGAAGACGAGCGTGCCGCGCTGGAAGGGCGTGAACTTGGCGCGCGTCTCGGGGTCGAAGGAGAACCAGGCGAAGGCGCACACGACGAGGAGCGCGCCGCCGAACACGACCCCGGCCAGGCGGGCGCCGAAGGGCCGCCACGTGTGCGGCAGCGAGACGAGGCCGGGCACGTCAGAGCCGGCAGGCATGGATGTCGGTGAGCAGGATCCCGCGGGCGCCGAGGTCGAACAGCTCGTCCATCAGGCGCTGGGCGCCGTCACGAGGAACCATCGCGCGGACCGCGACCCAGCCCTCGCGGTGCAGTGGCGAGACCGTCGGACTCTCGATGCCGGGCGTCAGCGCCACCGCCGCGGTGACGTCCTGGCTCCTGATGTCGTAGTCCATCATCACGTAGCTGCGGGCAACGAGGACGCCCTCGAGGCGGCGCTTGAAGACCTCGAAGCCGGACGGCACCGAGCCCGCGCGGGTGATGAGCACGGCCTCGGACTCGAGGATCACCTCGCCGAAGGTCTCCAGCCCGGCCTGGCGCAGGGTGCTGCCGGTCTCGACGACGTCGGCGATCACGTCCGCGACCCCGAGCTGGATGCTGGTCTCGACCGCGCCGTCGAGCCGGGTCACCGTGGCGTCGATCCCCCGCTCCTCGAGGAACGCCCGCACGACCCCGACGTACGACGTGGCGATGCGGGTGCCGGCCAGCTGGCCGAGGTCGGAGAACTTCCCCGTCGGGCCGGCGAAGTGGAAGCGGCTGCGGCCGAAGCCGAGCTCGAGCACCTCGTCGGCCTTGGCCCCGGAGTCACGCAGCAGGTCGCGGCCGGTGACGCCGACGTCGAGGGTGCCCTCGCCGACGTACAGCGCGATGTCGCGGGGGCGCAGGTAGAAGAACTCGACGCCGTTCTCGGCGTCGATCAGCGTGAGCTCCTTGGAGTCGTGGCGCTGGCGGTAGCCGGACTCGCGCAGGATCTCGGACGCGGACTGGGACAGCGAGCCCTTGTTGGGGACCGCGACCCGGAGCAGGGGTGCACTCATGGCAGACCTCAGAGGTGGGTGTAGACGTCGTGCAGGCTGATGCCGCTGGCGATCATGAGCACCTGGGCGTGGTAGAGCAGCTGACTGATCTCCTCGGCGGTGCGCTCCTTGCCCTCGTGCTCGGCCGCCATCCAGGACTCGGCCGCCTCCTCGACCAGCTTCTTGCCGATCGCATGGACGCCGGCATCGAGCTGCGCGACGGTGCCGGATCCCTCGGGGCGCTCCCGGGCCTTCTCGTTGAGCTCGGCCCAGAGCTCGTCGAACGTCTTCACGGTCGCCCAGCCTACGGCGTCCGCCGACCCGTCGCTTCTTCGCGTCCAGCCGCATCGACCCGTCGTTACCTGGGCCACACTCGCGGACGCAGCCGGCGACGGGTCGGCGTCAGGTCTCGTAGCCGCGCTTGATGGTGCGCAGGGTCTGGGCGGTGAGCAGGGCGGCGGACGTGGCCTCGTAGCCCTTGTCCTCCTTCGACCCCTCGAGCCCGGCCCGGTCCAGCGCCTGCTGGTCGTCGTCACAGGTGAGGACGCCGAAGCCGACGGCCGCCTGGTGATCGAGGGCGACCCGGGTCAGCCCGTCGGTGGCGGCGTTGCAGACGTAGTCGAAGTGCGGGGTCCCGCCCCGGATCACGACGCCGAGGGCGACCACCGCGTCGTACCCCTGGGCCGCGAGCGCGGCGGCGACCACCGGGAGCTCGAAGGTCCCGGGCACCCGGACCACCGAGGGTGCCTCCACCTTGAAGTCGCGGCACGCGCGCAGCGCGCCGTCGAGCAGGCCGTCCATGACCTGCTCGTGCCAGCTCGCGGCGACCACGGCGACACGCAGGTCGTGGCAGTCGACGGGCTTCTGGTCGGGGGCTCCGGCTCCGCTCATGGGCGGGCTCCTTCCTCGAGGGGCAGGTGGGGCAGGTCGTGACCCATCCGGTCACGCTTGGTGAGCAGGTAGGCGATGTTGTGGTCGTTGGGGTGCGGCGTGAGCTGGACCCGCTCGGCGACCGCGACCCCGAAGTCCTCGAGGTTGCTGACCTTGTCGGGGTTGTTCGTCAGCAGCCGGACGCTCTCGATGCCGAGGTCGCGCAGGACCTGGGTCGCGGTGCCGTAGTGGCGCGCGTCCGCGGGCAGCCCGAGCTCGAGGTTGGCGTCCACGGTGTCCCGGCCGCCGTCCTGGAGCTGGTAGGCCTGCAGCTTGGCCACCAGGCCGATGCCACGGCCCTCGTGCCCGCGCAGGTAGACGACCACGCCACGGCCCTCCTCGACGATCCGCTCGAGGGCCTCCTCCAGCTGCGGGCCGCAGTCGCAACGGTGGCTGCCGAAGACGTCGCCGGTCAGGCACTCGGAGTGGACCCGGGTCAGCACCGGCTCGGGGCCCGAGACGTCGCCGTACACGAGGGCGATGTGCTCGGAGGCGTCGACGGTGATGCGATAGCCGTACGCCGTGAAGTCGCCGTGGCGGGTGGGCAGCCGGGTCTCGGCCACCCGCTCGACGAGCGTCTCGTGGCGGCGGCGGTAGCGGACCAGCTCGTCGATCGAGATCATCGCCAGCCCGTGCTCGTCGGCGAACTCGCGCAGCTCGGGACCGCGCTTCATGGTGCCGTCGTCGTTGACCACCTCGACCAGGACGCCGGCGGGTGTCAGGCCGGCCAGCTTGGCGAGGTCGACCGCGGCCTCGGTGTGCCCGCGGCGGACCAGGACGCCGCCTTCGCGGTAGCGCAGCGGGAACACGTGGCCGGGCCGGGTGATCTCCCAGGGCTCGGTGGCCGAGTCGGCGAGCACGCGGACCGTGTGCGCGCGGTCGGCCGCGCTGATCCCGGTCGTGACGCCGTCCCGGGCGTCGACGGAGATGGTGTAGGCGGTGCGCAGCCGGTCCTTGTTGTGCGGCGTCATCAGCGGGATCTCGAGCCGGTCCAGCATGTCGGCCGGCATCGGCACGCAGATCACGCCGCTGCTGTAGCGGATCGTGAACGCCATCAGCTCCGGCGTCGCCTTGCTGGCGGCGAAGATGATGTCGCCCTCGTTCTCGCGGTCCTCGTCGTCGACGACCACGACCGCCCTCCCGGCGGCGATGTCGGCGATCGCGCGCTCGACGGGGTCGAGCCTGACCTTGTCGCTCATGCGTGTGCTCCTTGCTGGGGGGTCTCGGCTGCCGTGGGGGACGGGTCGGTGGTGGTGTGCCCTCGGTGGTCGAGCATCAGAGGTCCTGCCCCTCGGTCCCGCCTCGGAGCCGCTCGAGGTAACCGCCGGCCAGCAGCCGCTCGACGTGCTTGGCGATGACGTCGGTCTCGAGGTTCACCCGGTCGCCGGTCCGGCGGAAGCCCAGGGTGGTGCGGGCCAGGGTCTCGGGGATGAGGCTGACGGTGAAGCGGTCCTCGCCGGCCGCCACGACGGTCAGGCTGACCCCGTCGACGGTGATCGAGCCCTTGTCGACCAGGTAGCGGGACAGCTCGGGGGGCATGGCGATCTCCACGACCTCCCAGTGCTCACTGGGGGTGCGGCTCACGACGGTGCCGACGCCGTCGACGTGCCCCTGGACGATGTGGCCGCCGAGCCGCTTCTCCACGGTGACGGCACGCTCGAGGTTGACCCGGTCGCCCGGCGCGACGCCGTGCAGGCTGGTCTTGTCGAGCGTCTCCTGCATCACGTCGGCGGTCCAGAGGTCGGCGGGGCCGTCCTCGGTGGTCGACCCCGTCGACACCACGGTCAGGCAGCACCCGTTGACGGCGATCGAGTCGCCGAGCCCGGCGTCCTCGAGCACCGTGGCGGCGCGGATGGTGAGCCGGATGGCGTCACCCTGGTCCTCGACCGCCTCGACGGTGCCGAGCTCCTCGACGATTCCGGTGAACATGTCAGTGGCCTTCCTGGCGGGGCCCCGGGCACGGGGTCATGGTGAGGCGGACGTTGGGCTGCTCGCCGTCGACACCGTCGAGCACGGTCACGTCGGTGACCGTGGGACGCAGCGCGTCGGCGATGGTGGTGATCCCGAGGTCGGCGACCGCGTCGCGGCCGGCGCCGAGCAGCACCGGCGCGACGTACGCGACGATCTCGTCGACCAGGCCGGCGCGCACGAAGGCGGCCGCGAGGGTCGGGCCGCCCTCGAGGAAGACGTGCTGCCGGTCGCGGGCGTAGAGCTCGGCGAGGGCGGCGTGCGGGTCGCGGGTGCGCAGGTGCACGGTCTCGGCCCCCGGGGTCAGCTCGGTGTCGAAGATGCGTCGGCCTGGGTCGAGCTGCCGCTCCCCCATCACCGCGCGCAGCGGCTGCCGGTCCAGCGGGCGGTCGTCGGCGTCGCGGACCGTCAGCCGGGGGTCGTCGACCGCCACGGTGTTGGTGCCGACCAGCATCGTGTCGCAGAGCGCCCGCAGCCGGTGGGTGTCGTGGCGCGCGGCGGTGCTGGAGACCCAGCGGCTGGTGCCGTCGGCGGCGGCGCTGCGGCCGTCGAGGCTCGCGGCGAACTTCCAGGTGACGAAGGGCCGGCCGTGGTCGACGGCGAAGGTCCAGACCCGGTTCAGCTCGCGCGCCCGGTCCGCGAGGAGGCCGCCCTCGACCTGCACGCCCGCGGCGCGCAGCGTCTCGCCGCCCCCGGCCGCGACCGGGTTCGGGTCCGCCTGCGCGAAGACGACCCGGCGTACGCCGGCCTCGACCAGCGCCTGCGCGCACGGGCCGGTCCGGCCGGTGTGGTTGCAGGGCTCGAGGGTGACCACGGCAGTGGTCCCGCGGGCGGCCGGGCCGGCCTGCGCCAGCGCGTCGGCCTCGGCGTGGTCGGTGCCCGCGCCGCGGTGGTAGCCCTCGGCCACGGTGCCGCCGTCGGCGTCGAGCAGGACGCAGCCGACCCGCGGGTTCGGACCCAACGGCACGCCCGGGGTGGCGGCGAGCTCGAGCGCGCGCTGCATGGCGCGCCGCTCGGCATGGCTGGAGGTCATCCGCCGGGCCCCTTCCTGGTCCGCTCACGGGACTCCGGGGCGACGGCGGGGCCACGCGCTCACCGTCGATGACGGAGGGCGGCAGTCCTGCCTGCGTGCGCTTCCCATCCGGACTTTGACCGTCGGTCCAGGAGTTCCACCTGGTCAACCGGTCACTGGCTGTGACCGGGTCGCGGACTTCTGAGCGAAGCGAAGGAGCATTCGATCAGTCACCGCCGGCTCGGAATTGCACCGACCCCAGAGCACGCGAGCTCACTGAACTCGTCGCGGCAAGTTTGCCACAGGGCCCGTGATCGCGGCCCGTGAGGTGTCGCACACGAAGGACCCGTGCGGCCCGGGGCAACTCAACGGGCCCGGCGCGCGTCACACCGGCGTGACCCTGCTGCCGCGCGCCGTCCTCGTCCTGCTCACCGTGGCCGTCGTCGCCCCCGGCTGCTCGAGGGCCGGCACCGCCGCGACCGATCCGGGCGACACCCGGGTGACGCTCTCTCCGTCAACCGCCCGGCCGGGGACGGCGCCGCCCCGCACCCCTGAGCAGGTGGTCGAGGATCCGGAGTCCTCCCTGCTGGGCGTCGCGGTCGCTCGGACCCCGGCGGGACTCCGGGTGACGACCGGCTGGGCCTGTGTCCACCCCCACTGCCGCCACGACCGCGCAATCGCCGTGACCGACGACGGCTTCGTCACCGCGCGCTACGTGCGGTGGGACCGTCGTCATGGGGAACGCCTGCTGCCGGGCCCGGGGCAGGAGTCGACCTACCCCGCCCGGGCGACCGGCCTGACCGGGCTGCTGCCGTGGCCTGCGGCTTCGCTGGACCCCGGCGTGGTCGGGGTCATCGGCGGGGGTGACGGCGCCACGCTCTTCCCCTTCATGCGGACCGCGCGGTCGACCGACGGCGGGAGCACCTTCACCACGGTCGACGTCCCGGCGTCGCAGGGCGCGCGTGCCTTCGGCAGCGGCTTCGTCGTGCTGGCCGACGGCCGGCTGCTCGCCCTGCTCGACCACTGGAGCGACGACCGTGCCGGCCGTCCGAGCGACCGGTGGCACGGCCTGTACGCCAGCGCCGGCCGCGACTGGTCGGCGTACACCCCGGTGCGCCCGGACTTCACTCCGGAGCCGGGCCCTGCGCCGCGGGGCTTCTCCCCGCTGGTGTCCCTGGAGGCCGACCCGGCCCGGGGCGGCGTCATCTGGACCCGGACCTGGGACGGCCGGCTCTACGTGTCGACCGACGGCGCCCGCACGTTCGAGGAGACGGCTACGCGGTGACGGCCGCCTCCGCCTTGGCCCGCAGCTCGGCGACCATGGCGTCGGGGTCGTCGGCGGAGTAGACGGCCGAGCCGGCCACGAAGACGTCGGCACCGGCCTCGGCGCAGCGCTCGATGGTCTCCAGCGACACTCCTCCATCGACCTGGAGCCAGGTCTCGACGCCGTGCTTGTCCATCAGCGCGCGCGCCCGACGGATCTTGGGCAGGCAGAGGTCGAGGAACTTCTGGCCACCGAAGCCGGGCTCGACCGTCATCACCAGCAGCATGTCGAGCTCGGGCAGCAGGTCCTCGTAGGGCTCGATCGGGGTGGCCGGCTTGAGCGCCATGCTGGCCCGCGCGCCGTGGGACCGGAGCTCCCGGGCCAGCCGGACGGGCGCCTGGGCCGCCTCGACGTGGAAGGTCACCGACCCGCAGCCGGCCTCGACGTACGCCAGCGCGTTGTGGTCGGGGTCCTCGATCATCAGGTGCGCGTCGAGCGGCGTCTGCGTGGACCGGGCCAGGGCCTCGACCATGGTCGGGCCGAAGGTGAGGTTCGGGACGAAGTGGTTGTCCATGACGTCCACGTGCACCCAGTCGGCGCTGCCGATCCGGGCGACCTCTTCCCCGAGGTTCGCGAAGTCGGCGTTCAGGATGCTCGGCGTGATCTGGATTCCCACGCGTGGAGTGTAGTGACGGCCCTCAGTCCTGCTCGGAGGCGGGGACCCGCCAGTCCAGCGCCCCGCCGAGGAAGGTGTGGACGTACCCACAGACCAAGCACAGGAGCCTGCGTCCGGCGACGTGCACCTCGGTCAGCTGCTCCTCGGGAATCGCGAACTCGTCAGGCACTGTCGTCCCCCTCGGGTTCCGCGGGCGGGGCGGCGCCCTCCCCCTCGTCGCGCTCGGCCCACTCCAGCAGCGGGGCGATGTCGAAGACGTGGTCGTCGATGTCGGCGTGCAGGTCGCCGAGATCGGCGAACCGCTCGGGCACCGTGAAGATCGTGAAGTCGCGCGGATCGGCTGCGTCCACCTCGTCCCAGCGGATCGGCGTGGAGACGCGGGCGTCGGGTAGGCCGCGCACGGAGTACGCCGCGGCGATGGTGTGGTCCCGCGCGTTCTGGTTGTAGTCGACGAACAGGTGGTGCGGGTCGCGGTCCTTCTTCCACCAGGTCGTCGTCACGTCGTCGGGAGCCCGCCGCTCGACCTCCCGTGCGAACGCCAGCGCAGCCCGTCGTACGTCCTTGAAGCCGTGGTCCGGGGCGATCCGGACGTAGACGTGCATGCCCTTGCTGCCGCTGGTCTTCGGGAAGCCGGTGGCACCGAGCTCCTCGAGGACCTCGTGCGCGACGTGGGCGACCCGACGCACGGTGGCGTACTCGCACAGCGGCCCGGGGTCGAGGTCGATGCGCCACTCGTCGGGCCTCTCGGTGTCGCCCCGCCGGCTGTTCCAGGGGTGGAACTCCACCGTGGACATCTGCACGGCCCAGATCACGCTCGCCGGCTCGGTGACGCAGAGCTCGTCGGCGGTGCGGTTCCAGCGCGGGAAGTGCAGCTGCACGGTCTCGACCCACGGCGGGGCACCCGCGGGCAGCCGCTTCTGGTGGACCTTGTCCCCGGCCAGCCCCTTGGGGAAGCGGTGCAGCATGCAGGGCCGCTCGTAGAGCGCGTTGACGATGCCGGGCCCGACCGCGAGGTAGTACTCGACCAGGTCGAGCTTGGTGGCGCCGCTCTCGGGGAAGTAGACCCGGTCGGGGTTGCTGACCCGGACCACCCGGTCGTCCACCTCGATCTCGACGGAGGGCGACTTGGCGGCGGGCATGGCAGCACCGTACGACGTAGCGTGCGGGCATGAGGTTCGACCAGCCGCCGGTCGTGCGGATCTCCCTCGACCCGGACGCGCCGATCGGGCGCCGCACCTGGCCGATGACCATCCCTGCCGTCGCCGAGCTGGCCCGGGACGGGCTCGACCTCGCTCCCGGGGTCACGTTCCTGGTCGGCGAGAACGGCTCCGGGAAGTCGACGCTGGTCGAGGCGGTCGCGATGGCCTACGGGATGGCCGCGGAGGGCGGGTCGACGGGAAGCCAGCACAGCACCCGCGCGTCCGAGTCACCCCTGGGCAACGCCCTGCGGCTCCAGCGCGGCATCGGGGCCGCGCGCTGGGGCTTCTTCCTGCGCGCGGAGACGATGCACGGGTTCTACACCTATCTGGAGGACCACCCGAGCGAGCACGACCCCCGGTTCCACGCGATGAGCCACGGCGAGTCGTTCCTGGCGGTCCTGGAGCGGCGCTTCGACTCCCCCGGCTTCTACTGCCTCGACGAGCCCGAGGCGGCGCTGTCGTTCTCCTCGACGCTCGGGCTCGTCGCGGTGCTGCACGGGGTTGCAACCAGCGGTGGCCAGGTCCTGTGCGCCACGCACTCTCCCGTGCTGGCGGCGATGCCCGGCGCCACGATCCTCGAGGTCGGCGACTGGGGGCTGCGTCGTACGACGTGGGAGGAGCTGGAGCTGGTGCAGCACTGGCGGGCCTACCTGGACGCCCCGGGTCGCTACCTCCGGCACGTCATCGACGACTGAGCCGATCAGGACCTGCGGAACAGCGCCATGAACATGGCGTCGGTGCCGTGCCGGTGCGGCCACAGCTGCACGGTGCCGGGCGTGGGGCCGGCGCAGTTGGGCACGCCGGGCAGCAGCGTCGTGGCGTCCTCGAGGGTCGCCTCGGGGTGGGTCTGCAGCACGGAGGTGACCACCCCCTCGGTCTCGGCGAGGACCGGCGAGCAGGTGGCGTAGAGCACCACGCCCCCGGGCCGCACCAGCTCGAGCGCCGAGCCGACCAGCGCCCGCTGGAGCAGGACCAGCGCGAGCAGGTCGTCGGCCTTGCGGCGCCAGCGGGCCTCCGGGCGGCGGCGCAGCGCGCCCAGCCCGGTGCACGGGGCGTCGACCAGGATCCGGTCGAAGCTCCCGGACCGCCACGGCGGGGCGGTGCCGTCGGCCGCGACGACGCCGAGCACGCCGTCGGCACCCTCGAGCGCGCGGGTGACCAGCCGGGCACGGTGCGGCTGCCGCTCCCCGGCCACCAGCCGGGCACCCCGGCGGCCGGCCAGGGCCGCCAGCAGCGCCGCCTTGCCACCGGGACCCGCGCACAGGTCGAGCCAGGTCCGGTCCTCGCCCTCGACGGGAGCGGCGGCCAGCGCCATCGCGACCAGTTGCGAGCCCTCGTCCTGGACGCCGGCGCGGCCCTCGGCGACAGCGGGAACCGCGCCCGGGTCGCCGCCCTCGAGCACCACGCCGTACGGCGACCAGGGTGTCGGCTCGCCGGGCAGCTCCTCGCGGGTCGCCCGCCCGGGGCGGGCCACGAGCGTGACGCGAGGCGGCTCGTTGTCGGCCGCGAGCAGGTCGTGGAGCTCGTTCCAGCCCACGGCGTTGCGCAGCTCCTCGACGACCCACTGCGGGTGGCTGTAGGCGATCGACGCGAACCGGACCGGTGCGACCCGCGGGTCGGGCGCGACCCGGCCGATCCACTCGGCCAGCTCCTGCTCCGCCACCCGGCGCAGCACGGCGTTCGCGAACCCGGCCGCACCCGAGCTCACCTTGGCGCGCACCAGGTCGACCGTGGTGCTGATCGCGGCGTGGGTCGGGACCCGCATCGAGAGCAGCTGGTGGGTGCCGAGGCGCAGCGCGTCGAGCACCTTGGCCTCGACCTTGCTCAGCGGCCGGTCGACGCAGGCCGCGAGGATCGCGTCGTAGGTGCCGCGGCGGCGGATCGTCCCCGAGGCCAGCTCGGTGACAAAGGCCGCGTCGCGGCCCGTGAGCCCGTGGTGGCGCAGGACCGCGGGCAGCACGAGGTTGGTGTACGCCTGGTCGACGCGCACCGCCTTGAGCACGTCCAGCGCGGCCAGGCGGGCGGGGTCGACGCTCCCGCGCGCCCCCGAGCGCTGCTCGCCGGAGCGCTGCTGGCCCGAGCGCTGCTGGCCGGAGCGCTGCTGGCCGGAGCGCTGCTGGTCGGGCTGCTGGGTGCCGGTGCGTGGCTCAGCCATCGAGGTACGTCCTGGCCAGCGACCTGGGCGCCTTCGCTGCCCAGGCGTCGGTGATGATCTCGGCCAGCTCGTCGCGCTCGATCTCGTCGAGGCGGGACTGCTGGACCAGGACCGCGTTGAAGCCGCGGAAGTGGTCGATGGTGAAGAACGGGAGGCGCTCGTCCTGGACCAGGGACTCCTTCTCGACCGCCGACGGCGTCATGATGACCAGCAGGTCGTCGTACATCTCCCCGGTCGCGGGGTCGACCGCGGTCCGGTGCGGGGCCCGGAACAGCAGGAACCCCTTGCCGCGGACCTTGTACGTCGGCCGGTCGCCCCAGGACGTCCCGAGCTCGACCTCCGGGAGCGACATGCAGATCTCGTCGATGTCGTCGGTGCGGGCCCGGCGGGTCATGACCCCGACGGTATCGGGAGCCAGGGCGGCATTCATGCGAAACGGGCCCCTGTCTCGAGGCGTACGCCACGCGCCCAGTCGGCGGCGCCCATCTGCTTCTTCCCGAAGGCCTTGACCTCGCCGAGGCGGACCGGGACGGTGCCGGTGCCGACGTAGACGGCGTTCTTGGTGACGTCGAGGACGCCCGGGGCCAACCCGTCGCGGTCCGGGCACACGGTGACCGGGCCGATCTTGATGCGTTCGCCCTCGTGGGTCGACCAGGCACCCGGGCCCGGCGTGCAGGCCCGGATCCGGCGGTCGACGCCGACGGCGGGCTCGTCCCAGACGACACGGGCGTCGTCGACGGTGATCTTGGGGGCGAGGCTGACGCCCTCGGCCTGCTGCGGCCGTGCTTCCAGCGACCCGTCCTCGATGCCGTCGACGGTCGCCACCAACAGCCCGGCTCCGCCCTCCGCCAGCCGGGCGAGCAGGTCGCCGGCGGTGTCGGCGGGACGGATCCGCTCGGTCATCACCCCGAACGTCGGGCCCGCGTCGAGCTCCTTGACGATCCGGAACGTGGTCGCCCCGGTGACCTCGTCGCCGGCCCACAGCGCGTGCTGCACGGGGGCGGCGCCGCGCCAGGCGGGGAGCGCCGAGAAGTGCAGGTTGACCCAGCCGTGCACCGGGATGTCCAGGGCGGACTGCGGGAGCAGTGCGCCGTACGCCACCACGGCGCAGCAGTCCGGACGCAGGTCGCGCAGCGCCGCCTGGAAGTCGGGGTCGCGCGGGTGCCCGGGCTTGAGGACCGGCAGCCCTAGCTCCTCGGCGCGCTGCGCGACCGGGCTCGCGACCAGCTTGCGGCCGCGGCCGGCGGGCGCGTCGGGCCGGGTGATGACGGCGACGAGCTCGTGGTGGGACCCGGCGAGAGCGTCGAGCGAGGGGACGGCCACCTCGGGGGTGCCGGCGAAGACGAGGCGCATGGGCGTCTAGAACCCCAGCCCGCGGGTGGCGTGCGGCGAGACCTTGACGGTGGGCTTCTCGAGGCCGAACCAGTGCGACTCCCGGATCGCCTTCATCGCCGCCTTGCGTGCCTCCGCGTCGAGCCGGTCGACGAACAGCACGCCGTCGAGGTGGTCGGTCTCGTGCTGGATCGCCCGGGCCAGGTAGTCCGAGCCGCTGATCGTGACCGGCTCGCCGTACATGTCGAAGCCGTGCGCGACCACCGAGAGCGCCCGACGGCAGTCGATCGTGAGGCCCGGGATGGACAGGCAGCCCTCGGGCCCGTCCTGGATCTCCTGGGAGAGCTCGAGCCGGGGGTTCACCAGGTGGCCCACCTCGCCGTCGACGTTCCAGGTGAACGCCCGCAGCCCGACGCCGATCTGGGGCGCGGCCAGGCCGGCCCCGGGCGCCTCGAGCATCGTGTCGGTCAGGTCCGCGACGAGCTTGCGCAGCTCCTTGTCGAAGTCGACGACCTCGATCGCGGGCTTGCGCAGGACGGGATCACCGAACAGACGGATCGGCTGGATGGCCACAAGACTCCTTGGCTGGGGGGATGCGGGGACAGTCTAGGAGAGGGGCTCCTACAGGGTCGGCGGGTCCACCTGGATGCGCACGGCCGCGAGCTTGCGGCTCGACCGCATCCGCTGCAGGTCGCCGAGGGCGTGCGACAACGCGCTCCCCTGGGCCCGCGGGACCCGGATGACGACCCGGCTCTCCTCCTCGTCCACGTCCACCGGCCCGAGCACCTCGGCGGCCGGTGGCGCGGTGAGCAGGGTCAGCGCGTCGTCGACGGCGCCCGGCTCGCCGGTCACGGTGGCGATCCGGCTGGCCGGCGGCAGGTGGGCCTCCTGGCGCTCCTGCATCTCGCGGGACGCGAACCCGGCCGGGTCCCAGCGGACGAGCGCCTGCAGCGCGGGATGGGCCGGGTCACCGACGACCACGACCGTGCCCCCGGAGCGCACCAGCCCGGCCGCGTTGCTCCACCGCCGCAGCGCCTCCTCCTCGGTGCGCAGGTCGGTGCGGCCGAGCAGCAGCCAGGTGTCGAGCAGGACGACGGTGGCGTACCCGCCCGCCGCGACCGGCTCGGCACCCGGGGTGGCCACGACGACGGCCGGGCTGTCGTCGACGCCGGCGAGCACGCGGTCACCGCTGGACGTGCGGACCCGGACAGCCGGGAACGAGCGGCCCAGCTCCTCGGCGGTGCGGGCGTCGCCCAGGACCGGGGCACGCAGGCCGCGGTGCCCGCACTCCGGGCAGGACCAGCGCTCCGCCTCGGTCCCGCACCAGCGGCAGGCCGGCGGCGACGTCGCTCCGGTGAGCGCCAGCGGCCCGGCGCAGGAGGCACACCGCGCGGGGGTGCGGCAACGCTCGCACGCCAGCGAGGCGACGTACCCGGTCCGGGGTGTCTGCACCAGGACCGGCCCCCGCTGGAGCCCGGTCCTGATCGCGTCGTGGACCTGGCGCGGGATGCGGGCACCGCGCGCGAGCGGGTCGCGGTCGAGGTCGCGGTCGGCGGCGCCGGCGACGCTCACGGTGACGCGCTCGCGGACGACCGCGCGCGGCGGGGCGAGCTCGCGGGCCCAGCCGGTGCGGAGGAGGTACTCCGCCTCGACGGTGCGGGCGAACCCACCGAGCAGCGCCGCCGCGCCCTCGCGCTCGGCGCGCAGCAGCAGGGTCTCCCGGGTGTGGGGGTACGGCGCGCGTGGCTCGGCGTGCAGGTCGTCGCCGTCGTCCCACACGGCGACGAGCCCGAGGTCGCGCACCGGCGCGAAGCTCGCCGCGCGGGTCCCGACGACGATGCGCCGGGCACCCCGGCTGACGGCGAGGAAGTCACGGTAGCGGCGGGCCGGGCCGGCGTCCGCGGTGAGCAGCACGTGGTGCCCCTCCCCCAGCACCGCGGTCAGCGCCTCGTCGACGCGGGCGGCGTCCTTGCCGTCGGGCACGCAGATCAGCGTGCCGCGGCCGCCGGCGTAGGTCGCGGCGGCGGCGTGCGCGAGCGCGGTCGGCCAGTCGGTGGCCGGCGCGGCCGACCACACCGCCCGCGGGGAGCCGCCCTCGGCGAGGTGGTGCTGGAACGCGGCGGCCGGCTCGTGCCCGGCCCAGGCGGCCGCGGCGGCGTCGCGGTCCCACGGCCGCGGCGGCGGGGCCGGCGGCGACGGCTCCTTCTCGGTGGTGGCGTGCCGGGCCGGGACGGCCAGGCGCAGCACGTCGGAGCGGGTGCCGGCGTACCGCTCGGCGAGGTCCGCGGTGAGGCCGGCCACCTCGGGGCTGAGCACCGGCTCGGGGCTGACCACGCGCCGCAGCGGCATCAGCCGACCGGAGTGGTCGGAGGTGGCGGCGCGCGCCACGACGTACCCGTCGACGTCCTGGCCGGCGAAGCGCACCTTGACCCGGACGCCGGGGCGCGCGGCCCCGGCCATCGCCTCCGGGACGGCGTAGTCGAACGGCCGGTCGAGGTGGGCCAGCGGCACGTCGACGAGCACGCGGGCCACCGGGTCGACCTCGGTGATCGCCTGTGCGGCGGCCTTGCGGGCCCGGGTCGCCCGAGCCTTGGCCTGGGACTGCTTGACGGTGGCCCTGACCATCCCGGGCAGCAGCTCGGGCTGCTCGTCGGGCTCGGTCATGGGCGCAGTTCTACCAGCGGGCGCCGACGGGTCGGTCAGCCCGGTGGCCGCCTCGAGCTCAGCGGCCGGTGGCGGCCCGGAGGTCGTCGGCGCGGTCGGTGCGCTCCCACGTGAAGTCGGGCAGCTCGCGACCGAAGTGGCCGTAGGCGGCGGTCCGCGCGTAGATCGGGCGCTTCAGGTCCAGGTCGCGGATGATCGCGGCCGGGCGCAGGTCGAAGACGTCGAGGACGGCGCGCTGGATCTGCTCGTCGGGGACCGTGCCGGTGCCGTAGGTCTCGATGAAGACACCCACCGGCTGGGCCTTGCCGATCGCGTAGGCGACCTGGGCCTCGCACCGCGCGGCCAGGCCGGCGGCGACGACGTTCTTGGCGACCCAGCGCATGGCGTACGCCGCGGAGCGGTCGACCTTCGACGGGTCCTTGCCCGAGAAGGCGCCGCCGCCGTGGCGCGCCATCCCGCCGTAGGTGTCGACGATGATCTTGCGACCGGTCAGGCCGGCGTCGCCCATCGGCCCGCCCACGACGAAGCGTCCGGTCGGGTTGACCAGCAGCCGGTAGCCCTCGGAGGGGATCTCGAAGGTCTCGAGCACCGGGTCGATGACGTGCTTCTTCACGTCGTCCTCGAGGGTGCCGAGCTCGATCTCCTCGGCGTGCTGGGTGGAGAGGACGACGGTGTCGACGCGAACCGGGCGGTTGTCGGCGTCGTACTCGATGGTGACCTGGGTCTTGCCGTCGGGGCGGAGGTACTCGAGCGTCTTGTCCTTGCGCACGTCCGAGAGGCGCTCGGAGAGGCGCTGCGCGATCACGATCGGCAGCGGCATGAGGACCTCGGTGTCGTCGCAGGCGTAGCCGAACATCAGGCCCTGGTCGCCGGCACCCTGCTTGTCCATCGCATCCACCGAGCCGGTGCGGCTCTCGTGGCCGGTGTCGACGCCCTGGGCGATGTCGCCGGACTGGCCGCCGATCGCCACCATGACGCCGCAGGAGTGGCCGTCGAAGCCCTTCAGCGAGGAGTCGTAGCCGATCTCGAGGATCCGCTCGCGGACCACCTTCTTGATGTCGACGTAGCCGGTGGTGTCCACCTCGCCGGCCACCACGACCAGCCCGGTGGTGAGCAGCGTCTCGACCGCCACCCGGCTGTGCGGGTCCTGCTCCAGCATGGCGTCCAGGACGGAGTCGCTGATCTGGTCGGCGATCTTGTCCGGGTGACCCTCGGTCACCGACTCCGACGTGAAGAGACGTCCAGCCACTGTGCTACCCACTCCCGTTCGATGGCGATGATCCTCAACGATATCGACCGTCCCGAAATGCGGAACGGTTGTCTCAGTCTGGCAGCCGACCGGCCACTTCGTCCCAGATACGGTGCGCGAGGGCCGTCTTCGACCCGTACGGTACGTCGACCGCGGCACCGTCGGCGCCCAGGATCACCGCCTCGTTGTCGGGACTGCCGAAGACCGCTCCCCCGCTGACGTCGTTGACGACCAGCAGGTCGCAGCCCTTGCGCGCGAGCTTCGCGCGGCCGAGCTCGAGGACCGATCCGGTCGCGTCCCCGGTCTCCGCCGCGAAGCCGACGATCACCGCGCCGGGTCGCGCCCGGTCGGTGCTGATCTCGTGGAGGATGTCGGGGTTCTGCGCCAGCTCGATCGCGGGCGCCGACCCGTCGGCCGCCTTCTTGATCTTGGCGTCACTGACCTCGGTGGGCCGGAAGTCGGCCGGCGCGGCCGCCATCACCACGGCGTCTGCCGCGACGGCCGCGGCCACGACCTCCTGGCGGAGCTGCGCGGTGGTCTCGACCCGGACCACCTTCACCCCGGCCGGGTCCGGGAGCGTGACGTTGGCGCTGACCAGGGTGACCTCGGCTCCGCGGGCGGCCGCGGCCCGGGCGAGGGCGTAGCCCTGCAGCCCCGAGGAGCGGTTGCCGAGGAAGCGCACCGGGTCGAGGTACTCGCGGGTGCCACCGGCGGAGACGACGACCCGGCGACCGGCGAGGTCCGGGGCGGCGGTGCCGCGGGCGAGCACGCCGGTGCAGAGCTCGAAGATCTCGGCCGGCTCGGGGAGCCGGCCCTTGCCGGTGTCCTTGCCGGTCAGCCGGCCCTCGGCGGGCTCGATCACCACGCAGCCGCGAGCCCGCAGGGTGGCGACGTTGTGCCGGGTCGCGGCGTGCTCCCACATCTCGGTGTGCATCGCCGGGGCGAGGACGACCGGGCAGCGCGCGGTCAGCAGGGTGTTGGTGAGCAGGTCGTCGGCCAGCCCGTGCGCCGCCTTGGCCATCAGGTCGGCGGTCGCCGGGGCCACCACGACCAGGTCGGCGCTCTGCCCGATGCGTACGTGCGGCACCTCGTGGACGTCGCTCCACACCTCGGTCGAGACCGGCTTGCCGGAGAGGGCGGCCCAGGTCGGCGCGCCGACGAACTCGAGCGCCGCCGCGGTGGGCACGACGGTGACGTCGTGGCCGGACTCGGTGAACCGGCGCAGCAGCTCGCAGGCCTTGTAGGCGGCGATCCCGCCGGAGACACCGAGGACGACACGAGGCCGTCCCCCGGCACGGGAGACGGCCACGTCGTCGATGCTGGTCATGCGGCCCAGCCTGTCAGAGCTGGGTCACTCGGCGGCGGGGAACGACGACTCGAGGGCAGCGGCCTTGGCGGCGGCCTCCTCGGCGGCGAGCTCGGCGGGGTCGACGTCCTCGCAGGTCAGCAGGTCCTCGTTGATCTCGCGCAGGGCGATCGAGAGCGGCTTCTCCTGGACGTGCGTGTCGACGAGCGGCCCGACGTACTCCAGCAGGCCCTCGCCGAGCTGGGAGTAGTAGGCGTTGATCTGGCGGGCGCGCTTCGCGCTGTAGAGGACCAGCTTGTACTTGCTGTCCGTCTTGGTGAGCAGGTCGTCGATCGAGGGGTTGGTGACGCCCTCGGCGGCGATGTTGGGAGCAGACACGCGTGCAGCCTCGCTGGGTCAGATAGGGGGCAAAGTCAGAACTGGTCGGGAGCGAGCGGAGGACGCTCCTCTCCCACCGTCATCAAGGTTACCAACTGCTCGGCTGCAGCGTGAACTTCGTGGTTGACGATGGTCACGTCGAACTCGGGCTCGGCGGCCAGCTCCTCGCGGGCGGTCTCCAGACGGCGCTCGCGCTCCTCCTCGGTCTCGGTCCCGCGCCCGACGAGGCGGCGTACCAGCTCCTCCCAGGACGGCGGGGCCAGGAAGACGAACAGCGCGTCCGGCATCGTCTCGCGCACCTGCCGGGCGCCCTGGAGGTCGATCTCGAGCATCGCCGGGCGGCCGGAGGCCAGCGCCAGGTCCACCGGCTGCCGTGGGGTGCCGTAGCGGGCCGCCTTGTGCACGACCGCCCACTCGAGCAGGTCCTCCTCGGCGATCATCCGGTCGAACTCCTCGTCGGAGACGAACCAGTAGTGGACGCCGTTGATCTCCCCGGGCCGCGGCTTGCGGGTGGTGGCGGAGACGCTGATCCACACCTCGGGGTGCGACTCGCGCACCGCCGCCGCGACGGTGCCCTTGCCGACGGCGGTGGGACCCGCGAGCACGACGAGCCGGGAGCGGCGCTCCGGTTCAGTCACGCGCGGCGAACTCGCGCTCGAGCGCGGCCACCTGCTTGGTGCCGAGGCCGCGGACCCGGCGGCTCTCGGCGATGCCGAGCCGATCCATGACCTGCCGGGCGCGCACCTTGCCCAGCCCGGGCATCGACTGGAGCAGCTCGACGACCCGCATCTTGCCGATCACCTCGTTGTCCTGGCCCTCGCGCAGGACGTCGACGATGGAGGCGCCGGAGTTCTTGAGGCGGTTCTTCACCTCGGCCCGTTCCCGGCGGGAGGCGGCGGCCTTGTCGAGGGCCGCCTGGCGCTGTTCGGGGGTGAGCGGGGGCAGAGCCACGTGCGTCAGGTCCTTCGGTCGCGGTGGGGGCCGTCGGGACTGGCCCGGGCAGGGATCGGTGCTGGCTCAATCTAGTCAGAACCCTGCGGCCACAGCAATTAACTGGCGTGGCGCCCCGCGGCCCGCCGCGTCTCAGAGAGTGAGCGGCGTGTGGCAGACGTCGAGGACCTCCTGCTGCAGCCCCTCGAACGCCGCCAGCGTGGGGCCGCTGCCGAGCTCTCGGGCGGCGGCGTCGATGCGGGCCCGGTCCTCCCGGCCGAGGTCCTCGGGCGGATGGTCGCGGTCGTACGTCGCGGGGTCGACGCCGGCGTCGGCGAGGGCCCCGTCGAGGGTCTCGATCCTGCTCACCAGCTGCTGCCACTCGTCGCTGACGTCGCTGGGCGACTTGTCCCGGAGGTCCTTGAAGATGTCGAGGGCCCGGATCAGCGAGTCCTCGTCGCCGTCGCCGGTGATGGTGGTCAGCTCCTCCTGGTGGTCCTTGACCGCCGCGCAGTAGCTGTCCTGGCCGTCGCCGCACCCGGCCGCCAGCGGCAGCAGCGCGAGCACCAGCACGGCCGCGCCGGCCCTCGTCCGCCTGGTCACCTCGCGAGCCCCGCGAGCTCGTCGTTGACCCGGCGGGCGGCCTCCCCGAGGGCGCGGGGGTCCGGGCCGGCACGGAGCAGCTCGCGGCTGGAGCTGGGCAGCACCGCGCCCGAGGCCGCTCCGAAGATCCGCTTCAGGTCCGCGACGGTGCCGCCCTGGGCGCCATACCCGGGGGCGAGCAGCGGTCCGTTGATGTCCAGGTCCTCGCCGGTGTCCCCGATGGTGGCGCCGACGACGGCACCGAAGGAGCCCAGTGGCGCGGCCCCCTCGTTGAGGGCCCGGAGGTGGTCGAGCATCCGGCCGGCGACGGTCCCGTCGTCGACGCGGGCGTGCTGCACCTCGGGGCCCTCCTTGTTGGAGGTCAGGGCGAGCACGAACACGCCCGCGTCGTGGCGCCGGGCGGTCTCGATCATCGGGTCGAGCGAGCCGAAGCCCAGGTACGGGCTGGCGGTGATCGCGTCCACCGCGAGTGGCGAGGACGCGTCGAGGTAGGCGTCGGCGTAGGCCTGCGAGGTCGAGCCGATGTCCCCGCGCTTGACGTCGAGCAGCACCAGGGCGCCGGCGGCCCGCGACTCGGCCACCACCCGCTCCAGCACCGCGATGCCGCGGCTCCCGAACCGCTCGTAGAACGCGGACTGCGGCTTGACGACCGAGACGTGCGGCGCCAGCCCCTCGACCGCGGTCAGCGCGAACCGCTCAAGGCCGGCCACGTCGTCGGCCAGCCCCCAGTCGCGCAGCAGCGCGGCGTGGGGGTCGATCCCGGCGCACAGCGGGCCACGGTCCGCGATCGCGGCGTGGAGTCGGGTCCCGAAGGTCATCTGGGTGCCTCTCAGTCGATCGTGGGCTCGGGGACGACGTCGTGCAGGTCGGCGACGATCCGCGCGGCCGCGGTGGGGTCGTGCAGCAGCGCGGTGCCGAGCTGTACGGCGACCGCGCCGGCGGCGAGGAAGCTGCGCGCGTCGTCGGCCGAGGTGATCCCGCCGGCCCCGACGACCTGGGCGCCGGGCAGCTCGGCGCAGACCTCGGCCACGCAGCGCAGCGCGACGGGCAGGATCGCGGGTCCGCTGAGACCGGCCTGCCGCCCGTCCGGCATCGCCGCGGGCAGCGCGTTCCCGACCACGACCGCGTCCGCACCGGCGTCCAGGACGGTGCGGGCGCTCTCGACGACGCGGACCACGTCGGTGCGGAGCTTGGCCAGCACCGGGACGCCGCGGGGCAGGTCGCGGTGGACGGCGGCCACGACGCTGGCGGCGTGGAAGGGCTCCCGCACGTCGAACACGCCGGTGGTCGGCGCGTCCGGCGAGGAGAGGTTGACCTCGATCGCCGAGACTCCCGGCGAACGGCCCAGCCGCCGTGCCAGCTCGGCGTACTCCCCCAGCGAGCTCCCGGCGATCGAGACGACGACCCGGGTGCCCTGCTGCGCCAGCCACGGCAGCTCGGTGGCGAGGAACGGCTCGAGGCCGGGGTTCTGCAGGCCCACCGCGTGCACCAGCCCGGACGGGGTCTCCGCGATCCGCGGGAGCGGCCCGCCCGGGCGGGGGTTGAGCGTGATCGACCGGGTGACGAATCCGCCCAGGTCGGCGAGCGGGCCGTACGCCGCGAGCTCGCGGCCGGTGCCGCCGCAGCCGGAGGCCACGAGCACCGGAGCGGCGAGGGTGAGGCCGGCGAGCTCGGTCATCGCACCTGCCCCAGGTCAGCCCCGAGGTCGGCCCAGCGCACCCGGTCGCCGCGCAGCACCGGGCCGTCGTGGCAGGCGCGGACGGTCCGGGACACCCCGTCCTCGCCCACGACCGGGACCACGCAGCCCTGGCACAGGCCGGTGGCGCAGGTCAGCGGGCGTTCGAGGGCGGTCTGGCTCCAGGCGCCGTGGGCCTCCGCGGCGGCCGCGACCGCGTGCAGCGTCGGCACCGGGCCGGCCGCGTAGACCACCTCGGCGCCCGCGCGGGCGAGCACCTCGTCGACGGCGTCGGCGACCGTGCCCTTCCGGCCGACCGACCCGTCCGCGGTCACGACGGTGACCGCGCGGGCGGACCGGCGGGCCTCGAGCGCGGACAGCAGGTGGGCCTCGTCGGAGCCGGCGACGAGCAGGGTCACGGGGCAGTCGCGCTCCCGCAGCCGCTCGGCGAGCGGGAACAGCGGCGCGGCGGCGTACCCGTCCCCGACGAGGAGGCAGCTGACCGGTTCCTTGGGCAGGGCGAAGGGACGGCCGAGCGGCCCCGTGACCTCGAGCCTCGCTCCCGGCGCGAGCCGCGTCAGCCAGGTGGCGCCGGGTCCGGTGGCCTCGACGACCAGCTCGAGCGCGGCGCCGTACCCGCCGACCGGCTTGACCCGGTGGATCCAGAAGGACCGCCGGGCCAGCCGGGACTCGCCCACCGAGATGGCCACGAAGTTGCCCGGCCGGAAGCCGTCCGCGACGCCCGGCGCCACCAGTGTCAGGTGGTGGTAGGCACCGACCTTCTTCGTCGCCAGCAGCTCGCCGGTGACGTGGACGGGACCGCGCCGCGGGGTCTGGGTCACCCGGACACCCCGGCGACGATCCGTCGCGGCCAGAGCGGGCCCTCGTAGATGAACGCGGTGTAGCCCTGCAGCAGGGTGGCACCGGCCGCCAGCCGGGCCCGGGCGTCCTCGACCGTGGTGATGCCGCCGACGCCGATGAGGGTGAGGTCGTCGCCGACGCGGCCGCGGAGCAGCCGCATCACCTCGAGGGCGCGCTCGGTGAGCGGCTGTCCGCTCAGTCCGCCGGCGCCGATCTCCTCGACCTTCGCGCCGGGGGTGCGCAGGCCCTCGCGGGAGATGGTGGTGTTGGTGGCGATGATGCCGTCGAGCCCGATCGCGCCGGCCAGGTCGGCGACGGCCAGCACGTCGTCGTCGCTGAGGTCGGGGGCGATCTTGACCAGCAGCGGGACCCGTTGCTCGGTGACCGCGTCGGCCGTACGGCGTACGTGCTCGAGGAGGGGTCGGAGCCGCTCCACCGCCTGCAGGTTGCGCAGGCCCGGCGTGTTGGGCGAGCTGACGTTCACCACCAGGTAGTCGGCGTACGGCGAGAGCAGCCGCGCGCTCTTCTCGTAGTCGGCCAGCACCGCCGCCTCGTCGTCCTCGGGCACCACCTTCGTCTTGCCGATGTTGACCCCGAGCACTGGCCGCGTTCGCTGGTCGAGCCTGTCGAGACCACGGACCCGCTCGGCGAGCCGGCGGGCGACCACCTCGGCGCCGTCGTTGTTGAAGCCCATCCGGTTGACGACGGCCCGGTCCTCGGGCAGCCGGAACAGCCGCGGCCTCGGGTTGCCGGGCTGGGCCTCGCCGGTGACCGTGCCGATCTCGACGTGACCGAACCCGAGCGCAGCGAGCGCGTCGATGCCGACCGCGTTCTTGTCGAAGCCCGCGGCCAGGCCCAGGACGTTGGGGAAGGCCAGCCCCATCGCCGTGACCGGCGAGGAAGCGACGGGTCGACGCCGGGTCAGCGGTTCGGCGGCCCGGATCGCCCGGAACGCGGTGTGGTGGGCGCGCTCGGGGTCGGTGCGGGTGAGGACGTGGTCGAACAGCAGGCGGTAGGGCTTCACCGGCGGTTCCCGCGCAGCGCCCAGTCCTGCAGGCTGCGCACCCCGATCTCGCCCCGGGAGAGCGCCTCGATGCCCTGCACGGCGGCCCCGAGCCCCTGCACCGTCGTGATGCACGGGATGTTGGCCATGATCGCGGCCGTGCGGATCTCGTAGCCGTCCACGCGCGCCGAGCCGCCGCCGGTGGAGCCGTGCGGGGTGTTGATGACCAGGTCGATCTCCCCGTCGAGGATCAGCTGCACGGTCGTCTTCTCGCCGTCGGGGCCGGTGCCCTCGAAGTGCTTGCGCACGACCCGGGCACGGACCCCGTTCCGGCGCAGCACCTCGGCGGTGCCCTGGGTCGCGAGGATCTCGAAGCCGTGGTCGGAGAGCACCTTGATCGGGAAGATCATGTGCCGCTTGTCCCGGTTGGCCATGCTCACGAACACCCGGGCGCCCCCCTCCTTCGTGGCCAGGGGCAGCGAGCCGAACGCCGCGGTCTGCGCCTTGGCGAAGGCCCTGCCGAAGTCGGCGTCGAGACCCATGACCTCACCGGTCGACTTCATCTCCGGGCCGAGCACGGTGTCGACCTGGGCGCCGTCGGGGGTCCGGAACCGGTTGAACGGCATCACGGCCTCCTTGACCGCGATCGGCTGGTCCCCCGGCAGGGTGCCGCCGTCGCCCTCGGCCGGCAGCATTCCGGCCTTGCGCAGCGACGCGACGGACTCCCCCAGCATCACCCGGGCCGCGGCCTTGGCCAGCGGCGTCGCGGTCGCCTTGGACACGAACGGCACGGTGCGGCTGGCGCGGGGGTTCGCCTCGAGCACGTAGAGCACGTCGGAGCCCAGGGCGTACTGGATGTTCAGCAGCCCGCGCACCCCGACCCCACGCGCGATCGCCTCGGTGGCCTCGCGGATCCGCTGGATCTCGGCGGCGCCGAGCGTGATCGGCGGCAGCGCGCAGGAGGAGTCCCCGGAGTGGATGCCGGCCTCCTCGATGTGCTCCATCACGCCGCCGAGGAAGAGCTCCTCGCCGTCGAAGAGCGCGTCGACGTCGATCTCCACCGCGTCGTCGATGAACCGGTCGACCAGCACCGGGTGCTCCGGGCTGATCTCGGTGGCGCGCTCGATGTAGCCCTCGAGGGCGGAGTCGTCGTAGACGATCTCCATGCCGCGGCCACCCAGCACGTACGACGGCCGCACCAGCACCGGGTAGCCGATCTCGGCGGCGATCCGCTGCGCGTCGGCGAAGCTGGTCGCCATCCCGTGCTTGGGCGCCGGGAGCCCGGCCTCGGCCAGCACCCGGCCGAAGGCGCCACGCTCCTCGGCGAGGTGGATCGCGTCGGGCGAGGTGCCGACGATCGGCACCCCGGCCTCCTGGAGCCCCTTCGCCAGGCCCAGCGGCGTCTGGCCGCCCAGCTGGCAGATGACGCCGGCGATCGGGCCGGCCTGCCGCTCCGCGTGGACGATCTCGAGCACGTCCTCCAGCGTCAGCGGCTCGAAGTAGAGCCGGTCGGAGGTGTCGTAGTCGGTCGAGACGGTCTCCGGGTTGCAGTTCACCATGATCGTCTCGTAGCCCGCCTCGGCCAGCGCCAGGCTGGCGTGCACGCACGAGTAGTCGAACTCGATGCCCTGGCCGATCCGGTTGGGCCCGGAGCCGAGGATGATCACGGCCTCGCGCTCGCGCGGCTGCACCTCGGACTCCTCGTCGTACGACGAGTAGTGGTACGGCGTGGCCGCGGCGAACTCGGCGGCACAGGTGTCCACGGTCTTGTAGACGGGCCGGATGCCGAGCGCGTGCCGGACCCCGCGCACGACGTCCGCGCGCATGTCGCGGATCTTGCCGATCTGCGCGTCGGAGAACCCGTGCCGCTTGGCCGTGCGCAGCACCTCCGTGGTGAGCTCCGGCGAGACCGCGATCTCGCCGGCGATCTCGTTGATCAGCAGCAGCTGGTCGACGAACCACGGGTCGATCGCGGTGGCGTCGAAGATCTCCTCCGGTGTCGCGCCGGCGCGCAGCGCGTCCATCACCTTCTTCAGCCGGCCGTCGTGCGGTGTGCGGATCTCCTCCAGCAGGGCGGCCTTGTCCAGGTCGACCCACTCGTGGGTCCAGTCGAAGACGGCGTCCTTGCTCTCGAGCGAGCGCAGCGCCTTCTGCAGCGCCTCGGTGAAGTTGCGGCCGATCGCCATCGCCTCGCCGACCGACTTCATGTGCGTGGTCAGCGTCGGGTCGGCGCCGGGGAACTTCTCGAACGCGAAGCGCGGCACCTTCACGACCACGTAGTCGAGCGTGGGCTCGAAGGCCGCGGGCGTGCTCTGCCCGTCCTCCCGGGTGGTGATGTCGTTCGGGATCTCGTCGAGCGTGTAGCCGATCGCCACCTTGGCGGCGATCTTGGCGATCGGGAAGCCGGTGGCCTTCGAGGCGAGCGCGGACGAGCGGGACACGCGGGGGTTCATCTCGATGACGATCACCCGCCCGTCGGCGGGGTTCACGGCGTACTGGATGTTGCAGCCGCCGGTGTCGACGCCGACCTCGCGGATGATCCCGATCGCCAGGTCGCGCAGGTGCTGGTACTCGCGGTCGGTGAGCGTCATCGCCGGCGCGACCGTGATCGAGTCACCGGTGTGCACGCCCATCGGGTCGAGGTTCTCGATCGAGCAGATGATGACGACGTTGTCCGCCTTGTCGCGCATCACCTCCAGCTCGTACTCCTTCCAGCCGATGATCGACTCCTCGATGAGGACCTCGGTGGTCGGGCTGGCGGCCAGGCCGGCGCCGGCGATCCGGGCCAGGTCGGACTCGTCGTAGGCGATGCCCGAGCCGGTGCCGCCCATGGTGAACGACGGCCGCACCACGACCGGGTAGCCGAGCTCGCCGACGGCCTTCTCGCAGTCGTCCAGCGAGTGGCAGACGAAGCTGCGGGCCACCTCGCCGCCCACCTTCTCGACGATCGCGTTGAAGAGCTCACGGTTCTCGCCGCGGTGGATCGCCTCGAAGCTGGCGCCGATCATCTCCACGCCGTACTTGTCCAGCACGCCGTTCTCGTGGAGGGCGATCGCCGCGTTGAGCGCGGTCTGGCCACCGAGGGTCGGCAGCAGCGCGTCGGGGCGCTCCTTGGCGATCACCTTCTCGACGTACTCCGGCGTGATCGGCTCGACGTACGTCGCGTCGGCGAACTCCGGGTCGGTCATGATCGTGGCCGGGTTGGAGTTCACCAGGATGACCCGGACCCCCTCGGCCTTGAGCACCCGGCAGGCCTGGGTGCCGGAGTAGTCGAACTCGCAGGCCTGGCCGATGATGATGGGCCCGGAGCCGATCACCATCACGGACCGGATGTCGTCACGCTTCGGCACCTCAGGCCTCCTTCGTCATCAGGTCGGCGAACCGGTCGAAGAGGTACGCCGCGTCGTGCGGGCCGGCGGCGGCCTCCGGGTGGTACTGGACCGAGAAGCTCTTCAGCCGGCCCCGGTCGTCGCGGAGCTCGAGGCCCTCCACCACGTCGTCGTTGAGGCAGACGTGGCTCACCGTGGCCACGCCGTACGGCGTCGGGACCGGGTCGCCGAGCGGGACCCCGTCGGGCCACCGGACCGCGAACCCGTGGTTGTGCGCGGTCACCTCGACCTTGCCGGTGGTGCGGTCCATGACGGGCTGGTTGATGCCGCGGTGGCCGTACTTCAGCTTGTAGGTGCCGAGGCCGAGCGCGCGCCCGAAGAGCTGGTTGCCGAAGCAGATCCCGAAGTAGGGCAGCCCGCGCTCGAGCGCCCCCTGGAGCAGCGCGATCTGGTGGGTCGTGGCCGCCGGGTCGCCGGGCCCGTTGGAGAAGAACAACCCGTCCGGCTCCACGGCCAGCACGTCCTCGAGGCTCGAGGTGGCCGGCAGCACGTGCACCTCGATCCCCCGCTCGGCCATCATCGCCGGGGTCATCCCCTTGATGCCGAGGTCGAGGGCCGCCACCGTGAAGCGGCGCTCGCCGACGGCCGGGACGACGTACGCCTCGGACGTCGACACCTCACCCGCCAGCTCGGCACCGGCCATCTGCGCCGACTCGCGGACCCGCTGCAGGAGCGCGGCCGGGTCGGCCTCGGCCGAGGAGATCCCGACCCGCATCGCGCCGGCCTCACGCAGGTGCCGGGTCAGCGCCCGGGTGTCGATGCCGGAGATGCCGACGACCCCCTGCTCGCGCAGCTCGTCGTCGAGCGACCGGCGGGAGCGCCAGCTCGACGGGACCCGCGCGGGGTCACGCACGACGTAGCCGGACACCCAGATCCGGCGGGACTCGGGGTCCTCGTCGTTGATCCCGGTGTTGCCGATGTGCGGAGCCGTCATGACGACGACCTGACGGTGGTACGACGGGTCGGTCAGCGTCTCCTGGTAGCCGGTCATGCCGGTGTTGAAGACGGCCTCGCCGAAGGTCTCACCCCGGGCGCCGTAGGCCTCGCCGCGGAAGGTCCGGCCGTCCTCGAGGACCAGGATCGCGGACGATCGGGACGATCCGGTCGGGGGAACCGGGTGAGCGGGGGCATGCAGTGGCACGCCGTACCTCCTTCTCCGCCTCACGGGACGGATCGTTAAAGGATGCCGAGCGACCCCGACCCTACCAGCGCGGGCGGCCGTACCATCGAGGCGTGTCCGAGGGCCGGGTGCTCGAGCGGGAGACCGAGCTGGCGACGTTGACCGACGCCGCCCGGCTCGCCGCGGGAGGATCCGGCTCGGTGGTCCTGGTCTCCGGCGAGGCCGGCATCGGCAAGTCCAGCCTGGTGCGCGAGCTGCGCCACGAGCTCCCGCCCGACGCGCGGCTCCTCGTCGGCCAGTGCGACGACCTGGCCACCCCGCGCGTCCTGGGCCCGATCCGGGACCTCGCCGGCAGCGTCGGGCCCGACCTGGCCAGGGCGCTGCGCCACACCGGGGGCCGGGACGCGCTCTTCACCGCGCTGCTCGACGAGCTCGACTGGTCCGGGCACGCCACCGTGCTGGTGGTCGAGGACGTGCACTGGGCCGACGAGGCCACCCTGGACCTCCTGCGCTACCTGGTCCGGCGGGTCGCCGACCTGCCCGCGGTGCTGCTGCTGACCTACCGCGACGACGAGGTGGACGGCGGGCACCCGCTGCGGCGGCTGCTGGCCGGCGCCGCCGGCGCACCGGCGACCCGCCTGCCACTGCGGGCGCTCTCGGCGGCCGCCGTCCGGGACCTGTGTGTCGGCACGAGCGCCGACCCGGACGTGGTCCTCTCGCTGACCGCCGGCAACCCGTTCCTGGTCCGCGAGGTGCTCGAGTCACCGGACGGCGGCGTGCCGGCCAGCGTGGTGGACCTGGTCCTGGCCCGGCTGCACCGGCTGGACCCGTCCACCCGGGACGCCGTCGAGCGGCTCAGCGTCGTGACGTCGACCGTCGACCGGGCCCTGGTGGACGCGCTCGTGCCGGGTGGGCTGACCGCCCTCGCGGCCGCCGAGGACCACGGGCTGCTGGTCGTCGAGCCGCGCCGGGTGTACTTCCGGCACGAGATCACCCGACGCGCGGTCGTCGACGCGCTGCCGGCCGCCCGTCGTACGGCGTTGAACGCGGCAGCGCTCGCGGCCTTCGAGGGGACCGCCGCCGACCCCGCCCAGCTGGTCCACCACGCGGCGGGGGCCGGCGACGTGGCCGCGGTGGTGCGCCACGGCCCGGCGGCCGCGCGCGCCGCTGCCTCGGGGGGCGCGCACCGCGAGGCGGCCGCGCACCTGCGGCTGGTGCTGGGCCATCGCGAGCACTTCCCGGACACCGAGCTGGTCGAGCTGCTGGAGGCCTCGGCCTTCGAGTGCTACACCGTCGGCGACCAGGGCCGCAGCGCGATGACCGACCAAGCCGAGGCGGTGGAGCTGCGCCGGACGCTGGGCGACCCGGTGGCGCTGGGGGCCTCGCTGCGCTGGCTGTCCCGGATCTGCTGGTGGTGCGGCGACCGGCCGGGCGCCGAGGCCGCCGGCGCCGAGGCGGTCGAGGTGCTCACGTCGACAGGCCACCGCCGCGAGCTGGCCCTCGCCTACAGCAACACCTCTCAACTGGCGATGCTGGCGGACCGGTGCGACGAGGCCACCGAGGCGGCCCGGCGGGCCATCGACCTGGCCCGGGAGGTCGACGAGCCGGCGGTCCTGACGCACGCGTTGAACAACCTCGGCACCGCGCTGTGGTCGGGTGGTGACGCGTCGGGGCAGGCGATCGTGGAGCAGGCGCTCGAGGTCGCGGTCGCGCAGGGACTCAGCGAGCACGCCAGCCGGGCCTACTGCAACCTGGCCTGGCAGCTGCTGCTCGACCTGCGACCCCGGGAGGCGGCACGGCACGTCGAGGCGGGCATCCGGCACGCCGAGCAGGCCGAGCACGTCGTGTTCTGGAAGTACCTCCACGTCGAGCGGGGCCTGGTCGCGCTGGCGGACACCCGCTGGGAGGACGCCGTCGCCGACGCCCGGGTCGGGCTGGACGCGACGAACCCCATCCGCTGCACCGCGCTCTTCGTGCTGGGCCGCACCACCCTGCGCACGGGCAACCCCGCGCAGGACCTGGTCGACGAGTGCTGGTCGCTGGGCCAGGCGCTCGACGAGCTCCAGCGCACCGCCCCGGCCGCGGCGCTCGCCTGCGAGGCGGCGTGGCTGCGTGGCGACCTGGCGACGGTCCGCGAGGTCGGCCGGCCGTCGTACGACGAGGCCACCCGGCTCGGGTCGCGCTCGTGGCGGACCGAGCTGGGCCACTGGCTGGTGCTGGCCGGCGAGCGGGTCGACCTGTCCGACCTCGACCACCCGTACGCCGCCCTGGCCCGGGGCGACTGGCGGGCGGCGGCGTCGGGCTGGGAGCGTGCGGGCTATCCCTACGAGGAGGCGACGGCCCTCACCCACGCGCCCGAGGTCGACGTCGCGCTGGACGGGCTGGCGCGCCTCGACGCACTCGGCGCGGTCGCACTGGCGAACCGGGTCAGGGACGACCTGCGCGAGCGCGGCGTCCGCGTCCCCCGCGGCCCGTCGGCCGCCACCCGCGGGAACGTCGGCGGCCTGACCCCGCGCCAGGTCGACGTGCTCGGCCTGGTCGCCCAAGGCCTCTCCAACGCCGAGATCGCCGACCGGCTGGTGCTCTCGGTCCGCACGGTCGACCACCACGTCGCCGCGATCCTGCAGAAGCTCGGCTCCCACACCCGCAGCGAGGCCGTGGGGCGAGCCGCCGAGCTGGGCTGGGCGACGGGCTGAGCTGCCGGGGCATGCTAGTCGAGCTGGACGCGCCCCAGGTCGGGCGCAGGGTCGAGGATGGCTCCGTCTGCTGCCGGCTCCGGGTCCGGGACGGCCCCGTCCGCAGCTGGTTCCCGATCCGGGATGCCGGCCCGCGGCACCGCGGGGTCTGCGGCGTGGGCGGCGGCCTCGAAGTAGCGCAGCAGCTCCACCGGGAACGGCAGCACCAGGGTCGAGTTCCTCTCGGCCGCCACCTCGACCATCGTCTGCATCAGCCGCAGCTGCAGGGCACCCGGGGTCGCGGTCATCGCTGCCGCCGCCTGCGAGAGCTTCTGGGACGCCTGGAACTCACCGTCGGCGGTGATGACCCGGGACCGGCGCTCCCGCTCTGCCTCCGCCTGACGCGACATCGACCGCTTCATCGCCTCGGGCAGCGCGACGTCCTTGATCTCCACGCGGTCGATCTCGATGCCCCAGGGGGCGGCCGGACTGTCGAGCATCACCTCGAGGCCCTGGTTGAGGCGCTCGCGGTTCGACAGCAGGTCGTCGAGCTCGCTCTTGCCGATGATCGACCGCAGCGAGGTCTGCGCCACCTGGGAGATGGCGTACTGGTAGTCCTGCACCTCGACGACCGCCCGCATCGGGTCAGTCACCCGGAAGTAGACGACCGCATCCACCCGCACGGTCACGTTGTCGCGGGTGATGCCGTCCTGCGCCGGGACCGGCATGGTCACGACCTGCATGTTGACCCGCCGCATCCGGTCCGCGAACGGGATCAGCAGGGTCGGACCCGGTCGCCGCACCTCCCGCTGGGCCCGGCCCAGCCGGAACACGACGCCGCGCTCGATCTGCTTGACGACGCGGACGCTGGCCAGCAGGCCCACGGCGACGAGCACGAGCAGTGCCACGAGGACGAGCAGCAGGACGTCCATGACGACCTCCGGGGACGAGTAGTACCTCGTCCTCGAGCGTACGTCGGCCTCCCCGCAGGTCCGCTCCGTCCAGCCCGTCAGAGGGCGAGCGCGACGCGGACCGCCGGCCGCTCGAGCATCCGCGCGCACCACTCGAAGTGCCCGTCGCTGCCAGACGCGCTGAAGCAGTTGCTCGTCGTGAGGGCGTACGCCGCGCGGTAGGCCGCCAGGCGCTCGGGCCTGTGGCCGAACCGGTCCGTGAGCGCCTCGTCGAGGACGGCCTCGGTCTCCGCAGCGCGGGGGCCGTACATGTCGTAGATGCTGGCGGTGACAGCAGCGTCGAAGGCCGGGTCCCCGAGCGTCGTGAGGAAACCGAAGTCGAGCACGGCCTCTGGTGCCGTGGTGTCGTCCACCAGGATGTTGGCCGGGATCAGGTCGCCGTGAACCAGGCTCACCTTTCCCGGCTCCAGTCCTTCGAGCCGATCCACGACCGCCGCGGTGAGGGCGTCGAGCTCCGGCAGCCGGGCCAGCAGCGGTGCGCGGAACCGCTCCACGCGTCGCCTGACCAGCTCGGCCAGTGACCGGGCGAACGGGACCGTGGCGGCCTCGAACGCCCGCTCCCCCTCGAGCACCGGCAGGATGCCCAGGTCCGGGTCCGGGTCGACGGACGCAAGGGCGGCCAGGACGTCCGCCACGCAGGAGACGTCCCGGTCGGTCAGCGTCGGCGAGCTCCCGTCGGCGGTCCACAGCGGCCGGCCTCGCAGCCGTAGCTCGACCGTCGCGTGCTGCCCGTCGAGGGTGAGGACCTGCAGGATCCTCGGGGTGCGGATGCCGGGCGCCGCTGCCGTCACCGCCTCGTAGAAGCGCTGGAGCGCCTCGAGCTCCTGCAGGGTGCGCCGCTGCCAGATCTTGGCGACGCGGTCGCCGCGCAGTGCGACGACGGTCCCCTCCATGCCGGAACCCAGCACCGAGTGCGGCTCCAGGCCGGATCGACGCAGGAGCTCGGTCCACGGGGTCGTCAGGTCCGGCTGCACGGGGCGAGGATGCCATGCGTCACCCGTCGCGGAATCGCGCGCGCTCAGCCGGGGAGGCGCCCCACGGCCTCCGAGACGATCCCGGCGACCACGGCCGGCTGCTCGTTGAGAGTCAGGTGCCCGGCGTCCCGGACCACGCGCAGGCTGACAGTGGGGCAGCTCTCGAGCACTGCGCGCTCGTCGTCGCGGAGCCCGACGTCGTCGCGCTCGCCGAACACCACCCAGGCGGGCGCGCCGGACCGGCAGAGGGCCGGCGCGAGCGTGCCGTGACGCTGGAGGTACTCGAAGTAGCTGCGGATGGCCTGCCGCACGAAGCCCGCGTCGTTCTTCTTCAGCTCCCCCACCAGCACGTTCCGCCGCTCCGCGGACACCTTCACGTTCTTCAGGGCGGGACCGATCATGGCGAGCATGAACCGGAACGGCAGCTGGCCCGACACGGTGGCCATCTGGTCCATGACCCGTAGGAACCGGGACTCGTCCTCCCGGGAGAAGCTCGGCGACAACAGGACCAGCGGACCGGCGAAGCCGCCCGTGCGCGCCATCTCGATGGCGACGTTGGCGCCCAGGCTGTGGCCGACCACGACGTCGCAGCCCAGGTCGCGCACCAGCTCGACGGCCATCCGGCCATAGTGCTCCAGGCTGAGGTCGGCCGGCTCCGGCGTACCTCCGTGGCCGGGGACCGCCGTGACGACCAGCCGCAGCGACACTTCACCAAGCGCACGCTCGGCGACGAGGTCGTCGTAGAACACCGCCGTGCACATCCCGCCGGGCAGCAGAAGGACCGTGTGGGCGGCGTCCGAAGGTCCCGACTCGTGCAGGATCCAGCCCTGGTGCTCCCGTGCGTTGCCGGCCATGGCGCGCCTCATCTCCTCGACGGCACCCCTCATCCACGTTGGCACACGGGCACCTGGGTGTCACTCGCAGCGGCGTCTGCTTCTGATCCACTCGGGTGGTGGGTGCCCGTGTTTGGGTGGTGGGAGGAACTCGGGTCGGCCGTCGTCGGGGTTGAGGCGGACCTGCCAGGGGGTGTGGTGGATGACCCGGTGGTGCTGGCCGCAGAGCAGGACCAGGTTGTCGAGCTTGGTGTGGCCGCCGTCGACCCAGTGGGTGATGTGGTGGGCGTGGCACATGATCGGGGGCCGGGTGCAGCCGGGGAAGGCGCAGTGCCGGTCCCGGCAGACCACGGCCCGCCAGATCGCTGGGGTGACCAGCCGGCTGGTGCGGCCGACGTCGAGGACCTCGCCCTTGCTGCCGAGGGCGACGGGGATGATGTCGGCGTCGCAGGCCAGCCGCCGGATCACCGAGGGCGCCAGCTCGAGCCCGTCATCCGTGACGGCGGGGGTGCCGAGGGTGGCCCAGTCGATCTTCTGGCGCAGCACCTCCAGCGACGTGGTGACGGTGACCCGGGGTCTTGCGCCGTGGCAGTCCGGGGGCAGGTCGGTGTCCAGGGCGTGCTGGGCGGTCGCCACGAGCGCGTCCCAGAGCCGGGCGCCGTGGTCGCGGGGGTCGACGTTCTCCTCGCAGGTCTCGGGGTCGACGGCGGGTTCGGGCTTGGTCAACGGCAGAAACGCGGCCTTGAGGATCGCGGCGTCCTCCACGGTGCCGCGGCCCCGGAGCCGGATCCCGCCGGCGCCGTCCTCGGTGATGGACAGGTGCCGGTGCAAGTGCGCGGCCCGGTCCTCACGGTCCAGGGCCTTCTCGGCGTCACGTTCGGCCTTCTCGGGGTCGACCACCAGCACCAGGCGCTTGGCGGCATGGTGCAGCTCGGTGGCGGTCAGCCGGGACGCCGCCTCCAGCAGCAGCTGTTCGCCCTCCGCCCGGACCGACGGGTTGAGGGGGAGCTTCTCGACCGCGGCCACGATGATCGCGGCCTGCTCCGGGGAGACCCGCCCGGCCAGCAGCCCGGCATGGGTGGCGGTCCGCTCCGTCACCAGGAGCGGGGCCTGCTCGACGGCGCGGTGCCCCTGCCCCCGTTTCATCCCGGCCAGGTGGGTGAACCAGCCGGCGGTCGAGGACCAGGCCAGCTCCTGCTTCGGGACCTTCCGGGCCTCGATCTCGGCCAGCATCGAGGCCTCCAGGCCGGCCAGGTGCGCCCGGAGCGTCTCGGCCTCGGCGACCGCCTCGACCAGCTCCTCCGACGTCTTCGCCGCCCACAGCGCCTCGTCCAGGCAGGCCAGCCGACCGTTCACGTCCGCGACCACCCCGGCCGGGGTGGTGAGGAGATCGGTGGGCTGCTCCATGTCCTGACTCAACCAGAGCCCACCGACAGTCCCGGGCCCCTGACCTGTGCCTATCTCATCAGGTGAGACGCTATGAGAAAAAACTTTCGAACTCTTCGACGGGGCGCCAACCGTGAGCCGGCAGGCGGCCGGACCCCCGAGGAGGCCCCCGCCGTAGCCAGCCAAGACCGCAACCAGAGCAGACCCGCCTGCCGGGGACCGGCCCGAACCCCGAGCGGCCCCCGCCGTACGGCGACGCTCGCAGCCGAGTGCCGCGTTACCTCGCCTCGGGATCAGGCTGGTGGATGCCGAACGTGTTCCCCTCGGGATCGAGGTAGTACCCCTGCCAGGCCATCCCGGTGAGCGCCATCTTCGGCAGCGCAACCTGGCCACCCGCCTCGAGGATGCGGCGTTCGGTCTCGTCGTAGTCACCCACGCCGACGGTGCAGACGAAGGCATTCGTGCCCTGCTGCGCGGCGGGCGCGGGAGCCGGGCGCTGCAGCAGGCCGCCGTTGATGCCGGGCTGGTCCTCGGGACCGGTCACGATCCCCCAGTACGTCGTGCCGGTGAACGCGCCGTAGTCCTCGAAGGACCAGCCGAACGCCGCGCCGTAGAACGCCTTGGCGCGCTCCACGTCGTCGGCCTGGATCTCGAAGTGCACCACGCGGGACATGCAGGACCTCCTCGGTCGGGTTCGGACCGCCAGTCTCACACCGCAGTGGCGGCAGCGCGCGCGGGAACACCCGCTGATGTGGGCAGTCGGTGATCCCGACATGGGCAACCGCTGCGGATCCCGCCCGGCCTGCGACCGCCGTAGAACGGAACCAGGCGGCTCGGAGGGAGCCGCCACCGGAGGAGGATCAGCATGAGCCAGACCAGCCACCCGACCGCCGCCGAGCTCGACGCGGACCGGGCCCTGAAGACCAAGCACCGCGCCATGTGGGCGCTGGGCGACTACCCCGCCGTCGCGTCCGAGGTGATCCCGTCGCTCGGCCCGGTGCTCGTGATGGCGGCCGACGTGCAGCCCGGCGACCGGGTCCTCGACATCGGCGCCGGCTCCGGCAACGTCGCCGTCCCCGCAGCGCGGGCCGGTGGTCACGTGATCGCCTCCGACCTCACCCCCGAGCTGTTCGAGGCCGGACGGGCGTACGCCTCCGCCGAGGGGGTCGACATCGAGTGGCGCGAGGCGGACGCGGAGGGGCTGCCCTTCGCCGAGCACACCTTCGACAAGGTGCTGTCCTGCGTCGGTGTCATGTTCGCGCCCCACCACCGGGCCAGCGCCGACGAGCTCGTGCGCGTGAGCCGGCCCGGCGGGACGATCGGCCTGATCAGCTGGACGCCTGAGGGCTTCATCGGCCAGATGTTCGCGACCATGAAGCCGTACGTCGCGCCGCCGCCGGCCGGGGCGCAGCCCCCGCCGCTGTGGGGGCGCGAGGAGCACGTGCGTGACCTGCTCGGCGACCGTGTCCAGGACGTCACCGCCGAGCGCAGGACGCTGACGGTGGACCGGTTCGCCGACGGCGCGCAGTTCCGCGACTTCTTCAAGGCCACCTACGGGCCCACGATCGCGGCCTACCGCGGCATCGCCGACGACCCGGCCCGGGTGGCCGAGCTCGACGAGGCGCTCGCCCAGCTCGGCGACGCCGCGATCGGGACCGATCGGACCATGGAGTGGGAGTACCTCCTGTTCACCGCCCGCAAGCAGGGGTGAGCGCAGGTCAGGTCAGCTTGCCGTCCAGCACGGTGGCCTTGCCCCGCAGGAACGTGGCGACGACCCGGCCCGGCAGCTCCATCCCGGCGTACGGCGTGTTGCGCGACAGCGACGCCGTCTCCGCGGCCTCGACCGTACGTCGTGCGGCCGGGTCGTAGAGCACCACGTTGGCCGGGGCGCCGACCTCGATCGGGCGACCATGGTCGTCGACCCGGCCGATCCGGGCGGGGGCGTAGGACATCCGCTCGGCCACGCCCGTCCAGTCGAGCCGGCCGGCGTCGACCATCGTCTCCTGCACGATCGACAGCGCGGTCTCGAGGCCGAGCATGCCGAAGGCGGCGGCTGCCCACTCGCAGTCCTTGTCCTCGTGCGGGTGCGGCGCGTGGTCGGTGGCCACGATGTCGATGGTGCCGTCGGCCAGGCCGGCCCGCAGCGCCTCGGCATCGGTCGCCGAGCGCAGCGGTGGGTTGACCTTGTAGATCGGGTCGTAGGTCGCGGCCAGCTCGTCGGTGAGCACGAGGTGGTGGGGGCACGCCTCGGCGGTGACGTCCCAGCCCTTCGACTTCGCCCAGCGCACGATCTCGACCGAGCCGGCCGTGGACACGTGGCAGACGTGCAGGCGGGAACCGACGTGCGCGGCGAGCAGGCAGTCGCGGGCGATGATCGCCTCCTCGGCCACCGCCGGCCAGCCGGCCAGGCCGAGGCGGCCGGAGAGCTCGCCCTCGTTCATCTGCGCACCCTCGGTGAGGCGCGGCTCCTGGGCATGCTGGGCGACGACGCCGTCGAACGCCTTGACGTACTCCAGCGCCCGCCGCATCAGCACCGCGTCGCTCACGCACTTGCCGTCGTCGGAGAAGACCCGGACCCGGGCCGCGGAGTCGGCCATCGCGCCGAGCTCCGCGAGCCGCTCCCCCGCCAGCCCGACGGTGACCGCGCCGACCGGGTAGACGTCGCAGTAACCGGCCTCGCGGCCCAGTCGCCAGACCTGCTCGACGACTCCGGCCGTGTCGGCGACCGGCTCGGTGTTCGCCATCGCGTGCACGGCGGTGAACCCGCCGAGCGCGGCGGCCCGGGTGCCCGACTCCACCGTCTCGGCGTCCTCGCGACCGGGTTCGCGCAGGTGGGTGTGCAGGTCGACCAGCCCGGGCAGGGCGATCAGCCCGGAGGCGTCGATGGTCTCGACCTGCTCGACCGACGACCGCGACTCCGCGGAGAGGCCGGGACCCATCTCCTGGACGACGCCGTCGGCGAGCAGCAGGTCGGTGGGCTCGGCCCCGAGGACCGAGACGTTCTTGACGAGGTAGGTGGTCACTCCGAGAGCCCTTCGGTCGAGACGGCGGGCTGGCTGCCGCCGAGCAGCAGGTACAGGACGGCCATCCGCACGGCGACGCCGTTGGTGACCTGCTCGACGATCACCGACCGGTCCGAGTCGGCGACGTCGGCGGTGATCTCCATGCCGCGGACCATCGGGCCGGGGTGCATGACGATCGTGTGGTCCTGGAGGGTCGCCATCCGGCGACCGTCGAGCCCGTAGCGACGCGAGTACTCGCGCGCGGTCGGGAAGAAGCCGCCGTGCATCCGCTCGCGCTGGACGCGCAGCATCATCACGACGTCGGCCTTCGGCAGCACCGCGTCGAGGTCGTACGACGTCTCCACCGGCCAGCTCTCGATGCCCACCGGCAGCAGCGTGGGCGGCGAGACCAGGGTCACCTCGGCCCCGAGGGTGCGCAGCAGCAGCGCGTTGGACCGGGCCACCCGGCTGTGCAGGACGTCGCCGACGATGGCCACGCGCCGCCCGTCGAGCGAGCCGAGGTGCCGCCACATCGTGAACGCGTCCAGCAGCGCCTGGGTCGGGTGCTCGTGGGTGCCGTCACCGGCGTTGACGACACTCGACCGGACCCAGCCGGAGTTGGCCAGCCGGTGCGGGGCGCCGCTCGCGGAGTGGCGCACGACCACCGCGTCCGCCCCCATCGCCTCCAGCGTCAGCGCGGTGTCCTTGAGGCTCTCACCCTTGGAGAGGGAGGAGCCCTTGGCGGCGAAGTTGATGACGTCGGCGGAGAGCCGCTTGGCCGCCGCCTCGAAGGAGATGCGGGTCCGGGTGGAGTCCTCGAAGAACAGGTTCACCACGGTGCGGCCCCGTAGCGCCGGCAGCTTCTTGATCGGCCGGTCGGCCAGCGAGCGGAGCTCCTCGGCGGTCGTGAGGACGAGCTCGGCGTCGTCACGGCTCAGGTCGGCCGCGCTCAGCAGGTGCCGTTTCATGCGCCCTCTCCTTCGGTCGAGCCCAGGATCGTCACGGCGTCGACCTCGTCGACACCCTGCAGGCGCACCCGCACCCGCTCGACGAGCGAGGTGGGGAGGTTCTTGCCAACGAAGTCGGCGCGGATCGGCAGCTCCCGGTGGCCGCGGTCGACGAGCACCGCCAGCCGCACCGCCTTGGGGCGGCCGATGTCGTTGAGGGCGTCGAGCGCCGCGCGGATCGTGCGGCCCGAGAAGAGCACGTCGTCGACGAGCACCACGGTCCTGCCGTCGATGCCGCCGCTGGGGATCTGGGTGGGGAGCAGCGCGCGGGCCGGCTTCATCCGCAGGTCGTCGCGGTACATCGTGACGTCCAGCGAGCCGACGGGCACGTCGTACCCCTCGACCGAGGCGATGCGCTCGGCGATCCGCTCGGCCAGTGGCACGCCCCGGCTCGGAATCCCGAGGAGCACGAGGTCCGAGCCGCCCTTGTTGCGCTCGAGGATCTCGTGGGAGATGCGGGTCAGCGCCCGACCTATGTCGCGGGCGTCGAGGACGGTGCGACCGTCGTCGGTCGTCTCGTCGGGTGCAGCGTTGGGCGCAGGCATCGAGTGCCGGACCTCCTTCTCCGCCTCACGGGACGGCTCGTTAAAGGATGTCGATCGGGGCCGACCCTACCAGTGCCGCCGGGCCGCGCCCCTGCGGCGACGAGGGCCGCGTGCCGACGATCGGCCCCGCGCCGACGGGACCATCGGCCGTGGGCACGGCAGCCGCACCCCCGCGACCGTGGGACTGTCCACCCGGCTGCGCCGGAACGAGGAGGAGCCCGTGAGCGTCAAGTTCAACCTCGCCTACCGGTTCGGCGTCACGCCGTGGGACAAGGCCGGCGCCGGCAAGGACGAGGCCTTCCAGCGGCTCCTGGACCGCGAGGAGCAGGAGCGGGAGCGGCCGCTGGGGCGGGCGCTCGACCTCGGCTGCGGCACCGGCGAGTACACCCGCCAGCTGGAGAAGCGCGGCTGGCACGCGGTCGGCATCGACAACATCCGCCTCGCGGTCGACATCGCCGAGCGGCGCAGCGGCCCGGAGAGCCGGTACGTCATCGGGGACGTCACCCACCTCAAGGGCAGCGGTGTCGGCACCCACTTCTCGTTCTTCCTCGACGTCGGCTGCTTCAACAACCTCCAGGACGACGACCGGCTGGCCCTCGGTGAGGGCGTCACCGCCCTGGCGAACCCCGGCGCGACCATGCTGCTGCTCTGCACGGCCCCACACCCGACCGTGCTGCACCCACCGGGTGCCGGCCGCGACGCCGTCGAGACGGCCCTGCCGGCCTGGCGGGTCGTGGCGGCCGACCCGGCGGACGGGGCCGGGCTGCCGCACTGGCTGCGTCGGAACTCCCCGACCTGGTACCGGCTCGCGCTGAGCTGAGCCAGTTCAGCCGACGTCGACCAGCACCTTCCCCACGGCGCCGGTCTCCACGGCATCGTGCGCCTCGGCGAGGGACTCCAGCGGGTAGTGGTGCAGCGGCACCCCCGACTCCTCCCCCACCCGCAGGGCTCCGGCCGCCACCGCGGCGTTGATGTCCTCGGCGGCCGCGTCGACGAGGTCCTGGCCCAGCGTGTACAGCAGCACGAACTGGTAGCGCAGGTTCCGCGAGAACGTCGCGCGCAGGGGCAGGGTGACCTCGTCGCCGCCGTTGTTGGCGTAGATCGCGATGGTGCCGCGGATCCGGGTCACCGCCAGGTCGAGGGCGTTGTTCTGCGCGGGGGCCACCTCGACGACGATGTCGACCCCGTCGGGCGCGACCGCGAGAATCTCGGCCTGCGCGTCGGACTCCCGGTAGTTCACCGTGTGGTGCGCACCGGCCGCCTTCGCCAGCCGCGCCTTCTCCTCGCTGCTGATCGTGGTGACGACGGTGGCCCCGGCCCACCGGGCGAGCTGGATGGCCGCGTTGCCGACGGCACCGGCGCCGCCCGCGACCAGGACGACCTTGCCGTCCAGGGCCCCGGGGGACAACCGGCTGGGTCCACCGTCGGACGCGGTGAGGGCACGGTGGGCCGTGACCGCGGGGACCCCCAGGCTCGCGCCGAGGTCGTACGACGCGGCGTCGGGCAGCGGCACCACCCGGGCGGCGGGCTGCACGGTGTACTCCGCGGCCGAGCCGTGGGCCCGCTCGTGCTGGGCGAGGACCAGCCACACCCGCTGCCCGACCTCCAGGCCGGTGACGCCCTCACCGACCGCGTCGACCACACCGGCGCCGTCCTGTCCGGGCGTGACCTCGTCGTACGCCATCGCGGCGCCGCTGCGGAACTTCCAGTCGGTCGGGTTGACGCCGGCCCGGACGACCTTCACCCGCACCTCACCGGGGCCGGGGTCCGGGACCTCCCGGTCTACGACCTCCAGCACCGACGACGGGCCGGTCTCGCGGTACACCACTGCGCGCATTCGTTCGCCTCCGTAGTCTCGACTCCTCGAGCTCCAGTAACCCACAACGAGGAGGATCCATGCCCGAGCTGCCGTTCCCCGACCACGTCCGCGAGCTGCTGACCAAGCCGAACCCCGCGGTCGTCAGCACGCTGCGCTCGGACGGGCAGCCGGTGTCGGTGGCGACGTGGTACCTCCTCGAGGAGGACGGACGGGTGCTTCTGAACATGGACGGCACCCGCGTGCGCCTCCAGCACCTGCGCCGCGACCCCCGGCTGACGCTGACGGCCCTGGACGAGTCCAGCTGGTACACCCACGTCTCGCTGATCGGCCGGGTGGTCGAGATGGCCGACGACGACGCCCTTGCCGACATCGACCGGCTCAGCACCCACTACAACGGCCGGCCCTACCCGAACCGCGAGAGCCCGCGGGTCAGCGCCTGGATGACCGTCGACCGCTGGCACGGCTGGGGTGCCGCCACCAGCTGACGGGCCGGAACAGCGACCGCCCCTCAGAGCCGACCGCCCCTCAGAGCGCCGCGGCCATCCCCGCGCACGCCTTGAGCCACTGCCTCCGGGTGTTGGCCGAGAGCTGGCTGTAGGGCACCACCGAGCCCGAGACCAGCGCCGGGTCGTAGGGCACGCGGTAGACCCCGCGAGTGCGCTGCTGGTAGACGTCGACCAGGTCGTTGGCGAGCTTCGTGTCGACCTGCGCCGAGGGGTCCGAGAGCACCGTGACCGTCTTGTACTTGAGGTTCTGGTAGCCCGCGTCCTGCAGCGCGTCGAGCATCCACAGGCCGCTGTACCCGGTGTCCTCACGCACCGTGCTGGTCACCACCAGCAGGTCCGCGGCCTCGGCCGCGGCCAGCCAGTTCTCGGCCCGCATGTTGTTGCCGGTGTCGACCAGGATCACCCGGTAGAAGCGCTCGAGCAGCCGGTGCACCGCGCCGAAGTCCTGCGCCTTGATCATCCCCGTCACGTCCGGGCGCTCGTCGGAGGCCAGCACGTCGAAGTGGGCGTCGCCCTGCGACCGCACGAACGCGCCGAGGTCGCCGATCCGCGACTGGTAGACGTCGCTGAACCGCTCGAGGTCCTCCAGCAGCTCGCGGGTGGTGTTCCGGTGCGAGCTGCGGGTGCCCCGGATGCCGAGGGTGCCGCGGGTCTCGTTGTTGTCCCACGCGACGACACCACCGCCGCGGACGGTGCCGAAGGTGTAGCCGGCCGCCAGGACACCGGTGGTCTTGGCCGCACCGCCCTTGGGGTTGATGAACGCGATGGTGCGCGGGCCCTCGAAGTCCTTCTGGATCATCGACCGGTCCTGCTCGAAGGAGAGCTCGGCCGGGCCCATCCGCGGGCTGACCAGGCCGCCGCTCCAGCGACGGACCGCACCCCGCCAGCCCCACGTCGCGGGTCCGTTCTCCTGGGACTCGGCCCGGCGGTCGAGGAAGTCGGTGGCCGTCATGAACCGGCGGGGCTCGCCCGTCTGCTCACCGTCGGCGGGGGTGTCGACCGGGGTGCCGGTCGGCGACGGCTGGGTCTCCGGCGCCGCTGCGGGCGAGTCCTGGGCCGGTGGCCAACCGGCCGACGTCCCCGCGCGCTCGGAGCTCCAGGGGGCCGGTGCCGGATGCGGGTCCGGCGGTGCGCTCGGGGCACCGGTCGGCGGGGCACTGGTCGGCGAGACACTGGGCGGACCGCTCGGCGGAGCAGTCGGCGGAGCGCTGGGCGGTTGGGGCGAGCGCCGTGCCGCGGGCGCCGCGGTGCCCGGCATCGGGTCGGTGAGCGGGTCGCCGTACACGGTCCGCTGCGGCGGGCCGGAGGGCGGCTGCGAGCCGGACTGCCGCGCTGCGGAGTAGGCGCCGAGCTCCTCGGCTGTGTAGAGCCGGTCGCTGGTGTCCGACAGGTCGTGGTCGGTGCCCTGACCCCCCGAGTCGGGGTGCGACGGGTCCTGCGGTACCTGCGTCATGCCGTGCTCCTCGATGACAGGGTGGTGGTTCCTCGCGTGCGGGGCCGGGCCGCCGTCGAGCCGGCGGGCGCCAGGCGGTCGGTCACGCGCACAGTCGCTCCGCGGGCACCGGTGGCGTCTGGACCGGGGTGAACGGCTGCGCGTCGGCGGGGGCCAGCGAACCGCTGACCACACGTGCGAGCAGGACGCGCAGGCGCGTGAGCGATGACATGAGCCCACAGTTCCCTCTTGTCCCACACGTCAAACCCGTCCCCTGAGGTGTCAGAGGCCCAGGTCGACAAGGGCCCCGAGCACGACCCGGTGGAAGGTCGGGTAGGCGAAGTGCATCCGGCGCAGCGTGCCCACCGGGATCTCGGCGTGCACGGCGGCGGCCAGCAGCCCGAGGACCTCCCCACCGCTCGGGCCGACGGCCGTCGCGCCGACCAGCACGCCACGTCCCGCGTCGGCGACCAGCTTGACCAGGCCGTCGCCGCCTGGCCCGTGGATCCAGCCGCGGCTGGACCCGCCCAGGTCCGCCGACCCGACCCGGACGTCGAGACGCGCGGCCCGGGCCTGCTCCTCGGTCAGCCCCACCGAGCCCACCTCGGGGTCGGTGAAGGTCACCCGGCTAACCGCCCGGTAGTCCGCCCAGGGACCGTCCTCACCGAGGAGGTCACGCACGGCCACCCCGGCCTGGTAGAGCGAGACGTGGGTGTACTCCCCCTTGCCGGTGATGTCGCCCACCGCCCACAGCCGCTCCCCCGCGCGCATCCGCTCGTCCACCTCCAGGGTCGGCGCCGTGGGGTCGAGCCCCACCGTCTCCAGCCCGAGGTCGTCGAGGTTCGTCCGCCGCCCCGTCGCCACCAGCAGCGCCGACGTGGCCAGGTCCCCGCCATCGGTCCGGATCCGGAAGGCGCCGTCGTGGTCGATCCTCCGGATGTCCACCCCGGTGCGCACCTCGACGCCGTCCGCCCGGAGGGCTCGGGCCACCACGGTGCTCGACTCCGGCTCCTCCGGCCCCAGGATGCGGTCGGCGGTCTCCAGCAACGCCACCGCGACCCCGAACCGCGCGAAGAGCTGGGCGAGCTCGGTCCCGATCGGCCCACCGCCCAGGACGACGAGGCTGTCCGGCAGCTCGGTGACGCGGACGACCTCGCGGTTGGTCCAGTACGGCGTCGCGGCGAGGCCGTCGATCGGCGGGACGCCCGGCTCGGTGCCGGTGTCGAGCACGACACCGCGGGCGGCGGCGTACTCCCGGGGTCCGGAGCCGGTCTCGACGACCACGCGTCCCGGCCCGGCCAGCCGACCGTGACCACGGACCACGCTGACGCCGGCCTCCTCGAGCGGCCGGACGTGCGTGGCGTCGTCCCAGTCGTGGTTGGCATCGCGGATCCGCGCGGCGACGGGCGCCCAGTCCGGGCGGACGTCGACCTCGCCGGCGAGCGCCGCGGCTCGGCGGCTCTCGGCCAGCAGGTCGGCAGCACGGATCGCCAGCTTGGTGGGGGTGCAGCCCGCGAAGGGGCACTCCCCGCCCACCAGGCCGCGCTCGACCGCGACGACGCGCAGGCCCGCTGCGGCCAGCCGCGCCGCGGCGAGCTCGCCACCTGCGCCGAGGCCGACCACCACCACGTCGACGTCAGTGGGCGCTGTCTGGTCCACGCTGTCCGTCGTCCCCCGGGGTCGTCGCGGTCAGCGGGACAGGTGCCGCGCCCGGGCGAAGCAGAACAGCCCGTAGCAGCCGATCCCCACCGCGATCAGACCCAGCAGGTAGGGGCCGAACGGCTGCTGGAGCACCTTGTGCAGCGCGACGTCGAGGCCACCGGACTTCTTGGCGTCGTGGGTCACGGCCGCATAGACGAACAGCCCGCCGACGATCGCGAACGCGATGCCCTTGGCCATGTAGCCGACCTTGCCGAACCAGATGTAGGCGCGACCGGTGTCGCCGCTCTTGCCCTCGGCCGTGAGGTGCTCGCGGAACTTCTCGGTCCAGGCGCGGCGGCCCAGGTTGAGACCGTACGCGATGATCGCGAGGCCGATCAGCCCGACGATCCACTGCCCCGCGGGCCAGCTCATGACCGTGGCGGTGGTGTCGTCCGTGCCGCTCTTCTTCGAGCTCGAGCCGGAGCCCATCGCGATCTTGAGCGCGGTCAGGGCGACCGAGCCGTAGATGATCGCCTTGCCGAGCGAGGTCAGCTGCTTGCGAACCTTCTTGGTGCCCTCCTCGTCGCGGTGGCCGACGGCCGCCTCGAGCAGCCGCCACAGCACGAGGAGGAACATGCCGATCGCCACCAGCCAGATCAGCACGGCGCCGAACGAGCTCTGCGCGAGCTGGTGCAACGCTCCGGTGCTGCTCGCCGACCCGGACTTCTCACCGAACGCCAGCTGCAGTGCCAGCCACGCCACCACGAGGTGCACCACCCCGTAGACGACCATGCCGAAACGAACTCCCCGGTCCACCCACGGGTCGGTGTCCGCCCGTCTCCCCAGTGCAGTCGCCGACTGCTTCATGTCCACCATGAGCGACTTGTACCCACTGGAGTGGGCGGTGAATCACGACAGGTCGGCGAGAGCCGTCTCGATGGCCCGGTGGAAGGTGGGGTAGGCGAAGATCATCGAGCGCAGTGTGTCCGTCGGCACCTGCGCGTGCACCGCCACGGCGAGGAAGCCGAGGATCTCCCCGCCCGCCGGGCCCATCGCCGTCGCCCCGACCAGCACGCCGCGGTCGGCGTCCTCGACCACCTTGATCAGTCCGCGGGCGCCGGGGCCGTGCACGAACCCGCGAGACGACTGCTCGATCGGGGTGCTGCCGGTGCGCACGGTGAGGCCGGCGTCACGGGCCTGGCTCTCGGTCATCCCGACGCCACCCACCTCGGGATCGGTGAAGGTCGTGTGCGGTACGGCGTGGTAGCGCGCCGGCGGTCCGTCCTCGCCGGTGACGTCGCGCAGGGCGATCGCGGACTGGTACATCGACACGTGGGTGAAGGCGCCCTTGCCGGTGACGTCCCCGATCGCCCAGAGCTTCTCCCCCGCCCGCATCCGCTCGTCGACCTCCAGGGTCCGCGCCGCGGGGTCGAGGCCGACGGTCTCGAGGCCGAGGTGGTCGAGGTTCGGCGTCCGCCCGGCCGCCACCAGCAGCTTGTCGGCCGTCAACCGCTCGCCGTCACCCAGGGACACCGTGAACGCCCCGTCGGCGTGCGCGACCGAGCGGATGTCCGCCCCGGTCAGCACCCGGATGCCCTCGCCCACGAAGACGTCCGTCAGGATCTCGGCGGCCTCGGGCTCGTCCGGACCGAGGATCCGGGGGCCCGCCTCCACCACGGTCACCCGGACCCCGAACCGGGCGAAGACCTGGGCGAGCTCGCAGCCGATCGGACCACCGCCGACGACCACCAGCGAGGCCGGGAGCGCGGTGGCACGCACCGCGTCCCGGTTGGTCCAGTACGGCGTACCGGACAGCCCGTCGATCGGCAGCTCGGCCGGGCGGGTGCCGGGGTTGAGCACGACGCCGCGACGTACGACGTACCTCGCCTCCCCGCCGTCGGCCAGCGCCACCCGGACCCGGCCCGGGCCGTCGAGTCGTCCGACGCCGTGGTGGACGGTCACGCCGGCGTCCTCGAGGCGCTTGACCGCGATGGTGTCGTCCCAGCCGCTGGTGGCCTCCTCGTCGAGCCGTCTGGCCACCGGGGCCCAGGACGGCGTGACGACGGCGTCGCCCGCGAGCGTCGAGACCCGTCCCGCCTCGGCCAGCGCGTCCGCGGCCCGGATCATCATCTTCGACGGGATGCAGCCGTAGTAGGGGCACTCACCGCCCACGAGGTGACGGTCGACGACCACCACCTCGAGACCGGCGCCGGCGGCGCCGGAGGCCAGGGCCTCTCCCCCGGGGCCGGCCCCGATCACGACGAGGTCGACGGTGACAGCGTTGTCTGCGCTCATGCTCCTCAGCATGGCCCAGCCGATCAACCCAGCGGACCAACCCAGTGGATCGACCCGGCGGTCGGGATCAGCCCAGCGACGCCTTGTTGCGCATGATGTTGCCCAGGATGCCGTTGACGAACGCCGGCGACTCGTCGGTCGAGAGCTCGCGCACCAGCGCCATCGCCTCGGTCACCGCGACCGGGTCCGGCACGTCGTCGGCGTACAGCAGCTCGAACACCCCGAGCCGCAGCACGTTGCGGTCGACGGCGGGCATCCGCTCCAGCGTCCAGCCCTCGGAGTACTCGGTGAGCAGCTCGTCGATGCGGGCCTGGTGCTCGACGACTCCACGCACCAGCGCGACGGTGTAGGCGTTGGTCGGCGCGTCGCCCTCTGCGATCGCGGTGTCGAGGGCGTCGTTGGCCGACTCACCCCGCACGTCGGAGGCGAAGAGGACGTCGAGGGCGCGCTTGCGGGCCTTGGAACGGGCAGCCATCAGCTGGTGACGCGCCCCAGGTAGGAGGAGTCGCGGGTGTCGACCTTGATCTTCTCGCCGGTGGTGATGAACAGCGGCACCTGGACCGTCGCGCCGGTCTCGACCGTGGCCGGCTTGGTGCCGCCGGTGGAGCGGTCGCCCTGCAGACCCGGCTCGGTGTAGGTCACCTCGAGCTCGACCGACGCGGGGAGCTCGATGTAGAGGACGCGGCCGTCGTTGGTGGCGACGATCGCCTCCTGGTTCTCCAGCATGAAGTTGGCGGCGTCGCCGACGATCTCGGGCGCGACCTCGATCTGGTCGTAGCTCTGCACGTCCATGAAGACGTACGACGTGCCGTCGTTGTAGAGGTACTGCATCGTCCGCTTGTCGACGTTGGCGACCTCGACCTTGACGTCGGCGTTGAACGTCTTGTCGACGGTCTTGCCGGACTCGACGTTCTTCAGCTTGGTGCGCACGACGGCACCGCCCTTGCCGGGCTTGTGGTGCTGGAACCAGATGACCTGCCAGAGCTGGCCGTCGAGGTTGAGCACCATGCCGTTCTTCAGGTCGTTCGTCGTAGCCATGCGCGCGTGTCAGCCTTCAGTCGAGAGGGTCGTGAGTTCGGGTCGGCCACCGTGCCGATGGGGCCCGGGGCAACAGCGTCCGAGTCTATAGGCCGCCCGTCCCCGGCGCCGAACCAGAGCTACGTGCGCCCGGGCTCAGCCCAGCTGCCAGACGACCCGCACGGTCACCGTGAGCCGGTCCTTGCCGGTCCGGATCGGCATCGGCTTCGCGGCGGCGAGGTCCATGACACCGCGGCCGTTCTGCAGCAGGTAGCCCTCCGCGACGTCGGCGCGGCGGGGGGCGCTGACCTCCCGCAGGGTGACCACGTCGCCGAGCTCCCGGCCGGCGGCGGCGGCGTACTGCTCGGCCTTGGTCCGGGCCTCGGCGACCGCGGCGTCGCGCGCCTTCTTCATCGCGGCGTCCGGGTCACCCACCCGGAGCCGGATGTTGCTGACCCGCACGGCGTTGCCCCCGGTGGCCACCGCGGTGCTGACTGCCCGGCCGCCCTGCTCGAGCTCCTTGACCAGGACCGAGGCCCGCTGGGTGACGCGGTAGCCGCGGATCGTGGGCGGGGAGTACTGGTGGTAGTCGTAGACGGGGTACATGGAAAGTCCGGTCGTCTGCACGTCCCCCTTGGCCACCCCGAGGTCCTCGAGCGAGGCCAGCACCCGGTCCATCACCCGGCTCGCGTCGGAGAGCGCGGTGTCGAGGTCCGGGCGCATCAGCCCGACCGCGAGGTCGAAGGAGAGCTGGTCCGGCACGGCGGTGCCCTCCCCGGTGCCGGCCATCGTGAGGGTCCGCGGGTGAGCGTCGTCCGCCGGCGCCACCGGCGCCGCGGCCTGGGCCGGCGACCCGCCGTTGCCGGCGTTGCCCACGAGGTAGGCGCTCAGCAGCGCCAGTGCCACGACCACCGCGAGCAGGATCCCCCGCACGCTCACCGTCACCGTCTTCTCACCCATGCCGACCACGCCTCCCAGTTCGCTGGTGTCGGCGGTTGGACGGCGGCCCGGGCGAGCCGGTTCCCTCGGCGAGGGGTCAGCCGGCGTCGTGGGCGATCCGCTCCAGCGCCATCCGGTAGCCCTGGATGCCGTGCCCGGCGATCACCGCGACGGCGTGCGGCGAGACGACCGAGCTGTGCCGGAACTCCTCCGGCCGCTGGAACGGGTCGGAGATGTGCACCTCGACGAGGGGCGCCTCCAGCTGGGCGCAGGCGTCGTAGATCGCGTACGAGTAGTGCGTCCAGGCCGCAGCGTTCAGCACCACGGGGGTCGCGTCGTCGGCCGCGGCGTTCAGCCAGTCGACCATGACCCCCTCGTGGTTGGTCTGCCGCACCTCCACCTCGAGCCCGATCTCGCTCCCCCACTCCACGCACCGCTCGGCCAGCTCGTCGTGGGTGGTGGTGCCGTAGATCTCCGGCTGACGGCGCCCGAGGCGCCCCAGGTTGGGACCGTTCAGGACCAGCACCTTCATGCGTCCACCTCCTGCTCGCCTCCGGACAGCACGTCGTACGCCGCGCGCAGGTTCTCCTCGGACGGGCCGGCCAGCACGGTCGGGACCGCCAGGTCGGTCAGCACCACGAACCGCAGCTGTGACCCGCGCGCCTTCTTGTCCACCCTCATCGCGGCGTGCAGCTCCTCGAAGGACGCCCCGGAGTACGTCGTGGGCAGGCCGACGTGCGCGAACGCCCGGTGGTGGCGCTCCACGACCTCCGGCGCCAGCGTGCCCGCGCGCCGGGCCAGCTCGGCGACGTACACGCAGCCCAGCGCGACCGCCTCGCCGTGCCGGACCGCGTAGTCCTCCGCGCGCTCGATGGCGTGGGCCATGGTGTGGCCGTAGTTGAGCACCTCGCGGCCGGGGTGGCCGTCCTGGCCGCCGGTCTCCTTCAGGTCGGCCACCACCACGTCGATCTTGACCCGGATCGCCCGCTCGACCAGCTCGCGCAGCACCGGCGAGTCCGCGGTGAGCTCGTCGGGATCGGTGCCCTCCACGAGCGTGAGGATCTCCGGGTCGGCGATGAAGCCGCACTTCACGACCTCGCCGAGGCCGGCCACCAGCTCCGCCCGCGGCAGCGAGCGCAGCGTGGCGAGGTCGCAGAGCACCCCGGCCGGCTCGTGGAACGCCCCGACGAGGTTCTTGCCGCTAGGGGTGTTGACCCCCGTCTTGCCGCCGACCGCGGCGTCGACCATGGCGAGCAGCGTGGTCGGGACGTGGACGACGCGCACCCCACGCAGCCAGGTGGCCGCCACGAAGCCGCCCAGGTCGGTGGTCGCGCCGCCACCCACGGTGACGACGGCGTCGGAGCGGGTGAAGCCCGCCTCGCCCAGCGCGTCCCAGCAGGAGGCCGCCACGGCGGCGGTCTTCGCGCGCTCGCCGTCGGGGATCGGCAGCCGGGTCACCTCGTGGGCGCCGGCCAGCGCGTCGAGGACGGGGCGCGCCAGGTCGGCAAGGGACTCGGGGAAGACCACGCCCACCCGCTGCACGCCGCTGCCCAGCATCGCGGGCAGCCGGCCGGCGAGGTCGGTGCCGACGACGACGTCGTACGGCGAGGCGCCGGCGACCGGCAGCACGGTGTCACTCACGCCTGCTCCTCCCGATCGGCGAGCGTCGCCCGGATCTCCCCGGCGACATCCTCCGGACTGCGCCCGTCGGTGTCCACGACCAGCGTGGCGACCGACTCGTAGACCGGCGTGCGCTCGTCGAGCAGGGCCTTGATCCGGCCGCGGACGTTGCCGAGCAGCAGCGGGCGCGCGCTGCCCAGGCCGACCCGCTTCACCGCGTCGCTGAGGCCGACGCGCAGGAACACGACCGTGTGGCCGGCCAGCCGCGCGCGGGTCGACTGGTCGAGGACCGCGCCACCGCCGAGGGCGAGCACGCCGTCGTGGCCCTCCAGGGCCCGGGCGACCGCGTCGCGCTCCAGCCGCCGGAACTCCGGCTCGCCCGACTCGACGAAGATGTCCGCGACCGTGCGGCCCTCGGCCGCCTCGATGTCCGCGTCGGTGTCGCGGGCGCTCAGCCCCCAGGCCTCGGCCAGCAGGTTCGCCACCGTGGTCTTGCCGGCCCCCATCGGACCGACCAGCACGACCCGCGGTCGGTGATCGAGCTTGTCGAGCCGGTGATCGAGCTCGTCGAGATTCACTTGAACCTCAGCGTGTCCAGGTAGCCCTCGGCGTTGCGCCGCGTCTCGCGCACCGAGTCACCGCCGAACTTCTCCAGCACCGCGTCGGCGAGCACCAGCGCGACCATGGCCTCGGCGACGATGCCGGCCGCCGGCACGGCGCACACGTCCGAGCGCTGGTGGTGGGCGACCGCTTCCTCGCCGGTGGACACGTCGACGGTGCGCAGCGCCCGCGGCACCGTCGCGATCGGCTTCATCGCGGCCCGCACCCGCAGGACCTCACCGGTGGTCATGCCACCCTCGGTGCCACCGGAGCGGCCGCTGGAACGCCGGATCCCCTCGGCGGTGGGGACGATCTCGTCGTGGGCCCGGGAGCCGGGGGTGGCGGCGAGCTCGAAGCCGTCGCCCACCTCGACACCCTTGATCGCCTGGATGCCCATCAGCGCTCCCGCGAGACGGGAGTCGAGCCGGCGGTCCCAGTGCACGTGCGAGCCGAGACCCGGCGGCAGCCCGTGGACCACCACCTCGACGACGCCGCCGAGCGTGTCGCCGTCCTTGTGGGCCTGGTCGATGGCCGCGACCATCGCGGCGCCGGCCTCCGGGTCCAGGCAGCGGACCGGGTCCTCGTCGAGCCGGCCGACGTCCTCGGGCGCCGGCCAGAGGCCCGCGGGTGCCCTCACGCCGCCGAGCTCGATGACGTGGGACACGACGCGCGCCCCCACGGACTGCTCCAGGAAGTTCGAGGCCACCCGGCCCAGCGCCACCCGCGCAGCGGTCTCGCGCGCCGAGGCCCGCTCCAGGATCGGGCGCGCCTCGTCGAAGTCGTACTTCTGCATGCCGGCCAGGTCGGCGTGGCCGGGCCGCGGCCGGGTCAGGGCGGCGTTGCGGGCCAGCGCCTCGAGCTCCACCGGGTCCACCGGGTCGGCCGACATGACCTTCTCCCACTTCGGCCACTCGGTGTTGCCGACCTCGATGGCGACCGGGCCACCCAGGGTCAGGCCGTGCCGGACGCCGCCGACGATCGTGACCTCGTCCTGCTCGAACTTCATCCGGGCGCCCCGGCCGTGGCCGAGCCGCCGCCTGGCCAGGGAGTCCTGGATGTCGGCGGTGGTGACGTTCACGTGGGCCGGGAGCCCCTCGAGGATCGCGACCAGGGACGGTCCGTGGGACTCGCCCGCGGTGAGCCAACGCAGCATGCGGTCAGTGTTTCACGACCGAACCGCTTCGGTTTCAGGCTCCCCCGCCGACGAGATGGCCCCAGATGCCGGCCCCGATCCCGAGGCCGAGTACGGCCCCGACCAGCATCGCGGGGCCGAACGGGTACGCCGTGCGCAGCAGGCTGCGGTCCCGGCGTACCAGCGCGACCACCAGGCCCGGGAGGCCGAACAGCAGGAACGAGGCGTAGGTCCCGACGACCAGCTCCCCCCAACCGAGGTAGGCCAGCTCGAAGCCGAGCAGCGCGGAGAGCCGGACGTCCCCGAAGCCCAGGCCGGCCGAGCGGATCCACCACAGCACCCAGAAGACGGACCGGGCCGCCACCATGCCGATCAGGGCCCGCACGAACGCGTCACCGTCGGCGGTGACCAGGGCACACACGCCGGCCAGCACGATGACCGCCGCGTGGGTCGGCAGCAGCACCCGGCTCGGCAACAGCTTGGTGCGCAGGTCCACGTAGCCGAGCAGGACGCCCACCGGGACGGTCGGCAGCCAGAACAGCAGCGGCCAGCTCCATCCGAGCGCCGCCCCCACGGCCGCCCCCGCGACGGCGGCGACGACCGCCGTCCACCGGGCCAGGCCGGGGCGGGCGGCGAGGTCGACGTAGAGCGCCTTCGGCTCCGCCGCCGGGCCGTCCGCCGGCTCGGGGGCCGGCTGCGACGGCGAGTCGGCCGCGGGCTGCGGCACGGGCTTCGGCGCCGGCTCCGGGATCCGGGCGATGACCGACGGGACAAGGGCGCCGGCGAGACCGCACGCCACCGCCGCGAGCGCCGTCGCGCCCCCCGCGGACTCGAGCACGGTCATCCGGCCCGCCGCTCGGCGAGGGCGTCGACGCCGGCGGTCCGCATCGCCTCGAGCGGCGCCGGGACCCCGGTGAAGAGCTCGAACTGCAGGGCCGCCTGGTGGACCAGCAGGTCCATGCCACCGACCAGCACCCCGTCCGACACCGCTGCGGCGAGCGGGGTCGGCCACGGCTCGTAGAGGACCTCGAAGAGGACCGGCGCGCCGGCGCAGCGGGCCACCAGCCCGGCGTCCTGGGCCGCGGCCGGGACCGTGGACACCACCACCTCACCGCTCACCGGGTCACCGGCGAGCGAGCGGACCTCGACCCGGGGGGCCGACGGGTGTCGCGCGATGGCGGCGGCCGCCTCCGCCGCCCGCTCCGGCGAGCGCACCATCAGGGTGACCGTGCGGGCGCCGAGCTCGCAGAGGGCCAGGCCCGTGGAGGCGGCCGTCGCACCACCGCCGAGGACCGTGCCGGCGGTGACCGGGCCGTCGTACCTCTCCCGGACGGCCGCGACCGCCCCGGGCAGGTCGGTGTTGTCGGCCAGCACCACGGCGCCGCCCTCGAGGACCAGGGTGTTGGCCGCGCCCGCCAGGCGCGCGCGGCCGGTGGTCTCGGCCGCCAGCGTGAGCGCCGTCCGCTTCAGCGGCATCGTCAGGGACAGGCCGCGCCAGCTCGCGTCGAGCCCGCCCACGAACGCCGCGAGCCCGCGCTCGTCGACCCGCACCCGCTCGTAGTCCCAGTCCAGCCCGACCGCGGCGTACCCCGCCCGGTGCAGGACCGGCGACAGCGAGTGGGCGATCGGGTCCCCGAGGACGGCGCAGTGCATCTCAGCAGGCGCCCGCCGACTCGGTGGCGCAGTACTGCCGCAGCTCGTCCTTGTACTGGAGAAACTCGTCGTAGGTCGTGGCGAACATGGTCTCGCCCGTCTTGAGGTTGACCGTGACGTAGTAGTACCAGTCGCCGTCACTGGGGTGGGTCGCCGCGTACAGCGCGTCGTCCCCGGGCGCCTCGATCGGGGTCGGCGGCAGGCCGGGCCGCTGGTAGGTGTTGTACGGCGAGTCGATCTGCGTGTCCGAGGTCGTCGGCACGGCGGTCAGGTCGTTGTCGGCGGCGTAGTTGATCGTGGCGTCGATCTGGAGCAGACCGTTGGTCTCGTCCCCCTCGAGCCGGTTGTAGATGACCCGGGCGATCTTCGGCATGTCGTCACCGCGGCCCTCGGCCTCGACGAGGCTGGCGACGGTCATCAGCTCCGCGGGCGTGTAGCCCAGCTGCTCGGCCGCGCCCTCGAGATCCGCGTCGTCGGCCGCCTGCTTCCACCGGTCCACCATGTCCTGGAGGATCGACTTCGGCGTGGCGTCGGGGCCGAAGTCGTAGGTCGCCGGGAAGAGGTAGCCCTCGGGGTTGCCCTTCGCGTACCGCGGCAGCCCCAGGCTGCCGGGCGCGTCCAGCACCTTCTCGAACGCCGCCTGCTTGAAGTCGGTGTTGTCCGCCAGGATGCTGACGATGTCGGTGACGCGCAGCCCCTCCGGGATGGTCACCGTGTCCTTGATCAGGTTGTCCGGGTTCGCGAGCACCGTGACCGCGTCGGAGGCCCTCATCTCCTTCTTCAGCGGGTAGAAGCCGGGCTGGATCACCGAGCTCCCGGCCGCCGCGGTGAAGGCCCCGACGGAGGCCACCACGCCCTCCGCCTTCAGGTTGCGCCCCATCGCGGAGATGCTGTCGCCCTCGTGCACCTCGAAGGTGAGCTTGCCGTGCCCCGGCCCGGCGAAGTCCTCCGGATCGGCGAACTGGTCCTTGATCATGCCGACGCCCTTGGTGACCACGAACGCCGCGCCGCCCACGACCACCACGAGCGCGACGATCACCGCCAGGCAGCTCTTCATGGTGCGACGCTTGCGGCGACGTCGACCGCCGTGCATCGGCACCACGTCGTCCTCGCCCGGGTCGGCAGAGGTGCCCACGACCTCGTCGTCGTGGGGAGCCCGCGGCGGTGGGACGTACTGCCCCTCCTGCTCGGCTGCCTCGGGGTGCGCTTCGTCGTGATGGGTCACTCGTTCGTCTCCTCGACGATCTCGCCGGGCGCGGCCCCCGTCGCGCGTTCGGTGTCCAGTGCGTGCTGCAGGATCAGGACGGCCGCTGCCTGGTCGACGACGGCCCGTCGTTTGCCGCCCTTGCGGCCCCGGTCGCGCAGCATAGCCTCCGCCGAGACCGTGGTCAGCCGCTCGTCGCACAGCCTGACCGGGACGGGGGCCACCCGTCGCGCCAGCTTGGCCGCGAACTCCCGCGTCTTGACGGCCGCCGGGCCCTCGCCTCCCGACAGCGATCGCGGCAGCCCCACGACCACCTCGACCGCCTCGTCCTCGGCGACCAGTGCCGCGATCCGGGCCAGGTCGCCCTTGCCGCGCCGGACGGTCTCGACCGGGGTCGCGAGGAACCCGCTCGGGTCGCTGCGCGCGACGCCGATGCGGGCGTCCCCGGGGTCGATGCCGAGACGGACGCCGAACCTCAACCGATCGCCTGACCGGTGGCCCGGGCGACCTCGGTACGGACCAGGGCGAGCGCCTCGTCGATGCGGGAGGTGTCGGTGCCACCTCCCTGGGCCACGTCGTCCTTGCCGCCGCCGCGACCGCCGACCAGCGGGCCGATCGCACGGACCAGCTCGTTGGCGCTCACGCCGCGGTTGCGGGCCTCGTCGTTGACCGCGGCCACGACCGACACCTTGCCGTCGGTCCCGGCGCCGATGATGACCACGGCGCCGGCCTCCCCGACCGGGAGACGTCCGCGGACGTCCAGGGCGAGCGTGCGCACGTCGCCACCACCCGCGCCGTCGGCACGGTGCGCCACGACCTTCACGCCACCGACGTCCGTGGCGGACGCCGCGAGCTCGCCACCGGCCGCCAGCAGCTGGCCGAGCCGGACCTTCTCGATCTCCTTCTCGGCGGTGCGCAGCTTCTCGACGATGTCGTGGACGCGCTCGGGCAGCTGCTCGGGGCGCACCTTGAGCGCCTCGGAGAGCTGGGCCACCAGCACGTGCTCACGCGCCAGGAAACGGTAGGCGTCGCCACCCACCAGCGCCTCCACGCGGCGTACGCCGGAGCCGATGGACGACTCGCCCAGCAGCTTGACCACGCCGAGCTGGCCGGAGCGGTGCGCGTGGGTGCCACCGCAGAGCTCGCGCGCCCAGTCACCGACCGAGATCACCCGGACCTCGTTGCCGTACTTCTCGCCGAACAGCGCCATCGCGCCGGACCGGACGGCCTCCTCCTGGGTCATCAGCTCGGCGTGCACGGCCAGGTCGGCCAGGACCAGGTCGTTGACCCGCGCCTCGACGTCTTGCATGACCGAGGTCGGGACCGCGCCGGTGGCGGAGAAGTCGAACCGGAACCGGCCCGGAGAGTTCTCCGAGCCCGCCTGGGTCGCGGTCTCGCCGAGCGCCTCGCGGAAGGCCTTGTGGACCATGTGGGTCGCGGTGTGCGACCGGGAGATGGAACGCCGGCGCTCGACGTCCACCTTCGCGTGCGCGCCGAGGCCGGGCGCGACCTCCCCGGACAGCACCAGCGCCTGGTGGACGATCAGCCCGGTCACGGGCGACTGGACGTCGCGCACCTGCAGCAGCGCGCCGTTGTCGAGCTCGATGACACCCTGGTCGGCGAGCTGCCCGCCACCCTCGGCGTAGAACGGGGTGCGGTCGAGGACCAGCTCGATCTCGTCGCCCTCGCGGGCCGACGGCACCACGCCGCCCGCGGTCACGATGCCCCGCACCGAGCCCTCGCTGACGGTGTCGGCGTAGCCGGTGAACTCGACGGCCCGGCCGAGCGAGTCCGCCACCTCGCGGTAGGCGCGGGCGTCGCGGTGCTGGCCCTTCTTGGCCTTCGCGTCGGCCTTCGCGCGCTCCCGCTGCTCGGTCATCAGACGACGGAAGCCGTCCTCGTCGACGCTGAGCCCCTGCTCGGCGGCCATCTCGAGGGTCAGGTCGATGGGGAACCCGTAGGTGTCGTGCAGCGCGAACGCCTTGTCGCCGGACACCTGCGAGCCGCCGCCGCGCTTCACCTCGGTGGTCGCCAGGTCGAAGATCGCGGTACCGGCCTTCAGCGTCTGGCGGAAGGCGTCCTCCTCGGCGAACGCGACGCTGGAGATCCGCTCCCAGTCCCGGTGCAGCTCGGTGTAGGTCTCCCCCATCTTGTCGCGGCTCATCGGCATCAGCTCGGGGAGCGCGCGGTCCTCGTAGCCGAGCAGCCGCATGGAGCGCACGGCGCGGCGCAGCAGCCGACGCAGCACGTAGCCGCGGCCGTCGTTGCCGGGGGTGACGCCGTCACCGATCAGCATCATCGACGACCGGATGTGGTCGGCCACGACCCGGAACCGCACGTCGTCGCCGGGGTTGGCGCCGTAGCGGCGGCCGGTCAGCTCCTGGGCCTTCTCGATCACCGGGAACATGACGTCGATCTCGTACATGTTCTCCTTGCCCTGAAGGAGGAACGCGACGCGCTCGAGGCCCATGCCGGTGTCGATGTTCTTCTTCGGCAGCGAGCCGGCGATGTCGAAGTCCTCCTTGGACCGCACCGCGCTCAGCTCGTCCTGCATGAAGACGAGGTTCCAGAACTCCAGGTAGCGGTCCTCGGCGCTGAAGTCGCCGTCAGGACCGTACGCCGGGCCGCGGTCGATGAGGATCTCCGAGCAGGGACCACCGGGTCCGGGCACGCCCATGGACCAGTAGTTCTCCTTCTTGCCCAGACGGATGATCCGCTCGTCGGGCAGGCCGGTGATCTTCCTCCAGAGCTCGACCGCCTCGGGGTCGTCGTCGTACACGCTCGGGTAGAGCTTGTCCTCGGGCAGCCCGAAGCCGCCGTCGGCGATCGGGCGGGTGACGAGCTCCCAGGCGAGCTCGATGGCGCCGTCCTTGAAGTAGTCGCCGAACGAGAAGTTGCCGCACATCTCGAAGAACGTGCCGTGCCTCGTGGTCTTGCCGACGTCCTCGATGTCCGGGGTCCGCACGCACTTCTGCACGCTCGTCGCGCGGCGGTACGGCGGGGTCTCCTGACCCAGGAAGTAGGGCTTGAACGGCACCATGCCGGCGTTGACGAACAGCAGGTTCGGGTCGTCGAGCAGCAGCGAGGCAGACGGCACCGCCGTGTGTCCGTTTCGCTCGAAGTGAGCGACGAACCTCCGGCGAATCTCCGCGGTGTCCATCAGTGGCTGCCTTCCTGATCCTCGGTGGTCGACGCTGCCTGACCGTCGGTGGTCGAGCTTGTCGAGACCACACCGTGTGCGTTCGTGTCGGCGGCGGCCCGGTGCCGTCCGCCCTCGAGCTGGGGAGCTCCATCAGGCACGAGGCCGTAGCGCTGCCGCAACTCGGTTTCCTTCTCGACCCGGCCCTGGGCCACCTCGTCGCGGAACATCCTGGCGCCGACCTCGAGACCGTTGAGCCGGTCGCGAAGACCGTCGACGGTCAGGGCCTCGGCGGCCCGGCGGCCACGCACCATCGCGTAGACACCTGCCCCGGCCCCGGCGACGAACCAGAAGCCTCGACTCATGCTGCGTCCTCGTCCGCGAGCCGCGCCCGCTCGGTGGCCCGCACCTGCTGGGCGAGGTCCTTCATCTCGCGACGCCGCCGCTTGCGCGCGGCACGGATCTCCCGCTTGACCTCGAACCGGATCCGGTTGCGCGTCTCGGGGGCCAGGGCGCGGCGCAGGCCGTGGGCCAGCGAGGCGGTCTTCACCACCGTCTCCCGGAGGACGAGGTCGGCGAAGAGCGTTCCGTCGACCCGCGGCGCGCCGACGACCGCACGGCTCTCGTCGGGTTCGCGCTCCTGCTCACCGAGGTGCGTGATCACGTAGCCCGCCTCGATCCGGGGGCGGGCTGCCGGTTCGGCCAGCCGCCTCTCGATCTCCTCGACCTGCGCGCGCAGCGCGGCGGCCTCGGCGCGCGCCTCCCGGAGCTCGCGGGTGGTCCGGGCTCTGCCCCGCACCAGCAGCAGCACGAGGACCACGGCGAGCAGGGACAGCGCGCCGATGACGGCGGGCACGATCCACTGCTGCATGGTGCCCGACCCTATCGCGCGCGTCGGGACGTGCCGCTCCTCGGCCCGGAGCCCCGCACCAACCGCCGGATCCGCTCCCAGCGCTCCTTGACCGCGGCCTCGGCACCGAGGGCCGTGGGCCGGTAGTACTCGGCGTCCGCCACCACGTCCGGGGCGTACTGCTGCTCGGCGATGCCGTACGGCTCGTCGTGGCTGTACTTGTAGGTGCTGCCGTGCCCGAGCTTCTTGGCGCCGGAGTAGTGGGCGTCGCGCAGGTGGGCGGGCACCGGCCCGATCTTGCCGGCGCGTACGTCGGCCGTGGCGGCACCGATGGCGGTCGTCACGGCGTTCGACTTGGGCGCGACCGCCAGGGCGATCGTGGCCTGCGCCAGGTTGAGCCGGGCCTCGGGCATCCCGATCAGCTGGACGGCCTGGGCCGCGGCCACCGCCGTCGTCAACGCGGTGGGGTCGGCCAGGCCGATGTCCTCGCTGGCGAGGATCACCAGCCGTCTGGCGATGAAGCGCGGGTCCTCCCCCGCCTCCATCATCCTGGCCAGGTAGTGCAGGGCGGCGTCGGCGTCGGAGCCGCGGACCGACTTGATGAAGGCGCTGGTGACGTCGTAGTGCTGGTCGCCCTGGCGGTCGTAGCGCACCGCCGCCTGGTCCACCGCGGTCTCGGCGGTCTCCAGGTCGACGCTGTCCAGGCCTCGCGACGTGGCCGCGCCCGCGGCCGCCTCGAGGTAGGTGAGCGACCGTCGGGCGTCCCCTCCGGCGAGGCGGACGAGGTGGTCGAGGGCGTCGTCGGCCACCGACAGCCGGCCGGCCAGCCCGCGCTCGTCGGCGATCGCCTGCGCGAGCACGCCCCGGACGTCGTCGTCGGTCAGTGACTCGAGCCGCAGCAGCAGGCTCCGCGACAACAGCGGCGAGATCACCGAGAAGAAGGGGTTCTCGGTGGTGGCGGCGACCAGCGTGACCCACCGGTTCTCGACGCCCGGCAGGAGGGCGTCCTGCTGGGCCTTGCTGAACCGGTGCACCTCATCGACGAAGAGCACCGTCTCCCGGCCACCGCCGACCAGCTCGGCGCGCGCGGCGTCGATCGCCGCCCGCACCTCCTTCACGCCCGCGGAGACCGCCGAGACCTCCACGAACCGGCGGTTCGTCTGCTGGCTGACGATCGAGGCGATCGTCGTCTTCCCGGTCCCCGGGGGCCCCCAGAGCAGCAGCGACATCGACTGGTCACCCTCGATGAGCCGGCGCAGCGGCGCGCCGGGGGCGCGCAGCTGCTCCTGGCCCACGAGCTCGTCGAGGGTACGAGGACGCATCCGCACCGCGAGCGGTGCGGATGCGTGTGTGTTGGCGGCCAGTGACCCGCCGCCTCCACGAGGCGTGCCGGGTGCGTCGAAGAGTCCCTCCACACCGGTCACCGTAGGCGGTCGGTCGAAGACCGGTGCCCGCGACCGGTCAGGCGGACACCGTCTTCTGGGTCTTCACGTCGAACCACTCCTTCTCGAACCCCGGGTCGGTGCTGACCGTGGTGGCGGTCTCGCCGGAGACCGGGCTGCCCTGGCGGTCGACGCCGAGGAGGCCGGTGGTCACCGGAGCGGTGGGGTGATTCCCCAGCTCGCCGGGGAAGTGGCAGGCGACCTTGTGACGCGGCCCGATCTGGAGCAGCGGCGGCTCGACCTTGGCGCAGATCTCCTGTGCCAAGGAGCAGCGGGTGCGGAACCGGCAGCCAGACGGCGGGTTGATCGGGCTCGGCACGTCGCCCTCGAGGCGGATCCGCTCGCGCCGGCCACCGATCGCCGCCTGCTTGACGTCCGGCACGGCCGAGAGCAGTGCCTGGGTGTACGGGTGGTGTGCGTGGCCGTAGATCGTCTCGCGGTCGGCGACCTCCACGATCTTGCCGAGGTACATCACCGCGACCTCGGGGCAGAAGTGCCGCACGACGGCCAGGTCGTGGGCGATGAAGAGGAACGCCACGTCGAACTCGCGCTGGATGTCCTGGAGCAGGTTGATGACCTGCGCCTGGATCGACACGTCGAGCGCCGAGACGGGCTCGTCGGCCACCAGCAGCTTGGGGTTCAGGGTCAGGGCACGGGCGATGCCGATGCGCTGCCGCTGACCGCCGGAGAACTCGTTGGGGTACCGGTTGTAGTGCTCCGGGTTGAGGCCCACGACCTCCAGGAGCTCCTGGACGCGAGGCAGGATCTTGTTCTTCGGCACCACGTTGTGCACCGCCAGCGGCGCCCCCACGATCGCGCCCACGGTGTGCCGGGGGTTCAGCGAGGTGTAGGGGTCCTGGAAGATCATCTGCACGTTGCGGCGCAGCGGCTTGAGCTGGCGGTTGGACATCTTCGCGATGTCGTCCTCGCCGTCGCCGAACTTCATCGAGCCGCCGGTCGGCGTGTAGAGCCGGGTGATCAGGCGACCGGTCGTGGACTTGCCACAGCCGGACTCACCCACCAGGCCCAGGGACCCGCCCTTGGGCACCTGGAAGGAGATGCCGTCGACCGCCTGGACGTGGCCCACGGTGCGCCGGATGATCCCGGAGGACCTCACGGGGAAGTACATCTTGAGGTCCTGCACCGACAGCACCGACTTGGCGTCCGGGTCCAGCGTGGTCGCCGTGTGGCCCTGCTGGGCCACGTCGGCGAAGGTGAGGCCGGCAGCGCCAGCGGTCGGCGCCTCGGCCCCGTTGGTCGCGCCCAGGTCGGGGCGCTCTTCGCTCTTCTCGAGGTTCACGTCGGACATCAATTCTCCTCGACCAGCTCGGGCGCGATCTCGGGGAGCACCTCGGCCTGGTACACGGCATCGGGGTTGGCCAGGTGGCAGCGCTTCACGTGCCCTTCACCCCGGCTGCCGGGCGTCAGCAGCGGGAGCTCGGTCGAGCAGAGGTTGGCCGGCACCTTGTCGGCGTGGACGCACCGGGGGTGGAAGGCACATCCGGTGGGGGGGTTGAGCAGGCTCGGTGGGTTGCCCGGAATGGGGATCAGCCGAGCACTCGTGTCGGCCGCGACGTCCGGCACGCTCGAGAGCAGGCCCCAGGTGTACGGCATCTCGGGGTGGGTGAGGATCTCCTTGCCCGGGCCGTACTCCACCGCGCGACCGGCGTACATCACCAGCACGTCGTCGGCCATCTCCGCGATGACGCCCAGGTCGTGCGTGATGATGATGACGGCGGAGTTGAACTCCCGCTGGAGGTCCTGCAGCAGGTCCAGGATCTGGGCCTGCACGGTCACGTCGAGCGCCGTCGTCGGCTCGTCCGCGATCAGCAGTGACGGGTCGTTGATCAGCCCCATGGCGATCATCGCGCGCTGGCGCATGCCGCCCGAGAACTGGTGCGGGAAGTCGTCCACGCGGCGGTCCGGCTGCGGGATGCCGACGCGGTCGAGCATCTCGATCGCCTTGCGACGCGCGTCGCGCTTGGAGGCGTTCGGGTGGTGCTGGAGGTAGGCCTCGGCGAGCTGGCCCCCGATCTTGTAGAAGGGGTGCAGCGCCGCGAGCGCGTCCTGGAAGATCATCGCGACCTGGTTGCCGCGCAGCTTGCGCATCCGCGACTCGCTCAGCCCGACCACCTCGGTGCCGTCGATACGGATCGAACCGGTGATCTTGCTCGACTTCGCGTCGTGCAGGCCGAGGACGGCCATGCTCGAGACCGACTTGCCGGAGCCCGACTCACCCACGATGCCGAGCGTCTTGCCCATCTCGACGGAGTAGCTCAGGTCGGTGACCGCGGTCACCGCACCGTCCTCGGTCGGAAAGGTGACCGTGAGGTCCTCGACCACCAGGAACGGCTCGGAAGGATCTCCGCCGGTGCGCTTCGGGGCGACGGCGGTGCTGGTCTGCTCGGTCACGAAAGCCTCACCCTCGGGTCCAAGATGCTGTAGACGACGTCCACCACGATGTTGCTGACGATCAACATCGCAGCGGAGAACAGGGCCGTGGCCTGCACGACCGGCAGGTCGCGGCCGTAGACGGCCTCGAGGCTCCACCAGCCGATCCCCTGGATCTCGAAGATACGCTCCGTGAAGATCGTGCCGGCGAGAAGGGTGCCGAACTCGATGCCGAAGATCGTGATGATCGGGACCAGCGCCGCGCGCAGTCCGTGCTTGTAGACCACCGTCCGCGCCGGCAGGCCCTTGGCCTTGGCCGTGCGGATGTAGTCCTCGCTCAGCGTCTCGACCATGGCTCCGCGCGAGTAACGCGTGTAGGTCGTGCAGCCGAAGATGCCCAGGGCGACCCAGGCCAGGAACAACCCGGAGAACCACTTGGCCGGATTCTCGGTGATCGGGAAGTACCCGGTGTCGCTGACGCCCGGTAGCTCGAAGATCACCGTGAAGTAGAGCCAGGTCAACAGCGCGAACAAGTAGTAGGGGATCGAGCTGAGGAACAGGAAGCTGGAGACCAGCGCCTTGTCCGACAGCGATCCGCGTCTTCGGGCTGCTGCCACCCCGATGGGCACGCCGAAGAGCAGGTAGAGGGCACCGCCGCCGATGGCGACGGAGAAGGTCGCGGGCAGCCGCTTCTTCATCTCGTCCCACACCGGCACCTTGGTGCGGTAGGAGTAGCCGAGGCACGGCGCGTGGCACGGGTAGGTCGACGGGCCGATCTTGATCTCTCGGCCGACGAAGATCCCCTTGACGTACTTGCCGTACTCCTCGTAGACGGGGTTGTCGAAGCCCAGGCTGTGCTCGTAGCGGGCCAGGCGCTCGGGGGTGCAGTGGTTGCTGGTCTCGCGATCACAGATGGGCTGGGCCGGGCTGGAAGGGCCGTACCAGAACAGCAGGAAGATCGCCATCGAGACGAGGGCGATGACCACGACACCGGCAAGCACGCGCTTGACGACATAGGCAAACATCGGGGGGACTCTCTCCGGTCAGGAAAAACCGCGGGCCGGCAGGTGGGGGCTCCCAGTGTCCTGGGAACCCCCACCCGTCAGTTGTGTCTCAGATCAGCTCAGGGGAGCTGATCACTGCATGACGTACAGGTCCTTGTAGTCCGGCGCACCGATCTGGCCGTCGCCAGCGGGGTTACCGATCTTGGACCCGAACACGTACAGGTCGTTGCGGAAGGCCGTGGGGATGATCGGGAAGTACTTGGTCCCGATCTCCTCGTCCAGGGCACCCCACTCGTCGGCCTGCTGCTCGAGCGGCATGGTCGGGATCTCCGACATCTTGTCGTCGATCGACTTCTCGGAGAACTGCGCGGTGTTGTACGCAGCACCCGTGCGAACCAGCGGCGGGAGCATGGTCAGACCCGACGGCCAGTCCGAGCACCAGTTGACGCCGCGCATGTTCAGGGTCTTGTTGACCTTGTTGTCGGGGTCCAGCCAGATGTTGTACGGCGAGTCCTGGACCGGGATGCCCTTGACCGTGAAGCCGGCCTCCTGCATGCCCTTGACGAGGACCTTCTGACCGGCGACGGCCAGCGGGTCGGGCTCGTAGTAGACCATCGTGATCTTGAACTCGCCCGGCTCGTAGCCGGCCTCCTTCAGCAGCTCCTTCGACTTCTCCGGGTTGTAGGTGAACTGCTCACCGTCGACGAAGTAGTCGTGCTTGCCCGCCATGCCCGGAGGCATGATCGAGTTCGCGGGAACGCGCGTGACACCCGGGACCTCACCGGTGGCGAGCCACATGTCCTGGTAGGGGTACGCGTAGGCGATCGCCTTGCGGACGTTGATGTCGGTGATCTTGGTGTAGTCCGGCGACAGGAAGCTGGTGCACTGCGAGGACTGCTGGACCAGGCGGTCACCGAGCTCGGTGTTCGCACGGTCGTAGTTGTTCGAGCCCAGGGCGTTCGACAGAGAGGTCTGCGACTCGGTGTTGTCGCTGAGCATGATCTGGTCGACCTTGGCCTGGTCCTGGTTGAACTTGAAGATGAACTTGTCGGCGTACTGGTGACGCGCCGGGTCCGTGTTGGGGTCCCACTGGTCGTTCTTGACCAGGACGAGCTCCTCCTGCGGGCGGAAGGACTCCACCTTGTAGGGGCCGTTGGACATGATGTGCTTGCCGTAGTCCGGCGGGGTGCTGGCCTTGCCGAGCGGCACCGGGCCCATGGCCATGAACGCGCCCCAGTAGTCCATGTCCGGGAAGGTCTTGGCCATCTTGATGGTGACGTCCTGGCCGTCGACCGAGACCCCGTCCCACTTCTTGCCCTTGTCGGTGTAGGGGCCCTTGTACTCGCCCGCACCAGAGAAGTAGCTCTGCGAGTACTCCGTGCCCGGACCGGCCGGGAAGGTGTCGGAGTCCATGGAGCGCTGGATGCCCCAGGCGACTTCGTCGGCGGTGACCGGCGAGCCGTCCTCCCACTTGGCGTCGTCACGAATGGTGAAGGTCCACTCGGTGAAGTCGTCGTTGGGGGTACCCAGGTCGGTGGCGAGGTCCGGGACCAGCACCATCTCGCCCGTCTTCGGGTCGCGGGAGTACTGCGTCAGCGAACGGCTCGTCAGCGCCTGCTGGATCGAGTTGCCCGTGACCGACCAGCCGTCGGTCGGGTCCATCGAGTCAGGGCCCGGGTCGCCGGGCAGGTACACCGTGATCGTGCCACCGGCCGTCGCACCCTCGACGTCGGCGGCCGGAGCCTGACGCTCCGGGTCCTTGGTGACCTCGGCCGCGCCGGTGTAGGTCCTGTCTGCCTTCGGGTTGCCGCCGTCACTACCCGAGCCGCCACACGCGGCCAGGGCGAACAGCGCAGCACCGGCGACTACCGCCAGTGGCTTGGTCCGTCTCATTGTCCAGCCTTTCTTTTCATGAATCGCGTCCCCGAGGAGAATCGAGGACGACGTCTGTGGTCGCGTCAGCGACGTGTCTTCGGGTCGAGCGCGTCGCGGATCGCGTCCCCGAGGAGGTTCAGGGCCAGCACCAGCGCCACGATCCCGATCACCGGCTCCCAGAGGTAGAGCGGGTAGGACTCGAAGAACGGGGTGGCCTTGTTGATCGTCTGGCCCCAGGAGATGCCCGAGGTGACACCGATGCCGAGGTAGGCGAAGCCGGCCTCGGCGGCCACGAAGGTCGGGAGCATCAGGGAGATCGACACCACGATGGGCGCCGCCAGGTTGGGGAGCAGCTCCTTGAGGAGGATCCGCCGCGCCGGCATCCCGATCACGCGGGCCGCCTGGACGAACTCGCGCTCACGCAGCGAGAGCACCTCGCCGCGGATCAGGCGGGCCACACCCATCCAGCCGAAACCGGCCAGGACCACGATCAGCGCCCAGAACTGGATGCGCGGGTAGTTGTCGCTGGCGTTGAAGTTCTGGTTGATGATCGGCGCGATCACCAGGCCGGCCAGCAGGAACGGGATCGTCAGGAACAGGTCGACCAGGAACGAGATCGACTTGTCCACCACGCCGCCCACGAAGCCGGCGATCAGCCCGAGGAAGATGCCGAAGACCGAGGCGAACAGCGTCGCCGTGAACGAGATCTCCAGCGACGTGCGGGCGCCGTACACCCAGTAGGCCAGGTTGTCGGTGGCCGACTGCGGCGCGATGCCGAAGGGGTGGTCGATGGTGAAGCCACCGTTGGGCGGGCCGTACTCCGGGAGCGGGAGGCCGCCACCCAGGGTGTCGAGGTACTGGCTCGGCAGCACGGTGTCGGTGCTCACGTTGAAGATCGAGCAGATCGCGCCCGCGAAGACCGCGACCAGCACGAAGATCACGACGACGAACGCGCAGACCAGTGCGATCTTGTCGCGGGCCAGGCGGCCCATCGCGATCCGCATCGGCGACTTGCCGGTGATCGACTTGGCTTTCGTGCTGTCCTGCGGCTGCTGCGGCGGCTCGTCGCTGAGGTGTCCCAGCGTCTCGGGCCCGGCTGTCTGTGCCGACATGCTCTCCCCATCAAGGTCTGAGGTCAGGGATCTCCCGACCTGCGCCATGCGCGCCGAAGCGAGACTCTATGTGACACGGACCGCACCCGCGATCACCCTCGCGTAACGATCTGGTCTCGACCCTCGACGCACGATTGTTCGTGGAATCAGCCCTCGGAAGGGACATCCTTCGTCGGCTTGGCGTCCACGCCTGCCTCCTTGCGCTGCTCCGGCGTGATCGGTGCCGGGGCCGCGGTGAGGGGGTCGAAGCCCCCTCCGGACTTCGGGAACGCGATCACGTCGCGGATCGAGTCGCTGCCCGCGAGCAGCGCCACGATGCGGTCCCAGCCGAAGGCGATGCCGCCGTGCGGGGGCGCGCCGTACTTGAAGGCCTCGAGGAGGAAGCCGAACTTCTCGTCCGCCTCGTCCTCGCCGATGCCCATGATCTCGAAGACTCGCTTCTGGATGTCCTCGCGGTGGATACGGATCGACCCGCCACCGATCTCGTTGCCGTTGCAGACGATGTCGTAGGCCCACGCGAGGGCGTTCCCGGGGTCCTTGTCGAAGGTCTCGAGGTCCTTCGGCGAGGTGAAGGCGTGGTGCACCGCCGTCCACGCGCTGTAGCCGAGCGCCACGTCACCCGAGGCGGTCGCGTCGGCGGTCGGCTCGAAGAGCGGCGCGTCGACGATCCACAGGAAGCTCCAGGCGCTCTCGTCGATCAGGCCGCAGCGGCGACCGATCTCGAGCCGCGCGGCGCCCAGCAGGGCACGGCTGGACTTCACGGGACCCGCCGCGAAGAAGACGCAGTCCCCCGGCTGGGCACCCACGTGGGCGGCCAGGCCGGCCTTCTCCTCGTCGGTGATGTTCTTCGACACCGGGCCGGTGAGCTCGCCGTCCTCCTGGACCAGCACGTAGGCCAGGCCCTTGGCGCCGCGCTGCTTGGCCCACTCCTGCCAGGCGTCGAGCTGCTTGCGGGGCTGGCTCGCTCCCCCGGGCATGACCACGGCCCCGACGTACGGCGCCTGGAAGACGCGGAACGGCGTGTCCTTGAAGTACTCGGTGCACTCGACGAGCTCCTGGCCCATCCGCAGGTCCGGCTTGTCGGAGCCGAAACGCGCCATGGACTCGGCGTACGTCATCCGCGGCAGCGGCGTCGGCACGTCGTACCCGACGAGCTTCCACAGCGCCACCAGGATCTCCTCGGCGACGGCGAGGACGTCGTCCTGGTCGACGAAGCTCATCTCCATGTCGAGCTGGGTGAACTCGGGCTGGCGGTCGGCCCGGAAGTCCTCGTCGCGGTAGCAGCGCGCGATCTGGTAGTAGCGCTCCATGCCGGCGACCATGAGCAGCTGCTTGAACAGCTGCGGGCTCTGCGGCAGGGCGTACCAGCTGCCGGGCTGCAACCGCGCCGGCACCAGGAAGTCACGGGCACCCTCGGGCGTCGAGCGGGTCAGCGTCGGCGTCTCGATCTCGACGAAACCGTGGGTGTCGAGCACGTCGCGCGCCGCCTTGTTGACCTTGCTGCGCAGGCGCAGGGCCTCGTTCGGGCCGGGCCGGCGCAGGTCGAGGTAGCGGTGCTTGAGCCGCGCCTCCTCCCCCACCTCCACGTGCTCGTCGATCGGGAACGGCAGCGCTGCCGCGGCGCTGAGCACCTCGACGTCCTTGGCAACCACCTCGATCTCGCCGCTGGGCAGGTTGGGGTTCGCGTTCCCCTCGGGCCGCAGGTTGACCTCACCGGTCACCCGGATGCAGTACTCGCTGCGCAGGTGGTGGGCCACGTCCGGGTCGTGCACCACGACCTGGACCACGCCGCTGGCCTCGCGCAGGTCGAGGAACGCGACGCCTCCGTGATCGCGACGTCGGCCCACCCACCCGGCGAGGGTGACGGTCTGGCCGGCGTGGTCGGCGCGAAGGGCGCCGGCCTCATGGGTGCGGATCACTGCTTCTCCTCGTTGCTTGCGGTCTGCTCGGTGTTGCCTGCATGCGGCTCGTTGTTGCCTGCACTCGGCTCGGTGCTGCCTGCATGCGGCTCGGTGTTGCCTGCACTCGGCTCGGTGGTCGAGCCTGTCGAGACCACGCGGGGCCTCAGGTCCTGCTCCGGCGGCGTCCAGGTCGCCGGATCGGCCGCGACCTGCTCCCCCGAGCGGATGTCCTTCACCTCGTGGCCGCCGTCGCGTCCGGTGAACCAGACGTACGGGATGCCCCGGCGCTCGGCGTACCGGATCTGCTTGCCGAACTTCTGGGCGCTCGCGGCGACCTCGCAGGCTACGCCGTTGGCGCGCAGCGCCTGCGCGATGGCGTCGCTGGCGGGCCTGCTCTCCTCGTCGGGCAGGGCCACCAGGACGACGCTCGGGACCCTGCGGTCGGAGCTCAGCAGGCCGCGGCTCATCAGCGGCACCAGCGACCGGGAGATCCCGAAGGAGATCCCGACCCCCGGGTAGGTGCTGCGGCCGTCGGAGGCGAGCGCGTCGTACCGCCCGCCACCGCCGACGGACTTCAGGAACTCGAAGCCGACCATGTAGATCTCGAAGACGGTTCCGGTGTAGTAGTCGAGCCCGCGGGCGAGGCTGAGGCTGGCCTCGACCTCGAACCGGTCGCTGCGCACCGCGGCGCACCCGTCGATGACCGCGGCGAGCTCGGCCAGGCCCGTGTCCAGCAGCTCGTGCTCCACGCCGAGGGCGCGGACCTTGTCGACGAACCCGGAGTCGGTGGTGCTGATCGTGGCCAGCTGCAGGCACTGGTCGGCCTGGGCCCCGGACAGGCCGGCGTCGCTGCGCAGGAGCGCGGCCACCTGGTCGGCGGGCAGCTTGTCGAGCTTGTCGATGATGGTGATGACGGCCTGCGGGTCGGCCGCGCCGATGCCGCGGTAGAAGCCCTCGATGAGCTTGCGGTTGTTCACGCGCAGGCGCAGCGGCGGCAGGGGCAGCCCGGACAGGGCCTCGGCCATGACCCGGGCGACCTCGACGTCGAAGTGGAAGGGCAGCTCGTCCTTCATCACCACGTCGATGTCGGCCTGGGTGAACTCGCGGTAGCGGCCCTCCTGGGGCCGCTCCCCACGCCAGGCCTTCTGGATCTGGTAGCGGCGGAACGGGAACTCCAGCTTGCCGGCGTTCTCCAGCACGTAGCGGGCGAACGGCACGGTCAGGTCGAAGTGCAGCCCCATGCCGGAGTCCGCACCCTCGGCATCGGCCTGCAGCCGGCGCAGGACGTAGACCTCCTTCGAGGTCTCCCCCTTGCGCAGCAGCTGGTCCATCGGCTCGACGGCCCGGGTCTCGATCCCGGCGAAGCCGTGCAGCTCGAAGGTACGACGCAGGGTGTCGATCACCTGCTGCTCGACGAAGCGTTGTTCGGGCAGCAGCTCAGGAAACCCGCTCAGCGGGGTCGGTTTGGCGCTCATGGGGTGGTCAAAGTCCTCGGGTGACTCGTCCCGCGGAACCGTCCTGGATCAGGTCCTGCAGGAAGGGGTTGGTCGCGCGCTCGCGACCGATGGACGTCTGCTCGCCGTGGCCGGGGAGCACCACGATGTCGTCGGCGAGCGGCAGCACCTTGTCGGTCAGGCTGCGCAGCATCGTGGCGTGGTCACCGCCCGGGAGGTCCGTGCGACCGATGGACCCGGCGAACAGCAGGTCGCCGGAGAACATCACCTCGGAGACCTCCGCGGCGTCGTACGGCGTACGGAAGGTGACCGACCCCTCGGTATGGCCGGGGGTGTGGTCGATGACGAATCGGAGGCCCGCCAGCTCGAGGACCTGGTGGTCCGCCAGCTCCTGGACGTCGTCCGGCTCGGCCCACTCGTAGCTGCCGCCGAGCAGCATCTGGGTCGTCTCGCGGGACATCCCGGCCATCGGGTCGGTGAGCAGGTGCCGGTCGCGCGGATGGATCCACGCGGTGGCGTCGTAGGTCCCCGCGACCGGGGCGACGCACCACATGTGGTCGACGTGGCCGTGGGTGACCAGGACGGCCACCGGCTTGAGCCCGTGCTCCCGGACGACCTGGTCGACGCCCGCCGCGGCGTCCTTCCCGGGGTCGATGACGACGCACTCGCTGCCGGCGGCAGTGGCCGCGACGTAGCAGTTGGTGCCCCAGGGACCCGCGGGGAAACCGGCGATGAACACCCCCGCACACTATCGAGCGGCCAGGGCCCGCGCCGCATCGGTGCTGGCCCGCGTGCACGGGAGCCTCGAAGACCGTGACTAGCATGGGACCCTGAGGCCTTCCGCCGCCATGCGAACAGATCGATCGGGGTACATGCAGTGACGAGTCATCAGTGGGGTCGAGTCGACGACGACGGGACCGTCTACGTGAGGACCGCCGACGGCGAGCGCTCCGTGGGTCAGTACCCCGAGGGCACCCCCGAGGAGGCCCTGCACTTCTTCACCGAGCGGTACGCCGCGCTGGCGTTCGAGGTCGAGCTGCTCGAGCAGCGCATCAAGTCCGGCGTGCTGTCCCCCGAGGAGGCCGCCGAGTCGGTGAGCACCGTCCGTGGTCAGGTCACCGACGCGAACGCCGTCGGCGACCTGGCGTCGCTGCTCACGCGTCTCGAGGCCCTGGCCCCGGTCATCGAGGGCCAGCGCGAGGCCCGCAAGGTCGAGAAGGCGCAGCGCGCCGCGGCCTCGCGCGCGGACAAGGAGAAGATCGTCTCCGAGGCCGAGAAGCTGGCCGAGGGCACCGACTGGCGCCACGGCGCCAACCGGCTGCGGGAGCTGCTGGACCAGTGGAAGGCGCTCCCCCGGATCGACCGGTCCTCCGACGACGCCCTGTGGCGCCGCTTCTCGACCGCGCGGACGTCGTACACCCGTCGCCGCAAGGCCCACTTCGCCGAGCAGCACGAGAAGCGGGACGCGGCGCGGGTCATCAAGGAGCGCCTGGCTGCGGAGGCCGAGTCGCTGGCCGACTCCACCGACTGGGGCCCGACCGCGGGCCGCTACCGCGACCTGATGCAGCAGTGGAAGGCCGCCGGTCCGGCGCCCCGCGACGTCGACGAGGCGCTGTGGCGCCGGTTCCGCGGAGCCCAGGACGCCTTCTTCGGCGCCCGCGACGCCGCCACGAAGGAGCAGGACCAGGAGTTCGCGGCCAACGCCGAGGTCAAGGAGAAGCTGCTCGTCGAGGCCGAGGCGCTGGTCCCGGTGACCGACGTGGACGCGGCCAAGCGGAGCTTCCGGGACATCGCCGAGCGCTGGGACGCCGCCGGGAAGGTGCCCCGCGACCGGATGAAGGAGCTCGAGGGCCGCATCCGCAAGGTCGAGCAAGCCATCCGCGGCGTCGAGGACGAGCAGTGGCGACGCTCCGACCCGGAGAAGTCGGCGCGTGCCGACGACATGGTCAGCAAGCTCGAGGCCGCCATCGCCGACGTCGAGGCCGACCTGGAGCGGGCCCGCGCGGCCGGCAACGAGAAGAAGGTCCGCGAGCTCGAGGAGAACCTCGCCTCGCGCCAGTCCTTCCTGGAGATGGCGAAGAAGGCCTCCGCCGACTTCTCCTCCTGACCCGACGTCGAGTCGGCGCAAGCTCCCGTCTGAACAACGTCGAGTCGGCGCAAGTTCGTACGAGCTTGCGCCGACTCGAGCCGTTCTGCGCCTGACTTTGCGCCGACTCGACCTCTGGTTACTGGGTGACGCGGTAGGCGTCGAAGACGCCGGGGACGCCGCGGACTGCCTTCAGGACCGTGTCGAGGTGCTTGGCCTCGGCCATCTCGAATGTGAACCGGCTCTTGGCCACGCGGTCGCGGGTCGTCGAGAGGTTGGCGCTGAGGATGTTCACGTGGGCGTCGGACAGCACCATCGTGATGTCGGAGAGCAGGCGGGCGCGGTCCAGCGCCTCCACCTGGATGTTCACCAGGAAGGTCGACTGACCGGTCGGCGCCCACTCCACCTCGAGGAGCCGCTCGGGCTGTGACTGAAGGCTGGCGGCGTTGGTGCAGTCCTGGCGGTGCACGGACACCCCGCCGCCCTTGGTCACGAAGCCGAGGATCGCGTCGGGTGGCACCGGCGTGCAGCACTTGGCGAGCTTGACCCAGACGTCGGGGGCGCCCTTGACGATGACGCCGGCGTCACCGCCGGCCTGCACCTTCGACCGGCCGCGGCGCCCGGTGATGGTGACGCCCTCGGCGAGGTCCTCCTGGGCGCCCTGGTCGCCGCCGTGCAGGTCGATGACCCGGCGTACGACGGCCTGGGCGCTGAGGTTGCCCTCGCCGACGGACGCGTAGAGCGCGGAGACGTCGGCCAGCTTGAAGTGGACGGCCGCGAGCATCAGCGACTCGTGCGAGAGCAGCCGCTTGAGGGGCAGGCCCTCCTTGCGCATCAGCCGGGCGATCTGGTCCTTGCCCCGCTCGATGGCCTCCTCGCGCCGCTCCTTGGTGAACCACTGGCGGATCTTGGAGCGGGCCCGCGGCGACTTCACGAAGGTCAGCCAGTCGCGCGACGGGGCCGCGGTGGGCGCCTTGGAGGTGAAGACCTCGACCACGTCGCCGTTCTCCAGCGTCGACTCCAGCGGCACCAGCCGGCCGTTGACGCGCGCCCCGATGGTGTGGTGGCCGACCTCGGTGTGGACGGCGTAGGCGAAGTCGACCGGAGTGGCCCCCGTCGGCAGCGCGATCACGTCGCCGCGCGGGGTGAAGACGTAGACCTCGGCCCGGTTGATCTCGAAGCGCAGCGACTCGAGGAACTCCCCCGGGTCCTCCACCTCGCTCTGCCAGTCGAGCAGCTGGCGGACCCAGGTCATGTCGTCGAGGTCGGCGCGGCGCTCGGTGTCGACCCCGTTGCGGCCGTCCTCCTTGTACTTCCAGTGCGCCGCGACGCCGTACTCCGCGCGGCGGTGCATGGCGAAGGTGCGGATCTGCAGCTCGACCGGCTTGCCCTGCGGGCCGATCACGGTGGTGTGCAGCGACTGGTACATGTTGAACTTCGGCATCGCGACGTAGTCCTTGAACCGCCCGAGCACCGGGTTCCAGCGCGAGTGCAGCACGCCGAGGACGGAGTAGCAGTCCCGGTCCTCCTCCACGAGGATCCGGATGCCGACCAGGTCGTAGATGTCGGAGAAGTCGCGGCCCCCGACGATCATCTTCTGGTAGATCGAGTAGTAGTGCTTCGGCCGCCCGGTGACGGTGGCCTTGACCTTCGCCTCGCGCAGGTCGGCCTCGACCTGGGCGATCACCTCGGCGAGGAACTGGTCGCGCGACGGCGCCCGCTCGGCGACCATCCGGACGATCTCGTCGTAGATCTTGGGGTGCAGCGTCGCGAAGGCGAGGTCCTCGAGCTCCCACTTGAGGGTGTTCATGCCCAGCCGGTGGGCCAGCGGGGCGTAGATGTCCAGCGTCTCGCGGGCGGTGCGCTCCTGGCTGGCCTGCGGGACGTAGCGCAGCGTCCGCATGTTGTGGAGACGGTCGGCCAGCTTGATGACCAGCACCCGGATGTCGCGCGACATCGCGACGATCATCTTGCGGATTGTCTCCGCCTGGGCGGAGTCGCCGTACTTGACCTTGTCGAGCTTGGTCACCCCGTCGACGAGCTGGGCGACCTCGTCACCGAACTCGGTGCGCAGCTGGTCGAGGGTGTACGGCGTGTCCTCGACGGTGTCGTGCAGCAGCGAGGCGACCAGGGTCGGCTCGGTCATGCCGATCCCGGCCAGGATCGTGGTGACCGCGAGCGGGTGGGTGATGTAGGGGTCGCCGCTCTTGCGCATCTGCGACCCGTGCAGCTTCTCGGCGGTCACGTAGGCCCGCTCCAGCAGCGCCAGGTCGGCCTTCGGGTGGTTGGCCCGCACGGCCCGGAACAGCGGTTCGAGGACCGGGTTGCCGGGCTGGTTGCTGCGGCCCATCCGGGCCAGGCGCGCCCGCATGCTGCGGGTCGAGCCCGGGCCTTCGGGCGCTCGTTCCCGCGTCGGCTGCACGGCGCGGTCCTCGGTCACGGGACCAGTCTAGGGACGACGGTGGTCAGACCGTCATCAGCGTGGCGACCGGGAGGTCGCCGATCGCGTCGCGACCGGCCAGGACGCCCAGCTCCATCAGCACGGCCAGGCCGTGCGCCGTGCCGCCGCAGCTCTCGATCAGCTCCCGCGTCGCCCGGGCGGTGCCGCCGGTGGCGAGCACGTCGTCGACCATCAGCACCCGGTCCCCCGGCGCGATCGCGTCGCGGTGCAGCTCGAGCGTGGCCTCGCCGTACTCCAGGGCGTAGGAGACCGCGTGGGTGCCGCGCGGCAGCTTGCCGGCCTTGCGGACCGGCACGAAGCCGGTGCCCAGGGCCAGTGCCACGGGCGCCGCGAGGATGAACCCGCGGGCCTCCATCCCCACGACCTTGTCCACCACCGGGGCGCCGGACTCGTCGCGGCCCACGGCGGCCAGGGCCGTGATCACCGCCGTGAAGGCGGTGTGGTCGGCGAGCAGCGGCGTGATGTCCTTGAAGACGATCCCCGGCTCGGGGAAGTCGGGGACGTCGACGACCAGGCTCTCCAGGGCGGCGCGGGCCGCCGCCGCCCCGTCCGTCACTTCTTGCCCCGCTTCGACCTGGTCTGTCGCGACGGCTGCTGCCGGCCCGACGCGCCGCTGGGGCGGACCGGACCACGGGAGGGAGGTGCCACCCGGCCCCGACCGGCGGCCTCCGGGGACCGCCGCGCGCTGGGGGTACCCGAGACCGAGGCGTCCTCGGGCTCCTCCCCCGTCCCACGGCCCTCGGCGCCCGGCTCGGCGTGGATCGGCATGTCCTCGGTGAAGGCCGGGACCGAGGCGTACGGGTCCGCCTGGCGAGCACGGGCCGCGGCCCGCTTCTCGGCGAGCTGCACGTCGGACTCGCTGGACTTCAGCTGCACGAGCAGCGGCGTCGCGATGAAGATCGAGGAGTAGGCACCGGCCGCCATGCCGACGAACAGGGCCAGGGCCAGGTCCTTCAGCGAGCTGGCACCGAGCTGGACCACGCTGACGTAGAGGATCGCGCCGACCGGGATCAACGCCACGACCGAGGTGTTGATCGAGCGCACCAGGGTCTGGTTGACCGCCAGGTTGGCCTCGGCGGCGTACGTCGTACGACGCTCGCGCAGGCCCTTGGTGTTCTCACGCACCTTGTCGAAGACCACCACGGTGTCGTAGAGCGAGAAGCCCAGGATGGTGAGCACACCGGTGACCGTCGCGGGGGTGACCTCGAAGCCCGACAGTGCGTAGACGCCGACGGTGATCAGCACGTCGTGCGCCAGCGCCACGATCGCCGCGACCGACATCTTCCACTGCCGGAAGTAGGCCCAGATGAAGAGCACCACCAGCACCAGGAACACCACCAGGCCGGTCACGGACCGCTTGGCGACCTCCTTGCCCCAGCTGGCGCCGATCTCGTCCTGGGAGATGGCCTTGTCGGCGTTGACTCCGGTGTTCTGGACGATCGTGTCGACGATCTTCGCGCTCTCGGCGGAGGTGACCGGCTCGACCTGCACGAGGATGGCGCTGTCGCCGGACGTCGTCACGACAGGCGACGCGGCGCTGTCGATCCCGGTGCCGGCGACCGCGTTGCGGAGCTTGTCGGCGTTGTCCTGGGTCACCTGGCTCGAGTCCAGCGACACGCGGTACTGCGCGCCGCCGGTGAACTCGATACCCATGTTGAGGCCCTTGAGGTAGAGCCCCGCCACGGCCAGCACGATGATGACGCCGGACATGGCGTACCAGAGCCACCTGCGGCCGACGAAGTCGATGGACCGGCGACCCGAGTAGAGGTCGTTGCCCAGACGCGAGAACTTGCCCATCAGGCCCTCCCTCCCACGGTGATGCGATCGATACCGAGGTTCTCCGCGTCGAGCCCGGAGAGCTTGTGGCCCCGGTTGAAGAACTTGAACCGGGCCAGCCACGAGACCATCGGATGGGTGAACCAGAAGAAGATCGCCAGGTCGATGAGGGTGGAGAGCCCGAGTGCGAAGGCGAAGCCCTTCACCACGCCGGCGGCGAAGATGTAGAGGACGACCGCCGCCAGCAGCGAGACGGTGTCGGCGGCCAGACAGGTGTTCCGGGCCCGCTTCCAGCCGGCCTCGACCGCGACCCGCATCGACCTCCCGTCACGCATCTCGTCGCGGATGCGCTCGAAGTAGACGATGAAGGAGTCGGCGGTGATGCCCACCGCGACGATCAGGCCCGCGATGCCGGGCAGCGAGAGCGTGAAGCCGGCACCCTTGCTGAGCAGCAGCACCATCGCGTAGGTCACCGCACCCGCCACGAGCAGGGAGGCGATCACGACCAGGCCGAGGCCCCGGTAGTAGATGAGGCAGTAGAGCATCACCAGGAGCAGGCCGACGATGCCGGCAGTGATGCCCGCGCTGAGCTGGTCACCGGCGAGCGAGGGGCCGACCGTCTCGACCGACGTTCCGTCCTTCTCGAAGGCGAGCGGGAGCGCGCCGTACTTCAGGCTGGTGGCGAGGCTGTTGGCGCTGTTCTCGTTGAAGTTGCCGGTGATCTGCGCGCTGCCGTTCGGGATGACGCCGTTGAACGTGGGCGCCGAGATCACCCGGCCGTCGAGCACCACGGCGAACTGCTTCTCCGAGCCGGCCATCGCCCGCGAGAGGTCGGCGAAGACCTGCTTGCCGTCACCGCCCAGCGTGAGGTTGACCTGCCACTGGACCTGACCCTGCGCGACGCCGGCGCTGGCGCTGTCCAGGTCGGTGCCCTCGATCGCGGCCGGGGAGAGGAGGTACTTGGTGCCGGCGTCGTCGCCGGTGCCGCAGGTCACCAGCGGCTGGTCCGGGTTGTCCTCGACGACCTTGTCCGAGGGGCACGAGTAGGCGTTGAACGCCTTGACCGCGGCCTGGTCGGGGCTGTCGATGAACGCCAGCGCGGACTGCGCCGGGTCGCCGCTGTCGGACGGAGCCGGCGAGGGGGACGTCGAGGCCGACGGCGACTCCGAGGCGGAGGCGGAGGCCGAGGACGAGGGATTGCTCTGCTTGTCGTTCTTCTTGTCCGCCATCAGGAACGGCGCCCGGTTCTTCGAGCCGCTGCTCGACTTCCCGGACGACTGGGACGACGGCGCGCTCGGCGCGGTGGGCGCCGTGGGGGCCGTGGCGGCGGAGGCGCACGAGCCGGTCACCCCGCCCGGGCCCTCGGTGCAGGCCACGGTCCGGAAGCGCAGCTGCGCCTGACGCTTGACGGTGTCGACGAGGTCGCTGCGGCTCTTGCCGGGGATCTCGACGACGATGAGGTTGCCGCCCTGCGTGGTCACCTCGGCCTCGGTGACGCCGGTGCCGTTGACCCGCTGGTCGATGATGCCCCGCGCCTCGTCGAGGTTCTCCGAGGACGGGCTGCCCTTGGCGGTCAGCGTGATCCGCGTGCCGCCCTGCAGGTCCAGGCCCAGCTCGGGCTTCCAGGTGCCGCCGAGCGCCACCAGTCCGTAGGCGATCGCCAGACCCAGGAAGAACACCACGACGGTGCGTCCCGGGCGAGCGGTCTTGCGTGCCATGTCAGTTCTCCTCCGGACCGCGCTCGGCGGTCTCTGGCTGTGCGACCTGTCCCACGGCGCCGCGGGCGACCTTGACGGTCACTCCCTCGGCGATCTCGACCCGGACGTGGTCGTCGTCCGTGTCCCGCAGGGTCCCGAAGATGCCCGACGTCAGCATCACCTCGTCACCCACCTTCAACGAGGCCTGCATGCGTGCGAGTTCCTTCTGCCGCCGCGACGCCGGTCGCACGAGGAGCAACCAGAAGAGCAGGGCGATGGCCACCAAGGGCAGCAAGGAGACGAGCTCCGGCACGAAACAACCTCTCGAGCGAGCAGAAATGGTGTGTGATCGGTCGGAGCGGGCCGACCGACGGGCAAGCATAGCCGCGACTGTGATCCAGACCGCTATTGGCCGCGCTCAGTCGTCGAAGAGCGGCGCGTCGCCGCCGCCGAGGACCGCGGACGGCGGCACGGCGAGTCCGAGGTGCTGCCAGGCCGCGGGCGTGGCGACCCGCCCCCGGGGGGTCCGGGCCAGGAAGCCGTTGCGGACCAGGAACGGCTCCGCGACCTCCTCCACGGTCTCCCGCTCCTCCCCCACGGCCACCGCGAGGGTGGAGATGCCCACCGGTCCACCGCCGAACCGGCGGCACAGGACGTCGATGACCGAGCGGTCCAGGCGGTCCAGGCCGAGCTCGTCGACCTCGTAGAGGTCCAGCGCCGCCTGCGAGACCGGCAGCGTGACCACGCCGTCGGCGCGCACCTGGGCGTAGTCGCGGACCCGGCGCAGCAGCCGGTTGGCGATGCGCGGGGTCCCCCGGGAGCGCGAGGCGATCTCGGCGGCGCCGTCACCGGTGAGCTCCACGCCGAGCAGGCCGGCGGAGCGGTGCACGATCAGGTCGAGCTCGTGGGGCTCGTAGAACTCGAGGTGGGCGGTGAAGCCGAACCGGTCCCGCAGCGGCCCCGGCAGCAGCCCGGCCCGGGTGGTGGCCCCGACCAGCGTGAACGACGGGATCTCCAGCGGGATGGCCGTGGCGCCCGGGCCCTTGCCGATGACGACGTCGACCCGGAAGTCCTCCATCGCCATGTAGAGCATCTCCTCGGCCGGTCGCGACATCCGGTGGATCTCGTCCACGAACAGGACGTCGCCCTCGTTCATGCCGGAGAGGATGGCGGCCAGGTCGCCGGCGTGGGTGATCGCCGGGCCGCTGGTGAGCCGCAGCGGGGCGCTCATCTCGGCGGCGATGATCATCGCGAGCGTGGTCTTGCCGAGGCCGGGCGGACCCGAGAGCAGCACGTGGTCGGGCGCGCGGCCGCGCCGGCGTGCCGCCTCGAGGACCAGTCCCAGCTGCGCCCGCACCCGGGACTGGCCGACCACCTCGTCGAGCGTGCGCGGGCGCAGCGCAGCCTCCACGGCCCGCTCGTCCCCCTCGGCCTCGGCCGCGGTCAGCGAGCGGAGGTGCTGCTCCTCCGCCGCCTCGAGATGCTCGTCGTACACCGGCTCAGGCCTTGCTCAGGGTGCGCAGGGCGGCCCGGAGCAGGGCGCCGACGTCCGGAAGGTCGCCGGCCTCGGGGGCGACGGCGTCCACCGCCTTCTCGGCGTCCCGCGCGGGCCAGCCGAGGCCGACCAGGCCCTGGTGCACCTGGTCGCGCCACGCGGCCGGCGCGGCCGCCGCCGGCGTGGCGCCACGACCGCCGACCGGGGCCCCCAGCCGGTCCTTGAGCTCGAGGATGATCCGCTGCGCGCCCTTCTGCCCGATGCCCGGCACCCGGGTGAGGGTCTTGACGTCGTCGGAGGACACCGCACGACGCAGATCGTCGGGCGCGAGCACGGCGATCATGGCCTGGGCCAGCTTGGGGCCGACGCCGGAGGCGGTCTGCACCAGCTCGAAGACGGACTTCTCGTCCTCGTCGAGAAAGCCGAACAGCGTCAGCGAGTCCTCACGGACCACCATGCTCGTGGGCAGGGTCGCCTGCTGGCCGGTGCGCAGCGTCGAGAGCGTGCCGGGGGTGCACATGAGCTCCAGGCCCACGCCGCCGACCTCCAGCACCGCGCTGGACAAGGTGACGGCGGCGACCTCGCCGCGGACGAACGCGATCATCTGTCGGGACTCCTGCTCTGTCTGCCTGCCGCGGCGAGGGCGGCCTCGATGCGCGCCTGCGCGCCGCCGCGCCAGATGTGAGTGATGGCCAGCGCGAGCGCGTCGGCGGCGTCCGCGGGCTTGGGGGGCGCGTCGAGCCGGAGGATGCGGGTGACCATCGCCCCCACCTGGGCCTTGTTGGCGCGGCCGCTGCCGGACACAGCCGCCTTGACCTCGGTCGGCGTGTGCAGCGCGACCGGCAGTCCCCGCCGAGCGGCGCAGACCAGGGCGATCCCGCTGGCCTGGGCGGTGCCCATCACGGTGGAGACGTCGGAGCGGGCGAACACCCGCTCCACCGCCACCGCGTCGGGGGCGTACTCGTCGAGCCAGGCGTCGACGCCCTTCTCGATCGTGACCAGGCGCTGGGCGACCGGCAGGTCGGAGGAGGTCCGCAGCACGTTGACGTCCACCAGCGTGAGCGGGCGGCCCACCTGGCCCTCGACCACGCCCATCCCGCAGCGGGTCAGGCCGGGGTCGATCCCGAGCACGCGCATGAGCCAGCCTTCCGTCCGAACGTTTGTTCGGAGCAACGCTAGCCGGGGGGTCCGCCGGGCGGACCGCCGACACGCGGAGACCGGCGGATCGGCGTCACGCGTCGATGGCCTCGAGCACGTCGTCGGAGATGTCGGCGTTGCTGAACACGTTCTGCACGTCGTCGAGGTCGTCGACCGCGTCGACCAGACGGAACACCTTGCCGGCGACGTCGACCTCCGCCACCGGGATGTCCATGGTCGCCACGAACTGGACCTCGGCGGACTCGTAGTCGATCCCGGCGGCCTGCAGCGCTGTGCGGACCGCGACCACGTCGGAGGAGTCCGTCTGGATCTCGAAGTTCTCCCCCAGGTCGTTCACGTCCTCGGCACCGGCGTCCAGGGTGGCCTCGAGGATGTCGTCCTCGGTGACCTCCGCCGGCTTGCCGGCACGCTCCTGGCTCTTGCCGACCACGACGACACCCTTGCGGGTGAACAGGCGCGAGACCGAGCCGGGGTCGGCCATGGTGCCGCCGTTGCGGGTGACCGCGGTGCGGACCTCCATCGCGGCGCGGTTGCGGTTGTCGGTGAGGCACTCGACCAGGAGCGCCACGCCCTGGGGCCCGTAGACCTCGTACATGATGGTCTCGTAGTCGACGCCACCGCCGTCGAGCCCGCCGCCGCGCTTGACCGCGGAGTCGATGTTCTTGTTCGGCACCGACTGCTTCTTCGCCTTCTGGATGGCGTCGTAGAGCGTCGGGTTGCCGGAGGGGTCGGGCCCGCCCATCTTCGCGGCGATCTCGATGTTCTTGATCAGCTTGGCGAACAGCTTGCCGCGCTTGGCGTCGATGACCGCCTTCTTGTGCTTGGTGGTCGCCCACTTGGAGTGGCCAGACATGCGTCCCTCTTCTACTCAGCTCTCGGTGACCAGGTCCACGAACAGTCGGTGGATCCGGTTGTCCCCGCCCACCTCGGGGTGGAACGAGGTCGCCATCAGCGGGCCCTGCCGGACCGCGACGATCCTACCCGCGGCGGGGCCGTGGTCCACGCGGGCGAGCGGCTCGACGTCGTCGCCGACGGACTCGACCCAGGGTGCGCGGATGAAGATCGCGTGGACCGGCCCGTCGAGACCGGCGAAGTCCAGGTCGCCCTCGAAGGAGTCGACCTGGCGGCCGAAGGCGTTGCGCCGCACGGTGATGTCGAGCCCACCGAGCGTCTCCTGCCCGGCAGCGCCGTCCTCGATCCGGTCGGCCAGCATGATCATCCCGGCGCAGGTGCCGAACGTGGGCATCCCCTGCTTGATCCGGTCGCGCAGCGCTTCGAACAGCTCGAAGGTGCGGGCCAGCTTGGCCATCGTCGTCGACTCCCCGCCCGGGATCACGAGGCCGTCGCAGGCCTCGAGCTCGGTCGGGCGTCGTACGGCGAGGGGCTCGACGCCCAGCTCGCCCAGCATCCGCAGGTGCTCGCGGACGTCTCCCTGGAGGGCGAAGACCCCGATGGTCGGGCCGGTCACCAGCCGCGCTCGGCGAGCCGGTGCGGCTGCGGGAGCTCCTCGACGTTGATGCCGACCATGGCCTCGCCCAGGCCGCGGCTGACCTTGGCGACCACGTCGGGGTCGTCGTGGAAGGTGGTGGCCTTCACGATCGCCTCGGCACGCTGCGCCGGGTTGCCGGCCTTGAAGATGCCGGAGCCGACGAACACGCCCTCGGCGCCGAGCTGCATCATCATCGCCGCGTCCGCCGGGGTCGCGATCCCGCCGGCGGTGAACAGCACGACGGGGAGCTTGCCCTTCTCGGCGACCTCCTTGACCAGCTCGTACGGCGCCTGCAGCTCCTTGGCGGCGACGTACAGCTCGTCGGCCTCCAGCGCGGCCAGGCGGCGGATCTGCTTGCGGATGGTGCGCATGTGGGTGACCGCGTTGGACACGTCACCGGTGCCCGCCTCGCCCTTGGAGCGAATCATCGCCGCGCCCTCGGTGATCCGGCGCAGCGCCTCGCCGAGGTTGGTGGCACCGCAGACGAAGGGGACGGTGAAGGCCCACTTGTCGATGTGGTTCTCGTAGTCGGCCGGGGTGAGCACCTCGGACTCGTCGATGTAGTCGACGCCGAGGCTCTGCAGCACCTGCGCCTCGGAGAAGTGCCCGATCCGGGCCTTGGCCATCACCGGGATCGAGACGGCCTCGATGATGCCGTCGATCATGTCCGGGTCGCTCATCCGGGAGACGCCACCCTGGGCGCGGATGTCGGCCGGCACCCGCTCCAGCGCCATCACGGCCACCGCGCCGGCGTCCTCGGCGATCTTCGCCTGCTCGGGGGTGACCACGTCCATGATCACGCCGCCCTTGAGCATCTCGGCCATGCCGCGCTTCACGCGCGTGGTGCCGGTGCCGTCGCCGGGGGTGTGGAGTGCGTTCTCGGGGGTGTTGACCATGCCGCAATCCTACGGCGACACGCCGAAGGTCCCGCATCCGGGGACGGGGTCAGGAGGCCGCCCGGGCCAGCGCCTGCTTGCGCACCACCCAGACCCGCTGGACCACCGTGACGGTGCTCGCGACCGCCAGCGCCCACAGCGCGACGTACATCAGGACCGGCAGGTCGAAGATCGCGCTGAGGCCGGTCATCACCAGGATCGCCACCAGCCGGTCGGCCCGCTCCGCGATGCCGACCTTGGCCTGGAAGCCGAGCCCCTCGGCCCGGGCGCGGGCGTAGGAGGTGACCCCGCCCATCACCAGGCAGACCAGGCTCAGCACCAGGTAGAGGCGGCTGTCGCCGTCCCACGCGAAGTACAGCGCCAGGCCCGCGAAGATCGCGCCGTCGCCGATCCGGTCCAGGGTCGAGTCGAGGAACGCGCCGAAGGGGCTGCTCTTGCCGGTCAGCCGGGCCATGTGGCCGTCGAGCAGGTCGCTGAAGACGAACGCGGTGATCACCAGCACGCCGGTGAGCAACTTGCCCTGGGGGAAGAACACCAGCGCTCCGGTGCACACGCCGAGCGTGCCGACGAGCGTGACGACGTCGGCGCTGACCCCGAGCTTGATGAGCAGGTGGGCAACCGGTGAGATGACCTTCGTCCAGAAGGCGCGGAAACGATCCAGCATGGTCGGAGCAGGCTACCCGGACACCGCCCCGGCGCCGCGACGCCTCCCCGGCATGGGATCAGACCAGCTCCGGCAGCCTCAGGTGCGCGAGGGCCAGGTCGAGCTCGGCCACGTCGAGCACGTCGACGCCGGCGTCGCGGACCCCGGCGTCGCGGATCGTCCAGCTGCGCTCCCGGCTCGCGTCCAGGGCGGCGCGCGAGTCGTACGTCGTGGTGTTGCACGCACGGCCGAGCGTCCGGTTCACCAGCAGGCTGGCGCTGCAGAACCCGTCGATCGACTCCATCTCGGGCAGCATCGCGGCCCGGTAGAGGTCGATGCCCCGGTCGATGTCGTGGTGGTTCAGGCGCATCCAGGTCACCCGGCAGCAGGAACCCTCGGGCGCTGGGTGGTCGCGGTGCATGACCGCCACCTCCCACTCGTCGACCTCCGGCGGGCCGCCCATGATCTGGCCCCCACGCATCCGCATGGGCGCGAGGTGCAGGTTGCTGGCCTGCATGGCCTCCTCGGAGTCCCAGGAGCTCGTCACGATGCACTGGCCGGTGTCGCGGTCGATCAGCATGGACAGGCCGAGACACCCGTCCATGGCGGTCACCGTCGGCAGCACGTCGTCGCGCACGTAGGCGATGCCGTCGTCCAGGCGTCCCGGCTCGCCCATGATGGTGGTGGAGCGTGCGTACATTGGCCCGCCTCCTCGGGTCGGGGCAGCGCCCGACGGCGCCGCCGCTGACGTCCAGACTCCTCCCGATCGCCGGGAGGGACAATGGCCCGCCGGCGGTGCCGACGGGCCATTGCCTCGCGGTGTCAGACCAGCTCGGGCAGCCGCAGGTGGGCCATGGCCAGCTCGAACTCGGCGACGTCGAGGAACTCGACGCCCACGGCGCGGGCGGCCAAGTCGCGGATGGTCGCAGCCTCCGCACGGCTGGCCTCGAGCGCCGCGCGGGAGTCGAACGTCACGGTGCCGCAGGTCCGGCTGCCCACCCGGTCGATGAGCATGCTGGCGCTGCAGAACCCGTCCATCCGCTCGAACTTCGGGAGCAGCTCGTTGCGCCAGAAGTCGACCGTGGTGTCGAGGTCCGGGGCGTGGGTCCAGGTGATCCGGCAGCAGGAGCCGTCGCGGCTGGTGTGGTTGCGGTGCATGGCCGCCACCTCCCAGTTCTCGACCAGCGGCGCCTCGGCGTTCATGATCTCGGTCGCGCGCGACCGGATCGATCCGACCCGCTCGGCGCTGGCGTTCAGGGCCTCCTCGCTCTCCCACGCGGTCGTGGCGATGCCGCGGCCGGTCTCACGGTCGATGACGAACGACATCCCGAGGCAGCCGTCCAGCGTCGTGACCTTGGGGAGCACCTCGTCGCGGACGTGGGCGATCCCCGCGTCGACGGCGCTCGGGTCACCCTTGATGGTGGTGGAACGTGCGTACATGCGCACGCCTCCTTCGGGGTCGGGGGCAGCACCCCCAGCGGCGCCGCCGCACCCTCACCACGATGCTGCGGGGCCCGCGGGCAGGCAATCCCCAGAACGGGTCACCCCGCCTCGAGCGCCGCGCAGACCTCCGCCACCGCCGTGGGCGCACCGGCCACCGACCAGACGACGCCGCCGGCCGTCGTACGCCGGGCCTCGCCGCCGACCCCCCGGATGATGGCCGCACCGGGCAGCCGGTCCCAGTCGGACACGGTGTGCTGGAAGCTGACGCCGAGCTGCCCCTGCGCGATCGCCATCGCGTCCATGGTCCCGGAGCCCAGCATGCGCAGGGTGGCCGTGCCGGAGGCCGCGCGGACGAACGCCGCGCCGATCGCCGGATCGTGGAAGGGCGGGTGCAGGTAGGTCGTCGCGCACGTCTGGGCCAGGGCCACGTCGGCCAGGCGCGGCAGCGGCTCCCCGTTGCGCGTGGACGGCAGCTCCGGGCCGCCGACGAAGAGGGCGTCGTCGTGGGGATGGAACACCGCACCGAGCAGCACGTCGTCGGCGTCCTCCAGCGCGATGGCGGAGCACCACCAGCTCAGCCCGTGGTGGAAGTTGTAGGTGCCGTCCACGGGGTCGATCACCCAGGACCGGCCACTGGAGCCGGGCCGGTCCGTGCCCTCCTCGCCGACCACCGCGTCGTGGGGTCGCTCGGCGGCCAGGCGGTTCACGATGAGGCGCTCGGCGGCCTTGTCGGCGGCCGTCACGATGTCCGAGACCGAGGTCTTGTGCTCGGCGACCAGCCCCTCGGCGCGCATTCGCCTGGCCAGCAGCCCGGCCTCGTGGACCAGGTCTGCCGCCAGCGCGGCGTCGTCGGCGAGATCGGTCATCGGCCGTCCTCCCAGGCCTCGGCCAGCAGCGCCCGTGTCTCCCCCAGCAGCTCCGGCAGGGTCTTGGTCCGGCCGATGATCGGCATGAAGTTCTGGTCACCGGGCCAGCGGGGCACGACGTGCTGGTGCAGGTGGGCAGCGATGCCGGCGCCCGCGATGTGTCCCTGGTTCATGCCGATGTTGAAGCCGGCCGCGCCGGAGACCTTCCGCACGACCCGCATCGCCTCGCGGGTCAGGTCGGCCATCTCGGCCGCCTCCGCGTCGGTGGTCTCGGTGTAGTCCGCGATGTGACGGTAGGGGCAGACCATCAGGTGGCCGGGGGCGTAGGGGTAGAGGTTGAGCACGGCGAACGCGTGCTCGCCCCGTCGTACGACGAGCCCCTCGGCGTCGTCGAGCCGCGGGATCCGGCAGAACGGGCACTCCCCCGTCGAGTCGTCGGCCGGCTTGCTCTCCCCGCGGATGTAGGCCATCCGGTGCGGGGTCCAGAGCCGGTCTAGGGCGTCGGGGTCCCCCACTCCGTCCTGGCACACCGTCTCGTCGCTCATGGCCACCGATCCTAGGGTGGCGCCATGGAGACCCCGACCCTGCGCCCCGCCACCGTGGACGACGTCCCGGTCGTCGCGGACCTCTGGCACCGCGGCTGGCACGACGCGCACGCCGGGCACGTGCCGGACGGGCTCACCGCCGCCCGCACCCTCCCGGCGTTCCGGGAACGGACCGCGGCGGCGGTCCCGGTCACCACGGTCGCGGAGGTGGGCGGCAGGGTGGCCGGCTTCGTGATGGTGGTCGACGACGAGGTCGAGCAGGTGTTCGTCGACGCCGACCACCGGGGCACCGGACTGGCGGGCCGCCTGCTCGACGAGGCCGAGCGGCAGGTGGCCCAGGGCGGCCACGACGTGGCCTGGCTGGCAGTGGTCGTCGACAACGCCCGGGCGCGCCGGTTCTACGAGCGGCGGGGCTGGGCCGACGAGGGCGACCTCCCCTACGAGGTGACGGCGGCCGGCGAGACGTTCATCTCGCCGTGCCGCCGCTACACCAAGAAGGTGCGTTAGCTCAGACCTGCTCGCGGGACTCCACCGCGGCCACGACCCGGGCGATGGCCTCCTCGATCGGCACGCCGTTCTCCTGGTGCCCGTCGCGGTAGCGGAACGACACCGCACCCGCCTCCACGTCGTTGTCGCCGGCGATCACCATGAACGGCACCTTCTGCAGCTGCGCGTTGCGGATCTTCTTCTGCATCCGGTCGTCGGAGTGGTCGACCTCGACCCGTAGGCCGCGCGCCTTCATCTGCCGCGCCACGTCGTAAAGGTAGTCGTTGTGGCGCTCGGCCACTGGGATGCCCTGCACCTGGACCGGGGCCAGCCACGGAGGGAAGGCGCCGGCGTAGTGCTCGACCAGCACGCCGATGAAGCGTTCGATGGACCCGAACTTGGCCGAGTGGATCATCACCGGCTGCTGGCGCGAGCCGTCCTGGGCGATGTACTCGAGGTTGAACCGGTCGGCCGAGGGCTGGTTGAAGTCGTACTGGATGGTCGACATCTGCCAGGTCCGGCCGATGGCGTCGCGCGCCTGGACCGAGATCTTGGGGCCGTAGTACGCGGCACCGCCCGGGTCGGGCACGAGCTCGAGACCCGAGTCGGTCGCGACCTTGGCCAACACCGAGGTCGCCATCTCCCAGTCCTCGTCGGAGCCGATGAACTTGTCGGGCTTGGAGTCGTCACGGGTCGAGAGCTCGAGGTAGAAGTCGTCCAGCCCGAAGTCGCGGAAGAGACTGAGGCAGAAGTCCAGCAGGTGCTGGATCTCCGCCGGGGCCTGCTCAGGGGTGACGTAGGAGTGCGAGTCGTCCTGCGCGAAGCCGCGCACGCGGGTCAGGCCGTGGACGACGCCGGACTTCTCGTGACGGTATACCGAGCCGAACTCGAAGAGCCGCAGCGGCAGCTCCCGGTAGGAGCGCTGGCGCGAGCGGAAGATCAGGTTGTGCATCGGGCAGTTCATGGCCTTGAGGCGGTAGGCCATCTCGTCCACGTCGAGTGCAGGGAACATGCCCTCGCCGTAGTAGGGCAGGTGTCCGGAGGTGTAGAACAGCCCCTCCTTGGCGATGTGGGGGGTGCCGACGTACTCGAACCCCTCCTCGATGTGGCGCTGGCGGACGTAGTCCTCCATCACGCGCTTGATGACACCCCCCTTGGGGTGGAAGACCGGCAGGCCGGAGCCGATCTCGTCGGGGAAGCTGAACAGGTCGAGGTCGCGGCCGAGCTTGCGGTGGTCCCGACGCTCGGCCTCCTCGATCCGGTGCAGGTGCTCCTCGAGCGCATCCTTGGACTCCCAGGCGGTGCCGTAGATGCGCTGGAGCTGCTTGTTCTTCTCGTCGCCGCGCCAGTACGCCGCGGCCGAGCGCATCAGCTTGAACGCCGGGATCCGCTTGGTGGTCGGCAGGTGCGGACCGCGGCACAGGTCGCTCCAGGCCACGTCGCCGTTGCGGCGGACGTTGTCGTAGATCGTCAGCTCGCCGGCGCCGACCTCGACGCTCGCGCCCTCGGCGGCGCCCTCGGCGTGCCCGGAGCCCTTCAGCCCGATCAGCTCGATCTTGTAGGGCTCGTCCTTGAGCTCGGCGATCGCGTCGTGGTCGGAGACCGGGCGCCGGGAGAAGCGCTGGCCCTCCTTGACGATCTTGCGCATCCGGGTCTCGATCTTCTCGAGGTCCTCGGGGACGAACGGGGTCGCCACGTCGAAGTCGTAGTAGAAGCCGTTCTCGACCGGCGGGCCGATGCCGAGCTTCGCCTCAGGGAAGAGCTCCTGCACCGCCTGCGCCATCACGTGCGCGGTGGAGTGCCGCAGGATGTCGCGGCCGTCCGGGCTGTCGATGGCGACACCCTCGACCTCGTCGCCGTCGCCGAGCTCGTGGGCCAGGTCCTTGAGCGAACCGCCGACGCGCGCCGCGATGATCGTGGGGTCCTCGGCGTACAGCTCCCACGCCTTGGTGCCCGTCGTGACCGTCCGGTCCTCACGCGCGTCGGCGTGGACGAGGACGACCTTGATGTCGGACACAGGAATGCTCCTTGATGCGGGGATCTGGTGGACCCGTCGATCGTATCCGTCGGCCCTGTGGCGACGCGCCCCGGTTTCCTGTCGGACCGTACCCAATGCTGGGGACGTCTCCCCAACTGCTCGACGCACCTCGCCGCGCTTACACGACATTGGCCACGCCTCCGTCTGGGGAGGCGTCGGAGTCACATCAGTGGGGGGCGTGCGCGCATGTTCGGATCAGGGTTGTCCAAGAGGCCGGTACGGCGGCCGCGCACGACGTGCGGCGTGTCCCGGAGGTCCCGCCGGATCCCGCTCCTCGCCGCCGTCGCGCTCGCGGCGGGTCGCTAGGCATCGTCACGCCGGCGTCGGCCGCGAACGCCGCCCTGACGCTGACGGTCGTCGGGCTGAGGTGACCGTCCGGCCGGCCCCGGTGGCACCCGGGGCCGGTCGGGCTCACCCCGCCATGTCGCGGTAGCGCTGCGCCTTGGCCAACAGGTCCCGGACCCGGTCGGCGTCGCCGGTGCGCGGCTTCATGTCCGCGGTGCCCCAGCCCTCGGTGTACGGCGTGCCGTACGCCGCGGTGTCGCGCTGGTAGCGCCAGCCCTCGGACAACGGACCGGCGTCGACGGTGTCGTACCCGATGTCGTCGAGGAAGTCGGCCACCGCCTTCTTGGAGCCCTCGTCGTCGCCGGCGATCGCCAGGGCGCTGCGGTCCTCGCTGCCCGACGGGCGGGCGAGCTCGAGGAGGTGGCCGAAGTAGATGTTGTTGAACGCCTTGACCACGTTCGACTCCGGCAGGTGCGCCTGGAGCAGCTCGGAGACGGTCGTGGACTCGTCGTCCAGCTCGGCGATGTGGCCGTCGCGCTGCGGGTAGTAGTTGTTCGTGTCGATCACGATCTTGCCGCGCAGCGGCTCGACCGGGACCTCGCGGTAGCTCTTGAGCGGGATCGTCACGACGACGATGTCCCCCGCGGCCGCGGCCTCGGCGGCAGTGGCCGCGCTGGCGCGCTCCCCCAGCTCGTCCACGAGATCGACGAGGGTCTCCGGCCCCCGGCTGTTGCTGAGCACGACGACGTGCCCCGCGGCGACCGCGAGGCGTGCGACGGTGCTGCCGATGTGTCCTGCTCCGATGAGTCCGATGGTTGTCATGAGATGCAGAACGGCCCGGAACGAGTGATCATTCCGGTCCGTGCTGGATGCTGTTCGGGGGGCGACACCGGTTTCGGACCAGTGACCTCTTCGGTGCAAACGACAGAGCCGCGCTACCACCTCGTAGCGCGGCCCTCATCGTGGAACTGGTGGGCGATACTGGGTTCGAACCAGTGACCTCTTCGGTGTGAACGAAGCGCGCTACCACTGCGCCAATCGCCCCGGTTGTGCCTCACGGTAGCTCCCGTGCTGCGGTCGCAGACTTTAGCGCATGCGTCCGGCGTACTCACATTCTGGGGCCCTTGGTCCCTTTTGCGTCACGGCACCACGGGTGCACCGTCTTGTCACAGGACCGACTACGGGGGCCGGTCAAGATCCAGGACGGGGCGAGAGCCGACGTGACCCACCAGCCGATCTCTCGGACGCTCTCCCAGGAGCTGACCCTGCAGTGCGTGGACGCGCGCGGGCGCGGGGTCGAGCTCGTGGCGTCCTTCGGGTACGACCCCGACGACCCGTACGCCGTGTGGATCACGTTCCCGTCCGCCCAGGGCGACGTGCGCTGGGCGATGTGCCGCGCCACGCTGCTGCGGGCGCTGACCGATCCCGCCGGCCAGGGCGACCTCGAGATGTGGCCGAGCATCGACCACGAGGGGCGTGCGGTCGTCGTGCTGGAGTTCCGCTCCCCCGGCGGCCAGCTGATCGCCCAGGCGCACACGCACGAGGTGTACCGGTTCCTCACCCGCACCCTGGCGGCCGTCCCGGCCGGCACCGAGAGCGACCATCTCGACCTGGACGGCCTGGTGGCCGACCTGCTGCGTCCGGCGTAGCCCGACGCCTCAGCTGCCCAGCAGCTCGGGCTCCCGCTCGGCCCACAGCGCCGCGACCTCGCGGGTGACCGGTCCGGGCGCGGGCAGCTCGCGGGCGTCCCACGCCGAGACGCCCTGGACGTCGCGGGTGGTCGAGGTCAGGAACACCTCGCTCGCGGCCTCGACGGCCTCGATCGGCTCGTCGACCTCGACGCCGCCGAACCACTCCAGGACCAGCGCGCGGGTGACCCCGGCCAGGCAGCCGCTGGCCAGCGTGGGGGTGCGCAGCTCACCCTCGACGACGTAGAACACGTTCGAGCCCGTGCCCTCGCACAGGTGGCCCGCCAGGTTCGCGAAGATCGCCTCCGTGGCACCGCGCTCCTTGGCGGCGGCCAGCGCGACGACGTTCTCGGCGTACGACGTGGTCTTGAGGCCGGCGAGGGCCCCGCGCTCGTTGCGCGGCCACGGCACCGTCGCCACCCGGGTCGTCGCCGGCCACGGCGCCATCGCGTCGGCCACCACGACCAGCGTGGGCGGCTCGTCGCCGCGGCCGGAGCCGAGCGGGGCCGGGCCACCGGTGTAGGTGATCCGGATCCGGCCCAGCGGCAGGTCCTGGCCCTCCAGCACCGCGGCGACCCCCCGGCGTACGGCGTCCTCGTCGAGCCCGGGGAGGCCGAGCCCCGCTGCCGAGCGGGCGAGGCGCTCCAGGTGTCGGGTCAGGGCGAACGGCAGGCCGTCGACCACCTTGATCGCCTCGAAGACCCCGTCCCCCACGGTCAACCCGTGGTCGGTGACCCGGACCGCCGCGGCGGTGGGGTCGGACATCAGATGACCGTTGATCCAGGCGCGCATGAGGGCCACTCTAGGAGTCGGAACGGGCCGCGAACCGCAGGTGAACACGCCCACCGGGGGTCGATTTTGCACCCCCACAGGCATCGGCTACTGTTCTCACGTCGCCGCGGCCCGGGCAGCCGGGAAGCGGAGAGACAAGCGGACGTAGCTCAGTTGGTAGAGCGCAACCTTGCCAAGGTTGAGGTCGCGAGTTCGAGCCTCGTCGTCCGCTCGGAGAGGTCTCTCTCACGGTTTGGCCTCCACGGTGGAGTGGCCGAGAGGCGAGGCAACGGACTGCAAATCCGTCTACACGGGTTCAAATCCCGTCTCCACCTCGAACACCATCGGTCCCACCTGTGGGATCGTTGTTGCTCACGGGCGATTGGCGCAGTGGTAGCGCGCTTCCTTGACACGGAAGAGGTCACTGGTTCAAACCCAGTATCGCCCACCAGCACGAAACCCGCCCCTGACGCGAATCACGCGATCAGGGGCGGTGCTCATTTCGGCGCCGGGCGGCGGGCACTCAGTCGAGACAGAACTCGTTGCCCTCGACGTCCTGCATCACGAGGCACGACTCGTTGTCCTCGTCGGCGAGCAGCAGTCGCACGCGTGTCGCGCCCAGCGGGAGCAGGCGTGCGCACTCGGCCTCCAGTGCGGCCAGGCGCTCCTCCCCCACGAGCCCGGTGCCGACCCGCACGTCGAGATGCAGCCGGTTCTTGGCGACCTTGCCCTCGGGAACGCGCTGGAAGAACAGTCGCGGGCCCACGCCCGAGGGGTCGACGCAGGCGAACGCCGAACCCTGGTCCTCAGGGGGCAGCGCGCGATCGAAGTCGCCCCACGTGGCGAACCCCTCCGGTGGCGGCGGCACGACGTACCCCAGCACCTCGCACCAGAAACGAGCGACGCGCTCGGGCTCTGCGCAGTCGAAGGTGACCTGGAACTGCTTGACCGACGCCATGGGGCAACACCCTAGGGGCTCGTGGCGTGAGCACCGCAAGGCAATTGGCCGGCCGTCCGGGACCGGAGCGCCCCCGCCGACGGTTGTCGTGCCGACGGGGGGCTCCGGTCTGGTCTCAGGCCAGGGTCGCGGTGTCGATGACGAACCGGTACCGGACGTCGGAGGCCAGGACGCGCTCGTAGGCCTCGTTCACCTGGTCGGCCGGGATCACCTCGACCTCGGCCCCGATGCGGTGCTCGGCGCAGAAGTCCAGCATCTCCTGGGTCAGGGCGATGCCACCGATCATCGACCCGGCGTAGGACCGACGCGCGCCGATCAGCGAGAACACGTTCAGGCTGAGCGGCTCAGCCGGAGCACCGACGTTGACCAGGGTTCCGTCGACGGCGAGCAGCCCCAGGTAGGCGTCGACGTCGATCGGGGCGCTGACGGTGTTGACGATCAGGTCGAACCGGCCGGCGAGCTGCTCGAAGGTGTCGGGGTCGGACGTCGCGTGGTAGTGGTCCGCGCCCAGCCGGAGGCCGTCCTCCTGCTTCTTCAGCGACTGCGACAGCACGGTGACCTCTGCGCCGAGGGCGTGGGCGATCCGGACCGCCATGTGGCCGAGTCCGCCGAGACCGACGATGGCCACCTTCCTGCCCGGTCCGGCGCCCCAGCGGCGGAGCGGTGCGTAGGTGGTGATGCCGGCACACAGCAGCGGCGCTGCGGCGGCCGGGTCGAGGCCGTCGGGGACGGAGAGCACGTAGTCGGCGTCGACGACGACGTGGGTGGAGTAGCCGCCCTGGGTCGTGGTGCCGTCGCGGTCGGTGCCGGCGTAGGTGGGGACCATCCCGTCGAGGCAGTACTGCTCGTCGCCGTTGCGGCAGTTGGTGCACTCGCCGCAGGAGTTGACCATGCAGCCGACGCCGACCCGGTCACCGACCTCGTGGGTGCTGACCGCGGCGCCGACCTCGGTCACGGTGCCGACGATCTCGTGCCCGGGTACGACGGGGAACGGCTGCGGCCCCCAGTCGCCGTTGACGGTGTGGATGTCGGAGTGGCAGATGCCGGCGTACTCGATGTGGATGAGGACGTCGTTGGACCCGACGTCGCGGCGCTCGATGACGGTCGGGGCCAGCGGCTGGCCGGCGGCGGGTGCGGCGTATGCGTTGACGCGCATGGGGTGGTGCTCCTTCGCGGGTGGTGGTGCAGGGTTTCGGACGTGGCTGCTGTCAGCCGACGGGTGCCGCTGCGGCGTACTCCTCGTCGCTGACCGGGTCGAGCCAGTGCACGAGGTTCGCGGTGACCCGGGACGGGGCCGGGGCGGCGGCTACGGAGTCGATGTAGACGTCCCCGGTGAACCAGTCGCCGGGTCCCTTGGCGGTGTCGATCGAGCTGCGGGTGATCTGCATGGCTTCCTCCTTCGAAGCTGCGCTCTGGGCGCGTGGGTGGGCGTCGGGTGGGCATCGGGTGGCGGTGGGCAGGGCCGTGCCGGCACCGCTCCCGGTGTCGGGAGGGCTTGGCGGTTGCGGGGCGGTCCCTACGCGGGGACCTGGGTGGCGGCCCAGCTGGCCAGCAGCTTGAGCCGGTCCGCGGAATCGGTGCCGGGCTCGGCGGTGTAGATGGTCAGGTCGAGGACCCAGTCGTCGTCGGCGGCCAGGTCGAGCGAGTGGTAGACGAGATCCAGCGGGCCGACCTCGGGGTGGTTGAACTGCTTCTTGCCGGCGTGGTGGATGCGGACGTTGTGGGCGGCCCACCGGGTGCGGAACTCCTCGCTGACGGTGGAGAGCTCACCGACGAGCCGCCGCAGGTCCTTGTTGTGCGGGTCGCGGCCGGCCTCGGCGCGCAGCAGCGCCACGGTGACGTTGGCGGCGGCGTCCCACTCGGGGAAGTACTCCTGGGCCGTGGGGTCGAGGAACTGGTACCGGGCGATGTTGGCCGCGAGACTCCCGTCGTCGGTGGCCTCGGGCGAGAACATCGGCGAGTACAGCGCTCTGGCCAGGGCGTTGGTCGCGAGGATGTCCATGCGGCCGTTGCGGACGAAGGCGGCCGAGTCGCTCATCGAGTCGAGCATCCACTGCACCCGGGGCCGGACCTCGGCCTGCTTGCGCGGCCTCGGGGCCCGGTTCCGGGGACGCGCGGCTCGGGCCAGGTCGAACAGGTAGGCCCGCTCGGCCTCGTCGAGCTGCAGCGCGCGGGCGACGGCCTCCAGCACGTCTTCGGAGACACCGCCGATGTGGCCCTTCTCCAGGCGCGTGTACCAGTCGGTGCTCACCCCTGCCAGCACCGCGACCTCCTCGCGCCGCAGGCCCGGCACCCGTCGGCGACCGCCACCGGCCGGCAGCCCGACCTGGTCGGGACTGATCCGGGCCCGGCGAGTGGCCAGGAAGTCGCGGATCTCGGCGCGGGTGTCGGGTTGGTCGGTCACGCCCTCCAACGTACGTGGGATGCCAGCCGGAGGGAGGTTGAGCTTCTACCCCCATCGGCCCGGCCTCACTCCACCGGCACGTAGGTGTCCTTCACGATCGTGCGCAGCTCGTCGCGGGTCTGGCGCCCCACGCCCTTGTGGACGTACCAGTCCCACCCGATCGACGTCCCGACGCGGTGGTAGCCCTGGGCCAGGGTGGGGTCGAGCCAGTCCGGCACCGTCCCGCCGTTGCCGAGGGCGATCAGCGTCGGCTTCTGGCGCCCGACCCAGCGGCCGTAGCCGTCGCGTCCGCCGGGCCAGGTGTCGTCCACGTAGTCGATGAGTCCGTTGCCGAACAGCTGGAGCCTCGAGAGGTTGCGCTGGTGGGCGAGGACCAGCGGCTGCGGCGCCTCGACCGACAGGATGCGAGCGCCCGGGGGCAGCGCGTCGAGCACCGCGTCCACCGAGGCCCGCTGCTGGTCCAGCGTGTTGTCGCGGGTGCTGATCGCGTACGTCGCGCCGATGGCCGTCGCCGCGACGGTCCACGCCGCGGTGGCGAACACGGCGGTGCGCAGCGACACCCGGTGGGCGAGGCCGGCCACCAGGCCACCGATGCCGAGCGCGGCCGGCGGCAGCATGATGAACGCGTCCGGGAAGCCGTTGAAGGCCCGCAGCGACCACGCCACCCCGGCCAGCAGGATCGCGCCGGTCGCCAGCACGTTGACCCGTACGGCGTCGCGGCGGTCCGGCGACGGCCACAGCGCCCGAACGGCCAGGACCGTGATGGCGACCAGACCGGTGAGGAAGAGCGCGAGCGAGGGACCGTAGCCCTCGACCAGCATCCGCCAGGCCTCGTCGGGGTTGGTCACGAGCGAGATCTGCCGGGTGTAGCGCGCGTTGATGAGGAAGAAGTCGTCCCAGAAGACGTCGAAGGCGCCGACCGCGGCGTAGCAGGCCACCGTCACCGCGGTGGGGATCAGCCCCCCGACCACGACCCGTGCGAGGGCCTTGACCCGTCCCTCCGACTGGCCCAGCACGATGGCGGTCACGGCCCCGGCCATGACCACGAAGAGCACCGGCTGCCAGCAGAGCGTGGCCAGCGCGGTGAAGAAGCCCACGGTCAGCCAGCGCCGATGCACCATGGCGAGCATCGCGCCGAGCAGGAAGAGCACCATCGTGGTCTTCTCACGGGGCCCGTCCGACGCGTAGGCGATGAAGCCCTGGCAGCCCAGCAGGCTGGCGGCGGCCGCCACGCCCGCCAGCCGCGACCGGAAGACGTCGCGGCCGAGGAGGTAGGCGACGGCGATGGCCGCGATCGCGAAGAGCATGAGGAACACCCGCATGCCCACGACCTGGTCGACCCCCACCCAGCCCGACAGCAGGGCACCGATGCCGGGGATCAGGTGCGCCAGCGGGCCGGCACGGTTGACGACCGCGACGTACGGCGGCACGCCCTCGGCGACCTGCTGGCCGCCGTACGCGTAGTCGCCGAGGTCGCGCGAGAGGTAGCCGTCGAACCCGTGCAGCACGTAGAGCGTGGTCGCCACCGCGCACAGGAGCGGGACCAGGGGGTCCGTCCGCGCGAGCCGGTCGCGCACACCAGAGAGGGAAGTCATCGTGCGCACCACGATGTCAGAGCGCAATGAAGGCATGGTGAAGCGTCCGTGAACCTTCCGTTCGGGGGCACTGGCGATGCGACGGCCCGCCCCCGCGCGGCTGCGGGAGGCGGGCCTGTGCCGCGAGGACTACCGGAAGATGTGCCGCTTCGAGCCGGTGTTCCTGCCCGTGAGCGTGGAGGCGGCCACGACCAGGACGGCCGCGACGATGACGGCGACGATCCAGCGGACCCAGTCCACTCCGTTGGTCTCGCTGCCGCCGAACGCGGTGTAGACGTACCACCCGAGGATCACGCCACCGATGCCGCACAGGACGGTCAGCCAGATCGGGATGTTGTCCTTGTCGCCCGGGGCGACGAGCTTGCCGAGCAGGCCGATGATGATGCCCGCGACGATGACACCGAGGATTTCCATGCTTCCCTCCCCTTTCGGGTTAGGCCGCCTCGTGCGGCCTGACAGGCTCGTACCCCGGAAAGCCCCTGGTCAAGCCGTCAGGCGATCCGCTCGACGTGCTCCGGCTGCAGCTCGGGCATCTCCGCCATGACCGTGAGGTCCGGGTAGCTCTCGGACTCGACCCAGATCCGCGAAGCGCCGGACTCGACCAGGGCGGTCTCGAGGGAGGTCAGGATGGCGTCGATGGTGCTGTCACCCAGCGGCGGGTGGAGGGTGAGGATCTTGCGGGTGCTCGACACGGCGGGCTCGCTTTCCAGCGCGTTGGCAGGACCGGGCAGTTGAGACACGGGTCCAACGAGCGGGTGCCCGTCGAGTGATGGCACCCGCAGCACCTTTCTGACGCGGTGCAGGCTCACGCGGACCTGACTCACGCGCGGCGCGGGCGGCCGGAAATATGACGAACCGCCGGCGTCTCGGGTCACCGGCGGTTCATGAAGAACACTACTCGCGCGAACCTGAAGAGAGCCTCGATTTTCCTTCAAGATTCGCTCAAGTCTCCGGCTCGCGCTGCCCGGAGACAGAGCGAACGGCTGGCGTCTCGGGTCACCAGCGGTTCTGCCTCCCAGTCTAGCCACCACGAGCGCCAGATCCAGAGGGTCGAGGCAGGAAATCGGGTGGTCCAGTCAGCTGTCCCGGCCGACCCCCCCCGTCCACAGCCCCCGCCGAAACTTGTGGCATCGGGGCCGGACAGGCGTACTGTCGAGGCAGCCGAGAGTCTTTCGTGTCCCGCCAACCAAGGCGACTCCGTTCTCGGCCGCAGAATGAACCAGAAGTCTCGCCGTTCCGCATGGTGCCTGGCTTCGGGAATCCGGCTCTCATGCAGTTCTCGCTCCGATCGACCGTCTCACCGCCCGAGGTCCACCTGTCCATGGACGGCGAGCTCGACATCTTCACCGCCGGCCAGGTACGCCGCACACTCAGCGACGCGGTGGGGAACGGCTGCCGGAGCGCACGCCTGGACACCGCCGGCGTGACGTTCGTGGACGCCTCGGCACTCGGCGTCCTGGTCCGCGCACGCGAGCTGATGAGGTCGTGCGCCGGGACCATGGAGATCGTGGCGTTCAGCCCGGTCTTCCTCCGCCTGTGCGTGCTCACCGAGCTGATGACGCTGCTGTCGGTGCCGAGCGCGGAGCCGGAGCAGGTCGCGGCCGGCTGACCTCGCACGGGCCCACCGTCCCCGAATGCCCCCGTGGTTCGGGGACGGCGAGCACGCTCGGTGCGCTGCACGGCCCAGCCTGAAGCGCGCGACCGGCCCGGACCACACCCGGAAGGGTGAAACAGCTTCTACTCGTGCTCGCTCGCGAGGTCCTCGCCGTGGGTTCCGGGGCGGGGCGCCCACGGCAGCTCCTTGGCGGGACGGACGACGATCAGCCGGTCCCCGCGGGCGAGCTGGGTGACGACCGGGTCGAAGTACCGGTAGACCTTCTCGTCGCGCACGACGGCGATGACCTGGTCGGGCAGCGTCTGCGGCTGCTTGCCGACCTCGGAGACCAGCAGGTCCCGCTCGGCGACCTCGAGCCCCTCGCCGTACGTCAGCAGGTCCTCCATCACCGAGCCGAGCGTGGGCGACAGCGACGACAGCCCGAGCAGCCGGCCCACGGCGTCGGAGGAGGTGATCACCGAGTTGGCGCCGGACTGGCGCATCAGCGGCACGTTCTCCTGCTCGCGGACCGCGGCCACGATCCAGGCGTCCGGGTTCAGCTGGCGGACCGTGAGCGTGGCGAGCACGTTGGAGTCGTCGCGGTTCGTGGTGATGATGACCTGGTTGGCCGTGGCCACCCCCGCCCGCCGGAGCACCTCGCGCCGGGTGGCGTCGCCGGTGACCACCGCGAGCCCGTCCGCGTGGGCGTCCTGCAGGGCGATGGTGCTCGGGTCGACGACGACGATGCCCTCACGGTCCTGGCCGTTGTTGACCAGCGTCTCGACGGCGCTACGGCCCTTGGTGCCGTAGCCGACCACGACGACGTGCTCTCCCATGCTCTTCCTCCACCGGGCGACCCGGAACATCTCGCGGCCCTGGGAGGCGAGCACCTCCAGGGTGGTCCCGATCAGCAGCACCAGGAAGGCGATGCGGGCCGGGGTGATGACGAACGCGTTCACCAGTCTGGCCCGCTCGGTGACCGGGGCGATGTCGCCGTAGCCGGTCGTGCTCAGCGTGACGGTCGTGTAGTAGATCGAGTCGACCAGGTTCACGCCGTAGAACGGCGGGTCGTTGCCGTCCCGGTAGCCGTCACGGTCGAGGTAGACGATCAGGACAGTGCCGACGAGGATCGTCATCGCGGCGAGCAGGCGGCGGCCGAGCTCCCACCAGGGAGACCGCGACCGGTCCGGGAGGGCGACCTTGCCGCGGGTCGTTCCCGGGGACGCGTCGCTGGGCTCGTCGGGCACGGGCTGAATGTAGTCGACGGGTGGGCCGGCAGCGCGCACGACCGTCAGCTCGGCCGGTCCCGCACCGCCATCGAGCGGAGCCGCTGCACCAGCTCGAGCCGGGCGCGGGTCGTGGCCTTCTGGGGGAACACGGTGTCGAAGGCGGCGTTGACCGCCGCGCCGACGAGCACCGCGATCGCGACCAGGTAGAGCCAGACCAGGATGGCGATCGGCGCCGAGAGCGGGCCGTAGATCGACTTCGAGTCGGCCGCGGTGGCCGTCAGGAACCAGCGCAGCAGGTAGGAGCCGAGGATCCACACGACCAGGGAGAACGAGGCGCCGGGGAGGTTGAAGCTCCAGTTGGTCCGCACCGGCACCGACACGTGGTAGAGCGTGGCGAGGAAGCAGACGCACACCACCACGACCGTGGGCCAGTAGAAGTGCATGACGAAGTCGAAGCGGGTCGGCAGCCAGTCCGCCACCAGCGTCGGCCCCGCGATCACGAGCGGGATCGTCAGCACGCCGGTGACCATGGCCAGCACGTAGAGCGCGAAGGACAGGGCCCGGGTCTTGACGATCCCCCGGCGCCCGCCGAGCCCGTGCATGATCGTGATGGTGTCGACGAACACGTTGAGCGCCCGCGAGCCGGACCAGAGCGCCAGCACGAAGCCGAGCGAGATGACGTCGAAGCGACCGCCCTTCAGCACGTCGTCGATGGTCGGGATGATGATCCGGTTCACGGCGCTCTCCGTGAGCGCGCGCTCCGAGAGGTCGATCACGGCCGCGCGGACGTCGGCCACCTGCGCCGGGGTGAACCGGTCGGTGACGTAGCCGATCGCGCCGGCCATCGCGAAGATCAGGGGCGGCACCGAGAGCACCGCGAAGAAGGCCGCCTCGGCCGCCAGCCCGGTCACCCGGTAGCGCAGGCAGGAGCTCACGGTCGTCACGACCAGGCGCCAGACCACCTCCCGGGTGCTCTGCACCCAGGCCGCGCGGGTGGTGGTCGGAGCCGCCCCGGACGGGCGGATCTCCGACTGGGCCATGGGCCTACGGTATCCGTATGACGCCGCACACTCCGGACGACATCCGGGTCGTCACCAACCAGTCTCCCCCGCTCGTCGGCCACAACGTGGTCACCTCCGACATGGCGCTGGTCGAGGCCGTCGAGCGGCACGGGTCGGCCGAGGTCGTCGCCGACCTCACCGCGCTCGGGGCCGAGGCCGGCACGGCCGAGGCACGCGAGCACGGCGTGCTCGCCAACGAGAACCACCCGCAGCTGACGCCGTACGACCGCTACGGCAACCGGATCGACGAGGTCCGGTTCCACCCGTCGTGGCACTGGCTGATGGAGCGGGCCGTCGGGCACGGCCTCGCGGCCGCACCGTGGGAGTCGGACTCGCCGCACGCGCACGTACGCCGCGCCGCCGGCTTCATGGCCTGGTCGCACACCGAGCCCGGGCACGGCTGCCCGATCTCGATGACGTACGCCGCGGTGCCGGCGCTGCGGGCCGACGATGCCATGGCCAAGGAGTGGACGCCGCTGCTCGCCTCGACGACGTACGACCCCGGGGTGCGGCTCGCGTCGACCAAGCGCGGAGTGCTGGCCGGGATGGGGATGACCGAGAAGCAGGGCGGCTCGGACGTGCGCGCCAACGTGACGCAGGCGCGCCCGACGTCGACCGACGGTGAGTACACCCTGCACGGGCACAAGTGGTTCACCTCGGCGCCGATGAACGACGTCTTCCTGGTGCTCGCCCAGGCTCCCTCGGACTCAGGCGAGGGTGGCGTGACCTGCTTCGTGGTGCCGCGGGTGCTGGCCGACGGGACCCGCAACCAGCTCGACGTCGTCCGCCTCAAGGACAAGCTGGGCAACCGGTCCAACGCGTCCTCGGAGCTGGAGTTCAACGGCACCGTCGCCCACCGGCTCGGCGACGAGGGCCGCGGCGTCCGCACGATCATCGAGATGGTGGCCGCGACCCGGCTCGACTGCGTGCTCGGCTCGACGTCGCTGATGCGCCGGGCGCTCAACGAGGCGACCTGGCACGCCGCGCACCGCTCCGCCTTCGGCTCGCTGCTGATCGACAAGCCGCTGATGCAGAACGTCCTGGCCGACCTCGCGGTCGAGACCGAGGCCGCCACCGCGGTGGCGGTCCGGCTGGCCGCGGCCGTCGACGGTCTCGACAAGCTCGACCACCGGGAGCGTGCGCACGAGGCCGCGCTGCGCCGGATCGCGCTGCCGCTGGCGAAGTTCTGGGTCTGCAAGCGGACCCCGTTCATGGTCGCGGAGGCGCTGGAGTGCCTCGGCGGGAACGGGTACGTCGAGGAGTCCGTGATGCCGCTGCTCTACCGCGAGGCACCGCTGAACTCCGTGTGGGAGGGCTCCGGCAACGTCAACGCCCTCGACGTGCTCCGCGCCCTGTCGCGGGAGCCGGAGGTGCTCGAGGCGTGGATCACCGAGGTGGGCCTGGCCCGCGGCGCGGACCCGCGCCTGGACCGGGCCGTCGACGAGACGCTGGCGCTGCTCGGCGACGCCGCCACGCTCGAGTCCTCCGCACGACGGTTGGCCGGCCGGATGGCCGCCTGCCTCCAGGGCTCGCTGCTGGTCCGCTTCGCTCCCCCGGAGGTCGCCGACGCGTTCTGCGCCTCGCGGCTCGGCACGTCGTACGACGGCACGTTCGGCACCCTCGACGGCGGTGACCTGAAGGCGATCGTGGAGCGCGCGACGCCCACGCTGTGACGTGACGACGCCCCCGCCCGCAGCGTGCGGGCGGGGGCGTCGTGCGCAGGTCACACGGGCTGCGTGGCGACCGGCGACGGCTCGAGGACGGCGTGGTCCTCGTCCTCGTCGAGCATCGTGGTCTCGTCGAAGGGCTCCTCGCCGACGAGCACCCGGTCCAGCCGGGCCCGGTCGAGGCCGCCGGTCCAGTGCGCGATCAGCACGGTGGCCACCGAGTTGCCGGCGAAGTTGGTCAGCGCCCGCGCCTCGGACATGAACCGGTCGATGCCCACGATCAGGCCGACCCCGTCGAGCAGCTCGGGGCGGTGCGAGCTCAGCCCACCGGCCAGGGTGGCCATGCCCGCACCGGTGACGCCGGCGGCGCCCTTGGAGGCGATCATCATGAACAGCAGCAGCGAGACCTGCTCGCCGATGCTCAGCGGGTCGCCCAGCGCGGAGGCGATGAAGAGCGACGCCATGGTCAGGTAGATCGCGGTGCCGTCGAGGTTGAAGGAGTAGCCGGTCGGCACCACCACGCCCACGGTCGGCTTGTCGACGCCGGCGTGCTCCATCTTCGCGATCAGGCGGGGCAGCGCCGACTCGGAGGACGAGGTCGACAGGATCAGCAGGAACTCCCGGCCGAGGTACTTGAAGAGGCTGAAGACGTTGACGCCGGTGACCGCCTTGAGCAGCGTGCCGAGCACCACGAAGACGAACAGCGCGCAGGTGACGTAGAAGCCGAGCATCAGCACGGCCAGGCTCTTCAGCGCGTCCACGCCGGTCTCGCCGACCACCGCGGCCATCGCGCCGAAGGCACCGACGGGTGCGACCCACATGATCATGGACAGGACCCGGAAGACCAGCCGCTGCACGTGCCCGACGCCGCGCAGGATCGGCTCGCCGGTGCGGCCCATGGCCTGGACGGCGAAGCCGACCAGCAGCGCGACCAGCAGCGTCTCGAGCACCTCACCCGAGGTGAGCGCGGAGAACAGCGAGGTCGGGACGATGCCCAGCAGGAAGTCGGTGGTGGTGCCTGCTCCCTCGGCCTGCGCGGCTCCGGCGCTCGCGGCCTCGTCGGTCAGGTGCAGGCCCGAGCCGGGGTGCAGGATGTTGCCGACGACCAGGCCGATGGCCAGCGCCACGGTCGACATCGCGAGGAAGTAGGCCAGGGCGAGCCCGCCGACCTTGCCGACCCGGGCGGCGCTGCGCACCGACCCGACGCCGATCACGATCGTGCAGAAGATGACCGGCTGGATCATCATCTTGATCAGGGCGACGAACGCCGTGCCGAGCGGCTTCAGCTCGACGGCGAAGTCGGGGAACAGCAGCCCGACGAGGATGCCGAGGCCGACCGCGGCGACGACCGCGACATAGAGGTAGTGGGTGCGGTTCTGGCGCCGCGGCCTGGCTGTGCCGCGCGGCTCGGGGACGGTGACGCTCATGAGTTCCTCCAGGTCTTCGCCGGGCTGGACCCGGCTGGTGCGCCCATCGTGGGACGGCTAGTGACGCCGGTCACTGTTGTGGTCGTTGTGGTCGCCGGCGTCCGTACCCGGGGCGGTGCGGCACAATCCCCCGCATGGGCAGGCGTGGCACCGGACGGGAGCCGTCGGTCGCGCGCCAGATCCTGGTCCTGCAGGTGCTGGTCGTGCTCGTCCTCGTCGTCGGGGCCCTCGTCCTCGCGGCGTACGACGCCCGCCGGGACGCCCGGACGACCGCCACCGACCGCGCGGTGGCCGTGGCCGAGGCGGTCGCCGACTCCCCCACCGTGGTCGCCGCCCTCCGGGACACCGACCCGTCCGTCGCGCTCCAGCCGTACGCCGAGAAGGTCCGGCGCGACACCGGCGTGGACTTCGTGGTGGTGATGAAGCTGGACCGGACCCGGTACACCCACCCCGATCCCGACCGGATCGGCCAGCCCTTCGTCGGCGACCTCGGCGGCGCGCCGCAGGGCCAGGTCTTCACCCAGGAGTACACCGGCACCCTGGGCCCGTCGATGCGCTCCGTCGTCCCCGTCCTCGACGACCACGGCGACGTGGTCGCCCTGGTCTCGGTGGGCATCACCGTCTCCCGGATCGACCAGCAGCTCCGCCGCGACCTGGCGTTGATCCTGCTCGCCGGGGCGGCGGTGCTCGCCGCCGGGCTGGCCGGTGTCTGGCTGGTGAGCCGGCGCCTGCGCCGCCAGACCCACGGGCTGGGTGAGCGCGAGATCACCCGGATGTACGAGTACTACAGCGCTGTCCTGCACGCGGTCCGCGAGGGGCTGCTGCTGATCGACGACCGCGGCCGGGTCCAGCTGGTCAACGACGAGGCCCGGCGGCTGCTGGCGCTGCCCGACGACGTGGTCGGGCGCCCCCTCGACGAGCTCGACCTGCCGCCCGGGCTGGTGGCCGCGGCGCTCGGGCGGACCACCGAGGCCGACGACATCTACGTCGCCGGCGAGCACGTGCTGGTCGTCAGCTCGGCACCCGCCTCCTGGCAGGGCCGGGACGTGGGCGCCGTGGTGAGCCTGCGCGACCACACCGAGCTGCGCTCGGTCACCGGCGAGCTCGACGTGGTGCGGAGCCTCACCGAGTCGCTGCGCTCGCAGAACCACGAGGCCGCCAACCGGCTGCACACCGTGGTGTCCCTGATCGAGATGGGCCGCCCGGAGGAGGCGGTGGCGTTCGCGACCGAGGAGCTCGAGGTGGCCCAGCACCTGACCGACCGGATGGTCGGCGCGGTCGGCGACCCGGTGGTGGCCGCCCTGCTGCTCGGCAAGAGCGCGGACGCCGCCGAGCGCGGGATCGACCTCACCATCGAGGGCGACCTGCCCGACCTCGGCGAGGCCGTGGCCGGGCGCGACCTGGTCACCGTCCTCGGCAACCTCGTCGACAACGCCCTCGACGCGGTGACCGGCCGGCCGGACCGACGGGTCACGGTGCGGCTCGGCGGCGACCTCGACGCGGTCCGCATCGGCGTCGGCGACAGCGGTCCCGGGCTCACCCCCGAGCAGGCGGCCCGCGCGATGGACCGGGGCTGGACCACGAAGACCTCGGCCGACGACCTCGGCGGCCGCGGCGTCGGCCTCGCGCTCGTGGGCCAGGTGGCGCGTCGCCACGGCGGCGACGTCGCCATCGGCACCTCCGCGCACGGCGGCGCGGAGTTCACCGTGACCCTGCGCCCCGCCCGGGTCCCGGCGAGTGGTGGGCCGGGATGACCGTCCGGGTGCTGGTCGTGGAGGACGAGGCGCTCGCCGCGGAGGCACATGCGGCGTACACCGCACGGGTCGAGGGGTTCGAGGTCGCCGGCATCGCCCGCTCGGCCGCCGAGGCGGCCCGGTTCCTGACCCAGGACCGGCACGTCGACCTGATTCTGCTCGACATGCACCTGCCCGACGGCCACGGGCTCGGGCTGCTGCAGCGGCTGCGGGCCGCCGGGCACCTCTGCGACGTCATCGCGGTGACCTCGGCCCGCGACGCGGACGTCGTGCGCCACGCGGTCGCCCAGGGCGTTGTGCTCTACCTGCTCAAGCCGTTCACCTTCGCGACGTTCCGGGCCAAGCTCGAGCAGTACGCCGCGTACCGCGCCCGGCTCGCGGCGGCCCCGACCGAGGTGGTGCAGGACGAGGTGGACCAGCTGTTCGGCTCGCTGCGCCCCGCGTCCGGTACGGCGCCGCCCAAGGGCATGAGCGCGGAGACGCTCCGCGAGGTCACCGCGGCGCTGCGCGACGCCGGCACGCCGATGTCCGCGACCGAGGTCGCCGACGCGGTCGGCGCCTCCCGGGTCACCGCCCGCCGCTACCTCGAGCACCTCGCCGAGACCGGGCAGGCCGAGCGCCGCCCCCGGTACGGCGGCAGCGGCCGCCCCGAGATGGAGTACCTCTGGCGCTGAGCGTCAGCTGAGCTCCAGACCCGGGTAGAGCGGGTGCTTGTCGAGCATCTCGCCCGAGGCGGCCTTCACCTTGTCGGCCACCCCGTCGGCGAGGACGTACGACGCCTTCGACGGCCCGCCGGCCTTGGTGGTGCCCGGCTGGGTGTTGGAGAGCACCTGCACGATCAGGTCGGCGACGTTGTCGAACTCGTCGTGGCCGAAGCCGCGGGTCGTGAGCGCGGGTGTGCCGAGCCGGACGCCGGAGGTGTACCAGGCACCGTTCGGGTCCTGGGGCACCGAGTTGCGGTTGGTGACGACTCCCGCGTCGAGCAGCGCCGACTCGGCCTGGCGGCCGGTGAGCCCGAAGGAGGACACGTCGAGGAGCACGATGTGGTTGTCGGTGCCGCCGGTGACGAGCTTCGCGCCGCGCGAGACGAAGCCCTCGGCCAGCGACTGGGCATTGTCGGCGACCTGCTGGGCGTAGGTCTGGAACGCCGGCTGGCGCGCCTCGGCGAGGGCCACGGCCTTGGCCGCCATCACGTGCGAGAGCGGGCCGCCGAGCACCATCGGGCAGCCGCGGTCGACGTCGGCGGCGTACTCCTCCTGGGCCAGGACCAGGCCGCCGCGCGGGCCGCGCAGCGACTTGTGCGTCGTCGTGGTGGTGAGGTGCGCGAAGGGCACCGGGTTCTCGTCGCCGGTGAACACCTTGCCGGCGACCAGGCCCGCGAAGTGGGCCATGTCGACCATCAGCGTGGCGCCGACCTCGTCGGCGATCTCGCGCATCTTGGCGAAGTTCACCCGGCGCGGGTAGGCCGAGTAGCCGGCCACCAGGACGAGCGGCTTGAACTCGCGGGCCTTCGCCGCCACGGCGTCGTAGTCGAGCAGCCCGGTCTCGGGGTCGGTGCCGTACTGCTGCTGGTGGAACATCTTGCCGCTGATGTTCGGGCGGAAGCCATGGGTGAGGTGGCCGCCGGCATCGAGGGACATGCCCAGCAGGCGCTGGTTGCCGAACTCGTGGCGCAGCGCCTCCCAGTCCTCCTCGCTCAGCTCGTTGACGTTCTTGGCGCCGAGCTTCTGCAGGGCCGGGGTCTCGATGCGGTGGGCGAGGATCGACCAGAAGGCGACCAGGTTGGCGTCGATGCCGGAGTGCGGCTGGACGTAGGCGTACGGCGCGTCGAACAGCTCGCGGGCGTGCTCGGCGGCGAGCGACTCGACGGTGTCGACGTTCTGGCAGCCCGCGTAGAAGCGGTGGCCGACCGTGCCCTCGGCGTACTTGTCGCTGAACCAGGTGCCCATCGTCAGCAGCACCGCCGGCGAGGCGTAGTTCTCGCTGGCGATCAGCTTGAGCGAGGCCCGCTGGTCGGCCAGCTCCTGGCGGGTCGCGTCCGCGATGCGGGGTTCGACCGAGGCGATGACCTCGAGGGCCTGGGTGTACGCGCTGCTGATCAGGTCGTCCGTCATGGCCCCAGCGTAGTGACGTCGGCGCCGACCGCCAGCCCGCCCTCGCCCGGGGCCATGGTGTGACGTGGGCCGCACGCCTTCGCGGCTCAGGCGTGACCCGCCACGACACGTCTCACATTCTGGAGCAGCGTCTCACTCCACGAGATTCGAGTTTGTGGTCGGGACGTCCGAGCCCTGAGACTCCTTGACATGATCAGCGCTGCAACACACGCCTACCTCGTGGTTCGACGCCACGTGGACCTCGGGCGCACCCGCAGCATGATGTGTTGGCCTTCCTGACCGCCGTCGATCCTCCCCCGCGAGCCGACGGCCGCCCGCCCGACGACCACCAGTCCCCGGGCGCCCGGTCCGGAAGGTCAACCCGACGACGAGGTCGGGCCCTGACGAGTCGCGCGTCTCACAACCGCCCAAGGATCCGTCTTCATGTCGAACCAGGCCACCGCTCCTCGCCCCGCCCGTCCGCGTCCCAAGCGCGGTGAAGGCCAGTGGGCGCTCGGCTACAGCGAGCCGCTCAACGCCAACGAGCAGTCCAAGAAGGACGACAACCCGCTCAACGTCGAGGCCCGCATCCGCAACATCTACTCCAAGCGCGGCTTCGACTCCATCGACCCCGCCGACCTGCGCGGCCGCTTCCGCTGGATGGGCCTCTACACCCAGCGCGCCCCCGGCTTCGACGGTGGCAAGACGGCCACCCTGGAGCCGCACGAGCTCGACGACCGGTACTTCATGATGCGCGTCCGCAGCGACGGCGCCCTGCTGGGCCCGGCGCAGCTGCGCACCCTCGGCGGCATCTCCACCGACTTCGCCCGCAACACCGCCGACATCACCGACCGGCAGAACATCCAGTACCACTGGATCGACATCGAGAACGTGCCCGAGATCTGGTCGCGCCTCGAGGCCGTCGGACTCAGCACCCTGGAGGCCTGCGGCGACTCCCCGCGCGGATTCCTCGGCTCCCCCGTCGCCGGGGTCGCCAAGGACGAGATCATCGACGCCACGCCCGCGCTGGCCGAGATCAAGCGCCGCTACATCGGCAAGCCGGAGTACGCCAACCTGCCGCGCAAGTTCAAGACCTCGGCCTCCGGGCACCCCTCGCTCGACGGCGCCCCCGAGATCAACGACGTCTCGTTCGTCGGCATCGACCACCCCGAGCACGGACCCGGCTTCGACCTGTGGGTCGGCGGCGGGCTCTCCACCAACCCGATGCTGGCGCAGAAGCTCGGAGTGTGGATCGCGCTCGAGGACGTCGCGGACGTCTGGGAGGGCGTGATCTCGATCTTCCGCGACTACGGCTACCGCCGGCTGCGCTCGCGCGCCCGGCTGAAGTTCCTGGTCGCGGACTGGGGCGTGGAGAAGTTCCGCGAGGTCCTCGAGTCCGAGTACCTCCACCGCGCCCTGCCCGACGCCGAGTCGCCCGGGGTCGCCGAGCACAGTGGCGACCACATCGGCGTGCACGAGCAGAAGGACGGCCGGTTCTACATCGGCGCCGCTCCCACCGTCGGCCGCATCGACGGCGACGTGCTCACCGGGCTCGGCGACCTCGTCGAGGCGTACGGCGCCGACGGCGTGCGGCTCACGTCGTACCAGAAGCTGGTCGTGCTCGGCGTGGACGCGGACAAGGTCGAGGACGTCGTCGCGACGCTCGACCGGATCGGGCTCGCAGCGCGGCCGTCGCAGTGGCGGCGCTCCACGATGGCCTGCACCGGCATCGAGTTCTGCAAGCTCGCCATCGTCGACACCAAGCAGCGTGCGCACGACCTCGTGGCCGAGCTCGAGCGCCGCTTCCCCGACCTCGACACGCCGATCAGCATCAACGTCAACGGCTGCCCGAACGCCTGCGCCCGCACCCAGATCGCCGACATCGGGCTCAAGGGCCAGCTGGTGATGGACGGCGACGGCAACCAGGTGGAGGGCTTCCAGGTCCACCTCGGCGGCGGCATCGGCCTGATCAGCTCGCTGGGCAAGAAGCTGCGCGCCCACAAGGTCACCAGCGCCGGGCTCGACGACTACGTCACCGACGTCGTCTCGGCCTACCTGCAGCACCGCGAGGACGGCGAGTCGTTCGCGGCCTGGGTCGCCCGCGCCGACGAGGAGCACCTGCGCGGCGAGCGGAGCCTGGAGGCGGTCGGGTCATGACTGAACGCGCCGTCCCCTACCACTGCCCGTACTGCGGGGACGAGGACCTGCGCCCCCACGAGGTCGTCTCGGAGACCGGCGAGGTCACCTCGCCGCACGGGACGTGGGAGTGCCGAGCCTGCCGGCGCGCGTTCTCGCTGAAGATGCTGGGCCTGCTGCGCCCGTCGGGTGGTGGCTCGTCATGACCGCCGCCACCACCGCCTCGGCCCGCAGCTTCCGCGGCACCCACACCGCGGGCCGCTCCCCCGAGGAGCTGCGCGAGCTGGTGTCCCACGTCGGCGCCGAGCTGGAGCTCGCGCCCGCCGAGAACATCATCGAGTGGGCGGTCGCGACGTTCGGCGAGCGCTTCTGCATCACCTCCTCGATGGGCGACGCGGTCCTGGCCCACCTGGCGTCGAAGGTCGCGCCGGGCGTGGACGTCGTCTTCCTCGACACCGGCTACCACTTCGCCGAGACGATCGGCACCCGCGACGCCGTCGAGGCGACGCTCGACGTCAACCTGCTGACCATCACGCCCCAGCAGAGCGTGGCCGAGCAGGACGCTGCGTACGGCAAGGACCTCTACAAGACCGACCCCGACCTGTGCTGCGCATTGCGCAAGGTGCAGCCGCTGGCCGAGTCGCTGGAGCGGTACGACGCCTGGGCGACCGGGCTGCGCCGGGCGGAGACCCACAACCGGGTGATCGCCCCCGTCGTCGGCTGGGACGCCAAGAAGGGCAAGGTCAAGGTGTCCCCGCTGGCTCGCTGGTCCGACGAGCAGGTCGAGCGCTACATCGCCGACAACGGCGTCCTGGTGAACCCGCTCGTCCACGACGGGTACCCCTCCATCGGGTGCTGGCCCTGCACCCGTCGCGTCGCGCCCGGTGAGGACCCGCGCAGCGGGCGCTGGGCCGGCACCACCAAGACCGAGTGCGGGATCCACTCATGACGTCCCGCACCCTCCTGATCGACAGCGCCGTCGGTCGTCACACCACCACCCCGGTAGCACCGGCAACAACGAGGAGGCCGTACTGATGGCTGCTCCTGCCCTGGTGGCCCTGGCTCACGGAAGCCGTGACCCTCGGTCTGCTGCAACGATCACCGCCCTGGTCGACGAGGTCCGCGCGATGCGCCCGGACCTGCGCATCGAGCAGGCCTTCCTGGAGCTCTCCAGGCCGTCGTTCGCGACGGTCGTGGACCGGCTGGTCAGGGCGGGTCACGACGAGATCGTCGTGGTGCCGCTGCTGCTGACCGAGGCCTACCACGCCAAGGTCGACGTGCCGGGCGCCATCGCCGCGGCCACGGCCCGGCACGAGGGCCTGAAGATCCGGGCCACCTCGATCCTCGGCCTGGAGCCGTGCTTCCTCGAGGTGCTCGACGTGCGGATGCGTGAGGCGCTGAAGGCGGCCCGGGTCCGCGAGCTCGACGCGCTGGTGCTGGCCGCGGCCGGCTCCAGCGACCCGCTCGCCAACCAGGCGGTCGCCCGCCTGGCCCGGGTCTGGGGACAGCGCCACAAGCTGCCGGTCACCGCCGCGTTCGCCTCCGCCGCTCCCCCCGCCGCGGGCGAGGCGGTCCGCCAGTTCCGGGCCGAGGGCCGCCGAAACATCGCGGTCGCCTCGCTGTTCCTGGCGCCGGGCTTCCTGCCCGACCGGGCCGCCGAGCTGGCCACCGAGGCCGGCGCGATCGCGGTCTCCGACCCGCTGGGGGCCCACCCCGAGCTGGCCCGGACCATCCTGGCCCGCTACGCCGTGGGCGCGGTCGAGCTGGTCCCCGTCTGAGACGCCGAGTCGGCGCAAACTCACGAGCAGAGAGCTTCGAGTCGGCGCAAGCTCGTAGGAGCTTGCGCCGACTCGACCCCATCTGCGCCGGAGCTTGCGCCGACTCGGCCTCTAGGTGACGAGCTTGGACAGCAGGTGGTCGAGCTGCCGCGCGGGGTCGGTGGTGACGCCGCCGTGGACCGGACCGGGCTGGAGCACCGTGCTCCTCGGGGCCTTCAGGAAGCCGAACCGCTGGCCGGGCGGCTTCGCACCGGCCGCTCCCCCGCGTTCGTCGCCGGCGCACACGCCCTCGACGAACGTCAGCGCCTCGCAGACCTGGTCGAGGTCGAGGCCGGGGTCGAGGGCCGCGAGCCGGTCCCGGTCCACTTCCCAGGCCACCTCGAGGTAGTCGGCGGACTGGCAGTAGACCACCACGCCGACGTTCAGGAACTCCTCGCGGTCCACGCGCGGGACGCAGCGCAGCACGACGTACTGGTAGGCCAGCCGGGTCGAGGCGGTCATGCCCCCACCCCCGCGGGCAGCCACTGCCGGGTCGCGAGCCGCGCGCCCAGGAACGACACGTACGCCGCGCGCACCGCGGCCGGCGACTCCGCCCCCGGCACCGGCTCGAGCCACTCGTCGGGCACCGCGTCCAGCACCTCCGCGAAGACCGACTCGTCGAGCAGTCCCCGGATCCGGTCGTCGGCGGACGGCAGCTCGGCCGCGTGCGACCCGAGCACGTGGTCGGAGGGGTCCCAGGGCTGGGCGGCGAACCGTGCCGGAGCGCCCTCCCTCGACAGCGCGCCCCCGGACCAGCCGTGGTGGAAGTAGAGGGCCGCACCGTGGTCGATCACCCACAGCTCACCGTGCCAGAGCAGCAGGTTGGGGTTGCGCCAGCTGCGGTCGACGTTCGCGGTGAACGCGTCGAGCCACAGCACGGCTGCGCCGACACCACCGCCCGCGGGCAGGTCGCCGTCGAAGCCGAATGCGCCGGGCAGGAAGTCCACGCCGAGGTTGAGGCCCGCACTCGCGTTGAGCAGGTCCTGCACCTCCTCGTCGGCCTCGTACCGCGCGATCTCGGGATCCAGCTCGAGGGCGACGAGCCGCGGGGTCTGCAGGCCGATCCTCCGGGCCAGCTCGCCCACGACCACCTCGGCGACGAGGACGCGCAGCCCCTGGCCGGCGCCGCGGAACTTGCAGACGTAGGTGCCGAGGTCGTCGGCCTCGACGAGGCCCGGCAGGCTGCCGCCCTCGCGCAGCGGTGTGACGTAGCGGCTGACCGAGACGGTGGGGATCACGAAAGCGGCGCCTCGTCGACCAAGCGCTTCTTCTCGACCTCCACGTCGAAGTCCGCGACCGGCCACTGCAGGTCCATGCCCCGCAGCGTGTCGTCCAGGAGTCGCCCGATCGCGAGGTTGCGGTACCACTTTTTGCCGCTCGGGATCACGAACCACGGCGCGTGCTCGGTGTTCGTGCGCTCCAGCGCGATCTCGTAGGCCTCGCGGTAGCGCGGCCACTGGGCCCGCTCGTCGATGTCCGACGGGTTGAACTTCCAGTGCTTGCTCGGCTTGTCCAGGCGCGCGAGCAGGCGCTCCTTCTGGTCGTCGGCGGAGATGTGCAACATGCACTTCACGACGGTGGTGCCGGAGTCCACGAGCTCGCGCTCGAAGTCGTTGATCGCGGTGTAGCGCCGCTCGATCTCCTCGGGCGTCGCCAGCTCCCGCACCCGGGCGATCAGCACGTCCTCGTAGTGCGAGCGGTCGAAGACCCCGATGTAGCCCGCCTCGGGCAGCTGCCGACGGATCCGCCACAGGAAGTCGTGGGCCCGCTCCTCCTCGGTCGGCGCCTTGAACGACGTGATCTTCACGCCCTGCGGGTCGACCAGGCCGACGGTGTGACGCAGCACCCCGCCCTTGCCCGAGGTGTCCATGCCCTGCAGGACCAGCAGCAGGCGACGCTCCGAGCCGGACCGGCCCTCGGCGAACAGCCGTTCCTGGAGGTCGGACAGCTCGTCGCCGAGGGCGAACAGCGCCGCCTTGCCCTTCTTCTTGCCGCCCTTGAACCCCGGGGCGGCGTTCGTCTCGATGGAGGTGAGGTCCACGGGCCCGGCAGGCAGGCGGAACGGGTAGTGGGTCATGGCGTCACTATCCCAGCACCCTGGGGACGTCGAGCGTGCACCCGACCACGGTGTCCACCGTGCCGTTGTCCTGCGGCTCGTCGAACCACAGCCCCTCCGAGAACCCCGCCTTGGCCAGCACCCGCAACGACGCCGCGTTGCGGTGGTCGGGCGCGGCGAAGTACGACGTCGCGTCCGGGAAGCGACGTCGGGCCCGCAGCATCCAGGCCCACAGCATCCGTACCCCCAGCCCCCGGCCGACCCAGGCCGGATCGCCGATCAGGTAGTCGACCCCGATCGCGTCCGGGTCCGGCCCGAGCACGGCGTAGTCGGGGTAGTCGCCGATCCGGTAGTCCTGCAGGAACCCGACCGACCGGCCGTTGGCCTCCACCACCCACATCCGGGTCGGGGTGCGACCGTCGATGCGGGGCGCGTACTTCGCCTCGACCGACTCGTGCGTCGGCTCGCCGTCGGCGGCCCACCACCGCCGGACGTGGTCGCTCTGCCGCCACCTGACGACGTCGCCGAGGTCGCCGCGCGTCATGGCCCGGACCGTGACCACCCGGTCGTGGTCGACGGCGAACTGCTTGACCTCCCCGGACAGGTCAACCGGGACCGGGTCGGCGTGCACGCTCGCGCAGGTACGACGGGCCGCCGCGGCCCACGACTCCCCCGGGCGCACGACGCCCGACAGGTCATGTCCGCGGTCGTGGACGACGATCCGCAGCCCCGTCTGCTCCGACACGCACGTGAGCCTAGAACAAGCGCAGGCGGATGCTCAGAGATCGCCGTCGGCGTCCCGTCCGGCCTCGGCCAGCTCTTCGCGCACGACCGCGAACGCGAGCCCCGAGCCGTAGCCCTTGCGGGCGAGCATCCCGACCAGCCGCCGGGTGGCGGTGGTGTCGTCGACGCGGGACAGCGACCGCAGCTTCTTGCGGACCAGGGCGCGGGCCGCAGCCTCCTCGTCCGCGGGGTCGATCTCGTCGAGCGCCTCGCGGGCGACCTCGTCGTCGACGCCCTTGCGCCGCAGCTCCTGGGCCAGGGCCCGGCGGGCCAGGCCCTTGCCCGGCTGACGGCTGGCGATCCAGGACCGCGCGAAGGCCTCGTCGTCGACCAGCCCGACCTCCTCGAACCGGTCGAGCAGCCGCGTCGCGATCTCCGGCGGGACGTCGCGCGAGACGAGCTTGTCGCTCAGCTCCTTGCGGCTGCGGGCCTGTCCGGTCAGCTGGTCGAGCAGGATCTTGCGGGCCACCGACTCGGGGTCGGCATCCGGGCCCTGGGCCACCGGGTCCGGCGGGGCCGGGGCCACCGGGTCGGACGGTGCCGGGGTGGGCGCGGACGCGCGCTGCGTCCACGCGTCCACCCCGGCGGTGACGTCACCGGCCCACGACGGGGCGGGCCGGTGGTCGTCGAACCCCGGTGATCGAGCCTGTCGAGATTCCGGTGATCGAGCCTGTCGAGATTCAGAAGTCATCGACACCCAGCGGGTCGGCGGCGGGGGTCTCGGCGTCGACCGTCGGGCCGACTCCCAGCTTCTCGAGGATCTTCTTCTCCAGCTCGTTGGCCAGGTCGGGGTTGTCCCGCAGGAAGTTGCGGGCGTTCTCCTTGCCCTGGCCGAGCTGGTCGCCCTCGTAGGTGTACCAGGCGCCGGCCTTGCGGACGAGACCCGCCTCGACGCCGACGTCGATCAGGCCACCCTCGCGGCTGATGCCCTTGCCGTACATGATGTCGAACTCCGCCTGCTTGAACGGCGGGGCGACCTTGTTCTTCACGACCTTGACCCGGGTCCGGTTGCCGACCATGTCGGTGCCGTCCTTGAGGGTCTCGATGCGGCGCACGTCGAGACGGACCGAGGAGTAGAACTTCAGTGCGCGACCACCGGTCGTGGTCTCGGGCGAGCCGAACATCACGCCGATCTTCTCGCGCAGCTGGTTGATGAAGATCGCGGTCGTCTTGGAGTTGTTCAGCGCACCGGTCATCTTGCGCAGCGCTTGGCTCATCAGGCGGGCCTGCAGGCCGACGTGGCTGTCGCCCATCTCGCCCTCGATCTCGGCGCGGGGCACCAGCGCGGCCACCGAGTCGATGACGATCAGGTCGAGCGCGCCGGAGCGGATCAGCATGTCGGCGATCTCGAGCGCCTGCTCACCGGAGTCCGGCTGGGAGACCAGCAGCGCGTCGGTGTCGACGCCGAGGGCCTTGGCGTACTCCGGGTCGAGCGCGTGCTCGGCGTCGATGAACGCGACGATGCCGCCGGCACGCTGGGCGTTGGCCACCGCGTGCAGGGCGACCGTCGTCTTGCCGGAGGACTCCGGACCGTAGATCTCCACCACGCGGCCGCGCGGCAGGCCACCGAGGCCGAGCGCCACGTCAAGGGCGATCGACCCGGTCGGGATGATCTCCAGGGGGGCGCGCGTCTCGTCACCGAGGCGCATCACGGAGCCCTTGCCGAACTGGCGCTCGATGTTGGCGAGCGCGGTGTCGAGAGCCTTGTCCCGGTCTCCACCAGCCATGTCGTTCTTCTCCTTCGGGGGCTTGGCCGCCCCGCGTCGTGGTCGCTTCGTCTGGGTTGTCGTCGTCGTGTTCATCGTTGAGCGAGACGCTAGACGGAACCGCCGACAGTGCCGATCCGGGGACCGGGCTGCCTGTGGACGACGTCGACCAGAGCGTCACCTGTGCACCCACACTAGCCCGAACACGTGTTCGAGCAGGGCAGCCGGGTCCGGGCGTGTCGGAGCGTCGTACGACACCTCACACCGGCTCGGCGGCGGGCTCCCGGGGAGGCTCGGCGGGCACCCGCGGCAGCCGCACCCGGAAGCGGCACCCGGGCGTGTCGGCGGCCTCGACGTTCTCGACCTCCACCCTGCCCCGGTGAGCCTCGACGATCCCCTTCACGATCGCCAGCCCCAGCCCGGCGCCCCGGGCGTGGGAGGAGTCCTCGGTGTCGGGCGTGCGCGCCGCGCCACCCTGCCAGGCCACGTCGAACACGCGCTCCATCTCCTCGGGGTCCAGACCACCGCAGCCGTCGGTGACGCTCAGCTCGACCCCGTCGTCCACCGCCCGCCCGTGGATCTCGACGACGCCGTCGGCCGGCGTGTGGCGGATCGCGTTCATGACCAGGTTGGAGACGACACGCGAGAGCCCGGCGGCGTCAGCGGTGACCTCCACCCCGTCCTCCACGCTGCCGCCCAGCCGCACTCGCCGGGCGCGCGCAACCGGGTCGGCGCCGGCGATGGCCTCGCTGACCAGGTCGCCGAGCATCACCGCCTCGGGGCTGAGCCGCAGCACGCCCGCGTGGATCCGGGAGAGCTCGAAGAGGTCGTCGACCATCCGCACCATCCGGTCCACCTCGGCGCGGATCTGCCGGTGGTAGCGCGCCGGGTCGGAGGCGAGGCCGTCCTCGAGCGCCTCGGTCATCGCCCGCATCCCGGCCAGCGGGGTCCGCAGGTCGTGCGAGACCCAGGAGACCAGCTCGCGCCGCGACTCCTCGAGCCGCTCGGCCCGCAGCCGCGACTCCTCGAGGCGCTCGCTCGTGCGCGCCAGCTCGTCGGACAGCGCCTGGAACTCGCTGGGGCCGCGGCGTTCCCCGGCAAAGGTGCCGTCCACGCCCATCCGCCGGGCGTCCTCCTGCAACGACGCCGACCAGTGCACGATCGCGGCGCCGAGGGCGAGCGCGACCGCGACCGCGACGAGGCCGGCCACCAGGGCGACCAGGCTGATCACGCCCCAGTCGTGGTCGGAGATGAACATCAGCTGCGCCGTCGCCACGACCCCGGCCAGCACCGAGAGCACGGCGATCACCGCGACCAGCCCCAGCTGCCAGCGGATCGAGCGGTGCCGGAGCAGCCAGGCCAGGAAGAGGCCGACCGCGCCGACGCCGAGCGCGCACGCGGCCGCCACGAGGACGATCTGGACGTGGTCGGAGCTCATGTGGGGTCCCCGGGCGAAGCGGAGCGAAGCGAGCATTCGTCTGGGGTGTTCATGCAGAGGCCTCCCATCGGTAGCCGACGCCCCAGACCGTGAGCAGGCGTTCGGGTCGGGTCGGGTCGCGCTCGACCTTCTCGCGCAGGCGGCGCACGTGGACCGTGACCGTCGAACGGTCGCCGATCGACCAGCCCCACACCTGTTGGAGCAGGTCGTCGCGGGAGAAGGCGGTGCCGGGGTGCGCGACCAGGAAGCGCAGCAGGTCGAACTCGCGGCCGGTCAGGGCCAGGGGCCGGCCCTCGCGGGTCACCACGTGCCGGGCGCTGTCGACGACGAGGTCGCCGTCGGCGAGCCACTCCGGGACGGCCGGGGCCGCCTCGGTCGTACGCCGCAGCACCGAGTCGACCCGCAGCGCGAGCTCGCGGGGGCTGAACGGCTTGCTGACGTAGTCGTCGGCGCCCAGCTCGAGGCCCATCACCCGGTCGGTCTCGCTGCCCAGTGCGGTCAGCATGATCACCGGGACGTCCCCGCCGTCCCGCAGCTGTCGGCAGACCTCGAGCCCGTCGATCCCCGGGAGCATCAGGTCGAGCACCACCAGGTCGGCAGGTGCCTCGCGCATGGTCGTCAGCGCGGCCTCGCCGTCGCCGACCTCGAGCACGTCGTGGCCGTGGGCGCGCAGGTAGGACACCACCACCTCCCGCACGGTGTGGTCGTCGTCAACGACGAGCACTCGGGCCATCGGTGCTCCTTCCCTCCCGGCCGGCCGTGCCTCGCCGCGCCCGGACCACGGTGGCCACGACCACGCTCGTCAACACTAGTCCGGCCAGCACCAGCCACCCGGCCGTGTAGGGGCGGTCCAGCAGCGTCGCGTTGTCGGCGCGGGCCCCGAAGCGGCCGAGCACCGGCACCGCCAGCAGCGTGACGCTGCCGAGGACCACGAGGCCGACGGCGGCCGGGCCGCGCGCGGGTCGCGGCAGCAGCCGGGCAGCGGCCGCGGCCGCCACGATCACCAGCGGCGCGAGCACGAAGTCGTGGAGCACCACGCCGGCCGCCAGCCACACCGCCACCCCGGTCAGCCGGTCGAGGTCCTGACGGCTCAGCAGCAGCCACGCGCCGTACGTCCCGAGGACCAGGCCGGCGGCGCCGGTCACCAGGCGGGCGGTCATGCCTCCACCTCCAACCGGTGGACCCACTTGGTCTGCAGCACCCCGGGCCGGTCGGGCGCGATCAGCCGGCAGGGGTAGCCGTGGTCGATGGCCAGCGTCTCCCCATGGAGCTGCAGCGCCAGCAGGCTGCGCTCGTCGTCGGCGAAGTTCGACTGCAGGACCGGCTGGCGGAACGGCCCGCTCTCCTGCAGCGAGACCACCCGGACGTCGTGCCCGGGCGGCGCGCCGACGAGGTCGAGCAGGTCGCGGACCCGGACCCCGGTCCAGGTGGCGCCCGCGCTCCAGCCCTCGACGCACGCGATGGGCAGGCTCTCGGTCGCCTGCGGCATGGCAGCCAGGTCGTCACGGCTCAGCGAGACCTCGCGGCCGGCGTACGCCACGGTCAGGCGGTACGACGGGCTGGTGGCGGTCGCCGTGACCCCGGCGGCGCGCGCCGACTTGTTGATCGGCACCCCGGCGGGTCCGTCGCCGGACCGCACGCCGAGGACCGACACCCGGCGCAGGAGCGGCACGGTGCCGCCGGCGGTCGCCAGCACGGCCACGCCGGCCGCGAGCCAGGTCGTGCGCAGCAGCCCGCGCCGGGACAGTGCCCCGGGCTCGGTGGCCGCCGGGCGGTCCTCCCCGGTGGCGTCGACGTCTGCGGCCAGCGCGCGCCGGATCACCGGCAGCTTGACCGCCACGTGCAGGACCAGGGCGCCGATCGCGATCCAGGCCACGGCGTAGTGGGTCGCCCGGAACGAGAACGCCCACGGGTACCACTGGGCCGAGTTGGCCAGGCCGGAGGCGAGCTGGAAGACGGCGGCGGCCACCAGCACCCCGATCGAGGCGCGCTCGGCGGCCTCGACCGCGAGCCGTCGCAGGCCGCGCGGGGGGCGCTTGAACAGCCGGGGGTAGACCGTCCAGAGCTTCACCAGCAGCAGCGGCACGGCGGCGGTACCGGCCATGACGTGCAGGCCCTGGGTCACGCGGTAGCCCCACGACGGACTGGTCGGGAACGGCACCGGCTGGTCGGGCACCTGGGCGTAGTGGCTGATCAGGCCGGTGACGAACGCCACCGCGAAGCAGATCCCCAGCCACAGGCCGACCCGGGCGGTGACCGCGGCGCTGCGCAGCCTCGAGCTGAAGTCGGTGTCGGTGGGCGCTCTCACAGCTCCTCCTCCAGGACCGCGAACCATCGTTCCGCGTGGTCGTGGGTCGACAGCACCGCGAAGCCCGCCGCGGTCGCCACGTCCGCGATCGCGTCGACGCCGAGCACCGACCAGCGGAACGGCCGGGAACGGGCCTCGCCGCACTGCAGCGTCGCCCACACCGACCGCAGGCCCACCCCGGGTGCGGACAGCTCGACCACCACGCGCCCGAGCGGGTCGAGCAGCTGACCGATCCGGCGCAGCAGGGCGACCGGGTCGCCGCCGATGCCGATGTTGCCGTCGGCCAGCAGGGCGGTGCTCCAGCGGCCCTCCCCCGGCAGCTCCTCGAAGACGTCCCGCACGAGGGCCGACACGCCTCGCTCGCGGGTCTGCCGTACCGCCTCGGGCACGACGTCGATACCGAGCACGACGTGGCCCAGCTCGAGCAGGCGGGCGCTCAACCGGCCGGGCCCGCAGCCGATGTCCAGCGTGGGCCCGAGGCAGTGGGCCAGCATGGCGCTGTCGGTGCCGTCTGCCTCGCGGGCCCAGGACGCGACCGGCAGCGGCTGGGGCGCCTCCCCGACTCCCACCACCGAGCAGGGGAGCCCCCGCAGGGCACGGGAGAAGACGGAGGAGAACGACTCGTCACGGAGCCCCTCGTCACGGAACCCCTCGTCGAAGAGCTCGGTGGTCATGAGCCGACCTCGCGCAGGTTCGACCAGGCGTGGGCGAAGTGCCCGCCCGACAACCCGGCGGAGACCGCGTCGGCGTCCGCCGCGGTGTCGACGTCACGCAGGGTGGCGGTCGTGCCGACCCGCAGCCCGCGACCCTCGAGGGCGAGCCGGGTGTGGTGGTGGGTGTGCGGGGTGGACATCTCGACGCCCGCCAGCGCCGCCGCGTGCCGCGGGTCGTCGAGGGCGAGCACCCACCAGCCGCCGTCCTCCGCCGGCCCCAGCACCGCGTCGTACTCCTCGGTGGCGGCGGCCGCCCCGGTGAGCAGGCCGGGGGTGACCTGCGGGGTGTCCATGCCGATCTGCACGACCGGACCGGTCTCGGGCGCGAGGTCGAGGTGGGCGTTGACCAGCCGGGTGGCGAAGTCGGGCCCGCGCTGCGGACGCACCGACCAGCCGTTGACGGCGCGCACCAGCTCGTCTCCGCGCACCGCCCCGGACAGGTCGCCGGCGAGCGCGAGGTGGCAGCGGGCGGGGCCGACGGCCTCGACGCAGGCACGGAGCGTGTCGAGCAGAGCGGCCGCCGCGACCGCGGCGGCCTCGGCGAGCCCCACGTGGGCACCGAGCCGGGTCTTGACCAGTCCCGCGACCGGGGCCTTGGCGAGCACCAGCACCCGCGCCGCGCTCATGCCAGCACCTTCCAGAAGTCCCGGGCGGTCCGGACGGTCCCGACGACCGAGCCGGACACCTTCGACCGGGTGCCCTCCGCCCGCGGGTGGTAGGCGACCTCCCGCTCGCAGAATCGCCAGCCGGCCCGGGTGGCCCGGTCCAGGAGCTCGACCGGGTAGCCGAACCGGCGGTCGCGCACGCCGAGGGCCAGCAGGTCCGTCCGGCGGCACACCCGCATCGGCGCGATGTCGTGGGCCGGCATTCCGATCCGGTGGCGCAACCAGCGCACGATCACGGCGTTCCCGGCCCGGGCGTGCCACGGCCACACCCCGGCCCGCACCGGGCGACGGCGGCCCACCGCCAGGTCCGCCCGGCCGGAGCGCACGTCGTCCAGCAGCGGGAGCAGCTCGTCGGGGTCGAACGAGCCGTCGCCGTCCATGAACGCCACGTGGTCGTGACGAGCCGTGACCAGCCCGGCGTGCACGGCCGACCCGTAGCCCGGCACCGGCTCGACGACCACGGTCGCGCCCAGGCGCCGCGCCACGTCGGCGGTGCCGTCGCGCGAGCCGTTGTCGACGACGATCACGGCGAACGCGTCGGGGACCCGCGGCAGCAGGTCGGCCAGGGCGAGGGCCTCGTCCCGGCACGGGAGGATCAGGTCGCAGACAGGCTCCATGTCCGAAACCGTAGGTCGGCGGAGCGGCCCAGAGGCCGTGCAGAACTTACGAAGCCGTGACGTCACCCGCTGCGGCCCCGATCTCGGAGTCGCGCCGACCTAGGGTGGCGGACATGGCGACGACCGAGGCGACCGCACGTCCCGCCACCCGTCGCAGCCTCGCTTGCTGGGCGGGCCTCGGGATCGCCCTCGCGCTGCTCGCGGCCGCGCTCGCGCTGCCGCCGCTCCTCGACTGGGACGTGCACGCCCGGTTGCACAGCGGCGACGGTCTCGCGCCGCTGCACGGCTTCTGGGACCCGGGCGTCGGCCCGGGCACGGTGCCGGCGGTCCTGCTGGCCATCCTCGGCTGGCGGTACGCCGCCGCGCTCGCCGACCGCCTGCCCTGGCCCGGCCTGCTCGCCGCGTCGTACGCCGCCGGGCTGGCGTGGCTGCTTGCCCTGGCCTACGTCGACGGCTCCTCGGGGATCTCGCGGGTGCTGGGCAACGGCGCCGAGTACCTGCGCACGGCACGGGCGACGACCGACGTGCACGCGACGCTCCAGCAGTACGTCGACCGGATCCCGTACTCGGCTGCCGACAACTGGCCTACGCACGTCGCCGGCCACCCGCCGGGGGCGCTGCTGGTCTTCGTCGGGCTGGACCGGGTCGGCCTCGGCGGTGACTACGCCGCCGGCCTGGTGGTGACCCTGGTGGCTGCGACCACGGCGCTCGCGGTGATGGTGTGCCTGCGGACGCTGGGCGCAGAGGCCCTGGCCCGCACCGCCGCGCCGTACCTCGTGCTGGCGCCGGCCGCGGTGTTCATGGCGGTCTCGGCCGACGCGCTCTTCGCCGCCGTCGTGGCCTGGGGCCTCGCTGCGCTCGCGGTCTCGGCGACCCGGAGCCGGCCGGGCGGGGTGGCGGCCTGGGGGCTGCTCGCCGGCCTGGTCCTCGGTTGGTGCGTGCTGATGTCCTACGGGCTGGTGCTGGTGGGCCTGCTCGCGCTCGGGGTGCTCTGGCTGGCGAGGAGCTGGGCCCCGTTGCCGTTCGCCGTTCTCGGCGCGCTGGCGGTCGTCGCGGCGTTCGCGGCCGCCGGCTTCGCGCTCTGGGAGGCCTACCCGGTGCTGCACGAGCGCTACTGGGACGGGATCGCGCGCGTCCGCCCCGCGTCGTACTGGCTGTGGGGCGACCTGGCAGCACTGGTCGTCAGCGCCGGCCCGGTGCTCGGCGCCGGGCTCGGCTCGCTCGCGGCGAACCGGCGGAGAGCGGACCGCGCCGCGGTCGTGCTGGTCGCGGTGGCCGCGACGGCCGTCGTGCTCGCAGACGTGTCCCGGATGAGCAAGGGCGAGGTCGAGCGGATCTGGCTGCCGTTCGTCCCGTGGCTGCTGCTGTCGGCGGCTGCGCTCCCCCCGCGGTGGCGGCGGCCGGGGCTCGCACTCCAGCTCGGCACGGCCCTGCTCGTGCAGCACCTGCTCTACACGAGCTGGTGACCAGGGCACGTCCTAGGCGCGCAGCGGCGCGGTCGCGAGCTCGCGAAGGCCCTGCTCGGGCGGCACCGACGCGGTGAACCCCAGCTCGGCGCTGGCCCGCGCCGGCGAGGCGACCACGTGCCGCACGTCGCCGAGCCGGTAGCCGCCGGTGACCTCCGGGGCGATGCCGGTGCCGGTGCCGGCGGCGACCAGGTCCGCGACCCGCCGGATCGACACCGGTTCCCCCGAGCAGACGTTGTACGCCGCGTACCCGCCGGCTCGCCGGCCCGTCACCGCCCGCAGCGCCGCGAGGTTGGCCGCCGCGACGTCGCTGACGTGCACGAAGTCGCGCATCTGGCCGCCGTCCTCGAAGACCCGCGGGGCCTCGCCGCGCTCGAGGCTGGAGCGGAACATCGCCGCGACCCCGGAGTACGGCGTGTCCCGCGGCATCCCGGGCCCGTAGACGTTGTGGTAGCGCAGCGCCACTGCCGCCGCACCGGCCTGCCGCACCCATGCAGACGTGTAGTGCTCCTGGGCCACCTTGCTGGCGGCGTAGGAGCTGCGCGGGTCCAGCCGGGCGTCCTCGTCGACCAGCTCCCAGCCGAGGGCGGCCGCGCAGACCGGGCAGTGGTTCTCGAAGTCGCCCGCGTCGAGGGCGTCGACCGCCCGCGCCGGCGGCACCTGCGGGCCGTGGTCGGGGCAGGCGTAACGCCCCTCGCCGTAGACCACCATGGAGGAGGCGAGCACCAGCCGGCCCACTCCGGCCGCGTGCATGGCAGCCAGCAGCACCGCAGTGCCGTAGTCGTTGTGGCCCGCGTAGTCGGGCAGGTCCCCGACCCGCACCCCGGCCCCGACCACGGCCGCCTGGTGGCAGACGGCGTCGACGCCGGCGAGCAGGCCGGTCCACTCGTCGGCGTGACGGACGTCGAGCCGGTGCGTGCCCGGCGGCGGCTCGGTCGCCCCGTGCGCCTGCTCCAGCATCAGGTCGACCCGCACGACCTCGTCGCCCGCCGCCTCGAGCGCCTCGCCGATCGCCGTGCCGATGAAGCCGGCCGAGCCGGTCAGCAGGACCCTCACGCGTCCGCTCCGGGGACGTCGTAGGTCAGCTCGATGCCGTCGGCCCAGGTCGAGCAGCTGCACCCGCGGGGGTCGGGCAGCTCGGCGATGGTGCGGGTCAACAGCTCCTTGAGGCGCTCGAGGTTCTTGCGGAACAGCGCGAAGACCTCCTCCTGCCCCACCCCGTGACCGGCCTCCACGCCGGCGTCCATGTCAGTGACCAGGGCGATCGCGGAGTAGCACTGCCGCATCTCCCGGGCCAGCACGGCCTCCGGGTGGCCGGTCATGTTGATCAGGCTCCAGCCCTGCGACGCGTAGTGGCGCGACTCCGCCCGGGTGGAGAACCGCGGGCCCTCGATCACGACCATGGTGCCGCCCACGCCGACCGACGGGTCGGCGGCGGACACGGCAGCGGACAGGCGTGGGCAGTAGGGGTCGGCGAACGGCAGGTGCACGGCGCCGGTCTCCACGTACGACTGGGTGCGCCCGCTGGTGCGGTCGACGAGCTGGTCGGGCACCACGACGTCGCCGGGGGCGACCTCGTCGCGCAGGCCTCCCACGGCGCACGGCGCGAGCACCTGCGTGACGCCGAGCGACCGCAGCGCCCACAGGTTGGCGCGGTAGTTGATCCGGTGCGGCGGCAGCTCGTGGGCGAGCCCGTGCCGCGGCAGGAACGCCACCCGGCGGCCGGCCACGGTGCCCACGGCGACCGGCGCCGAGGGAGCGCCGTACGGCGTCTCGACGGCGTGCTCCTCGGGCTCGTCGAGGAAGGAGTAGAAGCCGGTGCCGCCGATCACGGCGATGCTCACGGGGTCGCTGCTCATGGGACTCACTCTGCCAGCCTGTCCCGCTCCCCCGCCGCGCCGAACGCGGCGACGACCAGGGCGAGCACCAGCGCGGCCGCCACCCAGGCCAGGGTGCTGTACCCCCAGGTCCCGACGACGACGCCGGCCAGCCCGCCCGCCGCGGCGGCGGTCACGCCCATCACCAGGTCAGCCGCGCCCTGCACGTCGGCGCGGACGTCGAGCGGGGCGTGGTCGGCGATCAGCGTCGAGGCGGAGACGGTGGCGAAGGACCAGCCGAGGCCGAGCAGGAACAGCCCCGCGAAGATCTGCCACGAGCTGCCCTCGGGCGAGGCGGCGCACAGCACCAGCGACACCGCCAGCACGACCGCTCCCACACCCAGGGTGGTGGCCCGTCCGCTGCGGTCGGCCGCCAGGCCGACCAGGGGCGCGAACGCGAACATGCCCAGCACGTGCACGCTGATGACGATCCCGATCACCCTCAGCTCGGCCCCACCGTGCTCCATGTGCAGCGGGGTCATCACCATCACCGACACCATGACGGCGTGCGCGGCGGCCAGCCCCACGACGGCGGAGCCGAGCACGGGCCGGTCCCGGACCGCCCGGACGACGCGGCCCCAGGAGGTGCCGGTCGGCGGCACCGGCGCCGCCCCGGCGGCGCGGCGCGCGAGCAGCAGCGGGTCGGGCCGCAGGAACACGGCGATGATGACGGCGGCGCCCAGCATCCCCAGACTGCCGAGCGCGAACGGTCCGGTGAGCGCCGGGATGCCGAGGCCACGGGCGAGCGACCCGGCAGGCCCGGTAAGGTTGGGGCCGGCGACCGCCCCGATCGTGGTGGCCCACACCACCGTCGAGAGCGACCTCGCCCGATGGGCGGCGGGGGCGAGGTCGGTGGCGGCGTACCGCGCCCCGTTGTTGGCCGCGGTCGTGGAGCCGAGCAGCGCGGCGCCGAGCAGCAGCAGCGGCATCGAGCCGACCACGCCGGCGACTACCGCGAGGACCGCGCCGCCGGCGCCGAGGACGTAGCCGGCGACGAGCCCGACCCGGCGGCCGCGGCGCGACATCAGCCGGGCCAGCAGGTACGACGCCAGGGCCGCGCCCAGCACCTGGAAGGTCTGCGCGAGCCCGGCCTGGTCCTCCGAGCCCGAGATGTCACGCGCCAGCAGCGACGCGGTCGCGATGCCGATGGTGATGCCGATCGCCCCGACCGCCTGGGCTGCGACGAGCGTCCTGATCGTGCGGCGCTGCGCGGCGGCGAGCTGGTGCGGCTCCACCGCCGGTGACGGGATCGCGGCGTTCATCGCTCGGAGGGCGGCAGGTTCAGCGCCTGCCAGACCGCCGCCCACACCTGCTTCGGCGGGACCCCCGCGTCGAGGGCCTCGGAGGCGGTCCGGCCGCCGAGCTCGCTCATGACGTACTGGTCCGCCCACGACCGGGCGTAGGCCACGCCGAGCACCTGCTCCATCCGGGCCCAGAACTCCGTGTGCCTCATGCGTCCCTCCTGGTGGCCAGGACCTCGAGCCAGCGCTCGCCGCGCGGCCCGTCGTGCCCGGTCAGCTCCTCCACGGACCAGCCGGCCCCTTCCAGCGCCGCCCGGAGCGGCCGCTCCCGCCAGAAGACGAACAGTCGCGGCGCCGCCACGTGGCCATGGGTCGACCAGGCCTCGCCGTCGCCCTCCTTGAGCGAGACGTGCAGCGTGCCTCCCGCCCGGGTCACCTCGGCCAGTCGCCGCAGCACCACCGGCAGGTCAGCGCGGGCCACGTGCAGCAGGCAGGCGCTCGCCCACACCCCGTCGTACGCCGCTCCCCCGCGCTCGGGGTCGGTCAGGTCGTCGGTCAGCGGGTCGAGTCGGTCGGCCCGGTGGCCGGCGGCGCCCAGCAGCGTGACGAAGCCCGCGGAGACGTCGGTGCGCCGGACGCTGAGCCCCAGCGCCTCCAGCGCCAGGGCGTCGCGGCCGGGCCCGCTGCCGATCTCCAGCACCCGGGACCCGGCCGGCACGCGGGCGACGAAGCGGGAGACCAGGTCACCCAGGGCCGCGGGCATGGTGACGGTGCCGTCGCGGTAGGCCTCGGCGGAGGCGTCGTACGCCGCGATCGTGGCGGCCCTGGCGACCCGGCCGACGTCCTGGACGTGGTGGACGACGTCGTGGAGGTGGTAGCGCCCGAGGCTCTCGACCGTGAACTCGCTGCCGTCGCTGCGGTAGCCGCGGCGTCCCCACGCCGCGTCCGGCACGCCGGCGTAGCGGGCCGCCACGGCCCTCGCCGCCTGCCCCAGCTCGGCCGCGACGGTCGCCGGGTCCTGGTCGGCGTAGCCGTCGGCCACCGCGGACTCGTCCTGGTCCCAGCTCGCGAGCCGCGGCGCGTCCTGCTCGAGCATGAGCCGGACCCGTTCGTCGAAGACGCGGTGCACGTCGCGCACGTGGCAGGCGTACTCCAGCGGGGACCACACACCCGGCTCGGGACGGGCCGCCACGTCCGGCCCGGAGAGCAGGGCGACCCAGGTGGCGGCGTTGTCGCGGATCGCGCCGGCGAGCCCGGAGGCGCGCACGTCGGCCGCCACGAACCCGCACTCGGGGCACGGGCGGGCCAGCACCCAGGTCCAGTCCTTGGTGTCGGGCTCGACCGGTGGCAGTGACATGGCGGTCATCCTCTCAACCCGTGCCCACCCGCACCGCGGGGGTTCCTGCCAGCCTTGGATACCTTTCGGCCATGCCGATCCGACCGGCCACCGCGCAGGACCTGCCCGCGATCAAGGCGATCTACGACCACGAGGTGCTGACCGGCATCTCGACGTTCGCGACCGCCCCACCCGGGCCGGACTACTGGCAGGTGCGGCTGGACAGCCGCGCCCCGGGCGACCACGTGTACGTGGCCGACGACGGCGAGGGCGTGCTCGGCTACGCGTACTCGTCGGCCTACCGCCCCCGCGAGGCCTACGCGCGCACCCGGGAGTCGTCGGTCTACCTCCACCCCGAGGCGCGGGGGCGCGGCGTCGGGCGGAGCCTGTACGACGTGCTGCTGGCCGCGATGCGGGCGGACGGCGTACGCCTCGCCGTGGCCGTGGTCGCCCTGCCCAACGACGCGAGCCGCGCGCTGCACCGGGCCTGCGGGTTCCGCTCGGTCGGGGTGCTGCACGACGTGGGTCACAAGCTCGGACGCTGGGTCGACACCGAGCTCTTCGAGCTCCGGCTCACGTGAGCAGCAGGGCCTCGAGGCGCCGGCGCACGATCGCGAGCCCGATCAGGCCCATCGCCACCAGGTAGACCACCGACACCGCCGACCCCCAGGACAGCGCGCCGGTGGTGAGCTCGCGGCACAGCACCACCCCGCGGTAGAGCGGCGTGCACTCCACCACCCACCGGACCACGGTCGGGAACGCCGTGACCGGGAAGAACGTCGCGGAGAACAGGAACATCGGCAGCGTCGCCAGGGTCACGAACTCGAAGTCCTGCCAGCTGCGCATGAACGTCGTCAGCGCCATGCAGATGCCCCCGAACGCCAGCCCGATCAGCAGCGCGGCCGGGACGACCAGCACCGCCCACCAGGACGACACGAGGTCCATCGCCACCATCACCAGGAGGAACGCCGCCGAGTAGATGCCGCCACGCAGCAGCGACCAGCTCAGCTCGCCGCGGGCGATGTCCATCGTGGTCAGCGGCGTGGCCAGCATCTGGTCGAAGAGCTTGTTGTACTTCAGCTTGAAGAAGAAGTTGAAGGTGGCGTCGAGCAGCGAGCCGTTCATGGCCGAGGCGGCGAGCATGCCCGGCGCGACGAACTCGGCGTACGGGATCGACTCGCCGTTGAACTCGAAGCCGGTGACCAGCTGACCGACGCCGACGCCGATCGAGAACAGGTAGAACACCGGCTCGAGGAAACCGCTGACGAAGATGTACCAGGCCCGGCGGTAGGCCAGGTAGTTGCGGTAGAGCAGCAGCGCGGTGGCCTCGCCGGACGAGATCGGGGAGGCGGCCGCCCGGCCGACGCTCGTGGTCAGCATGGCCATCAGTCCATGCCCCCGGATCCCCGACCGTCGCGAGCGTCGTCTGGCGGAGTGCCTGGCAAGGCGGAGGAGGGAGGCGACACGGAGTGTCGATGACTGACGACAACGCAGTCCAGGCGCCCGCGAGGCGGCGCGCAGCAGGTCGTGGGGTACGGGGTCATGGACTAACTGATCATCCTTCTCGTGAGGCGGCGGACCGCCCAGAACCAGCCCGCCAGGGTGAGGGTGACCAGGTAGGCCACGTGGACCGCGGCCATCGACCAGTCGACCTCGCCGAGGGTGAGCATCCGGGTCAGGTCGACGCCGTGCCACAACGGCGTGAGCTTGGCGAGCACCTCCATCCAGCGGTCCAGGTTGGCGACCGGGAAGAACGCGCCGGAGAACAGGAAGAGCGGGATCATCCCGAGCCGGAACACCAGCGAGAACGCGCTCTCGTCCTTCAGCCCCGCGGAGAAGGCGTAGATCGGTGTCGCGAACGCCGCGCCGATCAGCAGCTGCACGAAGAAGGCGCCGATCACGCCCGGGACCGACGCGAAGACCCCGAAGGGGGCCACCACCGCCAGGAACACCGCGCAGGTCGTGGCCACCCGGAAGATCACGAACCCGAGGTGGGACAGGATCACGTCGGGGACGCCCAGGGGGCTCGCGGTCATGCCGTAGTACGACTTGTGCCACTTGACCATGCCCATGACCGGATAGGTCACCTCACCGAAGACGGTGGTCATGGCCTGCGCGGCCACCATGCCCGGGGCCACGAAGGCGAGGTACGACGTGGCTCCCTCGAGCTTGGCCGGGTCCCCCTCGATGAAGCCGCCGAGCAGCACCCCCATCGCCAGGACGTAGAGCAGCGGGGTCACGAAGGACGAGATCACGCTGCCCTTCCAGGTCCGCTTGTAGGCGATGGCCCAGTAGTCGAAGAGCCGGGCCGCGCCGGCGAGCAGGTTGGCCGGTGCGCTGCTCCGCACCGAGGCCGCCGCTTGGTCGAGATCGGCCATCAGTCGACCAGCGTCCGTCCGGTGAGGCGCAGGAACACGTCCTCGAGGGTGGACCGGCGTACGAGCACCGCGGCGGGCTGCAGGCCGCGCTCGTGCACCTTGGCGATGACCTCCTCGCCGTCCTCGCTGTAGACGAGCAGCCGGTCCGGCAGCACCTCCACGCGGTCACCGAGGTCGGAGATCTTCTCCGCGAGCGCGTCGTGCTCACCCACGCCGAACCGCAGCTCGGCCACCTCGCGGGTGGAGTGGGCGCGGATCAGCTCCAGCGGTGATCCCTCGGCGACGATGACGCCCTTGTCCATGACCACGAGCCGGTCGCAGAGCTGCTCGGCCTCGTCCATGTAGTGGGTGGTGAGGACCAGCGTCACGCCCTGCTGCTTGAGCCGGAAGAGCCGGTCCCACACCACGTGACGGGCCTGCGGGTCGAGACCGGTCGTCGGCTCGTCGAGGAGCAGCACGTCGGGCCGGTTGATCAGCGAGCGGGCGATCGTCAGGCGGCGCTTCATGCCGCCGGAGAGGTCCTCGACCATCGCGTCGGACTTCTCGGTGAGCTGGACGAACTCGAGCAGCTCGTCGACGCGGGAGCGCACCTCCTTGCGGGGCAGCCCGAAGTAGCGGCCGTAGACGTAGAGGTTGTCACGGACGGTCAGCTCGGTGTCGAGGGTGTCCTCCTGGGGGCAGACGCCGATCCGGGCCCGGATCGAAGGCCCGTCAACGGCCGGGTCCAGGCCCAGGATCCGCAGGTCGCCGTCGCTGACCGGGGAGACGGCCGCGACCATCCGCATCGTCGAGGACTTGCCGGCGCCGTTGGGTCCGAGGAAGCCGAACGCCTCGCCGCGGCGTACGTCGACGTCGATGCCCTTGACCGCTTCGAAGTCGCCGAACGACTTGCGCAGCCCCCGAGCCAGGATCATGGAGTCACTCACAACACGGACCCTACAAAGAGTCACCGACAGTCCTCACCCGACTTTCGTCCCGGCGCTAGAACTCGGTGCGCGCCTCGCTGCGCGGATCGGTGACCCGACGCTCCTCGTAGATGTCGCCGACACGTGCCACGGCCCGCCAGGGACGGGCGTACCGCAGCGCCCCCTCGAGCTCCGGCGCGTCCCTGTCCAGCTCGCCCACGACCAGGCCCGCCTCGGCGCCGGCCCGGACCAGGGCCTGCCCGTCGGGCCCGACGAGAGCCGACGGGAACAGGTGGGCGGTCTGCGCCGGCACCGAGAGGCTGACCCAGTAGTTGTTGATCGCGGCGTGCGCGCGCACCTTCATCTCGAAGACCGCGTCGACCGGGTAGGCCGAGAAGAGCAGGCAGTCCACGCCGAGGCGCTCGTACTCGGAGAACAGCTCCGGGAAGTTCACCTCGATGCAGATCGCGCAGCCGAACCGGAACCCGTCGACCTCGAAGACGACCGGTTCGAAGCCGGGGCTGTAGAAGCGGGTGATCTCGGTGTGGGAGCAGATGCGCTTGTCGTAGCGGTCGATCAGGACACCCGTGTCGGTGATGACGTACAGGCTGTTGTGCGGCCGGTTCGGCGGCGTCAGCGGGTGGGCGGAGCCCAGGACCACCCACAGCGAGAGCTCCTCGGCCAGTGCCGCCACTTGTCCGAGCTCCGCACGGACCGCCGCCCAGTCCACCTCGGCCCAGTCCTCGATCTGCTCGACGGCGTAGCCCGACAGCATTCCCTCGGGGAAGTGCACCAGCCGGGCGCCCTCGTCCGCGGCGTCGCGCATCATCCGGCGCACCGTGGGGCCGTTCTCCCGCGCGTCGGCGCTCATGGCGGGCTGTGCGACGGCGATCCGGAGCGTGGTCACCGCGGCATGGTTGCATGGGGGCATGCCCACCGAGGCGTGGCGCCGCGTGTCGGTGTCGGACGCGGTCCTCGAGGTCACGGACCGCGGCTCCGGCGAGCCTCTGGTGCTGATCCAGACGGCCCTGATCGCCGACGAGCTGCTGCCCCTCGCCGACGATCCGGGTCTACGCGACCACTTCCGGGTCATCGCCCACCACCGCCGCGGCTACGGCCGGAGCAGTCCCGTGGCAGGGGCCGGCTCCATCGAGCGCGACGCAGACGACTGCCGGGAGCTGCTGGCCGGTCTCGGGGTGGGCCGAGCCCACGTCGTCGGACTGTCCTACAGCGGCGCCGTCGCGCTGCAGCTGGCGCGCTCCGCACCGGACCTGGTGCACAGCCTGTGCCTGATCGAGCCGCCCCCGCTGCACACGCCCAGCGCCGGCGAGTTCGTCGCCGCCAACGCCGAGCTCACCGATCTGTACCGGCGCAACGGTGTCCCTGCGGCGCTCGACCGGTTCGGGGACTTCATCGGCGCCGACTGGCGCCGCGTCCTCGAACGCCGGCTCCCGGGCGCCGGCGCCCGGGCCGAGCGGGACGCCGGCACGTTCTTCGCCACGGATCTCCCTGCCTTGCTGTCGTGGCGGTTCGGACCTGACGACGCCCGCCGGATCGGGCAGCCTGTGCTCCACGTCGGTGGCACCGAGAGCGGGCCGTGGTTCGCGGAGGTGCGCGAGCTGGTGCTGGCATGGCTGCCGCATGCCGAGGACGTGGTGCTGGACGGCGCGGACCACTCGCTGGCGCTCACGCACACGTCCGAGCTCGGGGAGGCGCTGGCGTCGTTCCTCCGCCGGCACCCGATGTGACCGCCTCACCTCAGGCGATCAGGATCCACCGGCCGGGACCACACTTGACGAATGCCGGGTAGCGAGCAGCCACCGCAGGTGGTGCGGTCGAGCGGTAGGTGAGTCCAGTCGGCGTCCGGGTCTCGACCACGTGGCCGGGACCCGGCCCCGGTCTCGCTCTCCAGCCGGGCGCCTGCTTCGCGTAGTTGCAGCTCTCGCAGAGCCCCTGCCCGCCCACGGCGCTCGTCTCGCCACCGTCCGCCACTGCGATGACGTGGTCTCGGTGCCGGATCGGTGCGTCGCACCACGGCGTGCGGCAGAACTGGTCGCGAAGATCGAGGAAGTGCCCGAGCTCCCCGGGAACCGTCGGCTTCGCGCATCCATCGCGACCAGCTCACCGGTGGCCGGACTCGTGTAGAGCCGTCGCAGCCAGGTCGCGGTCCCGGCGTCCAGCAGGTCGGCGACCAGTCCTCGCGCCACCTCGGCCGGGATGGCCCCGAAGCCGGCGACCTGTGCCGAATCGGTGGCACCTGCGAAGAGCGCCCTGTCGGTCATCACGAGGTCGATCGTCACCGGCACGACCGGACGTCCGTCGATCGATGGCGCTCCGGTCACCCGACCCACCAGGGTGTCGGGCATGATCTGCCCCCGGCTGCGCGGGTCGCCGCTCGCGACCAGGCGGTCGGCCTCGGCCTTGAGCGCGGCGTACACGGCAACGCCCTGTGCCACCGGCAGCAGTGCGGTCACGTAGGTCATCACGTCCGGAGCCGGCCGCACGGTCACCCGACGCTCCGACTCCGCGCGCCGGCGCCGCTTCGCCACCGACCGGGCGTCCAGCCGGGCCGCCAGCTTCCTCACCTCGGCCTCGACGACGCGGTCGCTGTATCCCTCCAGCGCGTCGGGATCACCCGCCACGGCGTGGTCCACCGTCTGGCGGTCCTCCAAGCTCAGGCAGGCGGTCTCCCGGACCAGCGCCGTGGCGCGGTACTCGGTGATCCGTCCCGCCCGGAACGCCGCCCAGGTGTGCGGCATCTCCGCGACCAGGACCTTGGCGAGTCCCAGGTGCTGGCGGCCGCGATGCGGCGACTCCTTCCGCGCGAGTGCGATCTGGTCGGCGATCCCGCGGTGGCGACGGCCGGGTCGAACGCCGGCGTCCGCCTGCTGCTGGCGCTGCGAGGCGTCGAAGTCGGCCGACAGTGCGGCCTGCGCGGCCGCGGCCGCGCGCGTCAACGTCTCCAGCTCACCGATCAGCTCGATCCGCTTCGCGTCCTCCGTGATCGAGCCCGTGCCTGCCAGCTGGCCGATCCAGACCCGAACGGCGTCGGCATCGAGCGTCGGAGCAGCGTCCACCCGCTCATGCGGACGTGGGAACAGCTCGGGACAACATGTGGAGGACGCCTGCCGGCGTGCGCGGAACGCCGACAGCAAGAGTCGTGCGCACGTAGAGTCGCTCGTCGTGAGCCGCCTCATCCACCTCAACGGGCCACCCGGGATCGGCAAGTCCACGCTGGCCAGGCGCTTCGTGGCCGAACATCCGGGAGTCCTGAACTGCGACATCGATGCGCTCAGGACCCTCATCGGCGGGTGGGAGCGCGACTCCGGAGAGGCAGGGGCGCTCATCCGGCCGGCGGCGCTCGCGATGATCGAGGCGTACCTCGCGAACGGCCACGACGTCGTGCTGCCACAGATGTTGGTCGATCCCACCGAGCTGGCTCGGTTCGAAGCGTGTGCCGTCGGCATCGGGGCGCAGTTCTTCGAACGCGTCCTCATGGACACTCCAGCGGCGTCAGTGACCCGCTTCCACAGTCGTGGCGGGTCGGCGTCCGAGGATCCGTGGCATGACCAGGTGCGGGCCATCGTGGCGGCGAACGGCGGGGACAGCGTGCTGACCGGCTACCACGCGGCGCTCGAGCGCCTGCTGTCAGAGCGCCCGGACGCGGTCGTGATCATGAGCGCCGATGGCGCGGTGGAGGAGACCTACTGCTCGTTCATCGAGTCCCTGACCTGAGACACACCCGGTCAGAACATGTGCCGGCACGCCTCGAGGCCGTCGACCACCACGCCGGGGCGCGGCACGGCGTCCCAGCGGGATCGGCTGAGGCGCAGCCGGTCAGACACGAGAACTTCCGAGCCGCGTGCGTCGCGGGAGATGCCGTCGGGCTCGTAGCCGAGCCTGCGGGAGACACCCTGCGAGGCGTGGTTGTCCCGGAAGACCTCGGTCAGCGCCGCGTCGGCGTCGAGGTGGTCGAACGCCAGCGTCAGCAGGCCGATCCGTGCTTCGGTGCCCAGTCCCTGCCCCTGGTGCGGGAGGCCGAGCCACGACGCGGTGGTCACCTCCCGGACGACCCGGAAACTCCTGGCCCGCAGGGTGACCACGCCGAGCGCCTCGCCGCTCGGGGCGAAGACCCCGAGTCCGAGCCGCCAGCTCTCGACCGACCACCCGGACAGCTGGCTCCAGTGCTCGCGCAGGACGAAGCGCGCCCGGTCCTCGGCGCTGCCGTCGGTCCAGGGCGTCAGGAACGGCCGCTCCGTGGGCGGGTGCACGCCCCGGCCCGCGAGCGCCGCGAGCTCGGCAACCTCCTCGTCGCGAGGTAGCCGCAGCTGCAGGCGGGGCGTGGTGATGCGGAGCCGGAAGGTGGGCCAGAGATCGCTGAGCACGCTGCGGATTGTGCAGCACTGTCGGTGCCATGGGTAAGGATGTTGGCGTGAGCGACGTCCTGGACAGGTTCAGCGAGCCGACCCGCACCTGGTTCGGTGCCGCGTTCGCCGAGCCCACCCCCGCCCAGGCAGGCGCGTGGGAGGCGATCGGCGCCGGCCGTCACGCCCTGGTCGTCGCACCCACCGGCTCCGGCAAGACGCTCTCGGCCTTCCTGTGGTCCCTCGACCGGCTGATGACGACACCGCCGCACGAGGACCGTTCGCAGCGCTGCCGGGTCCTGTACGTGTCCCCGCTCAAGGCCCTGGCCGTCGACGTCGAGCGCAACCTGCGGGCGCCGCTGACCGGGATCCGGCACACCGCGGAGCGCCTCGGCACCTCGGTCCCCGACGTCACCGTCGGGCTGCGCTCCGGCGACACCCCCGCCGCGGACCGCCGCCGGCTCACCACGGCTCCGCCCGACATCCTGATCACCACGCCCGAGTCGCTGTTCCTGATGCTCACCTCCCAGGCGCGTGAGTCCCTGCGCGGCGTGGAGACGGTCATCATCGACGAGGTGCACGCCGTGGCCGGCACCAAGCGCGGCGCGCACCTCGCTGTCTCCCTCGAGCGGCTCGACTCGCTGCTCCCCCGTCCCGCGCAGCGCATCGGCCTGAGCGCCACCGTGCGTCCGCTCGAGGAGGTGGCCAGGTTCCTCGGCGGCACCGCCCCGGTCGAGATCGTCGCGCCACCCTCCCAGAAGGAGTGGGACCTGCGGGTGGTCGTGCCGGTCGAGGACATGACCACGCCCGACGAGTACGACGAGGACTCCGAGGACCCCCAGCGCGCCCAGTCGATCTGGCCGCACGTGGAGGAGCGGGTCGTCGACCTGGTCGAGGCACACCGCTCGACCATCGTGTTCGCCAACTCGCGCCGCCTCGCGGAGCGGCTGACCGCCCGGCTGAACGAGATCGCCACCGACCGGTCGGCCCAGGCCGCCGGCGTGGTCTCGACGAGCTCGACCGCCGGGTCCGGCCCGCCGGCGCAGCTGATGGCCCAGTCCGGGGTCTCGACGAGCTCGACCGACGACCCGGGCGCCACCGTGATCGCCAAGGCCCACCACGGCTCGGTCTCCAAGGAGCAGCGCGCGATCATCGAGGACGACCTCAAGCGCGGCCGGCTCCCCTGCGTGGTCGCCACCAGCAGCCTCGAGCTCGGCATCGACATGGGTGCGGTCGACCTCGTGGTGCAGATCGAGTCGCCGCCGAGTGTCGCGAGCGCCCTCCAGCGCGTGGGCCGCGCCGGCCACCAGGTGGGCGAGGTGTCCCGGGGCGTGCTGTTCCCCAAGCACCGGGGCGACCTGGCGCAGACCGCGGTGGCCGTCGAGCGGATGCGCACGGGCGCCATCGAGTCGCTGCGGGTGCCCGCCAACCCGCTCGACGTCCTGGCCCAGCAGGTGGTCGCGGCGACGGCCCTCGACGCCTGGCAGGCCGACGACCTGTTCGAGCTGGTCAAGCGCAGCGCGCCGTTCACCGCGCTGCCGCGATCGGCGTACGACGCCACGCTCGACCTGCTCAGCGGCCGCTACCCCTCCGACGAGTTCTCCGAGCTGCGCCCCCGGATCGTCTGGGACCGGGTCACCGGGTCGCTCACCGGACGGCCGGGAGCGCAGCGGCTCGCCGTGACCAGCGGCGGCACCATCCCCGACCGCGGCCTGTTCGGCGTCTTCCTGGTGGGAGGCGAGGGGCCGGGCCGGCGCGTGGGCGAGCTCGACGAGGAGATGGTCTACGAGTCCCGGGTCGGCGACATCTTCGCGTTGGGCGCGACGAGCTGGCGGATCGAGGACATCACCCACGACCGGGTCCTGGTCACCCCCGCCCCGGGCATCCCCGGGCGGCTGCCGTTCTGGAAGGGCGACGCGCTGGGCCGGCCCGCCGAGCTCGGCGCCGCCATCGGCTCCTTCACCCGCGAGCTCGGCTCACTGCCGCGGGACCGGGCCGTCGGGCGGGCCCAGGAGGGCGGCCTCGACGAGTTCGCGGCCGGCAACCTGGTCACCTACCTGCACGAGCAGCTCGAGGCCACCAACGCGCTGCCCAGCGACCGCACCCTGCTGGTGGAGAGGTTCCGCGACGAGCTCGGCGACTGGCGCCTCGTCCTGCACTCCCCCTTCGGCACCCCGGTCCACGCACCGTGGGCGCTCGCGATCAATGCCCGGCTGCGCGAGAGGTACGGCGTGGACGGCCAGGCGGTCGCCTCCGACGACGGCATCGTCATCCGGATCCCCGACACCGACGCCGAGCCCCCGGGCGGCGACGTGGTGGTCTTCGCCGCCGACGAGATCGAGGACCTGGTCACCCAGGAGGTCGGCGGCTCCGCCCTCTTCGCCGCCCGCTTCCGCGAGTGCGCCGCGCGCGCCCTGCTGCTCCCCCGCCGCGACCCCGGCCGGCGCTCGCCGCTGTGGCAGCAGCGGCAGCGGTCCGCGGCGCTGCTCGAGGTGGCCGCGAAGTACCCGTCCTTCCCGATCGTGCTCGAGGCCGTGCGCGAGTGCCTCCAGGACGTCTACGACCTGCCCTCGCTGGTCGCGCTCATGCAGCGGGTGGACCGGCGCGAGCTGCGGGTCGTCGACGTCGCGACGCCGTCGCCCTCGCCGTTCGCGCGCAGCCTGCTCTTCGGGTACGTCGCCCAGTTCATGTACGAGGGCGACTCCCCCATCGCCGAGCGGCGCGCCGCAGCGCTCTCGCTCGACCAGGGGCTGCTGGCGGAGCTGCTCGGCCGGGCCGAGCTGCGCGAGCTGCTGGACCCCGACGTGCTCGCGGAGGTCGAGGCGGAGCTCCAGCGGCTGGCTCCCGACCGCCGGGCCCGGGACGCCGAGGGCGTCGCCGACCTGCTGCGGATGCTCGGTCCCCTCTCCACCGACGAGGTGGCGGCCCGCAGCGTGGAGGGCGCCGAGGTCGGGGGCTGGCTCACCGCCCTCGCCGATGCCCGCCGGATCACCCTGGTCCGGATGGCCGGCGAGGAGCGCTGGTGCGGGATCGAGGACATCGGCCGGCTGCGGGACGGCCTGGGTGTCCCGGTGCCGCCCGGGACACCGGACGCCTTCGTCGAGCCGGTCGAGGACCCGCTGGCCGACCTGGTCGCCCGGTTCGCCCGCACACACGGTCCCTTCACCACCGAGCAGGTCGCCGCCCGCCTCGGCCTCGGCGCCGCGGTGGTCCGCCACACCCTCCAGCGGCTCGGCGCGCAGGGACGCGTCCTGGACGGCGAGTTCCGCCCGTCCGGCTCGGGCTCGGAGTGGTGCGACGCCGAGGTGCTGCGCAAGCTGCGCCGCCGCTCGCTGGCGCGGCTGCGCAAGGAGGTCGAGCCGGTCGAGCCCGCGGCGCTGAGCCGGTTCCTGTCGGCCTGGCAGCACGTGGTCCCGACCGGCGGCGGCGGGCGCGGCGGCCTGCGCGGGGTCGACGGAGTGCTGTCAGCGATCGACCAGCTGGCCGGCTGCCCGGTCCCCGCCTCGGCGCTCGAGCCCCTGGTGTTGGTCGCACGGGTGCGTGACTACGAGCCGTCGTACCTCGACGAGCTCACCGCCTCCGGCGAGGTGATCTGGGCCGGCCACGCCGCGCTGCCGGGCGCCGACGGCTGGGTGTCGCTGCACCTGGCCGACCAGGCGCCGCTCACGCTCCCGGAGCCCCAACCCTTCGAACAGGCCGAGCTGCACGAGGCCGTCCTCGACGCGCTGACCCCCGGCGGCGCCTGGTTCTTCCGCCAGCTCGCCACCACGGTCGGCGCGACCAACGACGCCGCGCTGTCTGCTGCCCTCTGGGAGCTGGTCTGGGCCGGCCGGATCAGCAACGACACGCTCACGCCGCTGCGGGCGCTCACCCGCGCCGGCACCCCCAGCCACCGCAGCCGCCGGCCGCCGCCGCGGATCCGGATGTCCTCCACGACGGGCGGCCGCGCCCGGATGCCGGCCCGCACCGGCCCCCCGGAGACGGCCGGGCGCTGGGCGTTGCTGCCGGAGATCGACGGCGACCCGACCCGCCGCGCCCATGCCACCGCCGAGCGGCTGCTCGACCGCCACGGCGTGGTGATCCGGGGCGCCGTGGTGAGCGAGCGCGTCCCCGGTGGCTTCGCCGCCGTCTACAAGGTGCTGTCCGCCTTCGAGGACTCCGGCCGCTGCCGTCGGGGTTACTTCGTCAGCGGCCTCGGGGCCGCCCAGTTCGGGACCGCGGGGGCGATCGACCGGTTGCGCACCTTCTCCGAGCTGGCCGACGACGCCAAGCCGGGGGCGGTGGCGCTGGCCGCCACCGACCCGGCCAACCCCTTCGGCGCGGCGCTGCCGTGGCCGGTCGCGTCGAGCTCGACCGAGGCCGGCGAGAAGAGCGGGCACCGTCCCGGCCGCAAGGCCGGCGCGCTGGTCGTCCTCGTGGACGGCGAGCTGACCCTGTACGTCGAGCGCGGCGGGCGCACCCTGCTGACCTGGTCCGACGACGCGGAGCAGCTCACCCCGGCGACCGCGGCCCTCGCGGATGCCGTCCGGCGTGGCTCGCTCGGCCGGTTGACGGTGGAGAGGGCCGACGGCGAGCAGCTGCTCGGCTCGGGGGCCACCCCCCTGCGCGAGGCCCTCCAGGCGGCCGGCTTCGTGTCGACGCCCAAGGGGCTGCGACTGAGGGTGCCCAGCGGTGCCTGAGGGCGACACCGTCTTCCGCGCCGCCCGCCTGCTGGACCGCCGGCTCTCGGGGCAGGTGCTGGTGCGCACCGACTTCCGGGTCCCGCAGCTCGCGACCACCGACCTGGTCGGCGCCACCGTGACCGAGACCGTCTCGCGCGGCAAGCACCTGCTGACCCGCATCGACGGCAGCAGCGGCGCCTGGACGCTGCACACCCACCTGAAGATGGAGGGCTCCTGGCGGGTCTACGAGCCCGGTGGCGCGTGGCGGCGCCCCGCGCACCAGGCCCGGGTCGTGCTGGCCACCGACCGGGCCGAGGCGGTGGGGTTCTCGCTGGGCATCGTCGAGCTGCTGCCCCGGGAGGATGAGGACGCGGCCGTCGGACATCTCGGTCCCGACCTGCTCGGCCCCGACTGGGACGAGGAGGAGGCGCTGCGCCGGTTGCGGGAGGACCCGGACCGGCCCCTCGCGGAGGCCCTGCTCGACCAGACCAGGCTCGCCGGGATCGGGAACATGTACCAGGCCGAGCTGTGCTTCACCAGCGGCGTGCACCCGCGGACCCCCGTCGGCGAGGTGTCGAACCTGCCCCGCCTGGTCCGGCGCGCCAAGCAGATGCTGGAGCTCAACAAGGAACGACCGGTCCAGTCCACCACCGGGGACCTGCGCGAGCGCGAGCGGATGTGGGTCTACCGACGGGACAAGAGCCCGTGCCGCCGCTGCGGCACGCCGATCCGCGTCGAGATGGCCGGGCCCGAGGGCCGCGAGCGGGCGTCCTACTGGTGCCCGTCCTGCCAGCCCGCGGTGGACCAGGCGCGGTGAGCGGTCAGGCGGCGGAGGCGACGACCTCGCCCGGGCGCGGACGCGACGTGACCGAGATCGGGGTGGCGGCCACCGCGGCCTCCTCGAGCGCCACGGCGTCGGAGACCTCGCGCAGCACGGCGGAGAGGGGCGCATCGAGCGCCAGGCACAGGGAGGCGAGCAGCTCGGAGGACGCTTCCTTCTGGCCCCGCTCGATCTCGGAGATGTAGCCCAGGCTCACCCGGGCCTCGGCGGAGACTTCGCGCAGGGTCATGCCGCGCTGCATCCGACGATCGCGGAGCACGTCGCCGAGAAGCCGACGGAACAGCACCATGCGCGTCTCCTTTCCGGGGGGCGTGACTGGACTGCTGGACCAACGCTACCCGAGAGGCGTTTCTTCCTCGACGAGGATCGCGGCAACTGCCTCGAGCGCCTGGGCGCAGGTCTGCTCCTGGATCTGCTCGCGCTCCCCCTCGAGGTCGAGCTCGACGACCTCCAGCAGGCCGGGCCCGGAGATGCCGACGTAGACCGTGCCGGGGGCCTTGCCCTCCTGCTCGGTAGGACCAGCCACGCCGGTGGTGCTCACGCCGAAGGACGCGCCGGTCAGCGCGCGCACCCCGGTCGCCATCGCCTTCGCGCATTCGGCCGAGACCACCCCGTGCTCGTCGATGACCTCGCCGGGCACGTCGAGGATCGAGGACTTCACCTCGGTGGCGTAGGTGACGACGCCGCCCAGGTAGGTCTCCGAGGCGCCCGGCACGTCGGTGAAGTGGACCGCGAGACGGCCTCCGGTCAGCGACTCGGCGGACGCGATGGTGTGGCCACTGGCGCGCAGCAACAGGTGCACGCGGGTGTCGAGATCGGTCATGGTCGGATGCTAGACGCCGGCCCGACCCCGACGGCCAGGGCCGGTCTCAGCCCTCGCCGTCGCCCTCGATCACCACGACCCGGTAGTGCTCGTCGAGCCGCACGTCGACGGTGTCGCCGTTCGGCTTGGTCACCTCGACCTCGTACGTCGCGCCGTTCTCGGAGTCGGTCTCGACGCTGTTTGCGGTGCCGCCACCGGTGGCCTTGAGGGCGGCCTTCGTCGCCGCGTCGGCCTGCTCCTGGGTGTACTGGTGGCTGGCCGCGCCGTCGTCGCCGTTGCCGGCGACCGCGACACCACCCGCGACCACCGCCGCGGTGAGGCCCAGACCGGCTGCGCCGGCCACGATCCGCTTCCTCATGTCGTCTCCCTTCGTCGGCACCCACCCTGCCCGCTCGGCCCTGAACCCCTCCTGAACGCACGGTTCAGCGCGAGTTCAGCGGGGGCTCAGCCAACCCGTGCCACGCTGGAGGCATGCGGCTCTTGGTCGTCGAGGACGACAAGCACCTCGCGTCCGCGCTCAAGCGCGGCCTCGAGGGCGAGGGGTACGCCGTCGACGTCGCCCTCGACGGGATCGAGGGCGAGTGGCTCGCCCAGGAGAACGAGTACGACGCGATGGTGCTCGACGTGATGCTCCCGGGCCTCTCCGGCGACGAGCTGTGCACCCGCCGCCGCGAGGCCGGCGACTGGACGCCGATCCTGATGCTCACCGCCCGGTCCGGGCCCCGCCAGGAGTCACGGGCCCTCGACTCCGGCGCCGACGACTTCCTCGCCAAGCCGTTCTCGTTCATGGTGCTGGTGGCCCGGCTCCGGGCGCTGACCCGCCGGGGTCGCCAGGAGCGGCCCTCCGTCCTGGCCGCCGGTGACCTGCGGCTGGACCCGGCCAGCCACCGGGTCTGGCGCGGCGACACGCCCGTCGAGCTGACGCCCCGGCAGTTCTCGATGCTGGAGTTCCTGCTGCGGCGGGCCGGGGAGGTCGTCTCGAAGGCGACGATCCTGTCCCACGTCTGGGACTTCTCCTTCGACGGCGACCCGAACATCGTCGAGGTCTACGTCCGCCAGCTCCGGCAGCGCATCGACCACCCGTTCGGGAGGGCCAGCCTGCAGACGGTCCGGTTGGTCGGCTACCGGCTCGACCCCGACGGGGGCTGACGTGCGGCGCACGACCCTGCGCACCCGCGCCACCGTGCTCGCCACGGTCATCACCGGCCTGACCCTCCTGCTGGGTTCGGTCGCGCTGGTGCTGACCCTCGAGGCTCGGCTGCGCAGCGGCGCCGACGAGCTGGCAGGGTCGCGGATCCACGACCTCCTCCACCTCGCCGAGCTCGGCGCACTGCCCACGACGCTGACCAACCTCGACGACGAGGGCGTGGGCCAGGTCGTGGCGGCGGACGGGCGCGTCCTGGCAGCCTCCCCGAACATCCAGGGCAAGCCGGCCATCGCCGGGTTCGACCCTGGCGACGGCCTCGTCGTCCGCACCGTCGACGCCCCGGACGACGCGGAGACCGAGACCTACCGGCTCTGGGCCGGCACCGGTCCGAGTCCCGACGGACCGGTCACGGTCTACCTCGGCACCAGCCTGGAGTCCGTCCACGAGGCCTCCTCGGCGCTGCGTCGGGCGCTGCTGCTCGGCGTACCGGTCGTGGTGGCCCTCCTCGCACTCGGGACCTGGCTGGTCCTCGGCGGGGCGCTGCGCCGGGTGGACCGGATCCGCCGGGAGGTCGACGAGATCACCGAGGACCGGCTCGACCGGCGGGTGGCCGACAGCGGCGTCGACGACGAGGTCGGGCGGCTGGCCGCCACCATGAACCGGATGCTCGCCCGGCTCGAGGCGTCGGCGCGTCGGCAGCGGGACTTCGTCGCCGACGTCTCGCACGACCTGCAGAGCCCGCTGGCGGCGCAGCGGGCGCAGGTCGAGGTGGCGCTGGCGCGGCCGGGGTCCACCGACGTGACCGCGCTGGGTTCGGACCTGCTGGCCACGACCGCGCAGATGGAGCGGCTCGTCGGCGACCTGCTCGTCCTCGCGTCCGTCGATGCGGGAGCACCGGCGCCCGAGGCCACGGCGATCGACCTCGAGGACGTCGTGCTCGAGGAGGCGGCCCGCGCCCGCACGGCGAACGGGCTGGTCCTGGACACCAGCCGCGTCTCTGCCGCGCCGGTGCGCGCCGACCGCGGCGAGGTCCAGCGGATCGTGCGCAACCTGCTCGACAACGCGGTGGCGCACGCCTCGTCCCGGGTCGAGGTCCGGGTCTCCACGGAGTCGGGCGGCGGCCGGCTCGACGTCCTCGACGACGGCCCGGGCGTCCCCGACGAGGAGCGGGAGCTGATCTTCGAGCGCTTCCACCGCGGCGACCGGGCCCGCAGCACCGGGTCCGCGGTCAGGGACACCGGGGGCAGTGGCCTGGGACTGGCGATCGCCCGCGGCCTCGCCGAGCGCGCCGGCGGACACCTGGGACTGGCCGACCGGGACGGTGCACCGGCGCCCGGCGCGCACTTCGTCCTGCGGCTGCCTGGCACCGGTGGCTAACCTCGCTCCATGGCCCTGCCCATCGAGGACTACGCGCTCATCGGCGACCTGAGGACGGCCGCCCTCGTGGGTCGCAACGGGTCGATCGACTGGCTGTGCCTGCCCCGGTTCGACTCCCCCGCCTGCCTGGCGGCCCTCCTCGGATCCGAGGAGCACGGCCACTGGCAGCTGTGTCCCGAGGGCGAGTACGCCTCGGAGCGCCGGTACCTGGGCAACTCCGGGGTGCTGGAGACGACGTTCACCACCGCCACCGGCGTGGTCACGCTGACCGACCTGATGCCGCGCGGCGACGACCGCGCCGACGTCGTACGCCGGGTCCGTGGGGTCAGTGGCACGGTCACGATGAGCCACGAGTGGCTGGTGCGGCTCGACTACGGCGAGATCCGGCCCTGGGTGCGCCGGGAGACGATCTGCGGCGAGAAGGTCATCACCGCGATCGGCGGCCCCGACAAGCTCATCCTCCGGGGCCCGCGGCTGCCGGTCGCCACCGACCACCGCCACAACGACACCTTCGAGGTCGCCGAGGGTGACGAGCTGCTGTTCTCCACCACGTGGGTGCCCTCGCACATCGACCTCGACGAGCTGGGCGACTTCACCGACCGGATCCGCGCCACCATCGACGCCGACGAGGCCTGGGCCGAGCGCTGCCCCGCCGACGTGCCGCACCCGCACGTCGTACGCCGCTCGCTGCAGACGCTGCGCCTGCTCACGCACGAGGCGACCGGCGGGATCGTCGCCGCCCCCACCACCTCGCTGCCCGAGGACTTCGGCGGTGAGCGCAACTGGGACTACCGCTTCTGCTGGCTCCGCGACGCGGCGCTCACGCTCTCCTCGCTCATCCGGGCGGGCTACACCGAGGAGGCCCGCCTCTGGCGCTCGTGGCTGCTGCGCTCGGTCGCGGGCGACCCCGAGGACCTCCAGATCATGTACGCCGTGGACGGGGCCCGCCGGCTGCCCGAGCACACGCTGGAGCACCTGCCGGGGTACGCCGGCTCGAAGCCGGTGCGGATCGGGAACGGCGCCGTCGGCCAGCGCCAGTCCGACGTGCTCGGCGAGGTGATGATCGCGCTCGAGCACACCCGGCACGCGTTCGGCGCCTTCGACGAGAACTCCTGGTCCCTGCAGCGCACGCTCGTCGCTGACCTGGCCCGCTCCTGGGACCGGCCGGACCACGGCCTGTGGGAGATCCGCGGCGAGCCGCAGCGGTTCACCCACTCACGCGTCATGGTCTGGGCCGCCTTCGACCGCGCGGTGAGGGCCGTGGAGGAGTACGACCTCCCCGGGGAGGTCGCTGAGTGGCGCAAGCTGCGCGACGCGGTGCGGGAGGAGGTGCTGGCCGAGGGCTTCGACGCCGAGCGCAACACCTTCACCCAGCACTACGACACCACCGAGGTCGACGCCTCGCTGCTGGTGCTCCCCCAGGTCGGCTTCATCGAGGGCGACGACCCGCGGATGCTCGGCACCATCGCGGCGGTCGAGGAGGACCTGATCCGCGACGGACTGGTGCTCAGGTACCGCACCCAGAGCGGCGTCGACGGCCTCCAGGGCGACGAGCACCCGTTCCTGGCCTGCTCGTTCTGGCTCGTCTCGGCGTACGCCGCGGCGGGTCGCCGTGAGGACGCCGAGCGGCTCTTCGACCGGCTGGTCGGGCTCGTCAACGACGTGGGGCTGCTCGCGGAGGAGTACGACGCTCGCCGCGGCCGCATGGTCGGCAACTTCCCGCAGGCGTTCAGCCACCTCACCCTGGTGCAGGCGGCGTTCGACCTCGGCGGACGCTGACCCGGCCCCGGGCGTGCCGCAGGGGGCCGACCCTCGGGCCGACCCCCTGCGTCAGGGTGTTGCTGCCTAGCGCCCGGGCTTCTTGCGCACCCGGATCTCCACGGTCGTGGCGGACGACGAGGTGGTGTCGTCGCCGAGGTAGCTCACCTCGACCGACTTGCTGCCCGGTGAGGTGAACCGGTCCAGACGGACCTGCGCCCGCCCGTTCCTCAGCGTGGCCTCGTAGGTCCTGCCCTCGGAGACGACCTGCACGGTGCCGGTCGGCGTGCCGTCCTCCGAGCGCACCCGGATGTGCAGCTTGACCCGGGTCTTGCCGGCCGTGACCGTGCGGGGCGTCGCCTTGACCCGCAGCGAGGAGTCGGACTGGTCCGACGACTCGGTCGGGAAGCCGGGCACGTCGATGCCGATGACCTCCGGGTCGTGGTCGGAGGCCCGGAACTGGTCGGTCGCGTAGAAGTCGGTCGCGTTGTAGTTGTGGCGGCTGTACTCGAACGCCACCGCCTCGTCGGCGTTGATGTTCCAGATGTCCACACCGGTCACGTCGCCCAGCGCCTCGGCGTTGGCGAAGACGTGGTCCAGCGAGCCGGCCATCCCGCTGAAGTTGTAGCTCCACTCGTCCGGGGTGTCGGACTCGAGGTTGGTGTAGCCCTTCTCCTCGAGCTTCTGGATCGGGTCCTCCATCGTGTAGGCGTTGAAGTCACCGGTCAGGAACAGCTTGCTGATGCCGCGCTCGGCCTTGAAGTCGTCCGCGAACGTCGCCAGCGCCTCGGCCTGTGCCACGCGGTCCGGGTTGGCGTTGCCCTGGCCGGTGCCGTCGTCGGTGCCGGAGCCCTTGGACTTGAAGTGGTTGACGATCACGCCGAAGGTCGTGTCGTCGGCGGCGCCGTGGGGCTTGAACGTCTGGGCGAGCGGCTGCCGCGCGTTGTGGAACGCGGTCGACCCGGTCAGCACGTCGGAGGCCCCGACGAGGTCGACGGTGCCGGGGTCGTAGATGAACGCCGTGCGGATGACGTCCTGCTCCTCCAGCGGCGGGAGGTCGGCCGCGTCGGGCGAGGGGGCGAAGGCCCAGCGGGTGCTGCCGGCGGCGGCGTTCAGGGCGTCGACGAGCGAGGCCAGGGCGTCGTCGCGGTCGGCCTCACCGAGCGCCACCGAGTTCTCGATCTCCTCGAGGGAGACGATGTCGGCGTCCATGGTGTTGATCGCGGTGACGATCTTGTCGCGCTGCCGGACGAGGTCGTCGTCCTCGGCGGCACCGCGCGGGCCCGTGTCGCCACAGTCGCGGTCGGTCACGTGGTTGTCGTCCCGGTCGTCGTAGAAGGTGCACGACCCACCGGCCGCGACGTAGTCCACACCCGTGGTGTTGAAGTAGTTCAGCACGTTGAACGTGGCCAGGCGCAGGTCACCGCCGACGTCCCGGGGCGCGGCGTTCTCGGTCCGGGTGTCGCTGAAGGTCACGACGTCCGTGCCCTCGTCGGTCACCTGGTGGGTCGGCTGGAACTTCCAGGTGTTGTTCCGGTAGTCGAGGATCACCGGCTCGTGGAAGGTCGCCGCCGAGGAGACCCGCACCGGGTTCGTGGGGCTCAGCCAGGGCAGCGGGATGTCCTGGCTGGCACCGCCGCCGTACGGCAGGAAGTTGATGCTGGCACCGTCGTCGAGGGTGATCGCGCGGGCGGCGTTGGCCTCGGTGGCCGCCGCGATGCCCGCGGTGTCCTGCGCGTCGGTGGTCTCGGTCGGAGCGACCAGCGGGGTGTCGCCGGCGGCGAGCCCGATCTCGGCGTACTGGTTGGTGGTGTAGTTGTTGGTGACCGTGAAGTGCTGGCCGCTCACGTCGAGCAGCTCGCTCTCGTGGGCCTCACGGTCCGTCGCCGAGGCCGGGAGCGCGGTCGCCAACGGGGCCACCGGCGCGTGGTCGCCGGTGAGCACGGTGACGGCGCTGTGGCTGTCGGAGGGGTCGTAGGTCAGCTCGGTCAGGCCGCCGAACTCGGTCACGAGACCGGTGACCTCGACGTAGTCGCCGACGTGGCCGGCCACACCCCCGCTCTTCTGGTAGACGTACACGGCGTCCGAGGCGCCCGGGGTCGCGTCGTCGCCGCTCCCGGTGCCGGGCGTCTGGATCACGAAGCCGTAGAAACCACCGGTGGGGTACGCCGCGGTGACGACGCCGCGGGTGCGGACGTAGGTGTTGTCGTCCCCGGCGAACGGGCTGGCAGAGCCGGTGCCCTGCACCTCCGCGATGGTCTTGTCGACCGTCGTCACCGGCGGCGGGGGCGGCGGGGGCGCCGTGGTCGAGGCCTCCGGGGTCGGTGCTCCGGCCGTGAAGTCGGCGGCGTTGCTGTCGGTGTCGGCCCCTGCGGCGCTGCGGGCAACCGCGTTGGTGTTGGACGGCGCCGGGGACGCCGCCGTCTCGAAGGACGCGGCGGAGCCGCCGGCGCCGAGGAAGTCGACGATGCCGGTCGTCCCCGCGGGCACGTTGCCGGCGGGAGGCGTGAGCGCGGTGGTGGTGTCGGCCAGCCAGACCTGGAAGCCGGTGCCACCCATGGCGATCGTGCCCGTCGCGTCGGGCGTCGGGAGGTCGGTCGTACCGCCGCTGCCTGCCGCCTCCTGGACGAGGTAGTGGCCACCGGCGGGCACGCTGCCGGAGAGCGTGGTGACCGCGCCGGCCGCGGCGCCGCCGGCGCTGCGGTACTGCACGGACCAGCCCTCGACGCTGATCGCGGACGAGGTGGGGTTGTAGAGCTCGACGAAGTCGTTCTTGTACGTCGAGCCGCTGTTGCCGCCGCCGCCGTAGGCCTCGCTGATGACGAGTCCGCCACCGGCGGTGTTGGCCTGTGCGGGCAGCGCCACGGCCAGGCCGGTCGCGGCGACGCCGAGACCGAGGGCAGCCGCGAGTCCCGCACGGGACGAGGGCCGGGATGAGGGCATGGTGAGCCTTCCGAGAGGGGTGGGAACCGAGGGCTGCCGGTGCAGCCTCGGGTGGAGCTACGACACCTTGACCACGCGGATCGTGGTTGCGTCGTTGGTCATCCGGTTGGCGGGGGTGCCGAGGTAGGCCACCCGCACCTTCTTGCGGCCGACCCGTCCGTAGGGCTCGAGCGTGACGACCGCGGTGCCGTTCACGAGGCGGGCGGTGTACCGCCGTCCTCCGGTGCGCACCAGCACCTTGCCCGAGGCGGGGGCGAGCCCGGCCGTGACCGTGGCACGCACGACGGGCTGGGTCTCGCCGGCCACCGCGCGCCGCGGCGTGGCCTCGGCCTTCAGCAGGGCCGGCCACTTGGCGACCCGGACCGGGACCTTGACCGTGGTGCCGGTCGTGTCCCCGGTGACGGTGAGCACCCGGCGATGGGCCGATCCGGTCGGCAGCACCACGCTGACCTCGGCCGTGCCGTGCTCGTCGTACACGTCGTCGCCGACGATGCTGTCGACAGGGAAGGTCCCGAGGACCTTGTCGCCGACGCTGACGTCCACGTGGTCGTCGTGCCGGTCCCCCGGCCCGGTGAAGGCGAGCGAGGACAGGTCGAAGGAGACCCTGCTTCCCGGGTGGTACCAGGCCGGGGCGCCGTCGGGGAAGTGCACGCCGACCGCGCGCTGGCCGTCGTCGACGGGCAGCGCGGCACCGTCGCGGAACCGGGCCAGGTGGTCGACCAGGGCCTGCAGGTCGGTCCGGCCGGTGTCCTGCCGGCCGGTGCCGTCGGCGAACCCGGTGAAGTTGTCCCCGCCCGAGGCCAGGAACGAGTTCACCGTCACCGAGTACGTCTGCGCGGCGTCGACGGGGATGCCGTGCAGCCACATGCCGGTGACGTGCCGGCCCGCGGCCGCGCTCGGGTCGTAGACGTAGCGGAACCCCCGGGAGGTGCCGAGCCTGAGGAACGGCCGGGAGGCGCCCGCGGGCTGCCACTGCTGCTCCAGCACGGCACGGAGCTGCGCACCCGTCAGGTCCATGTTGACCAGGGTGTTCGCGAAGGGCTGCACCGTCGCGGCCTGCTGGTAGGTCAGCGTGCTCGGGTAGCTCCCCGGCGTGCTGCCCAGCAGGTCCGCACGAAGGCCTCCGGGGTTCATGAAGGCGATCTGCGCGGCGCCGGTGCTCGCCCCGCGGGTCGCCCAGCGCTGGACCTCGGCCACCAGGTTGCCCAGCGTCGACTCACCCCCGCGGTTCTCGGAGCCGTCGGACTTCCTCGCGCGCTGGAACGGGCCGGCGAGGTCCCCGAGCGGTGTGGCTCCCTCGACCTCGGCCGCGGCCACGGCGTCGTCGACGATGGCCGACGTGGCGGGATCGGCCGGGTAGCCGGCCGTCCAGCTGCCGTCGGCGTTCCGGGTCGTGAGCGGCAGCAGGCTGGTCTGCAGCGACAGCGGCCGCCCGGTCGTCGGGTCGACCGAGAAGGTCAGCTGGTTGAGGTTGTAGCCGTACTGGCCCGCCGAGACGACCGGACGCTCGGTCACCGGCCGGCCGGCCCAGGCGGCCACGGGGAACCGGCAGTCGTACGCCAGGTGGGTGTGGCCGGAGAGGATCGCGTCCACGTTGGCGTCGACGCCCGTGATGACGGACCCGAAGTCGGAGCCCGGGTCGTCGTCCATCGTCGCGCAGTCGGTGCCGGGGGCGCCCTCGTGCACGAGCAGCACGACCAGGTCCGCGCCCTGTGCCTTGAGCCGGTCAGCGGTGCGGTTGGCCGCGGTCACGACGTCCTCGACCTCGAGGTCGGCGATGCCCGCCGGCGAGACCAGCTCGGGCAGGTGCTCGGTCACGGCGCCGACGAAGCCGACGGTCACGCCGTCGAAGTCCCGGGTCCACGACTCCGGCAGCGCCGCGCCGTGGTCGGCCTTCCTGCGCAGGTTGGCGCCGAGGTACTGCCACGCCGCCCCGCCGTCGGGGTTGTCGGCGCTCTCCGCGGCCATCACCCGGTGGACCAGGTCGTCGTAGCCCTGGTCCAGCTCGTGGTTGCCGACGGCCGACACCTCGAGCCCGGCCTCGTTGAGCGCGTCGATGGTCGGCTTGTCGTGGTCGATGAACGACTCGAAGGTCGAGGCGCCGATCAGGTCACCGGCGGCGGCGAAGACGGTGTGCGGGTGCTGGGTCCGGATCTGGTCGACCGCACCGGCGAGCACGGCAGCACCTGCCTCCACCCCGTTGGAGCGGATCCGGCCGTGGAAGTCGTTGATGCCGAGCAGGTTGACCTCGACCGGGTCGGCCGCGTGCGCCGGCACTGCGACGACCGCGAGCGGCGCAGCGGCCATCGCGAGGCCGGCTGCCGCGGCCAGGGCACGTGCGCCCCGCCGAGCCCGAGAACTTGCAGGCACGTGGAAGACCCTTCGGCGATCCGAGTGAGAAGAGTGACGCGCGACACCCTAACCCCGCGAGGGCCGGAGAAAGCCGCTCTTCCCCGCGAATTCGCCGTAAAGACTTCTGCTCAGGCGGGCGCGGGCTCCCGACGCTGGCGGCGCACGTCGCGGAAGAACTCGTAACCCGACCACATGGTCATCGCGACGGCGCCGGCGAGCAGCACCTGGGCGAGGTAGAACACCACGAGGCCCACCGTGTCGAGGGCACCGTCGACCTGGCGCAGCGGCAGGCAGAGCAGGCCCAGCGCGAGCGCCTGCAGCGTGGTCTTGACCTTGCCGCTCTGGGCGGCCGGGATCACGATGTCCCGGAGCAGCGACAGCCGGAGCACGGTCACGCTCCACTCGCGGACCAGCACCACGATGGTGACCCACCACCAGATGTCGCCCACGACCGACAGCCCGACGAAGGCCATGCCGGTGATCGCCTTGTCGGCGATCGGGTCGGCGATCTTGCCGAAGTTGGTGACCAGGTTGCGGGCGCGGGCGATGTCACCGTCGATCTTGTCGGTGATCATCGCGACCACGAACAGCGCGCACGCGACGGTGCGCCACAGCACCGAGTCGCCGCCGTCGACCAGCAGCGCCCAGCCGAAGAACGGGACCATGACGATCCGCAGCGAGGTCAGGACGTTGGGCAGGTTCCAGTTGCTGACCTGGCGCTCGGCCCCGTCTTGTGTCGGTGTCATCGCTCGGCTCCGATCGGTCGGGCCACCAGGTCGACGCCCTGCGAGGCGATGACGACAGCGGGCAGCAGGTCGCCGACGCGGGTGCCGGCGGGGACGGTCTCGAGCGCGGTCGTGCCGTCGACCTCGGGACCCTGATGAGCGGCGCGCCCCTCGGCGGCGTGCTCGCCGTCGGGGTCCACGGACTCGACGAGCACGGTGACCTGCTCGCCGATCCGCTCCTCGGCCCGCTGGGCGTTGAGCTCTTCGACCAGCGCGGTGACGTGCTCGGCGCGGGCGCGCACCTCGTCCTCGTCGAGCTTCGCGTCGTACGACGCGGCCTCCGTGCCGTCCTCGTCGGAGTAGCCGAAGACTCCGGTGACGTCCATCCGCGCGGCGACCAGGAAGTCGCACAGCGTCTCGAGGTCGTCCTCGGTCTCGCCGGGGAAGCCGACGATCACGTTGGAGCGGACCCCGGCCTCGGGCGCGAGGGAGCGGATCCGCTCCAGCAGCCCCAGGAAGCTCTCCGGGTCGCCGAACCGGCGCATCCGGCGGAGCACGGCCGCGCTCGCGTGCTGGAAGGAGAGGTCGAAGTAGGGCACCACACCGGGCGTGCTCGCGATGGCCTCGATCAGGCCGGGCCGGGTCTCCGCGGGCTGCAGGTAGGACACCCGCACCCGCTCCACACCGTCGACGGCGGCGAGCTCCGGCAGCAGCGTCTCGAGCAGCCGCAGGTCGCCGAGATCCTTGCCGTAGGAGGTGGAGTTCTCACTGACGAGGAACAGCTCCTTGACGCCCTGCTCCCCCAGCCAGCGGGCCTCGGCCAGCACGTCGGAGGGGCGGCGGCTGACGAAGGAGCCACGGAAGCTCGGGATCGCGCAGAACGAGCAGCGCCGGTCGCAGCCGCTGGCCAGCTTCAGCGGGGCCATCGGCCCGCCGTCGAGGCGGCGGCGCACTGCGCGGGGCCCGGTGGCCGGGGCGCCGGCGCCGAGCTCGTCCAGGCCGTGGCCCGGGACGCTGAGCTCGACGGCCGCCCGCTCCACCGGCGAGATCGGCAGCAGCTTGCGCCGGTCCTGGGGCGTGTGGGCGTCGTGGGTCTCCCCCGCCACGATCGCGCGCAGCCGGGCCGCGATGTCCGGGTAGTCGTCGAAGCCGAGCACCGCGTCGGCCTCCGGCAGCGACTCGGCGAGGTCCTTGCCGTACCTCTCGGCCAGGCAGCCGACCGCGACGACGGCCTGGGTGGTACCCGACTCCTTGAGGTCGGCGGCCTCGAGCAGCGTGTCGACCGAGTCCTTCTTGGCGGCCTCCACGAAGCCACAGGTGTTGACCACCACCGTGTCGGCGTCGGCGGGGTCGGCCACCAGCCGGAACCCGTCGGCCTCGAGGCGGCCGGCCAGCTCCTCGGAGTCGACCTCGTTGCGGGCACAGCCGAGGGTCACCATGGCCACCGACATGGGGGCGCGGGGGTCGTCGGCGTGCTGGGGAGCGGCAGTGGAAGTCGTGGTCATGATCAGGTCGAGTATGCCCGCTCCGGAGGACCTGAACCGCATCGCGACGCGGGCCGGTGACCGGAGTCACCCACCCGCGTCCGCGATCAGTCGACCGGGAAGGTGTTCTGGGCCGGCTGGCCGTCGGCGCCCAGGTTGCCGCGGTCGCGCCCGGCAACCGTGACCTGGAGGGAGCCGTCGGAGGACTGCACCCGCACCGGCGGGGCGACCGACTTCAGCGTCCGGCTGTCGCCGAAGGACAGGTCGCCGGTGAAGACGACGTCGCCGGCCCCGTTGCGGACGACCACGTGCGCGCCGCCCTTGGTCGCGGTCAGCACCACCGGCACCGGGTCGGCCAGCTGGAGGTTGTTGTTGTTCGGGCCGGCCGAGCCGTTCAGCCGCGGCGGCGGCGGGGTGAGCTCGACCGGGCTGTCCATGACCAGCCGGGCCACCGACCACGCGAGCACCAGCGTCATCACGGCCGCGATCAGCACCGACCAGTTCGCGCCGCCCCGGGTGCCGCGGATGGAGCCGCCGGCCCCGGTGGCCAGCTCGGCCTCGAAGACCCGGCGCGGGTTGATCGGGGCGTCGGCGTACCGCTCGTCGTACGACGTGAGCAGCGGGGACGCGTCGACGCCCAGCACCCGCGCCAGCGTGCGCAGGTGGCCACGCGCGTAGAAGTCGCCGCCGCAGGGCGCGAAGTCGTCCACCTCGATCGACTCGATGACGTGGGGCCGGATGCGGGTGCGCTCGGCGAGCTGGTCGACGGTCAGGCCGAGCCGGGTGCGGGCCGCGGCCAGCTCCGGCCCGACGACGGGGTCCTCGGCGGGCTCGACCGCGAAGTCGTCGATCACGAGCGGCTCCACGGCCGCGCCCTCGCGGGAGATCGGTCGCACCCGGTCGCCCCAGACGACGGTGTCCTCGACGAGGTTGACCCGGCCGGGGCGGCGCAGCTCGCGGGACTCGGGGACGTCGCGGGCCTCGTCGGTGGGCGCGAGGGTCAGGTCGCTGCGGAACTCCGCACGCACCGCGACGACCGGGTCGCGCAGCGGGCTCGGGGTCGCGCTGGCGACCATCGCCGGCACCTCGGGCGTCACGGGCGCGTCCGGCACCGCGACGGTCGCCTGGTCGTCGAGCTGCTCGGTCTCGCCCGCGGGCTCTGCGTCGCGACGGTGCAGCAGCGCGGCGACGACACCGATGCCGTGGGCCAGCGCGGGACGCAGGTCGGGGAGGCGTCGGGCCGCGGGCGTCTCCTGGTGCTCGACCCCGTCGTCGGCCTCGCCCTCGTTGGCGAGCTCGGGCCGGGGCTCGGGCACCGGCTGGTCGAGCGCGTCCTCGTCCTCGACCGGGCCGGGCTGCTCGCGGGGGATGATCTCGACGACCGCCGAGGGGTCACCCGCGAGCCGCATCAGCGAGGAGGTGAGGTCCTCCCCCGCACCAGTCACCCGGGTCGAGAGGGCCAGCGGCACCGCGAAGGGCGCTCCGTAGAGACGCTCGGCGATCCGGGACTGGCGACGGCCGCTGCGGTCGAGCTCGTCCAGCACCCGCTCTGGGTTGCGTGCCACGAGCACCAGCCGTCCGTCGCGGAGCGGTCCGCGACGGGGCAGGTGCTCGACCCGGGACAGGGCGCCCCACGGCATGCCGCGCCAGGTTCGGCCCAGCCGGATCCGCACGCCCTGGGTGTCGGCGACCAGCAACGGCGTACGCGCGTCCACGAACGCGAGCAGGTACGTCACGCCGATGCCGCCCATGACCGCGAACAACAGCCAGTCCAGCCACGAGCCGGAACCCGTGGCCCGGGCGAGGTAGGCGATCCCCACCGCGGAGGCGACGACCCCGAGCAGCGCGGCCAGGCCGCCGTTGCGGCGGATCTCGACGGGTTCCGGGGCGAGACCGAGCGGCTCGGGCCCCCTGTCCTCGTAGGTCTCCTCGAACGACCCCTGGTCGCCGAGCTGGTGCAGGGCTCGTGCCTCCATCACATCTCTCCTTGGAGTGTGGCGATGACGCCGTCGATCTCGTCGGGCTTCACGAGAACGTCACGGGCCTTGGAACCCTCGCTGGGTCCCACCACCCCCCGGCTCTCGAGGATGTCCATCAGGCGTCCGGCCTTCGCGAAGCCGACGCGGAGCTTGCGCTGGAGCATCGAGGTCGACCCGAACTGGGTCGACACGACGAGCTCCACCGCCTGGATGACCAGGTCCATGTCGTCGCCGATGTCGTCGTCGAGCTCCCGCTTGCTGGCGGCGGGAGCGGTGACGTCCTCGCGGTACGACGGCTCGAGCTGGGTCTTGCAGTGCTTGACGACCTGGGCGATCTCGGCCTCGGTGACCCAGGATCCCTGGACACGCACCGGCTTGGAGGCACCCATCGGCAGGAACAGCCCGTCACCCTGGCCGACCAGCTTCTCGGCGCCGGGCTGGTCGAGGATGACCCGGCTGTCGGCCAGCGACGACGTCGCGAACGCCAGCCGGGACGGCACATTGGCCTTGATCAGGCCGGTGACGACGTCGACGCTGGGACGCTGGGTCGCGAGCACGAGGTGGATGCCGGCGGCACGCGCGAGCTGGGTGATGCGGACGACCGCGTCCTCGACGTCGCGCGGGGCGACCATCATCAGGTCGGCCAGCTCGTCGACGATCACCAGCAGGTAGGGGTACGGCGCCAGCTCGCGCTCGCTGCCCGGCGGCACCTCGACCTTGCCCGCCCGGACGGCCTTGTTGAAGTCGTCGATGTGGCGGAAGCCGAAGTTGGCGAGGTCGTCGTAGCGCAGGTCCATCTCGCGCACGACCCAGGCCAGCGCCTCGGCGGCCTTCTTGGGGTTGGTGATGATCGGCGTGATCAGGTGCGGGACGCCCTCGTAGGCGTTCAGCTCCACCCGCTTGGGGTCGACCATGATCATCCGCACCTCGTCGGGCGTGGACCGCATCAGGATCGAGGTGATCATCGAGTTGATGAAGCTCGACTTGCCGGAGCCGGTGGCACCGGCGACGAGCAGGTGCGGCATCTTGGCGAGGTTGGCGACGACGAAGCCGCCCTCGACGTCCTTGCCGAGGCCGGCCACCATCGGGTGGTGGTCCGAGCGTGCGGTGTTGGACCGGAGCACGTCGCCGAGCGAGACGATCTCCTTGTCCACGTTGGGGATCTCGATGCCGATCGCGGACTTGCCGGGGATCGGGCTGAGGATGCGCACGTCGGCCGAGGCGACGGCGTACGCGATGTTCTTGGACAGCGCGGTGACCTTCTCGACCTTGACCGCGGGGCCGAGCTCGACCTCGTAGCGGGTGACGGTCGGGCCACGGGTGTAGCCGGTGACCTGCGCGTCGATGCCGAACTCCTCCATCACCTGGGTGAGCCGGTCGACCACGGCGTCGCTGGCCTTGGACCGGGCCTTGTGCGGTGAGCCGGGCTTGAGGACCTCGTTGCCGGGAAGCGTGTAGGCGATGTCCCCGGAGAGCAGGAGCTGCTCGACGCGCGGCGGCAGCGGGGTGTGCGGGGGCGGCTCGAGCTCGGTCTTCGCGGCCGGCTCCTCGGCCGGCGGCGTGACGGCCGGGAGGCCGACCGGGTCGGTCTCGGCCAGGGCGACGTCGACGGCGTCCGGCTCCTTCTTGCGCCGACGCTTCTTCACCTCGCGGTCCTCGAGGACCGGGGTGTCGTACGCCGGGTCGCCCATCTCGGGGTCGATCTCGTCGTCGTCACGGCCGCGGCGGGTCCGCATCGGCCGGGTCTGGTCGCCGGCCTCGTCCTCGTGGTGGCGGCCGAGCATGTGGTCGCGGGTCTCCGCGAGGCGCGCGGGCACCTGGTAGAGCGGGGTCGCGGTGATGACCAGGATCCCGAAGAAGGCCAGCAGGGTCAGCAGCGGCACCACGACGTACGGCGTGCGGAGCAGGTCCAGCAGAAGGCTGGCGACGACGTACCCGACGGCACCTCCGGCGTCACGCAGGTCGCTCGCGTCGCCGAGGACGGGCTGCGGGTTGTCGTTGGCGATCTGGACGATGCCGAGGACGCCGAACGAGAGGGCCGCCCAGCCGACGACCTGGCGACCGGCCGGGCCGTTGTGCTCGGGGTCGCGCATGTTGCGCCAACCGATCCAGACCAGCGCCAGGGGCACGAGGAAGCCGACCTTGCCGACCGAGCCCTCCACGACGGTCCGCGCGGCGTCCATGACCGAGCCCGGCAGCTGCCACCACACGGCGGCGGCGGCGATGACGGCGAGGCCGAAGAGGAAGAGCCCGATCCCGTCGCGCCGGTGCTCGGGCTCGAGGTCGCGGGCGGTGTGGCCGATGCTGCGCGCGGTGGCGCCGACGGCGCCCGCGATCGCGAGCCAGACCGCGGCCACGCCGCGGCCGAGGGCCATGAAGGCACGGGCGACCGGGCCCGGCCCGCTGCGTACGGCGCGGGGCGCGGGGCGGCGGCTGCTGCTCGCCTTGCTGGTCCTGCTGCTCTTGCTGGTCTTGCTGCTCGGGGCGCGACCGGAGGACGAGGTCCGCTTGCGGGCCGCGCTGCTGCCGGACTTGCCGGTACTCCGGGATCGGGCGCTCGAGCTGCTGCGACCGGTGCTCTTCGTACCGGTCGTGGACGTGCTCTTGCTCCGCGACCCCGGCGGGGAAGACGTACGGGTCGCCATGCCATCAACGTAATCGATGGTCACACCTGTCACAGGGACCACAGGATGCGTGTCGCCCTGGACCTGCGTGCCGCGCCCGGTCCGACGAAAGTCTTCCGGCATCAACCACCCCAAAGGAGGTTTCTTGCGCGGACTCTGGACCGCTGCCTGACGGCGTACATAAGGTGCACGGGCGGTGGCGCATCTCACAGCGCGCCCGTGTCCACCCACGATCTCGGAGGGGAAACACCGTGAAGTTCTTCAGGCAGGGCATCAGCCTTGCGCTCCTGGGCGCCGGCCTGGCCGCCGTCCCAGGTCTGCAGGCCGCGGCCGCGGGGTCAGCCCCGCAGGCCGCCGCCGGCTCCCTCGTCCAGCAGATGAGGCAGCAGGCCGACGGCTCGGTCGCGCTCTCGAAGGAGCGCGCGACCGGCAGGGTCGGGTTCGTACGAGCGGCGCGCCACGGCGACCTGCTCCCCTCCGTGGCGGCTGACGACGCGGCCTCGGCGGCCCACAAGGCCACCGCGTACCTCGACAAGTACGCGCCCGCGTTCGGCACGACCGACGCGCAGCTCGAGCAGTCGGCGCTGCACTCCGACCGCTTCGGCTGGACCATCAGCTACACCCAGACCTACCGGGGCGTCCCGGTGTTCGGGTCGATGCTCAAGGCCAACGTCGACAAGGCCGGTGACCTCACCTCGGTCAACGGCTACGCCGCCCCGGCCCTCGACCTCGGCGTCACTCCGCGGCTGTCGGCCTCGGAGGCCGCCTCCCGCGCGGTGTCGACCGTGCGTGCCGTCCCGCCGGGTGGCGCCTCGACCGACACCCGTGGCATCGAGGCCGGCAGCAACCACCTGACGATCTACCGGATGGGCGCCATCAAGGGTGACCCCGGCGAGGCGGTCCTCGCCTACGTCGTCGAGGTCACCAACGGGCACAACATCCGCGACATGGTCTTCGTCGACGCGAACACCGGCAAGGTCGTCAACCGCTACTCGATGGTCGACAACGCGCTAGACCGCGAGCTGGACGAGGCCGTGGTCGACGACAACGGCACCCCCACCGACCCGTCCGATGACTTCGTCCGGTTCGACAAGGTGTGGGAGGAGGGCGACCCCTTCCCCAGCGACCTGAACGAGGACCAGCAGAACCTGGTCAACTCCTCGGGCGAGTCCTACTGGTTCTTCCAGAACGCCTTCGGCCGCGACTCCTACGACGGCGAGGGCGCCAAGCGCATCACGGTCAACAACGACCCGCGCATCTCCTGCCCCAACGCCAACTGGAACGGCGTGACGACCAACTACTGCGACGGGGTCACCTCCGATGACGTGGTCGCGCACGAGTGGGGCCACGCCTACACCGAGTACACCTCGGGGCTGATCTACCAGTGGCAGCCGGGCGCCATGAACGAGGGCTACTCCGACATCTGGGGCGAGACGCTCGACCTCATCAACAACCGCGAGGACGAGGAGGAGGGCAACATCGACGCGCCGCGGCCCGTCGGGCTGTGCTCCACGCACTCCCCCGCCAAGCCGCTGCTGACGATCAACTCCCCCGGGGACATCGCCAGGGACTGCGCGACCGGCGGGGCGTCGTTCGGCAAGCAGCTCGACGCCGCCGGCATCACCGGCGACGTCGTGCTGGCCACGGACGCCGCCGAGACCGGCGGTACGACGACGGACGGCTGCTCGCCGTTCGACAACGCGGCCGAGGTCGCCGGCAAGATCGCACTGGTCGACCGCGGGCTGTGCGCGTTCACCGAGAAGGCGCAGAACGCCAAGGACGCCGGTGCGGCCGCCCTGATCATCGGCAACCGCGACGACTCGGTCATCTCGATGTCCGGTGACGACCCGACGCTGCCGACCACCGTCTCGATCGGCCTTACCGATCGTGAGGCCATCAAGACCGCCCTGGCCAAGGGCGAGACGGTCAACGTCACCATGAAGGACGCAGGCGGCGAGCGGTACGACTCCTACCGGTGGCTCGTGGGCGAGAAGTCGCCGGCGTTCGGCGGCGCGATCCGCGACATGTGGAACCCGACCTGCTACGGCGACCCGGGCAAGGTCTCCGACGCCGAGTACCACTGCTCGACCGACGACAACGGCGGCGTGCACGGCAACTCCGGTGTGGTCAACCACAGCTACTCGCTGCTGGTCGACGGCGGCACCTACAACAACGTGGCCGTGACCGGGATCGGGCTGGACAAGGCCGCGAACCTGTACTGGTACACCCAGACGCACAGCCTGACGCCGACGTCGGACTTCGCCGACCTGGCCGACGGCCTGCAGAACGCGTGCACGCAACTGACCGGCAAGCCCATCAACGAGCTGTCCACCGAGAAGGACACCTCCGTCCCGGCGACACAGCTGATCACCCCGGCCGACTGCCAGTCGGTCGACGCGATGATCGCGGCCGTCGAGCTGCGTCAGAACCCGGCCCAGTGCAACTTCCAGCCGCTGCTGCAGAAGGGCGCCCCGGCGTCGTGCGGCAAGGGCTTCAAGTCGCGGACCTTCTGGAAAGACGACTTCGAGCACGGGCTCGGCGCGTGGACCAGGAGCGAGGAGGTCGTCTACGACGGAGCCCACGGCTTCCCGTGGCGGGCCACGAGCGAGGTCCCGGGCAAGCACGACTCCAAGGTCGCCTTCGGCCCCGACCCCGACCCGCAGGGTGCCAGCTGCGCCGCCGACGCCAACGACATCTCGAGCCGCGACTCCATCGCGAGCCCGCGGGTCACGCTGCCGGGTGGCAACTACCGCCGGCTCTCCTTCCAGCACTACGTGGCGACGGAGTCCGGCTACGACGGCGGCAACGTGAAGATCAAGGTCAACGGCGGCAAGTGGCAGGTCATCCCCGCCGAGGCCTACGTCTTCAACGCGCCCGACACCCTGGCCACGGCCGAGGAGGGCAACACCAACCCGCTGGCCGGTGAGCCGGGCTTCACCGGCACCGACGGTGGCGAGGTGTTCGGCTCCTGGGGCAAGTCCATCGTCGACCTGAAGAAGGCCGGCGCCGGCAAGGGCGACCGGATCAAGATCCGGTTCGACATGGGCCGCGACGGCTGCGGCGGGATCGACGGTTGGTACGTCGACAACGTCAAGCTCGTCGTGTGCAAGAAGAAGCACGGTGGCCACCGCGCCGAGGCGGGTGACCGCCGCTCCACCGTGAGCCGCTGACGCACGACCGCACCACGAGGGGCCCCGCCGGACACCGGTCCGGCGGGGCCCCTCGCTCTGTCATGCTGCGGGCGTGCGCATCGAGCTGGTGTGGGTCCTGCCCGCCGTCCTGGCCGCGACGGACTGGTGGGCGGTCGCGCGCGGCGATCGTCGTACCGAGACCTGGGCGAAGCCCGCGACCCTGGTGGCCCTGCTCCTCACCGCACTCGCCCTCGGCGCGACGGACAGCACGCCGGGCCGGTGGCTGCTCGTCGCCCTCGTCTTCGGCCTCCTCGGCGACGTCGCGCTGCTCGGCGACTCGCTGGGCCGCTTCCGCGCCGGCGTGGCAGCCTTCCTGGTGGGCCACCTCGCCTACCTCGTCTGCTTCGCGACGCTCGGGCTCCCCCGCCCCGGCTGGTCCTGGGCCGTGCTCGTGGCCCTGCTGGCGAGCCTCGTCGCCACCCGGGACGTGCTCCCGGCCACCCACCGCCTCGACGGCCCCGCCCTCTCCGTCCCGGTCGCCGTCTACACCGCCGCCATCGCCGCCATGCTCGTCTGCGCCTGGTTCACCGGCGAGTGGCTGATCGCCCTCGGCGCCACCGTCTTCGTCGCCAGCGACGCCACCCTCAGCATCAACCGCTTCGTGAGCCCGATCCCGCGAGCCCACCTCGTCGTGATGGTCACCTACCACGTCGGCCAGGCCCTCATCGTCGCCGGCGTCCTGACCGCCACCACCTGACCGACCACCCAGAACACCAGCAGGCGATGCCCGAGGACGGGACGGCCCCACCGCGGGCCCGAAGCCGCGGCCCCCGCCGGGGAGCGTAAAAGCGAGCCGCGGCGCCGGGAGGAGAGCGCAAGCGCGGCGAGCGTCGGCCGGCGCCGCGGCGAAGCAAGCGACCGGCGGGGAGCCGGGGCGCAGGGACCGCAGCAGATGCCGCAGCCGACCGAGGAAGGGCAGCCGGAGCCGCGCCCCCGCGCGGAACTACGCCTCGATGACCACCGGAATGATCATCGGCCGCCGACGGTGCGTGTTGCTCACCCAACGACCGACGACCCGGCGCACCGTCTGCTGCAGCTGGTAGGCGTCGGTGTTGCCCTCGGCGACGGTGCGGTCGAGCGCGTCGCAGATCGGCTGCTTGATCTCGTCGAACGTCGAGTCGTCCTCGGCGAAACCGCGGGCGTGGATCTCGGGCCCGCTGGAGACCTTGCCGGTGACCGAGTCGACGACCACGATCACCGAGATGAAGCCCTCCTCGCCGAGGATCCGGCGGTCCTTGAGGTCGGACTCGGTGATGTCACCGACCGAGGAGCCGTCGACGAACACGTAGCCGCAGTCGACCTTGCCGGCCACCGAGGCGACCCCGTCGACCAGGTCGACGACGACGCCGTCCTCCGCGACCACGACGTTCGGCACGCCCGTGGCCCGGGCCAGGTCGGCGTTGGCCCGCATGTGCCGGATCTCGCCGTGCACCGGCAGCACGTTCTTCGGCTTGACGATGTTGTAGCAGTAGAGCAGCTCGCCGGCGCTCGCGTGGCCGCTGACGTGGACCAGGGCGTTGCCCTTGTGCACGACCTTGGCACCCCAGCGCGCCAGGCCGTTGATGACACGGTAGACGGCGTTCTCGTTGCCGGGGATCAGGCTCGAGGCGAGCAGGACGGTGTCGCCCTCCTCGATGTGCACGAAGTTGTGGTTGCGCTGGGCGATCCGCGACAGCGCGCTCATCGGCTCGCCCTGGGAGCCGGTGGAGATGAGCACCTGGCGCTCGGGCGGCAGGTCGGCGAGGTCCTTGGTGTCGACCAGCACGCCCGGCGGCACCTTGAGGTAGCCCAGGTCCCGCGCGATCGCCATGTTCCGCACCATCGACCGGCCGACGTAGGCGACCTGCCGCTCGTGGGCGTACGCCGCGTCGAGGATCTGCTGCACCCGATGCACGTGGGAGGCGAAGCAGGCGACGATGATCCGCTGCTGCGACTCGTGGAAGACCCGGTCGATGACCGGGGTGATGGACTTCTCGGCCGGCGTGAAGCCGGGGGTCTCGGCGTTGGTGGAGTCGGTGAGGAAGAGGTCGACCCCCTCCTCCCCCAACCGGGCGAAGGCACGCAGGTCGGTGATCCGCCCGTCGAGCGGCAGCTGGTCCATCTTGAAGTCGCCGGTGTGCAGGACCATGCCGGCCCCGGTGCGGATCGCCACCGCCAGCGCGTCGGGGATCGAGTGGTTGACCGCCACGAACTCCAGGTCGAAGGGGCCGAAGGAGATCCGGTCCCCCTCCTTGACGACGTGGTGGACGGTCTCCTTGAGCCGGTGCTCGCGCAGCTTGCTGCCGAGCAGCGCCAGCGTCAGCTCCGACCCGACGAGCGGGATGTCGCCGCGCTCGCGCAGGAGGTACGGCGTGGCGCCGATGTGGTCCTCGTGCCCGTGGGTGAGGACCAGCGCCTCGACCTGGTCCAGGCGGTCCCGGATGGCGTCGAAGTCGGGCAGGATCAGGTCCACGCCGGGGTGGCTGTCCTCCGGGAACAGCACGCCGCAGTCGACGATCAGCAGCCGGTCGTCGTACTCGAAGACGGTCATGTTCCGGCCGACCTCGCCGAGCCCGCCGAGCGGGGTGATCCGCAAACCCCCCTTCGGCAGTGCGGCCGGTGTGGAGAGCTCGGGATGGGGGTGCGACATCTAGTTCCTTAGCAGGCCCGACGCGGCGAGTCCTGCTCGCAGCGCAGCCAGTTCGTCGTCGTCCAGGGCCACGAGCGGCCCGCGGACGTTGCGGTTGTCGAGGACGCCGAGGAGCTGGAGTGCTGCCTTGGCGGTGGTCGCTCCGTAGTTGGGGACGCCCATGACGGCGTCGATCGCGGGGAGCAGCCGCGTGAAGATCTCGAGGGCGCCGGCGTGGTCGCCGGCGAGGAAGGCGTCGATCATGGCCCGGGTCTCGTCGCCGGCCGCGTGGCCGACCACGGACACCACGCCGGCGGCGCCGTGCGCCAGCCAGCCGAGGGTGTTGACGTCGTCGCCGGAGTAGAGGGCGTAGCCCATCTGCATGATCTTGACGCCCCGCGCGAAGTCGCCGACCGCGTCCTTCACGGCGACCACGGACTCCCAGGCGATCGCCTGCTCGTAGACGTCGAGCGAGATCTGCGTGCCGGTGCGACCGGGGACGTCGTACAGCATCACCGGGACGTCGGTGGCCTCCGCGACCTGGCGGAAGTGGTGGAGCACGCCGACCTGGCCGGGCTTGTTGTAGTAGGGGGTGACGAGCAGCAGCCCGTCGGCGCCGAGCTTCTGGGCCTGCTCGGCCAGCTCGACGGAGTGGGCGGTCGAGTTGGTGCCGACGCCCGCGACGACCGTGGCGCGGTCGCCGACGGCGTCCCTGACCGCGGAGAGGATCTGACCGTCCTCGGCGACGCTGGTGGTCGGCGACTCGCCGGTGGTGCCGGACACCACGACGCCGTCGTGCCCGTGCTCGACGAGGTGGGCGGCGACCCGGGCGGTGCCCTCGAGGTCGACCGATCCGTCGTCGTGGAACGCGGTTGCCATCGCGGTCAGCACGCGACCGAACGGTGCCTCGGGCGAGTTCGTCATGTCCTACAGGCTATCGCCCACGGGACGCCGGGTCTTTCTGCCCTGCCGTCCTCCGTCCACGCGACGCACGGTGGAGGCGAAGGAGGGGGCCACCATGACAGTGCTGGTCGTCTACGGGAGCCGGTACGGCGCGACCCGCGGCATCGCCGAGCGCCTCGCCGAGATCCTGCGCTCCTGCGGCCACCAGGTCGACGTCCAGGAAGGCTCGGCCCTGGTGGACGCCAAGCCGTACGACGCGTTCGTGATCGGCAGCGCGGCGTACCAGGGGTCCTGGCTCAAGGGGCCGGTCGAGTTCGTGATGCGACACATCGACCTGCTCGCCGACCGGCCGGTGTGGCTGTTCAGCAGCGGCCCGCTCGGCACCTCCCCCACCGACGACGAGGGGCGCGACCTGCTGGAGATGACCCGTCCCAGCCAGTTCATGGAGCTCGAGGAGGCGCTGGCCCCCCGCGGCATGCGGGTGTTCTTCGGGGCGCTGGACCCGGACCGGCTGCACTTCCTCGACAAGATGGTGCGCCGGCTGCCCACGGGCCGACGGCTGCTGCCCGCCGGGGACTTCCGCGACTGGAGGGCCGTGGATGCCTGGGCCCGGGAGATCGCCGCCGACCTCCCGGGTGACGTGGCGCAGGGAGGTGTGTCATGAGCGCCATCGGCGACCTCGGCGCCTTCCTGCGACGCGAGACCCGGGCGGCCGCGGACGTGGCGGAACCCCGGGCGCCGGGCTCAGACGTGTGGCATGACCTCCTCGGCGACCAGCCGCACGTGGTCGAGGTCTGAGAGGTCCAGCACCTGGAGGTAGACGCGCTGGGTGCCGAGCGCGGCGTACCGGCCGATCTTGTCGACGACCTCGGCGGGCGTGCCGGCCAGGCCGTTCTCGCGCAGCTCGTCCCTGTCACGCCCGATCGCGGCCGCGCGGCGCTCCACCTCGGCCTCGTCGCGGCCGACGCACACGACCAGCGCGTTGGACCAGGTGAGCCCGTCCGGGTCGCGGTGGATCTCCTCGCAGGCACGGCGTACCCGGCCGAACTGGGTGCGCGTCGTCACCTCGTCGACGAACGGCAGGTTGAACTCGTCGGCGAAACGCGCGGCCAGGGCGGGCGTCCGCCTCTTGCCGAGCCCGCCGACGAGCACGGGCGGGCGGGGCCGCTGCACCGGCTTGGGCAGCGCCGGGGAGTCGACCAGCCGGTAGTGCTTGCCGTCGTGGGAGAACCGCTCCCCCTCGGGCGTCGCCCACAGCCCGGTGATCACGGCGAGCTGCTCCTCGAACCGGTCGAACCGCTCACCGGTGACCGGGAACGGGATGCCGTACGCCGAGTGCTCCTGCTCGAACCAGCCCGCGCCGATGCCGAGCTCGACCCGGCCGCCGCTCATCTGGTCGACGTTCGCCACCGCGATCGCGAGCGGACCGGGGTGCCGGAAGGTCGCGCTGGTCATCATCGTGCCGAGCCGGATGGTGCTGGTGTCGCGGGCCAGGCCGGCCAGCGTCACCCAGGCGTCGCTGGGGCCGGGGAGCCCCTCGGTGCCCATGCCGAGGTAGTGGTCGGAGCGGAAGAACGCCTCGAAGCCGAGCTCCTCGGCGGTCCTGGCGACCGCGAGCAGGTCGTCGTACGTCGCGCCCTGCTGGGGCTCGGTGAAGATGCGCAGCTCCATGGCGCCCACCCTGCCAGAGCGCAGGTCAGTACCCCTGGCGCCGTTGCCACCAGACCCGGTCGTAGTCGTCGCCGGGCTCCCGGCGGGTCTCGCTCCACTCGCCGGGGTCGAAGGTGGGATAGAGGACGTCGCCCTCGGGGTCCTGGTGCACCTCGGTGATGACCTGCTCGTCGGCGTACGGCATCGCCGCGGCGTACACCTGGGCGCCGCCCGCGACCATCACGTCGCCCGGCAGGCTCTCGGCTTGCTCCAGCGCGTCATCGAGGTCGTGCGCGACGAGGACCCCGTCCGCCTGCCAGGCGGGGTCGCGGGTCAGCACGATCGTGGTGCGCCCCGGCAGCGGCCGACCGATGGACTCGTACGTCGTGCGTCCCATGACGAGGGTGTGCCCGAGGGTGAGGGCCTTGAACTCGGCCTGCTCCCCCGGGATCCGCCACGGGATGTCGGGGCCGTTGCCGATGACGCCGTTCTCGGCGACCGCCGCGACCAGGACGATCCGCTTGCCGGTCGGGGTGGTCATACGGCGATGGGTGCCTTGATGCCCGGGTGCGGGTCGTAGCCCTCCACCGCGATGTGCTCGAGGTCGAACTCGTCCAGCGCGGTCACCGTCGGGTCGAGCACCAGCCGCGGCAGCGGGCGCGGCTCGCGGGTGAGCTGGAGCCGGGCCTGCTCGAGGTGGTTCTCGTAGAGGTGGGCGTCGCCGAGCGTGTGCACGAAGTCCCCCACCTCCAGGCCGGCCACCTGGGCGACCATGTGGGTGAGCAGGGCGTAGGAGGCGATGTTGAACGGCACGCCGAGGAACACGTCGGCCGAACGCTGGTAGAGCTGGCAGCTGAGCCGCCCCGGCCCGGTCTCGGTGGGGGCCACGTAGAACTGGAACATCGTGTGGCAGGGCGCGAGGGCCATCTGCGGGATGTCGGCGACGTTCCAGGCGCTGACGATGTGGCGGCGGCTGTCGGGGTCGCGGCGCAGCTGCTCGACGACCTGCGCGATCTGGTCGACGTGTCGCCCGTCCGGCGTCGGCCAGCTGCGCCACTGGTAGCCGTAGACCGGCCCGAGGTCGCCGTTCTCGTCGGCCCACTCGTCCCAGATCGTGACGCCGCGGTCCTGCAGCCACTTCACGTTGGTGTCGCCGCGCAGGAACCACAACAGCTCCGCGAACACCGACCGGGTGTGGACCTTCTTGGTGGTGACCAGCGGGAAGCCCTCGGTCAGGTCGAAGCGCATCTGGTGACCGAAGACGCTGCGCGTCCCGGTGCCGGTCCGGTCGCCCTTCGCGACGCCCTCGTCGAGGATCCGCTGGACGAGATCGAGGTAGGCCTGCACGGGGCCGAGACTACCTGTCGACGTCGCCCCGGCGGTCGAGGCGCGTGGCGCCCCCGGCGCCGAGACCCCGTGGGCGGCCTGCGGGCCGCGGGTGGTCACGGTCTTGGCAGCTACGGGGACGGGTACGTCGGGGATTGCGGTCGCTGTTCGGCTCGCGGGTCGCGCCCGGTGGTCGAGCTTCTCTCGGTGGTCGAGCTTGTCGAGACCACGCCACCCGGATCGCCCCCGGTGGTCGAGCTTGTCGAGACCACGCCGCCCCGGGTCCGAGAAGTTTTACTTTCCGATTTCCCCAGACCCGCTCAACCACGCGGTTTTCGGGGCCGGACTGTCGGTGCCCGGTGCTTGGATTGATCCATGCTCGAGGTGGACGCGATGGGACAGCCGGTGGTGGTCGAGGACCTCGACCCCGACTGGCTCCTCGCCCTGCTCGACGACGCCAAGATCGCCGCCCGGGTCGCCGAGCGATCCAAGCTCCGGCTCGCGGCGCAGTGGTGCGTGCGGCACCCCGCCACCACCGACACCGGGGTGGCCACCTGGGCCGGCGACGCCCTCCCGGGCGTGCTCAATGCGGATGAGTCCCTCGGCGGGGAGGGCACCCCCGCGGTCTCGGCGTTCGCGCCCGAGCCGGTGGCCGCCGCCCTCGGGGTCTCCACCCTGGCCGGGATGAAGCTGATCGCCGACGCCCTCGACCTCCAGCACCGCCTGCCCCGGATCTGGCGGCTCGTCGAAGACCTGAGGGTGGATCCGTGGAAGGCCCGGCACGTCGCCCAGGCCACCCACCCCCTCTCCCGCGAGGCCGCCGGCTACGTGGACGCCCAGCTCGCCCCGAAGCTGGCCTCGTGCGGGTTCGCCGCGATCCAGACCGCGGTCGCGATGGCGATCGCGAAGTACCATCCCGAGCTGCTCGAGCAGCGCGAGAAGACCGGCAAGAAGGGGTGGCACGTCACCCTGCGCCACCCCGCCCCCGGCGACGTCGACGGCACCAGCTACCTCGACGTGGCCGGCGACACCCTCGACCTGACCGCGTTCCACGACCTGGTCTGCGACCAGGCCGCCGCCCTCAAGGCCCTCGGCGACACCGACGACCTGGAGATCCGCAAGGCCAAAGCCCTCGGCGTCATCGCCGCCCAACAGGCCACCCTCGGACTGCAGGCCCCCGAACCGGCCGCGCCCACCACCCCGGTGCGGCGGCGGCAGACCATCTTCTACGTCCACGCCTCGCTGGCCGACCTGCTGCACCTCAACCTCGAGGGCACCGACGACGGACGACCCGGGGTCGGTGAGGTGGAGAAGCTCGGTCCGGCCACGCTGGCCAAGATCCGCGCCTGGCTCGGGCGTTCCGGGGACGTGGTGATCCGGCCGGTGCTGGACCTGAACGCCTGCCCCGCGGTGGACGGGCACGACCCGTCCGAGGAGATCCGGCAGATCGTGATCCTGCGCGACGGGCACTGCGTCTTCCCCTGGTGCCCCGTCGACGCCCGCCACACCGACCTCGACCACATCGAGCCCTACCTGCCCCTCGACGAGGGCGGACCACCCGGGCAGACCAACCCGCACAACCTGGGCTGCCTGTGCCGGCGACATCACCGCTGCAAAACCTCGGGCCGCTGGCGCTACCGACGCAGACCCGACGGCAGCTACGAATGGCACGGCCCCCACGGCCGCTCCTACCTGGTCACCCCGCTCGGCACCATCCAGCTCCACAACAACTGAGCACCCACCGAGTCAGCAGGCTCCACCACCCGGACACCGGGCGATGGAGCCCGCCGGCACGCCCCGGTGCGAACTGCCTCCGTTCGACACGCCCCTCCTGCCCGGGATCTCGCTCGACTACCGGATCACCGTGAGAGGGCCCTCGTCAGCGGTCGGGGGCTCGAAGTGGTCGAAGTGGTGGGCGGCGAGCTCTTCGGGCAGCACGTAGTCGTCGGAGTGGCGGCCCCGCCTGGTCCGCATCCGGTCGAGGACCGTCTCGCGGTCGGTGGCGAGGTAGATCGTCTCCGGCAGCACCCCGGTGGGTGCCAGGAGTCGTCGGTAGTCGTCACGCATCCGGCGCGACCAGAACGAGAAGTCGAGGACGACGTCACGGCCTGCGGCCACGAGCTCCAGCAACCGGGCCCGCAGATCCGCCTCGATCTCGTCGCGGACGTCCGGTGGCAGCGGCACCGTCGCGATCCCGCGACGCCACATCTCCACGTCGAAGGAGAGCCTGACCATCCCGTCGCTCTCCAGCCGTCGGGCGTACGTCGACTTCCCGGCCCCCGAGGGACCGCACATGAGGACCACCCGGCTCACGGGCGGGCACCAGAGCGTTCGTGGTCGGCCGACGGACCGGACATCAGAGCGCGACCTCGCCGGTGACCGTGGTGAGCGCGTCGCCGCCGACCCAGATCGTGCCGCCCTCGGTCTCGATGTGCACCCGGCCCCGGCGGCCGAGGACGGTGCCCTGCGAGGCGACGTACGACGCGGGCAGCCGGTCGCCGGCGAGCCACTGGGCGATGCCGGCGTTGAGGCTGCCTGTCACCGGGTCCTCGCCGATGCCCATGGAGGGTACGAACCCCCGGACCTCGACCGCGGCGTCGGCTCCCGCACCGTAGGCCCCGACCACGCCGATCTCCAGGTCGCCGAAGGCGGAGAAGTCGGGCTCCAGCGCGAGCACTGCGTCGGCATCGGCGAGCAGGACGGCGACCCAGCCCGGCCCGTTGTCGACCCAGTGCGCGTCGACGATCCCGTCCTCGCGGATCCGCAGGGCGCACGCGATCGCGGCGTGGTCGGCGGCGTCCACCGGACCCGAGCGGACCAGCGGCGGTGCTGCGAACGCGAGGCGGTCGGCTCGGCGCAGTCGGACCAGTCCGGCGGCGCACTCCTGGACGACCTCGCCCTCGGTCGCGGGCGTGCCCCCGGCCTCCAGCCACGCGTGGGCGCTGCCGATCGTGGGGTGCCCGGCGAACGGCAGCTCCCCGGCGGGGGTCCAGATCCGCAGGCGGTAGTCCGCCCCCGGCTGAGTGGGCGCGAGCAGGAAGGTGGTCTCGGAGAGGTTCGTCCAGCGGGCGAACCGGGCCATCTCCTCGTCGGCGATGCCATCGGCGTCGTGGACGACCGCCACCGGGTTGCCGAGCAGCGGCTCTGCGGAGAAGACGTCGACCTGGCTGAAGCGGCGCATGCGCGCCACGCTAGCGAGCCAGGATCGGCAGTGCTCCGGTGTGCGGGAACTTGGTGGCCCGCGAGCAGGTCCGCTCCCCCAGGTGGCAGGTCCGCAGCTCGTAGGGCCCGGTGAACGACAGCCGCACGAAGTCCGTGCCCTGCGGCTGGTCGGGACCGTGCGCGACGACGTACGAGACGGAGCCGTCGGACCCCAGGGTCGCCGCGACGACCACGTCCTGGGGTCGTACGCCGGTCCAGATCCTCTCCCCCGACCGGGTGTCGTAGATCAGCACCTTCCCGAACCGTCCGCCGCCACCCGGTGCCCGGGTCAGCACGTGCTCCCCGCCCGGCGAGAGCTGCGCGCCGACTCCGGTCCGCACGTAGTCGACGCTGAAGAACGGCTGGACGATGCGGATCCGGTCGGCGCCGGCCGCCTTGACGATCGTCGCGGCCGAGACGTCGAGGAGTCCGTCCACGTCGACGAGCCCGGTCCCGTCCGGCCCCCAGCCCCAGTCGCCGTCCTGGCCCGCGTAATAGACCTGGTTCCCGTCCACGGCGATGGGGTGGCTGCCCTCGTCGAGGCTGCCCCAGCGGGGCCCGCGGTAGGGCAGGTCCCGGGTCGCGAGGACCTCCGCGGCCTCGAGGTCGTAGACCACGAGCCGCGGCGCCCGGTCCCCCGGGTCCACCCACGCCACCCACCCCTGGTGCTCGGAGGCCGCCAGCGGTGCACCGGCCACCTTGTTCCCGATCGTGGTCAGCCTCCCGGCACCGTCCACGAGGACCACGTCGCCGTCCTCGTCGCCGATGACGGCACCGTCCCCGAGCTGGACGAGGTCCTCCACCCGCGGCATCTCGACGGCGGCGTGGCGCAGGTGGAGCACGTCGTTGGCCCACCAGGCGACGGCGGCCGGGTTCTCCACCCGGACGACCGGCGGCTGGTCGGGGCCGGGCGGGGGCTGCGAGCCCGGCCGGGTGCCGACCCAGGTCCCGAGCCCGACCACGACCAGGAGGCCCGCCACCGCCGCCGCGGCCGCCCGTCGCCGCCGTCGACGTTGCGACCGGGCCCGGGCCACGACCTCCTCGACCGGGGCGTCCGGGACGTCGATCGCCGTGCCCGCGAGCGCGAACACCTCCTCCGCGAGCTCCTGCGTCATCGCGACGCCCCCCACAGCTTCGGCAGGTCCAGCGCCGCGACCGCATCGGACAGACGGGACTCGACCTCGTCGGTCGTCAGCTCGAGCAGCTCCGAGACCTGGACCTCGCTGAGGCCGGCGGCGAAGCGCAGCACCACCGCGCTCCGGTCCTCGTCCGGGAGCCGACCGAGGGCCGCCTCGAGGGCGTGCCGGACCAGTACGGCGTCGGTCGCGTCACCCGCCACCGGCGCCGGGCCGGGCTCGGCCGGCTCGGCTGTGCCCGCACCGGCACGATCCCGGCAGTCCAGCACCTCCCGGTAGACCCGGACGTCGATGTCGTCGGCCTCGCGCACTCGCCCCCATGCCAGGTAGCAGCGGGCGAGTCCCTGCCGCGCGACCTCCTCCGCCTCCGGCTGCGGACAGCCGAGCAGCACCAGCGAGCGAACGATCGCCGGCCAGCGTGCCGCCGTGTAGGCGGCGAAGTCGCCGTCGTGGCGCATGTGACCATCCTTCGGCACGGGGACCCTGAGGACCAGACCCCTCAGGTGCCGCGGATGGTTCCCCGCTCCACGACGTACGCCGTGAAGCCGGCGGTGTCCCGCCCCCGGGCGGCCCGGTCATCGAGGTATTCGGAGCCGCCGCCCTCGGGGATTCCCCAACGGACCCGCAGCGGCGGCTGCCGCCGGGAGCTCAGGCATGCAGCGACATCGGGCCGTACACCTGGCGGTCGTGCTCGAAGAGGGTCACCGCATCGACCCCCTCCGCGGCCAGGTCCGACCAGTACTCCCCCACCCAGGACTCGGCGTCCGCCTGGCTCGAGAACCGTTGGTCGGCGAGCTCCTCGTCGACGGTCACCTCGGCGCCGGCGGAGCTCTCCAGCCGCCACCACCACGGGCGCTCGGCGGCAGCGGGCTGTCGGAACGTCGGGGGCTGGTCAGGGAGCATCATCACGCCTCTCGCACGGACGGGTCGACGAACGGGGGCTTCACGAGCTGGAAGATCTCCCGGCGGCCGCGGACGTCGACACCGACCTCGGCCTCGGCGTTCACGAACGACGGGACCAGGGCCAGGCCGATCCCCTTGCGCAGCGTCGGGGAGAAGGTGCCGGAGGTGATCTCGCACAGCGGCACGTCGGGGGCGAGCGAGACGCTCATGCCCGGCCGCGGGATCCCGCGGCCGACGGCGATCAGGCCGCGCAGCACGCGCTCGGGTCCGCGCTCCCGCTCGGCCAGCAGGACCTCCCGACCCCAGAACGCCTCCTTGCCCCAGCCCACGGCCCAGCCGAGCCGGGCCTGGTTGGGGGTCACCTCCAGGGAGATGTCCTGGCCGTGCAGGGGGTAGCCCATCTCGGTGCGCAGCGTGTCGCGCGAGCCCAGCCCGCAGGCGAGCATGCCGTGCTCCTCACCGGCCGCCACCAGGGCGTCCCACAGCGGGACCGCGACCGCGTTGGGGGCGATCAGCTCGTAGCCGCGCTCACCGGTGTACCCGGTGCGGCAGACCACGACCGTCGAGCCGTGGCCCCGCTCTTCCGGCGGGACTGCCTCCGCGAAGGACATGTAGTCGTGGCCGGTGGGTAGCCCCACGGCGTCGAGCACCTCGTCGGACTTCGGGCCCTGCACGGCCAGCACGACGTGGTCGCGGTGCTGGTTCGTCACGGTGACCCCGTCGGGCGCCTGGGCGGCGAGCCGGCGTACGACCTCGACGGTGTTGGCGGCGTTGGGGACGAGCAGCACCCGCTCGTCGTCGTGCAGGTAGACGATCAGGTCGTCGACGATGCCGCCGGTGGCGTCGTCGCAGCACAGCGTGTACTGCGCCTTGCCCGGCGCGATCCGGCCGAGGTCGTTGCTCAGCGTCGCGTTGACGTACGCCGCGGCGCCCGGGCCGCTCACCAGCGCCTTGCCGAGGTGGCTGACGTCGAAGATGCCGACCGCCTCGCGGACCGCGGTGTGCTCCTTCACGACACCCGAGGAGTACTCCAGCGGCATCGACCATCCGCCGAACTCGGCGAACTTCGCACCGAGGGCGACATGGCGCTCGTGCAGCGGGGAGGTCAACAGGTCGGTGGGGGCGGCCGGCTCGTCGGACATGGACGCGAACCTACCGCAGCGGCACCGTCGCACCGGGGGGCTGGTTATCCTGCCCCGGTGACGTCGTACACCCTGCGCAGCGCAAGCCCGGCCAAGACCCACACCGACGCCGTCGTCGTCGGTGTCGTCCAGGACACGAAGGGCGCCGAGATCGCGCCCGGTGGGGAGGACGTCGCCAAGGCCTACGGCCGCAAGCTCCGTCCGCTCCTGTCGACCCTGGGCGTGACCGGCAAGGCCGGCGAGGTGGTCAAGGTGCCCACCGCGGGCGCGCTGACCTCCCCGCTCCTGGTCCTCGTGGGACTCGGCAAGCAGGTCGATCCGAGCGCGGTGCGCCGCGCCGCCGGCGCCGCCGCCCGGGCCGTGACCAACGCCGCCTCGGTGGCGGTCGCGCTGCCGGCCGACACGCCGGAGCTGGTGCGCGCGGTGACCGAGGGCTACGAGCTGGGCGGCTACACGTTCACGGCCTACCTGCACGAGTCGAAGAAGGACGACACCGCGCCCGGCGAGGTCGTCGTGCTGGCCCCCTCGGCCCGCAAGAAGGACACGATCGCGGCCTTCGAGGAGGCCCGGATCGTGTCCCGGGCCGTGGCCGGCACCCGCGACTGGGTCAACACGCCCCCTGGCGACCTGACCCCGCCGAAGTTCGCCGACGCCGTGGCGGCCGCGACCAAGCAGCTCACCAAGGGCCGGGGCGCCCCCAAGGTCGGCATCCGGGTGCTCGACGAGAACGAGCTCGCCGAGCTCGGCTGCGGCGGCATCCTCGGCGTCGGCGCCGGCTCCTCCGCGCCGCCGCGCCTGGTCGAGCTCACCTACTCCCCCAAGGGCGCGACCCAGCACCTCGCGCTGGTCGGCAAGGGCATCACGTTCGACTCGGGCGGCCTGACCATCAAGCCGGCGCAGAGCATGGGCGAGATGAAGTCCGACATGGCCGGCGCGGCGGCCGTCGTGCAGGCGACATTCGCGATCGCCGAGCTCGGGCTGCCGGTGAAGGTCACGACCTACGCCCCGATGGCGGAGAACATGGTCTCGGGCTCGGCCACCCGCCCCGGCGACGTGCTGTCGATGTACGGCGGCAGGACCGTCGAGGTCCTCAACACCGACGCCGAGGGCCGCCTGGTGCTGGCCGACGCGCTGGTGCGCGCCACCGAGCAGAAGCCCGACGTCATCCTCGACGTCGCCACGCTGACCGGCCACATGGTCGTCGCGCTGGGTGACCGGGTCGCCGGCGTGCTCGGCTCCGACGAGGTCGTCGACCAGGTGCTCGCGGCCGCGGACTCCGCCGGCGAGGCGATGTGGCCGATGCCGATCCCCGAGGCGATGACCGAGCGGATCAACAGCAGCAAGATCGCCGACCTCGCCCAGCACGACTGGGTCCGCTGGGGTGGCGGGCTGTTCGCCGCGGCATTCCTGCGCGAGTTCACCGCCGGCCTGCCCTGGGCCCACCTCGACATCGCCGGGCCGTCGTTCAACTCCGGCAGCGCCTGGGGGCACACGACCGCCGGCGGCACCGGCGTCGCGGTCGCGACCCTGGTCGACTACGCGCGGACGCTCGCCGGCTGAGTCACAGGCCCTGCTGCTTGCGGCGCCGGTTGTAGTCCCGCATCCGCTGCGGGACGCCGACCACCGCCGCGTCGTACGACGGCACCTGGTGGGTGTTGCAGAACCGGTGCGCCCAGTCCACCGACGGCACCCGCCGTCTGGTCCACTCACCGTCGTGGGCGACGAGCAGCAGCGTCACGTCGCTGACCGCGGTGCGCGGCTCCACGAAGCCCTCGACGCCGCGGCGGGCGAGCACCCACTCGTGCAGGTGCTGCTCGTCGGCCGCGTTCGCGGCGCGGACACGGGTGGAGCCGGTGCGCGCCGCGTCGCGGGCGGGGCGGCTCATGCGCGGACGGGAGCCGCGGCGGAAGAGGTCGAACAAACCCATGGCTCCGATTGTGCCCTGTTGCTACTCGTGAGTCGCTCAAGGCCGGTGTGGACACGATTGGCAGAAGTGCAAAGATGGGGCCGATCATCAGCCCGGAAACACTCGGAAGGACCAGCGTGGCCGACGCCGACTACGACGTACTCATCCTCGGCGCGGGCTCGGGCGGCTACGCCTGTGCCCTGCGCGCAGCCCAGCTCGGGCTCACGGTCGGCCTGGTGGAGAAGGGCAACGTCGGTGGCACCTGCCTGCACGTCGGGTGCATCCCCACCAAGGCGCTGCTGCACGCCGCGGAGGTCGCCGACCTCGCCCGCGAGTCCGACCAGTTCGGCGTGCTGGCCAGCCTCGAGGGCATCGACATGGCGGCGGTCAACGCCTACAAGGACGGCGTCGTCTCGCGGCTCTTCAAGGGGCTCACCGGCCTGGTCAAGTCGCGCGGCATCACGGTCATCGAGGGCGAGGGCCGGCTGACCGGTCCGAAGCAGGTGACCGTGGGCGGCACGGCGTACACCGGCAGGCACGTCGTGCTGGCGTCCGGCTCCTACTCCCGGTCGCTGCCCGGTCTCGACATCGACGGCGAGCGGGTCATCACCTCCGAGCAGGCGCTGCGGCTGGACCGGGTCCCCTCGTCGGTGATCGTGCTCGGTGGCGGCGTCATCGGCTGCGAGTTCGCCAGCGTCTGGAAGAGCTTCGGCGCCGAGGTGACGATCATCGAGGCGCTGCCCCGCCTGGTGGCCGTCGAGGACGAGGCGTCGTCCAAGGCCCTCGAGCGGGCGTTCCGCAAGCGGAAGATCGCCTTCCGCACCGGCACGCCGTTCCAGAGCGTCAAGCACACCGACACCGGCGTGGCGGTCTTCGTCGAGGACGCCAGTGGTGAGCAGAGCGTGATCGAGGCCGAGCTGCTGCTGGTCGCGGTCGGCCGCGGCCCGGTCACCGACGGGCTCGGGTACGACGAGCAGGGCGTGGCGATGGAGCGCGGCTTCGTGCTCGCCGACGAGCGCTGTCGCACCAACCTCGACGGCGTCTACGCGGTCGGTGACATCGTGCCCGGCCTCCAGCTCGCGCACCGCGGCTTCCAGCAGGGCATCTTCGTGGCCGAGGACATCGCCGGCCTCGACCCGCAGCCCATCGACGAGGCGGGCATCCCGCGCGTCACCTACTCCCACCCCGAGATCGCCTCCGTCGGCCTCGACGAGTCGAAGGCCGCCGAGAAGTACGGCGCCGACGGCATCGAGACCGTCACCTACGACCTCGGCGGCAACGGCAAGAGCCAGATCCTCAAGACGCAGGGCTTCGTCAAGCTGGTGCGCCAGAAGGACGGGCCCGTGGTCGGTGTCCACATGGTCGGCGACCGCGTCGGCGAGCTCATCGGCGAGGCCCAGCTGATCTACAACTGGGAGGGGCACGCGGAGGACGTGGCTCCGCTGGTCCACGCACACCCGACCCAGAACGAAGCACTTGGCGAGGCCCACCTGGCCCTCGCCGGCAAGCCACTGCACGCCCACTCCTGATCCCACCCACACCAGACTTCCCACGAAGCGACGCGAGCGAAGGAACTCCATGGCCACCGAAGTCAATCTGCCGGCACTCGGCGAGTCCGTCACCGAAGGCACTGTCACCCGCTGGCTGAAGTCGGTCGGTGACACGGTCGCGGTCGACGAGCCGCTGCTCGAGGTCTCCACCGACAAGGTCGACACCGAGATCCCCTCCCCCGTCGCGGGCACGTTGCTCGAGATCAAGGCGCAGGAGGACGACACCGTCGAGGTCGGCGCGGTCCTCGCGATGATCGGCGACGAGGGCGAGTCCGCGGGTGACGCCGGCGGCTCCGACGAGGCCGAGGCCGAGGCCGAGGAGCCCGCCGCCGAGGAGCAGGCCGAGCCCGAGGAGGAGAAGGCCCAGGAGCCCGAGGCGGCGCAGGAGCCGGCTCCCGCCGCCGAGGAGGTCGAGAAGCCCGCGGCCGAGACCAAGCCCGCCGGCGGCTCCGGCACGTCGGTGACCCTGCCCGCGCTGGGCGAGTCGGTCACCGAGGGCACCGTCACCCGCTGGCTGAAGTCGGTCGGCGACGAGGTCGCCGTCGACGAGCCGCTGCTCGAGGTCTCCACCGACAAGGTCGACACCGAGATCCCCTCCCCCGTGGCCGGCACCCTGCTCGAGATCAAGGTCGACGAGGACGAGACCGTCGAGGTGGGTGCCGAGCTCGCCGTGATCGGGTCCGGCGAGGCCGCCCCCGCGCAGGAGGAGGAGCCGGCCGAGCAGCCGAAGGCCGAGGAGAAGCAGCCCGAGCCGGAGCCCGAGCAGGCGCCGAAGGCCGAGGAGAAGGCGCCCGAGCCGGAGCCCGAGCAGGTGAAGCCCGCGGCCGAGAAGGCCCCCGAGCCCACCCCGCAGGCCCCCGCCACCGAGTCGCAGCCCGCGTCCCAGGCCGCCGACCGCGGCGACGCGTCCGGCTACGTCACCCCGCTGGTGCGCAAGCTGGCGACCCAGCACGACGTCGACCTGGCGACCGTGACCGGCACCGGCGTCGGTGGCCGGATCCGCAAGCAGGACGTGCTCGAGGCGGCCCGGGCCAAGGAGGCTCCGGCCCCGGCGCCCGCCGCCCCGGCGGCACCGGCTGCCGCGTCCGCGGCGCCGGCTGCCCCGTCGGCGACGCCGTCGCCGCTGCGTGGCAAGACTGAGAAGATCACCCGCCTGCGCAAGATCATCGCGACCCGGATGGTCGACTCGCTCCAGACCTCGGCCCAGCTGACCCAGGTCATGGAGGTCGACGTCACCAACATCGCGCGACTGCGCGAGAGCGCCAAGGCCGACTTCCTCGCCCGCGAGGGCGTGAAGCTGACCTACCTGCCGTTCTTCGCCAAGGCGGCGATCGACGCGCTCAAGGTGCACCCGAAGCTGAACGCCGCGATCGACACCGAGGCCGGCGAGGTGACCTACTACGACCGCGAGAACGTCGCGTTCGCGGTGGACACCGAGAAGGGCCTGCTCACCCCGGTGGTCAAGGAGGCGGGCGACCTCTCGATCGCCGGCCTGGCCAAGAAGATCGCCGACGTCGCCGAGCGGACCCGCACCAACAAGATCGGGCCCGACGAGCTCTCCGGCGGCACCTTCACGATCACCAACCTCGGCAGCTTCGGGGCGCTCTTCGACACCCCGATCATCAACAAGCCGCAGGTGGCGATCCTCGGCCCCGGCGCGGTCGTCAAGCGCCCCGTGGTCATCGACGACCCGAACCTCGGCGAGACGATCGCGGTCCGCTACATGGTCTACCTGTCCCTGAGCTACGACCACCAGCTGGTCGACGGCGCGGACGCCGGCCGCTTCCTCAAGGACGTCAAGCAGCGCCTCGAGTCCGGCCAGTTCGAGGTCTGAGCGCAGAGAGGCGCCGTCCGACGAGCTTGCTCGTCGGTGGCGCCCTCTTGTTTGCGCGGCGCCGTCCGACGAGCTTGCTCGTCGGTGGCGCCCTCTTGTTTGCGCGGCGCCGTCTCGAAACCTGCCGGGTCAGAAGTCGTCGTCGAACGACACCGAGCCGGTCACGCCGACCTGGTACGCCGAGACACGGCGCTCGAAGAAGTTCGACAGCTCCTGGACGTCCTGGAGCTCCATGAACAGCAGCGGGTTCTTCGAGCCGTAGATCCTCGGCAGGTCGAGCCGCTCCATCCTCTGGTCGGCGACGTACTCCAGGTAGGAGCGCATGTCGCCGGTGGACAGGCCGGCCACCCCCTTGCCGAGCAGGTCCTCGGCGAACTGCGCCTCGGCGTCGACGGCCTCGATGACCATCTCCCGCACCCGCGCCGCGAGCTCGTCGTCGAAGAGGTCCGGCTCCTCGGCGCGCACGGTGTCGACCACGTCGAACGCGAACCCCATGTGCATCGACTCGTCGCGGAACACCCAGTTGGTGCCGGACGCGAGACCGTTGAGGAGCCCCCGCGAGCGCAGGAAGTAGACGTAGGCGAACGCCCCGTAGAAGAACAGTCCCTCGATGCAGGCCGCGAAGCAGATCAGGTTCAGCAGGAAACCTCGCCGGTCCTCGCGCGTCTCGAGGCGACGTACCTCGAACAGCTCGTCGATCCAGCGGAAGCAGAAGTCCGCCTTGTGCTTGATCGACGGGATGTTCTCGACGGCGGCGAACGCCTCGTGCCGCTCCGTCTCGTCCGGGACGTAGGTGTCGAGCAGGGTGAGGTAGAACTGCACGTGCACCGCCTCCTCGAACAGCTGCCGGGACAGGTAGAGCCGCCCCTCGGGCGAGTTCACGTGCTGGTAGAGATTCAGGACCAGGTTGTTGGCCACGATCGTGTCGCCGGTGGCGAAGAAGGCCACCAGCCGCGACACCATGTGCCGCTCGGCCGCGGACATCTTCGCGAGGTCCTTGAGGTCGGTGTGCAGGTCGACCTCCTCGACGGTCCAGGTGTTCTTGATGGCGTCGCGGTAGCGCTCGTAGAAGTGCGGATACCGCATCGGCCGCAGGGTGAGGTTCATGCCCGGGTCGAGCAGCATCGTCGGGTTCGTGGTCGTGGTCATTCGCAGGCCTCACAGGTCTCGGGGTTCTCGAGGGAACAGGCGACGGCGGCGGAGTCCGTGGTCTCGACCGGCTCGACCACCGAGGGACCGTCGACCGCTGAGGGTCGGCCGCCCACCGTCGTCTGCTGGATGCGCGTCGCCGGCCGCGAGCGCAGGTAGTACGTCGTCTTGAGCCCGGACTTCCAGGCGTGGAGGTACATCGAGCTGAGCTTGCCGATGGTCGGGCTCTGCAGGAACAGGTTCAGCGACTGGCTCTGGTCGACGTACGGCTGCCGCGCGGCGGCCATGTCGACGAGCGCCCGCTGAGGCAGCTCCCAGGCGGTCCGGAAGAGGTGGCGCACCTCCTCGGGGATCGCCTCGAGCCCCTGCACCGAGCCCTCCTGGCGCTTGATCTGCTCGCGCACCTCAGTGGTCCACAGGCCACGCGCACGAAGCTCGCGCACGAGGGCCTCGTTGACCTGGAGGAACTCCCCGGACAGGGTCTCCCGCTTGAACAGGTTGGAGACCTGCGGCTCGATGCACTCGTAGCAGCCGGCGATCGAGGCGATGGTGGCCGTCGGGGCTATCGCGACCAGCAGGGAGTTGCGCAGCCCGTGCTCGACCACCTGTCCGCGCAGCCGGGCCCAGCGCGCGGTCTGGGTCGGGGTGACGCCCCACAGGTCGGGATGCAGGTCCCCGCGCGCAGCCCGCGTGTCGGCGTACGCCGGGTGGGCGCCGTGCTCGGCGGCCAGCTCCGCCGAGCGCTCCAGCGCCGAGAGCAGGATCTCCTCCCCGATGCGCGTCGACAGCTCGCGGGCCTCCTCGGAGTCGAACGGCAGCCCGAGGGCGAAGAACACGTCCTGCAGGCCCATGCAGCCCAGCCCCACCGGACGCCAACGCGGGTTGGACGCGGCCGACTCCCGGCTCGGGTAGTAGTTGATGTCGATGACCCGGTCGAGGTAGGTCACCGCGGTCCGGACGGTGGCGCGGAGCCTGTCCCAGTCGATCGTGGTCCCGACGGGCTCGACCACCGAGGTCCTCAGGTGCTGGGCGAGGTTGACCGACCCGAGGTTGCACACCGCGGTCTCCGCGTCGCTGGACACCTGGACGATCTCGGTGCACAGGTTCGAGAGGTGTACGACGTTGCCCGGCGTCGCGGTCTGGTTGCAGGTCCGGTTGGCGGCGTCCTTGAACGTCATCCATCCGTTCCCGGTCTGGGCCAGGGTGCGCATCATCTTCGCGTAGAGGTCACGCGCCCGCACCCGTCGGACGACCCGGCCGTCCGCCTCGGCCGCGACGTAGGCACGCTCGAACTCCTCACCCCACAGGTCGGGCAGCTCGGGTGCGGCATCGGGGTCGACCAGGCTCCACTCCTCGTCGGCCTCGACGCGCCGCATGAACAGGTCGGGCACCCAGTTGGCGAGGTTGAGGTCGTGCGTGCGCCGGGCGTCCTCACCGGTGTTGTCGCGCAGCTCGAGGAACTCCTCGACGTCGGGGTGCCACGGCTCCAGGTAGACGCACGCGGCTCCCTTGCGCCGGCCGCCCTGGTTGACGGCCGCCACCGACGCGTCGAGCGTGCGCAGGAACGGCACGATGCCGTTGGAGTGGCCGTTGGTGCCGCGGATCAGGGCTCCCCGCGAGCGCACCCGCGAGAACGAGATCCCGATGCCGCCGGCGAACTTCGACAGTGCGGCCACCTGCGCGTAGCGCGAGTAGATCGACTCCAGCTCGTCGCGCGGGCTGTCGACGAGGTAGCACGACGACATCTGGGCGTGCCGGGTGCCGGAGTTGAACAGCGTCGGGGAGCTCGGCAGGTAGGCCAGCGAGGCCATCAACCGGTAGAGCTCGATCGCCTCGGCGGGCGTCGTCGCCAGCCCGCAGGCCACCCGCATCAGCCAGTACTGGGGCGTCTCGACGACCAGCCGCGTCTGCGGGTGCCGGAGCAGGTAGCGGTCGTAGACGGTGCGAAGCCCGAAGTACTCGAACCGCCGGTCGTTGGAGAGGTCGATCGCCTGGTCCAGCTTGCGGGCGTTCGCCTCGACGAAGTCCGCGGTGGCGTCACCGATGAGCCCCTCGAGCCGGCCGAGCCGCACGGATTGGCTGAAGGACGCGATCTGCTGTCCGGCGACCTCCTTCTCGAGGTACGCCGACAGCAGCCGGGCGGCGAGCCGGGAGTACTCCGGCTCGCCGGCGGTGAGCTCGGCGGCGGTCTGGATCGACAGCCGGTCCAGCTCGGCCGTGGTGGCGCCGTCGTAGAGGCCGGAGATCGTGCGGGTCGCCACGGTGAGCGGCTCGACGTACGACAGGCCGGTCGCGCACCGTTCGACGGCGCGCACGATCTTGTCGAGGTCGACCGGCTCGGTGTCGCCGTTGCGCTTGCGCACCACCATGCGCGTTCGGGCTGTCGCTCCGGTGGTCGAACCTGTCGAGACGTTCGTCTCGGGTGAATCGGTCTGGGTCATGCTGCTCTCTCCTCGCGAGCTCGCCGGATGCCCGGACCCCGGGGAGGAGACGACGACCCGGGCGCGGCCCAGGAACAGGGCGCAACCCGTGCTGCCGTGCGACCCACCCGCGAGGTCCGCGACGTACCGCGCACGGTCGTGCGCGGGCGCTGGCAGGTCTTCGGACTCGTGGGCGCTGAACTCGCGTGGATCGAGCTTGTCGAGATCATCCCTACTGACCGTCGCTTCCCAGCTCCGCGGACGGAGCCAGTGCTGTTGACGGCGTTCGTTCCCACTCACCGCTGCGGGGCAGTCCCGGAGTCGCACCAGGTTCCCTCTTGCCCCGGGGCGCCACCTGCAGGCGACGACCCGGACCAGCCCCAGCACCATATCCAGTGGTTCGACCAGATCGACGGCACCACATCTTGTGACGGCGTGTCGGGTGTGTTGGGTGGGCCTGAGAGGCTGTCGGCATGCAGTTCGTGATCGCCGGTGCGTCCGGCTTCCTCGGCAGCAACCTCACCGGCGCGCTGCGCGCTCGGGGCCACGACGTGACCCGGCTGGTACGCCGGCCCGCCGCCGCGCCGGACGAGTCGACGTGGGACCCGTACGCCGGCGCCTGCGACCGCGCCGTCATCAAGTCCGCGGACGTCGTCGTCAACCTCGCGGGGTCGCCCACGGTCGGCAACCCGCACTCGGAGAAGTGGGCGCGCGAGCTGCGTGAGAGCCGGGTGACCACGACCCGGGTGCTCGCCGCCGCGATCGCGGACGCGGGGACGCGGCCCACCTTCCTCGCCGGCAACGGCATCTCCTGGTACGGCGACCACGGCGGCCAGGTGCTGACCGAGGCCTCCGACAGCCGCGGGCATGCCCTGCTCACCGAGGTCACCCGCGACTGGCAGGCCGCCACCGCCCCGGCGGCCGACGCCGGCGCACGCGTCTGCGTGCTGCGGACCTCGCCCGTGATGGACCGGCGCGTGGAGCCGCTGAAGCAGCTGCGGCTGCTCTTCAAGGCGGGCCTCGGTGGCCGGCTGGGCGACGGCAGGCAGTACATGGCGATGATCTCGCTGCGTGACTGGCTCGGTGCCGTCATCCACCTCGCCGAGCACCCGACGGCCGCCGGCCCGTTCAACCTCTGCTGTCCCGAGACCCCGACCAACGCCGAGTTCACCAAGGCGCTCGCGCGTGCCGTGCACCGGCCGGCGGCCGTCCTCGTGCCGAAGGCAGCTCTCCGGCTCGGCGCGGGCAAGATGGCGCCCGAGCTGCTCGGCTCGCTCAACGTCCGCCCGGCGGCGCTGACCGAGTCGGGCTACGAGTTCCGCGACCGCGACGTCACGGCGGTGCTGACGGCCGGCCTGGCCTGAGCCCCCCGCCGAAAAACCGCGCGACGACCGTCGGCGGCGCGTCGTAGCGTCGTCCCCGATGACTCTCACCCAGGTCGACTCGGCTCGGCCGGCCCGGACCTCGCCGGCACCGCCCGATCTCGACCGCACCGTCGACTGGCGGCGGCTGCGTACACCCGTGGCCGCCTGGGCCCTGGTGTGCAGCGCCGTCGCCGCCGTCGGCACGTCCCTGGGCTCCCTGGTCGCCGGCCACCTCGCCGAGGACGCCACCACCTCGCTGGTCTGGGTGTTGACCGCGTGCGTGGTCGGAGCGGCGCTGCTCGACACGGTCGCCCGCACCATGTGGGCCGGCGTCGTCGATCGTGCCGAGGGCCGGCTGCGCGCCGACCTGCTCGACGCCGCGCTGCACCAGCCGCTCGCCGCGCTGTCCGAGCAGGCCGTCGGAGAGGTGCTGGACCGCGTAGACGACGACACCCACGAGGTCGGCGTCCTTCTCCGGCAGAGCGCCTGGCAGGCGATCCGCACCTTGCTCGCCTCCGGGCCGCTGTGGGTGATCGCGGCCGTCACCTGGTGGCCGGCGGTCGTGCTGTTCCCGCTGGCCGGCGTGGCCGCGTTCGCCGCCGTGCGGCCCCTGCTCCCCGCGATCTCGGCCCGCAAGGTCGAGGAGGAGGCGGCCTGGACCGACCACGCCGCGGCAATGGAGGAGGGCGTCGCCGGGCGTGACGACCTGCGCACCAGCCTGGGCCAGGGCCACATCGTCCGGCGCTGCACGGCCCTCTCCGCCGCCGTCCACGCCCGCTTCGCGGTCGTCCTCGGCCTCGAGAGCAGGGTCGGGCGCCGGACCGGGACGCTGCTCCACGCCGTGCTGGCCGCCACCGCACTGGTGGGGGTCGTCCTGGTCGTCGATGACCGCCTCGACACCGCCTCCCTGGTGACCCTCTTCCTGGTGACCACCATGTTCGTCGGCCAGGTCGACCAGCTGGCGCGACACCTGCCCGACCTGCAGGCCGGCTTCGGTGCCGTGCTCCGCCTGCGCGGCATGCTCGGCGCCGAGCGCGAGCCGCTGGGCGGCGACGACCTGCCCGACGGCTCGCTCGACGTGCACTTCCGCGACCTGCACTTCGCGTACGCCGAGGGCCAGTTCGCGCTCCAGCACGTCGACCTGCGGGTCCCTGCGGGCCACACCTGCGCCCTCGTCGGGCGCACCGGCTCGGGCAAGTCCACGCTGGCCTCGCTGGTCTCCAGGGCCGTCGAGCCCGAGCGCGGCACGGTCCTGCTGGGCGGCACCGACGTCCTCGACGTCGACCTGCAGCAGCTCCGCTCGGCCGTCGGCGTGGTCACCCAGCGCACCGAGATCCTGTCCGGGACGCTCGCGGAGAACATCGCGCTGTTCCGGCCGGTGCCCCGCGCGGTCGTCGAGCAGGCCGTGTCCGAGCTCGGCCTCGAGGGCTGGGTCGCCGGCCTCCCCCAGGGCCTGGACACGCCGCTCGGGCCGGGCGGCACCAGCCTCTCCTCCGGCGAGGAGCAGCTGGTCGCGTTCGCGCGCCTGCTCGTCCGCGACGTGCGCGTGGTCGTGCTCGACGAGGCGACGGCCCGCATGGACCCGGTCACCGAGGCCCAGGTGGTGCGGGCCGCCGAGCGGCTGCTCGCCGGCCGCACCGGGCTGCTGGTGGCCCACCGGCTCTCCACGACCGAGCGCGCCGAGCAGGTCGCGGTCCTCGACGGGGGCCGGGTCGTCCAGCACGGTCCACGCGAGCGCCTGGCCCACGAGCCGGGCCCGTTCCGTGCACTGCTCGAGGCCGCGGCCGAGCACGACGCCCCGGTCCCGACCGGTCACGCCACGTCCGACAACGCGGTCGGCACCGCCCGGCGTACCGGCGAGCCCCCCTCGCCCCCCGAGCTGCGCGCCGTCCCGGGCCTGGCCCGGGCGACCCTCTCGGCGCTGCTCGTCGAGCCGCGCTGGGGCCTGGCCGGCATGGCGCTCTTCCTGGTCGCCGCCCTGTGCGGCGCCTTCGGCGCCGTGACCGGCTGGATCTGGGGACACCTCGTGGTCGCGCTGCAGGAGGGTCACACCCCCGTCGACCTCACGATCGCGCTCGTGGTCTCGCTGCTGGTCTCGCCGCTGCTGCTCGCCGAGGCGTTCCGCCGCTACCCGCGCTGGTGGATCGCGGTGATGCTGCGGGTGCGCTCCTCCGTGCTCTCCGGCCAGACCGACCAGCACCGCCTCGAGCGGACCCCACCGGGCGAGGTCGTCGCCCGGGCGATGGACGCCGACCGGCTCGCTCGGTACGCCGACCGCTGGGTCGACTTCGTCAACGGGCTCATGATCGTGGCGGTGACGGCAGTCGCGGCCCAGAGCCTGCTGGCCGGCGGCGTGCTCCTCGCCGTCATGGTCGCCTCGGCGCTCGCCTCGTCGCTGGGCCGCCGGGTGGCCGGGCGGTCCGCGGCGGCGTCCGCGGCGGCACGCGCCCGGTTCGGCCGCTCGCTGGTCTCCACGCTCGACTCGGTCCGGACCGTGAAGCTGGCCGCCTCGACGCCGAGCGTGCACGCTCACCTGCGCGAGGTCGACGGCGGCCGCGTGGACGCGGCGGTCCGCGAGCACCGCGTCCAGGCGCTGCTGGACGGTGTCCCCATCGTGATGGTGCAGTGCGGCGTGGTGACCGCCTGGGCGGTGCTGGTGGCCGGCGGCTGGGGGCTCGCGACCGCGCTGCTCGTGGCCGGAGCGGTCAACGGCTTCGACTGGTTCGGTCGGGTGGCGGGCTCCGTCATCACCGAGGCGCCGGGCACCCGCGCGTGGATGCAGGCCACCGCGCGCCTCGCCGGCGGCGGCGACCTGATGGAACAGCCACCCGGGGTCGACCTGGTGCAGGGTGCCGCGCCGGCTCCGACCCCCGGCCCCCGCGACCCGCTGCGCACCCTGGAGCTCGTCGGGCTCACCGCCGTGCACGACGACGGCACGGTCGGGGTCAGTGACGTCGACCTGGCCTTCGAGGCCAACGAGCTGGTGCTCCTCCTCGGCCAGGTGGGGTCGGGCAAGTCCAGCCTGCTCTCGGCATTGGGCGGGCTGGTCGCCAGCACCGGCGAGATCCGCTGGAACGGCCGACGCGTCGAGGACCCGCAGACCTTCCTGCGTCCGGGACGCGTGGCCGCGGTCGCCCAGGTGCCCCGGGTGTTCTCGGGGACCTTCACCGACAACGTGCTCCTCGACCACCCCGACCGCGTGCTCGGCACTGCCATCGAGACCGCCCGGCTGGTCCCCGACGTGGAGGCCGCGGGCGGCGCCGAGGCGCTGGTCGGACACCGGGGAGTGCGGCTCTCCGGAGGGCAGGTGCAGCGGCTGGCGCTGGCGCGCGGACTCGCCTGCGACGCCGAGCTGCTGCTGGCCGACGACGTCTCCTCCGCGCTCGACGCGGCGACCGAGATCGAGCTGTGGAGCGCGCTGCGGCAGCGCGGCGCGACCGTCGTCGGGGCGACGTCCAAGCGCGCGGCGCTGGCCCAGGCCGACCGGGTCGTGGTGCTCGTCCAGGGCCGCGTCGCCGCGGTCGGGCCGTGGAGCGAGCTGTCCGGCACCTGGGGTCACCTGGCCGGCTGATCCCCGTCCCGGACCAGCGCGACCCGCCACTCCCCCGCGAGCCGGCGGAGCACCACGGTCCGCGTCGAGGGCGCGTCCCGGGGCAGCGGCACCCGGGTCCCGCGGCCCACGGCGACGGCGTGCGCGAGGCGATCGGTCACGACTACCTCGAGCCGGCGCTCCGAGCTCGTGCGCAGCTCCGCGGCCAGCAGCTGCATGCGCATCCCGCGCACCCGCAGGCCCCGGTCGCTCCAGGCCGCCAGCATCGCCACGTCCCGGCGACAGGCGGCGGACCCGGGCACGTACAGGTCGCGCAGGGCCCGCAGGTCACCGTGCGCCCAGGCCTCCGCCCGCCGCCGGTCCCACGCGCGCAGGGCGGCCACCGGGTCGCGCCCGGCAACCGTGGCGACGACCGGCCGCTGTGGCGCGACCCGCCGGGCGGCCAGCCCCAGCAGCACCACGGTCGCGGTGACCACCGCGGAGAGCACCAGCATCGCGAGGAGGGCTCGGGGCAGCACGCGGGTCCGGTCCATGTCCCACACCTTGCCCCGGCTCGGCGCGTCCGTGCGGGGCTCATCCACAGGCCGACGGCAGACTGGGCAGGTGGTGGAGAGACGACTGGGGCGCCGGGCCCTGCTCGCCGGTGGTGGGGCCGCGGTCGTGGCGGTCGGGGGCGCGGCGCTCGGTGTCGAGCAGGGGGTGCTCCCGGGCCGCCCCTGGCTCCAGGCGCGCCTCGGCCTGAACGGCGAGGCCGGAGTGGTCCCCGGCACCCGACCCGGTCCGGTCGTCAGCGGCTCGTTCGTCTCCCGGCACCGGCTCGGCGCCGAGACGGGCTGGTCGATCCTGCGGCCGCCCGGCGGGCCGCACCACCTCCCGGTCGTCGTCGCGCTGCACGGCCTCGGCGAGAGCCACGCGACCCTGACCGGCCCGGGCTTCGGTCTCGACCACTACCTCGCCGCGAGGGTCGCGGCCGGGACTCCCCCGTTCGCGATCGCGACGGTCGACGGCGGCACGACGTACTGGCACCCCCGCGCCAGCGGCGAGGACGCGGGCGCGATGGTGGTCGACGAGCTCCTGCCACTCCTCGCCGGCCACGGCCTGCGCACCGACGCCATCGGCCTGATGGGCTGGTCGATGGGCGGGTACGGCGCGCTGCGGCTGGCCGGCCTGCTCGGGCCCGGGCGCGTGCGCGCGGTCGTGGCGGCGAGCCCGGCCCTGTGGACGGATCCCGCCGACGCGTCACCCAGCGGCTTCGACAGCCGCGAGGAGTACGAACGGAACTCGGTCATGGGCCACCAGGCCGACCTCGACGGGGTCGCGGTCCGGGTCGACTGCGGGACGGGCGACCCGTTCTACCGCGACGTGCAGGACTACGTGGACGGGTTCGACCGACCGGTGACCAGCAGCTTCCAGCCGGGGGCGCACGACGCGGCGTACTGGCGGCGGATGCTCCCGACGGAGCTCTCCTTCCTCGGCGGGCGGCTCCCGAGGAGGGCGTAGGGTCGGGGCGTGAATGACCTGACCTTCCGGACCGTCGGCCTCGGTGACGACGCGGTCGACTACCTCGCTGCGTGGGACCTCCAGCGCGACGTGCACGCGGCCGTGTGCGAGGGCGACCAGCCCGACACCGTCCTCCTGCTCGAGCACCCGCCGGTCTTCACCGCGGGCAAGCGCACCGACCCGCACGAGCGCCCGGCCGATCCCGGTGGCGCCGCGGTCATCGACGTCGACCGCGGCGGCAAGATCACTTTCCACGGCCCCGGACAGCTGGTCGGCTACCCGATCGTCACGCTGCCCGACCACGTCAAGGTCGTCGACTACGTACGCCGGGTCGAGGAGGCGCTGATCGCCGTGTGCGCCGACCTCGGGGTGCCCACCGCGCGGGTCCCGGGCCGCAGCGGCGTGTGGCTGAGCGCCGACGAGCGCGGCCCCGAGCGCAAGATCGCGGCGCTCGGGATCCGGGTCAGCCGCGGGGTCACCATGCACGGGTTCGCGCTCAACTGCGACGTGGACCTCGGGTGGTACGACCGCTTCGTGCCGTGCGGCATCGCCGACGCCGGCGTCACCTCGCTGAGCCGCGAGCTGGGCCGCGACCTGACGGTTCGCGACGTGCTGCCCAGCGTCGAGCGGCACCTCGCCGACTACCTCGCCTGGGCGCCGTACACCCCGACCCCCGACTACGAGCCGCGGCCGGAGCCGGGCCGGACACCGCGCATCGAGCTGGTCTCCCCCGGCGCCTGAGCGCCTCGCCGGCCGAGGGCCGGCCGGGTCACTGGACGGTCATCGCCACCTGGTCGGGGGCGCCGCCGCCCGCGCTCTTGAGGTGCACGTCGAACGGGGTCTTCACGACCTTGATGTAGACCTTCGCGCTCTCGCCGGGTGCGAGGTGGAAGTTCGCCTCGTCCACGACCGCGGCGTCCGCCGGCTCGATGACGACCTGGTAGGCGTCGGGAAGCCGGCCCTTGTTGGTCAGCGTCTCGGTCAGCACCTGGTCGGGCTTCCCGGTGTCCGGGCCGCTCAGCTCGGCGGCGAACGGGTTCGCCTCGCTGCCCTGGCTGGGCACCGGCTCGGACGTGGCTGCTTCGGAGGTGGCCGGCGCGGAGGAGCTGTCGCCGGAGTCGCCGTTGCAGCCGGTGGCGAGGACGCCGAGCAGGACGACCGAGGTGGCGGCCAGGGCGCGCCGCGTGCGAGGGGTCTTCATGATGGCCAGACGGTACCCCGGGGTGGCCCCCAGCCGAATTGGGCGCCCCCAGCCCCCCGCGTACAGTGGGGCGACGTGACGCAAGCCCCAGCACCCGAAGGCCGCAAGCTCCTCCGACTCGAGGTCCGCAACGCGGAGACCCCGATCGAGCGCAAGCCCGAGTGGATCAAGACACGGGCGAAGATGGGCCCGGCCTACAAGGAGCTGCAGAACCTCGTCAAGGGCGAGGGCCTGCACACCGTCTGCCAGGAGGCCGGCTGCCCCAACATCTTCGAGTGCTGGGAGGACCGCGAGGCCACCTTCCTCATCGGCGGCGACCAGTGCACCCGCCGCTGCGACTTCTGCCAGATCGACACGGGCAAGCCGCAGCCGCTGGACCGCGACGAGCCGCGGCGGGTCGCCGAGTCCGTGCAGAAGATGCAGCTGCGGTACGCCACCATCACCGGCGTCGCCCGCGACGACCTCGAGGACGGCGGTGCCTGGCTGTACGCCGAGACCGTGCGCGTCATCCACGAGCTCAACCCCGAGACGGGAGTCGAGAACCTCATCCCGGACTTCAACGGCAAGCCCGACCTGCTCCGCGAGGTCTTCGAGTCCCGGCCCGAGGTGCTCGCCCACAACGTCGAGACCGTGCCGCGGATCTTCAAGCGGATCCGTCCGGCGTTCCGCTACGAGCGGTCGCTGGACGTCATCACGCAGGCCCGCGACTTCGGGCTCGTCACCAAGTCCAACCTGATCCTCGGCATGGGCGAGACCCGCGAGGAGGTGTCCCAGGCGCTGCGCGACCTGCACGACGCCGGCTGCGAGCTCATCACGATCACGCAGTACCTCCGCCCCTCGGCGCGGCACCACCCCGTCGAGCGCTGGGTCAAGCCCGAGGAGTTCGTGGAGCTCAAGGACGAGGCGGACCAGATCGGCTTCTCCGGCGTCATGTCGGGACCGCTGGTGCGTTCGTCGTACCGGGCCGGACGGTTGTACCGTCAAGCCATGGACGCCCGCCAGGGCTCCCCCGCCTGACCCACCACCGACCCGCGCACGTCACGAAGAAGGCAGCAGACCGCCATGGCCAAGGCCCCGCAGACCCCGGACCCCGAGAAGACGAGCCGCCGCAAGCAGTTCGTCGAGACCTACCGGATGGCCAAGAAGTCCGACCCGGCCATCGGCATGTGGATCGCCGGCGCGTTCGTGCTCGGCGCCGTCGTCGGCTACGTGCTGTTCTGGCTGCTGCCCGGCGAGGGCGTCCTCGGCCTGGTCCTCTCGATCGTCGGCGCCCTGCTCTTCGGTTCGCTGGCCGCGATGATCGTGTTCGGCCGGCGCGCCCAGAGGGCCGCCTACGGCCAGATGGAGGGCCAGCCGGGCGCTGCCGCGGCGGCGCTCCGGATGCTGCGCCGCGGCTGGAAGACCGACCCGGTGATCGCGTTCACCAAGCAGCAGGACGTCGTCCACCGGGTGGTCGGGCCGCCCGGCATCGTGCTGATCGGCGAGGGCAACCCCAACCGGCTGCGCCAGCTGATGGCCGGTGAGCGCCGCAAGCACGAGCGCGTGGTCGCCGACGCCCCGATCCACGAGGTGGTCTGCGGCAACGGTGAGGGCCAGGTCCCGCTGTCCAAGCTGGTCCGCCACGTCAGCAAGCTCAAGCGTCAGGTCAAGCCCGCCGAGATGACCGACATCCTCGGCCGCCTCCGGGCCCTCGACGCCAACCGCTCGAACATCCCGCTGCCCAAGGGCCCGGTGCCGACCAGCATGAAGGGCATGCGCCAGAACATGCGCGGCCGCTGAGGCTGGTCGGTACGCGGCCGGGCCCGTGGGTGGTGCTCAGCCGGCCATGCTCAAGCCCTGATCGGTGATCTGGTCCGCCGGGGGCGCCTCGATGCTGACGTCGGCCCCGAAGTCGGAGAGCTTCATCTCCGTGGTGCCTGCCGAGCCCATGTCCATGACCATCCGGCTGAACCGGCCCTCGCTGTCGAACCACGCGTCGTACGACAGGGTCTTGGGCAGCTGCGCGCTCGCCGGGACGTCCTGCCCCATCCCCTTCATCATCGCGGCGGTGTCGACGGTCGCCTCGTAGTGGTCCCCGTCGCCGTCGGCGCCGACGTAGGTGACCTTCTCCAGCGCGGACTCCAGCGCGTCCATGGACCGGCTCGGGTCCATGCTGTCGGCGAGCGACCCGAGCGGGCTGTCCGGCGAGTCGAGGTCCATCTTGACGAACTTGCCCTGCGTCATCGACCCCATGTCCAGGTACATCACGTTGTCGAGCATCCGCACCTCGAGGCTCTGCCCGCCGAACGCGGCGCCGTCCATCGTCATGGCGACCGCGGGGCTGTCCTGGGAGTAGTCGACGTCGCCCGCACCGGTGATCTGCTGCCCCATCATCGCGAGCTTCATGTTCATGTGGGCCGTGGTCGTGTTGTCGAAGGATTCGCGGTACAGGTCGGCGAAGTCCGCGGGTGCCACGGTCGAGCCCGCCTCCGGGGTGTCCGCGGCGGCGCTGCCGCCCGTGGAGCTCGACGAGGAGTCCTCGGCCTCGGCGCCCTCGTCGGAGCCGCAGGCACTCAGCGAGGTCAGGGCGAGGGGCAGGACCGCGGCCGCGACCACGCGGCGTACGACGGCGGGACGAGACATGGGCGGGGCCTTCCGCGTGAGGGGCTGCTGACCCCAGCATGACCCACCGGCCCCGGTCAGGAACCCGTACCCGTCCCCCGGGCGGTCTCGAGGGTCACCGTGGCGGTGCCGGTCATCATGTCGTGCAGCCCGCGGCCGTCGGGACGGAAGACCAGCGGCGGGATCACGGCGGCCACCAGGATGCTGCGGGCCAGCGCCGGCAGCAGCCCGACCGGGCGCCCGCTGCCGTCGGCCCGTACGACGCGCAGCCGGGTGGCCAGCTTGCCAAAGGAGCCGCCCGACAGTGCCGTCAGCACCGCGGTCTCCAGCACGAACACCACGAGCGTGAGGATCCCCGGGAGCGGGTCGGGGTCGACGGACTGGTCGGCGAAGAAGCGCGACGGGCCGAGCACGACGACGACCACCAGGCTGGAGGCGAACCAGTCGACGAACAGCGCGAGGATGCGCCGTCCCCACGACGCGGTCTCGAACGGGGCCGGGGCGGCAGTCACGCGGGCCAGCGTAGACAGCGGGCGCGGGTGGTCATGGACTGGGCCACCTGTTACATGCCCGAAACAAACCGGATACGGTCAAGAAACTGCCCCTGCGTAGTTTCGCGGGCAGGTCCGGAGCAGCGCCGCCCCGGTCCCCACTTTTGCAGACTTTGCCGGCTGTCCCTCGCTGGTCAGCCAAGGAGGACGAATGTTCCAGAACAGCGACGAGCTGCTGAGGTACGTCCAGGACGAGGGCGTCGAGATGGTCGACGTACGGTTCTGCGACCTGCCCGGCGTCATGCAGCACTTCACCGTCCCGGTCTCGTCGTTCGACCAGTCCGTGTTCGACGACGGACTGGGCTTCGACGGCTCCTCGATCCGGGGTTTCCAGGCCATCCACGAGTCCGACATGTCGCTGTTCCCGGACCCGACCACGGCGTACATCGACCCGTTCCGCACCGCCAAGACCCTGGTCGTGAACTTCTTCATCCACGACCCGCTCACCGGCGAGGCCTACTCCCGCGACCCGCGCAACATCGCACGCAAGGCGATGGCCTACCTCGCCAGCACCGGTGTCGGCGACAAGGCGTTCTTCGCCCCCGAGGCGGAGTTCTACGTCTTCGACAACGTCCGGTTCGAGACCAAGGCGAACGCCGGCTACTACGAGATCGACTCCCAGGCCGGCGCCTGGAACACCGGTGCCGCCTTCGAGAACGACAACCGCGGCTACAAGGTCAAGTACAAGGGCGGCTACTTCCCCGTCGCGCCGACCGACCACTTCGGCGAGCTCCGCGACGAGATGGTGATCGAGCTCGAGAAGGCGAACCTGCAGGTCGAGCGCGCCCACCACGAGGTCGGCACTGCCGGCCAGGCCGAGATCAACTACCGGTTCGACGAGCTGCTCAAGGCCGCCGACGACGTGATGAAGTTCAAGTACATCATCAAGAACGTAGCCTGGCGCAACGGCAAGACGGCCACCTTCATGCCGAAGCCGATCTTCGGCGACAACGGCTCGGGCATGCACGTACACCAGTCGATCTGGAACGAGGGCGAGCCCCTGTTCTACGACGAGACCGGGTACGGCGGCCTCTCCGACACCGCCCGCTACTACATCGGCGGCATCCTCAAGCACGCCCCGTCGCTGCTGGCGTTCACCAACCCGACGGTGAACTCCTACCACCGCCTGGTCCCGGGCTTCGAGGCGCCGATCTCGCTGGTCTACAGCCAGCGCAACCGGTCGGCCTGCGTGCGCATCCCGATCACCGGGTCGAACCCGAAGGCCAAGCGCATCGAGTTCCGCTGCCCCGACCCGTCGGCCAACCCCTACCTCGCCTTCTCGGCGCTGCTGCTGGCCGGCCTCGACGGCATCAAGAACAAGATCGAGCCCGCCGCGCCGATCGACAAGGACATCTACGAGCTGCCGCCGGACGAGATGGCCGACATCGACCAGGTCCCGACCTCGCTCGGTGCCGTGCTCGACAACCTCGAGCGCGACCACGACTTCCTCACCGCCGGCAACGTCTTCACGCCGGACCTGATCGAGACGTGGATCGACTACAAGCGCCAGAACGAGATCCTGCCGGTGCAGCTGCGTCCGCACCCGCACGAGTTCGAGCTCTACTACGACATCTGAGTTCGCATAGAGGTACCTGCGGCCCAAGCCGCGCAGAGCGTGAAGAAACGGCTCCTGACCAGCGAAGACACCGATCAACGTCTTCCACGGTCAGGGGTCGTTCTTCGTTTGATCTGACTCCACGTGCGGCCCCAGCTCGGCACAGACGGCGAGCCTGGGAATCAGATGTGGCACATCCGATGCGGCGCCTCTTGCTTCACTCCGCGCCGTGATCCGACACTCGTAGCATGACTCAGGACGGTCGGAACCATTCGTGCAGCCCGGCCGCTTCCCCATGAGTGCCGGGGAGGTAGTGATCGGGCTCATCTCGGCTCCGGGTACGGCCACGGACATTGCATCGACCCTCGCCGACGACCTGCACGGCGAGCTGAGTCTGCACCTGTCCACCGTCCAGTGGCGGTTGCGAACCGTGGTCGACGCGCTCGTGCGGCCACCTACCGACGACGCCGCCCTCGTCGCCGCGGCAAGGGAACGGCTGCTGAAGGAAGACTGGGATCTGGTCATCTGCCTCACCGATCTGCCGCTGAAGGCTCACCGGCGACCGGTCGTCGCTCACGCGAGCCCGTTGCACGGCGTTGCTGTCCTGTGCCTACCGGCGCTCGGCGCCATCGGGCTGCGTCGACGTACTCGTGACACGGTCGTCGGCCTCGTGCGCAGCTTGCTCGGGGACACAGACGACCACGCCTACTCGGGTCCTGTTGCTGGTCTCGGTGGCCGCGCTCGCGAGCTCGGAAGGAGCCAGCAGCCCGAGGGTGACGGCAGCGTGATGTTCACCGCGAGGGTCCTCAGCGGGAATCTGCGACTCCTGATCGGAATGATCCGGGCCAACCAGCCGTGGAGGCTTGCCATCGGACTCTCCAGGGCGTTGACCGCTGCGTTGGCCGCGGGGGTCTTCGCCCTCGTCACCCCCGACATCTGGCGACTGGGCGACGCGCTCGGTTGGGTTAGGCTCGCGATGATCGGGGTGGGGTCTGTCGCAGCGATCACCGTCGCGCTGATCGCCGGAGCCGGTCTGTGGGAACACGCGTCGCACCCGGTCGGTCGCAAGCAGGTGACTCTTTTCAACCTGGCGACCACGGCAACGGTGGTGCTGGGTGTGTTCTTCCTCTACGCGGCTCTCCTCCTGCTCGCCCTGCTGACCGCACCAGTGTTGGTGCCTTCGCACCTGCTAGAAGAGAAGATCGGGCATGCCGTTCGAGTTGGTGACTACATGAAGCTGGTGTGGCTCACATGCTCCCTCGCAACACTGGGCGGGGCTCTCGGAGCCGGTCTGGAGAGCGACGAATCGGTTCGGGCCGCCGCGTACACGTACCGCCAGGAACGGGTTCGGACCGTGCGGAAGGGGTGAATGGAGCTTGTCAACCCTGTGGCGTAGCCGCTGGTAGCAGTTCCTGGCTGCCGTCATCGCTGTCGGAAGGAACGCCTATCGCGTCGTCGCTCTACTCCTGTGGGCGTGGCAGGACCGTCAAGACCATGCCGATGTAGGTGCGGAACTCGGCCATGAAGGCGCGGAGGAACTCCTTGGTGGAGTCGTCGGTGACCTCGCCGTCGTCCTTGAACACCTCTGGGGAGTACTGGATGTAGGCCTCGGGTGAGGTCATCTGGCGGGCGTTGCAGAAGCTGAGCACACCGCGCAGGCTCTGTTGACCCATGGCGGTGCCGATCTGGCCGATGGAGGCTCCGATCACCGCGGCTGGGATGTGGTCGAAGGAGTTCTTTCCCCATGGTCGGGACGCCCAGTCGATCGCGTTCTTCAACGCTCCGGGGATGGAACGGTTGTACTCGGGGGTGACGAAGAGAATTGCGTCGACGGCTGCGATCGACGCCTTGAGCGCTCGGGCTTCAGGCGGGTAGTCGTTGTCGAAGTCCGGGCTGTACAGCGGCAGGTTGCCGATGGGAATCTCGCTGAACTCCAGATCCTCCGGGGCCACCCGGAGGAGGGCCTTGGACAGGATGCGGTTGATCGACGTCGACGACAGGCTTCCGACGAAGTAGCCGACCTTGTAGGTGGTCATGTGTTTCCTCCCGGTTTCGTGCCCTCTCGGCGGGCATCCCTCAGCGACGGCCCTCGGCTTCCAGGAACTCATGCACCTGGCGGATCGCGACCGAGCCCTCGCCGACGGCGGAGGCGACGCGCTTGACCGAGCCACTACGGACGTCGCCCACGGCGAACACGCCCCGGCAACGGGTCTCGAACATGCCGACGCGGCGTTCGGCGCCGGATCCGGTGAGCACGAAGCCCTTCTCGTCCAGCGGGATCATCCCCTCGAGCCAGCTGGTGTGGGGGGCCGCACCGATCAGCACGAACAGAGCGGTCGTGGCGACGCGGTGCTCCTCATCCGACTGGAGGTGGTGCAGGAGCACCTCTTCGAGCGCTTCATCCCCGATGAGCTCGCACACCTCGCTGTTGCGCCAGACCTTGATGCGTGGCGACTGCTCCACGCGGTCGGCCAGGTAGCGGGACATGTCCCTGCCCAGGTCGTCGTGTCGGATGACCAGGTTGACCATCGGGGACTGCCGGGCAAGGAAGCAAGCCGCCTGGCCTGCGGAGTTGCCGCCGCCCACGACGGTGACGGGGTCCTGTCGGCACAGCCGGGCCTCGAACTCCGTCGCGGCGTAGTACACGCTGCTGCCCTCGAGACGGTCCATCCCCGGGATGTCGAGGCGCCGGTAGCGCACTCCCGTGGCGACGAGCACGGCGTGCGCGATCAGGTCGTCCCCCTCTGCCAGCCCCACCACGTGATAGCCGTCGGCCTGCGTGAGAGAGGTCGCCTCGCCGGGGATGTTGAAGGCGGCGCCGAACTTGCGGGCCTGGACCACGGCGCGGTCGGCCAGCTCGGCGCCGGTGATGCCGGCGGGGAACCCCAGGTAGTTCTCTATCTGGGACGAGGTGGCCGCCTGGCCGCCGGTGGCGAAGGCGTCCAGGACGACGATCGAGAGCCCCTCGGAGGCGGCGTAGACCGCCGCGGCCAGACCGCCCGGTCCTGCGCCCACCACGACCAGGTCAAATGCCGCCCGCCTTGGCGCCGCTCGAAGGCCGAGGAGCTCGGCCAGCTCCGCGATGGTGGGGTTTCGCAGGACCGTATGCCCTTTCCAGATCACGACGGGAGTCTGGTCGGGTGGGATGTCGAACGCTCGCAGGGTGCCCTCTGCCTCGGGATCCTCCTCCACGTCATCCCAGCGGCACGGAATGCGATTGCGGCTCGCGAAGTCCCTGAGCCGGCGGGTGTCGGCTGAGTAGCGGGAGCCGATGATCCGAAGGCCGGCGCCGAGGTCCGCGTGAATGTTGCGTCGAAGGATGAAGGCCCGCAGGATCAGGTCGCCGAGCGCCTGATCCTGCGTGACCGCCTCCTTGAGCCGGTCGTAGACCACCTCGAGGACCTCCACGTCGGTCTGGGCGACCGCGGTGACGTAGACCGCCTGGCCGGTCAACATCGACAGATCGCCCACGAAACGACCCCGGCCGTGAACGGCGAGCACCCGCGACGCTCCCTCGGGGCTGTCCTCCTGGACGACCCGGACCCTGCCGTCAAGCACGACGAACACGCCGCAGTCGCGGTCCCCCGCGCAGAACAGCGTGGTGCCCTTGGTCAGCGACTTCCGCTCGCCGTACCGCGAGAGCAGCATGATCTGCGCCTCGGTGAGGCGGGGGTAGGCGCCGGTGGTGTCGGGGGTCTCGGGCAGGTCCGCGAGCTCGAGGTCAGACGAACTGCTCGTCGGCATAGCACCATCTCCAGTTCTCCCCGGGCTCGATCGAACGCACGACGACGTGGCCCGTCGTGGCGGCGTGTGCGCGCGCGTGTCGCATCGGTGACGAGTCGCAGCAGCCGACCTGGCCGCAGGTCAGGCACTGGCGCAGGTGCACCCATCGGGTGGCAAGCTGCACGCACTCCGGGCACACACGCCGGGCGGGTGGCGGCACGGGCCGGATGATTCCGAGGTGCGGGTCGGCGCCGACGCGCGTCGGGTTGGCGGTCATGACGCCCCCTTCGGGAGCCTGGACTCGAGCCACGAGCGCAGCTGGTGCTCCGGCATGGCGCCGATCTGCTTGTCGACCACCTCGCCGTGGTCGAGGAGGACCAGCGTCGGGATCGACTGGACCTCGAACCGCCGGCTCACAGTCGGGTTCTCGTCGGCGTTGACCTTGACGAGCTTGAGGTTGCCGGCCAGCTCCCCGGCCAGCTTCTCCAGGGCCGGGCTCACCATGCGGCAGGGGCCGCACCACGGAGCCCACACGTCCACCAGCACGGGCAGGCTCGACTCGTCCACGACGGCGTGGAACTCGACGTCGTTCGCGTCCACCACCCAGCGCAGCGGAGTGCTGCACTTCCCGCAGCGTGGCGTGCCCTCGGCAACCGCCGGAACGCGGTTCTTCGCTCCGCAGTTGCCGCACTCGACCTTCGTCGACTTCTGGGTGGTCGCAGTCATGCCACGGCCCTCCCTTCTGGCGGGTTGCCGACCGCAGTCACCGTGATCTTCCCGTCGGCGACGTCGACCGAGATCGCGCCTCCGTCGGCCGCGTCCCCGCGCAGCAGCGCCCGGCCGACCTGGGTCTCCACCTCGCGGGAGATGAGCCGTCGCAGCGGGCGGGCGCCGTACGCCGGGTCGAATCCCTGGTCGGCGATGAAGCGACGCGCCGCAGCCGTGACGTCGAGGGTGATCCGCATGTCGGCCAGCCGCTCGTGCAGCTCCTCGAGCTGGAGGTCGACGATGCGCTCGATCTCGGCGAGCGTCAGCGGCTTGAACATCACGATCTCGTCGACGCGGTTGAGGAACTCCGGCCGGAAGTGCGACTGCAAGGTGCGCATCACCATCGAGCGCGCGTCATCCTTGACTTCGCCGCCCGCGGTGACACCCTCGAGCAGGTACTCCGAGCCGATGTTGGAGGTCATGATCAGCACGGTGTTGCGGAAGTCGACGGTCCGGCCGTGGGAGTCGGTCAGGCGGCCGTCGTCGAGCACCTGGAGAAGCGTGTTGAAGACGTCGACGTGGGCCTTCTCGATCTCGTCGAGCAGGACCACCGAGTACGGCTTGCGACGCACGGCCTCGGTGAGCTGACCGCCCTCTTCGTAGCCGACGTAGCCGGGAGGTGCGCCGACCAGCCGGCTGACGGTGTGCCGCTCCTGGTACTCGCTCATGTCGATCCGGACCATGTTCTCCGCGGTGTCGAACAGGGCGGCGGCCAGCGTCTTGGCCAGCTCCGTCTTGCCGACGCCAGTGGGGCCCAGGAAGATGAAGGACCCGATGGGCCGCTGGGGGTTCTTGATGCCTGAGCGGGCGCGGACGACGGCGTCGGCCACCAGCCGGACCGCCTCGTCCTGGCCGATGACACGTTCGTGGAGCACCTCGTCGAGGCGGAGCAGCTTGTCGCGCTCCCCTTCCTGCAGGCGCGTGACCGGGATGCCGGTCCAGCGCGACACGATGTCGGCGATCTCGTCGGCGGTCACCACCTCGCGCAGCAGCCGGCGGCCGCCCTGCTTGCCGGCGAGTCGGGACTCGGCCGCCTCCAGTCGCCGCTGGATCTCCGGCAGCTGGCCGTGTCGCAGGGACGCCGCTCGGTTGAGGTCGTACTCGCGCTCGGCCCGCTCGCTCTCCAGCCGGACCTGCTCCAGCTCCTGGCGCAAGGACTGCACCTCGCGCAGTGCCGACCGTTCGGCCTCCCACTGCGCCCGCAGGGCATCAGCCTCGGCGCGCGCGTCGGCCAACTCCTTGCGCAGCTCCTCGAGGCGGGCCTTGCTCGCCGCGTCCTCCTCCACCGAGAGTGCCGCCTCCTCGATCTCCATCCGGGTCACCCGTCTGGTGAGCTCGTCGAGCTCGGCCGGCATGGAGTCGATCTCGGTGCGCAGCATCGCGCAGGCCTCGTCGACGAGGTCGATGGCCTTGTCGGGCAGGAAGCGGTCGGAGATGTAACGGTGGCTCAGCGTCACCGCCGCCACCAGGGCGCCGTCGTGGATCTTCACGCCATGAAATACCTCGAGCCGTTCGCGCAGCCCACGCAGGATCGAGAGGGCGTCCTCTTCGCTGGGCTCGTCGACGATGACCGGCTGGAACCGGCGCTCGAGGGCTGCGTCCTTCTCGACGTGCGTGCGGTACTCGTCGAGGGTGGTCGCGCCGATCATGTGCAGCTCGCCGCGGGCGAGCAGGGGCTTGAGCATGTTGCCGGCATCCATCGCTCCCTCGGCGGCGCCGGCACCCACGACGGTGTGCAGCTCGTCGACGAACAGCAGGATGTGGCCTTCGGCGCTCTGCACCTCGTTGAGCACGGCCTTCAGCCGCTCTTCGAACTCGCCGCGGTACTTCGCTCCGGCGATGAGGGCCCCCATGTCCAGGGCGAAGACGGTCTTGTCCCGCAGGCCCTCGGGCACGTCGCCGTCGGCGATCCGCTGGGCGAGACCCTCGACGATCGCGGTCTTCCCGACCCCGGGCTCGCCGATGAGGACCGGGTTGTTCTTGCTCTTGCGGGACAGGATCTGGACGGTCCGGCGGATCTCGGAATCCCGGCCGATCACCGGCTCGAGCTTGCCGGCCGCCGCTGCCGCGACGAGGTCGCGGCCGTACTTGTCCAGCGCCTCATAGGTCCCCTCGGGGGTCGCCGAGGTCACCCGCTGGTGACCGCGGACCTCGGTCAGTGCGGCCAGGAAGCTGTCGCGGGTCAGCCCCTGAGCGTGGAGGAGCCGCCCGGCCGCCGATCCCGAGCCCTCCTCCACCAGAGCGATCACGAGGTGCTCGACCGAGACGTACTCGTCCTTCAGCCTCCGGGACTCGCGGTCGGCCGTGTCGAGCAGCCGCGAGAGCCGCTGGGTGATGTGCACCTGCCCGGGCGTCACGCCCGGCCCGCTGACCCGCGGGCGCCGGCCGAGCTCGGCCTCGAGCTCCTCGCGCAGCCGGTCCGGATCGGCCCCCGCCCGGGCGATCAGTGGCGCGACCAGGCCCTCCGTCTGGTCGAGCAGTGCCAGCAGCAGGTGCTCCCCGTCCACCTCGACATGGCCGAAGCGCAGCGCCTTGGTCTGGGCGTCGTGCAGAGCCTCCTGCGACTTCTGGGTCAGCCTGTTCATGTCCATGGAGCGCCTCCTCGTCGTGACATCCGCCGTTGTGCCTTCTCCAGCTCTGCGATCCGGTCGAGCAGCTCCACGACCAGCCCGATGGCGGAGTAGCCGAGGTTCAGGCTCATCCGCAGCCGCTGGATCCTGGCCATCTCCTTCACCTGGGAGGGGTCGAACCACAAGCGGCCCTGCGCGTCGCGGGTGACTTCCAGCAGTCCGAGGGCAACCAGGCGGCGTACGAGCTCGGGATGTACGCCGGTGGCCTGTGCATAGCTGTCCAGGCTGAGCCTGTAGGGCCGAGCGAGGGCGAAGTGCGTGACCGCTGTCATCGTCTGCTCCTGGCGTCGAAGCTGGACACCTTCGCGAGCTCCTCGAAGAGCCGTTGCTCCTCGTCGGTGGGGGTCCCGGGCACGCGGACCTGCAGCTCGGCGTAGAAGTTCCCCGGCTTGCCTCGTGTGTGGGGAAGCCCGCGGCCCTTGAGTCGCAACCGGCGGTGGCTGGATGAGCCTGCCGGAACCTTCACTGTGGCGGCCCCTCCGGGAGTGTCAACGGACACGGACGCGCCCAGGGCGGCCTCCCAGGGAGCGATCGGCAGGAGTGCGTGCAGATCGCGACCTTCGACCCGGTAGCGCGGGTGGTCGGCGATCCGGACCACCAGGAAGAGGTCTCCGGCCGCCGCCGAGCCGCTGCCCGGGCCGCCCTGGCCGCGCAGCCGGATCCGCTGACCGTCGACCACGCCCGCCGGAATGGTGACGTCGAGCGTGCGGGGACCGTCAGGACCGCTGATCGTGAAGCTGCGCTCGGTGCCGTGGTAGGCCTCCTCGACCGAGACCTCCACCTCGGCCTCGTGGTCGGAGCCCGGCACCGGGCCCGGTCCCCAGCCGTCCCGGCCCCGACCGCCCCGTCCTCGCCTGCCGAAGATCCCCCCGAGCAGGTCCTCGATGTCGACCTCGTCACCGAAGTCGCCGGCTCCGAAGCCTCCCGACGGACCGGTCCCCGACGACCAGCGGCCGCGCGCGCCCGCCCCGGCGTCGGCGTACGTTCGGGCTTCACGCCAGGCGGCCGGATCCGTGTCGGGAGGGACGCGCCGGAAGTCCTCTCCGAAGGCGTCGTAGCGGCGACGCAGCTCGGGATCCGACAGCACGTCGTAGGCCTCGGCGATGTCCTTGAACCGCTCCTCGGCCTCGGAGTGCTTGTTGACGTCCGGGTGGTTCTGGCGCGCCAGTCTGCGATAGGCGCGTTGGATGTCGGCCGGGTCGGCGTCGCGGGAGACCCCGAGGACCTCGTAGAAGTCCTTGGCCATCAGGATGCCCTGGTGGCCACCACGACCGCGGCCGGACGCAGGAGCTTGTCATCGGGCCCGTAGCCGGGGCGCACGACATGGGCCACGGTGCCGGGCGTCAGCCCCTCACCGGACACGGTGCCGACCGCCTCGTGCACGGCGGGGTCGAAGGCCCTGCCGGCATCGTCGCGACGTGGGTACCCGAGGTCGGCCAGGACGCCGACCGCCTGCGCGAGCACGGCTCGGACGCCCTCGACCACGGAGTCGGGGTCGGACGACGCGTGCTCGAGCGCCCGCTCCAGGTTGTCCAGGACGGGCAGCCAGCTGGTGGCCACGGCCGCCCGTTCCTGCTCGCGGCCACGGACCACGTCGCGCGCGCACTGCTTGCGGAAGTTGTCCAGCTCGGCGGCCGTACGCCGCCACGCATCCTCCAGCTCGGCGATCTGGCGCGCCTGGTCGACGCGCTCGGGCGCGTCGTTGCCCGCTGCCTGGTCTCCCGGGGTCTCGGATGTCGGTGCCTCGGTCGTCGGTGCCTCGTGGTCGGACATGGCCGTCAGCGGGAGGTGAACTCGGCGTCGATGACGTCGTCGTCATCGCTGTCAGACATCTCATCGGAGGGGCTTGCCGGCCCGGTCGACGGTCCACCGCCACCCCGGGCTGCGGCGCTCAGCACCTGGCCCATCTGGTGGAGCTCCCCGGTCAGGGCGCGAAGGCGGTCCACGGGCTCGTCACCCTCGACCGCCTGGCGGGCCTCCTCGACCAGCATCTCGGCCCGGGCGCGGTCGTGCTGGGCCACCGACGCGCCGGCCTCGTCGAGGGCCTTGCGCACCTGGTAGGCCACGGAGTCGAGCTCGTTGCGGGCATCGACCCGCTCGCGCAGGGCGGCGTCCTCACCACGGTGGGTCTCGGCGTCCTTGATCATCCGGTCGACCTCGTCCTGGCTGAGCGTGGAGGTCTCGCTGATGGTCACCTGCTGCTCGGCACCGGTGTCCTTGTCGCGCGCCGAGACGTGCAGGATGCCGTTGGCGTCGATGTCGAAGGTCACCTCGATCTGGGGCACCCCGCGCGGCGCGGGACGGATGTCCTCCAGCCGGAACCGGGCCAGCACGCGGTTGTCGGCCGCTCTCTCCCGCTCGCCCTGCAGGACGACGACGTCGACGGCTGACTGGTTGTCCTCCGCGGTGCTGAAGATCTCGGTCCGACGAGCCGGGATGGTGGTGTTGCGCTCGATGACCTTGGTCATCACCCCGCCCATCGTCTCCAGCCCCAGCGACAGGGGCGTGACATCGAGGAGCAGCACGTCCTTGACGTCGCCCTTGATGATCGCCGCCTGGACGGCCGCGCCGATGGCCACGACCTCGTCCGGGTTGACGGTCATGTTGGGTTCCTTGCCACCGGTCAGGCGGCGTACCAAGGCCTGCACGGCCGGGATCCGCGTAGAGCCACCCACGAGGATGACCTCGTCGATGTCGTCGGCGGTGACCTTGGCGTCCTCCATGGCCTGCTTGACCGGGCCGAGGCAGCGGTCGGTGAGGTCGGCCGTGAGCTGCTCGAAGGTGGACCTCATCAGGTTGACGTTGAGGTGCTTGGGCCCGGAGGCGTCAGCGGTGACGAAGGGGAGGCTGACCGCGGTCTGGGTGACCGCTGACAGCTCGACCTTGGCCTTCTCGGCAGCCTCGAACAGGCGCTGAAGCGCCTGGGAGTCGTCGCGGAGGTCGATGCCGTTGGACTTCTTGAAGTCGTCGGCCAGGTAGTCGACGATGCGTCGGTCGAAGTCGTCGCCGCCCAGATGCGTATCCCCGGCCGTGGATCGGACCTCGACCACGCCGTCTCCGACCGTGAGGATGCTGACGTCGAACGTGCCGCCGCCGAGGTCGAAGACCAGCACGGTCTCGTTCTCGAGCTTGTCCATCCCGTACGCGAGGGCGGCAGCCGTCGGCTCGTTGATGATCCGGAGGACCTCGAGCCCGGCGATCTTGCCGGCGTCCTTCGTGGCCTGGCGCTGCGCGTCGTTGAAGTGAGCCGGGACGGTGATGACCGCCTCGGTGACCCGCTCGCCGAGGAACTTCCCGGCGTCGTCGACCAGCTTGCGAAGCACCTGCGCCGAGATCTCCTCCGGCGCGTAGAGCTTGCCGTTGACCTGGAAGCGCGCCGCGCCGTCCGGACCGGCGACCACGTCGAACGAGACGGTGGTCATCTCGCTGCTGACCTCGTCGTACTTGTGGCCGATGAAGCGCTTCGCGGAGTAGATCGTCCCCTTCGGGTTCAGGATCGCCTGTCGCCGGGCCATCTGGCCGACCAGGCGCTCGCCGTTCTCCAGGAAGGCGACCACGGACGGCGTCGTCCGGTTGCCCTCCGCGTTGGGGATGACCTGCGGCTGCCCACCTTCCATCGCCGCGATCACCGAGTTCGTCGTTCCCAGGTCGATGCCGACTGCCCTGCCCATGACCACTCCATTCACCGGAAGCTCGTGTCAGGGCCATGCTTCTCGCGGGCCAGGTCACCCGCATCCCGTGAACGGGTGCTTCTTGGCGGGCGGGGTCGCCCCTGGCTAGCCGATGGGGAGGCGGTGCTGCAGCGCCAGCACGGTCAGCTCGACCCGAGAGTGGACGTCGAGCTTGAGGTAGATGTGCTTCAGGTGGGCGTCCACCGTATGGCGGGAGACGGAGAGCTCCTCGGCGACCCTGCGGTTCGTCACCCCCTGGGAAACCCCGGCGATGACCCGCAGCTCGGCGTCGGTGAGCGACGCCCACGCGTGGTCTGTTCCGTCCTCGCCGTCCGCGTCTACCTTGACCAAGGGATACCGGGTCGCCGCAGCAGCTCTGGCAGCCGGCGGGTACTCCGTCGGAAGCATGTAATGGGGGTTGTCGATCACCGTGCCGTCCAGCAGGACCTTGGGGTGGGTATGGAGTACTTCGACGAGCATCTCGGCCCCGAACTTCTTCAGGTCGTACAGGCACATGAGGATGGCGGGCACCTGCTCGACGACGTGGTTGAGGGACGACTCGTAGACGAACAGCTCGTCCCAGCCGGGGGCGCCGGACAGCACCCACGACATCTCGCCGGCGGCTCTGAGGAGGTCGAAGTCGTCTGCGATCGCCGCGGCCACGCTCTCGGAGAGGAAGCTCACCATGTCTTCGACGCTGAACTCCCCCGAGCGGAGGTAGGCGTCCGATGATCGTTCGACGTCGAGCTGTGCCGATCGTCGCGAGTAGTGCGGGCCGGGCGGTCCCACGGCCCGGTCCCGGACCAGCGCCGGCTCGACATCGTCGATCAGGCACAGACACTTGTCGCCCTGGCGCAACCCCTCCTCGAGGAAGAGGTACAACAACCGGTCACGCTCGGCCGGGCCCGAGTAGAGCGCGCAGAAGTGGGTTCCTGGCCTGACAACGCCGACCCCGGGAATCCCGAGGCTCAGACCGTTCATGGTGGCCACCGTTTCACCGGATCCGAGGGACAGACTTGACACTACGCGCATTTGGCACGCGTCGCCTCCACGCCGGTTCGCAGCTGCACGCCACCACTGATGGCTGACAGGTTGGACTCATCGCGGCGTGCGAGTCAGTCGCGTGCGTGGATTCCCCCAGGTTCCCCCAGCAGAGCGCCCAACGAGCCCCTACTGGACGCCTGGCCCAGGGAGGCGTAGCGTCAGGAAACCCTGTCTGACCTGCGGAAACGCGTTCGCGAGATTGAGCTGAGGTCGTGATCCCGGCTCTACTACGACATCTGAGCCGAGGGGTCGACACCGGCCCTGACCCGAACGCGCGGCCCCCGCGGAGGAATCCCCCCGGATTCCCCCGAGGGGGCCGCCTTGCGTGACGCGGGTCATGCGTGCGCCGATTGCGCAGGCTCCGCCGTCCGCACGGACAGGCGCATGCACGTCGACCTTCGGCCCCGGGCCATCGGCACTCCGGAGCAGGTACGGGTGAGCGCTCCTCGTTCACCCGGGCCGTGACCGCGAAGCGTCAGGTCCCTGAGCGAGGACGCCGTCGCCGTGCACACCGACCCGATCTGAGTAGTCATGCCCGTAGCGCTCCGGATGCGGGCGACCCCATGGAGGGGCGAGCGTGGACCCCACGCCGTTTCGCCACCAGCCGAGGTCCCCCGATGCCAGCCGAATCGATCGTCGCCCCCCGCCACTCGAGCACCCACGCAGCCGACCGTCAGATCGAGTGCGGCGAGTCCATGCCGCGGCTCCGCCGCGGGGCCATCGCCTTGCGGAGCCGGATCGCCCAGACACTCCCCTGCTCCCGGCTCCTGCTCGGCAGCGACCCTGAGATCGGCTGGCAGCTACCTCCCCCCAGCGCCGGATGTCTACTGCTCGAGGTCGGCCGTTGAGCAGCAGGCCGCGACCGGTCCTGCTGGGCTACATCCGGGCCGACGTCCTGCGCAGCGCGTCCCACGTCGAGCGGGTCGAGGCGCAACTCTTCGACTTCGCCGACCGCGAGAAGTTCAGCCTCGGAACGGTCTACGTGGAGAGGGGCCTCACGGCCCCGGCGTTCCACTCGCTGATGACCGAACTGTCCCGCGACGCGGCCTGGGGTGTCGTCATTCCCGACATGCTTCACCTGACCGACGCGGTGCGGCAGGTCCTGAGAGGGCACGACGTGGGCGTCCAGACGCGCATCGTCGTGGTGCAGCACGGCCAGCGCGTCGTCGAGCGTCTCGAAATCCGCGTCCATGATCCGGCCGAGCTCGCCGACCCCCGCGCTGGGCCCCATGAGGGCATCGACCAGCACCGGGTCTGCCGACCGCGGGACTCAGGGCACCTCTACGAGCGAGTCCGAGGGGAGCGTCTGGCCTGGAGGAGGCCGCCGACGAGGATCCCGGCGCCGCCGGCCACCATGACGACACCGATGGTGGCGGGATAGTCCCGCAACGCGCCCAGCAGGACGAGGATGCCGCCCGGGACGGCGGTGATCGCGACCCCGGGTGCGGTGGGCAACGACGTGCGCAACCACATCGAGCCCAGGAGTGACGTCGTGGCCATGATCGAGACCCAGTAGCCCGCCCACATGCCCGTGGCGTCCGGCGGAAAGAGGGTCCAGTAGGCGACGAGGGCTCCGACCGCGCTGACCACACCGATCAGCCAGCCGACGTCGCGGGTCGGCTCCAGGGGCGCGGACGGCGCAGTGGGCGAAGGCCGAGGGATGTCGACAACGGCTTCGCGGCGTCGTTCCGGTGCTCTCATCGTTGTCTCCTTCATCTCGTGCTCCTTGGTGCTCCTTGGCTCGCCGGTCGGGTCCGGGACATACGAAGTGGAAATCGCGTAGCATGCTTCCTGTGCCACACGGAGAATGGACGTTCCTGTCCAACCACGGACACGTGCTGGTGTCGCTGACCCGGGATCCGGAAGCCCGGATGCGCGACGTGGCGGACGCTGTCGGGATCACCGAGAGGGCGGTCCAGCAGATCGTGAGCGACCTGGTGGCCCAGGGCTACCTGCACAAGGAGAAGGTGGGCCGCCGCAACCGCTACCAGGTCATCCGCCGGGCCCACTTCCGTCACGACCTGGAGTCGAGCGTCACCCTCGGCGAGTTCCTCGACCTGGTCGTGGGCCGTGGCCCCCGGCCGGTCGGCGAGGTAGCGCTCAGCCACGCCGAGTCCCTCGGCTGATCAGCGCGATGCGGTCGTGCGCGGTCAGCTCACCGTCGCGGACGAGGGCGAGCTGACCTCCGCGCAGGACGACCTGCTCCATCAGGTCATCGACGAGGTCGTGGACGAGTCCGGCCCCAGCCTCCCCCCGGCGGGTCCCGGAGCCGGCACCAGACAGCTCCCGGGAGGCGCCGGGGCTGGTGTAGCCCTCTTCGACCAGGAGCATCCCGGGAGCACGCACCTGCAAGCTGCGCCAGCACCGATCGATCCCGGAGGCGACGTCGACGGGGCGGTGGCGCAGGGCATGGTCGAGCTGGTCGAGGGCATCCTCACGTCGGGTTCGCAGGTAGCTCTCCACCGCCTCGGCGCTGGCCAGCGCGAGGTCGAGCACCGTCTGCTGGTCGCCCGGGGCGACGCGCCCGGCCAGCCGGTCGAGGTTGCGGCTGAGCCCGCAGAAGTGGTCCAACAGGTGGGGTGACCCGGCCAGGACGAGGGGACCGGGGTGCTCGGCGCGGTAGTCGCCCAGCATCCGGTCCACCTCGCGCAGGTGGGCGCTGGTCCGTTCCGGGGTGCACCGGCCCACCGGACGCAGGCCGCCGTCAGCTGCGGCGTAGAGGTCCGCACCGGTCGGCTGCAGGTCCAGTACGACGTGCGGCGGCATGCGGTGCAGGGCAGAGACCAGGGCGCGAGTGGCAAACGTGGGCTCGACCACGACTCGAGAGGGCACGGGCTGCGGGAGCCGGAACGCCCGGGAGACCGCCAGGCTCACATAGATGGCCAGGGCCCGGTAGGTGGGCTGCGCGGCCGACCGGCGCATCTGGTCCGCCAGCTTCCGCAGGAGGCGTGCCCGGCTGGTCACTCCGTGCTCCTGCAGCTCCTGGTCGACCTCGGCGACCAGCGCCTGCAGTCGCCCCAGGTCGGCCGGCGTCATCCGGCGCGCCGGCTCGGTCGGCAACAGGACCGAGATGCAGGGGTACCCCGTGGAGACGGCGAGGTCGGCGACATCGCGCGCCCGCAGGGCTATCGGCGCCGGCGCGAAGGAACTCGGGGTGGCGGGGCTGGTGGCGTTCATCGGACGTTGCTCCCTTCCTGGGTCGGGTGGTGGGTGAGGCGGTGTTCGCGGTACTGCCCCGTGGTGGGTCGTCGCCATCGGTGCCGTCGAGTCCGGACGGTGACCTGGGCCGACCGCGGCCCGGCGATGACCGCCAGCTCCTCGAGGCGCCGCTCACGTGCCGCGGCGATCCGGCTGCGTCGTACGGCGACCAGGGCGGCGTCCGTGGACCAGCCCAGCCGGGGCAGGACCAGCACGACGTGCACGCGTCCGCCCCGGTCCAGCTCGTGGCGGACGAGGTCCGCCACCAGCCCGTCGAGGGCGTACTCCACGTCGAGCACCATGCGTGCAGAGCCGCGCCCCGGCCCAGCGGAGGTCTCCCTGCCGAGGAGATCTGCCGCCCTCATCGCCCCACTCCCGCAGTCTCGGTGGCCGCGCCATCGGGCGCGCCGCCTGAGGCGCTTGGTGCGGCGCCTGGCCCCGGCCCCTGCCCCCGGGTTGCACGGAGGCTGGCCACCACCGCGATCGTGATGCAGGCGCCGATCACGGTCAGGGAGAGCCAGATGGGGACCTTGTAGACGTCCAGCAGAAGCATCTTGACGCCGACGGACACCAGGATCGCGGCCAGGCGGGTCTTGAGGTAGATGAAGCGGTGGACCAGGTCGGCGAGCAGAAAGTACATCGCCCGCAGTCCCAGGATCGCGAACGCGTTGCTCGTGAAGACCAGGAAGGTGTCTTGGGTGACGGCGAAGATCGCAGGGATCGAGTCGACGGCGAAGATGATGTCGGTGGTCTCCACCAGGACGAGCACGGTGAACAGCGGGGTGGCCACCCACGCCCCGGCCTTCCGCACCCAGAACTTCTGGCCGTGGTACTCATCGGTGCTGGGGACGCGCTTGCGGACCAGCCGCAGGACAGGGTTCCGCGACGGGTCCATCTCGTCGTTGCGGTGGGTGAACATCTTCCAGCCGGTGAAGACCAGGAACGCCCCGAAGAGGTAGAGGATCCAGGCGAAGCTCTCGATGAGCACCGCACCGCCGGCGATGAAGACGGCCCGGAAGACCAGGGCGCCGAGCACCCCGTAGAACAGGACCCGGTGCTGGTACTCCCGGGGCACGGCGAAGTAGGTGAAGATCAGGGCGAAGACGAAGACGTTGTCCACCGCCAACGATTTCTCGATCAGGTAGCCGGCGTAGTACTCCCCGCCGGCCTGGGCGCCGTACGCCCACCAGACCACACCACCGAACGCGAGCCCGAGGGCGACCCAGACCGCCGACCAGAGCGCGGCCTCCTTGAAGGAGACGACGTGGGCGGTGCGGTGGGCGAACAGGTCGATCGCCAGCATCGCGAGAATGACGGCCAGGACCGCGGCCCAGGCCCAGAACGGGACGTCCATCCAGAGCACCTCCAGCGTGCCCGCGCGTGGCGGGCAGTTGGAGGTCTCCCCCACCGTCCGGGTTCTTCCGTGACGGCCGACGTACCGGGCCAGTCAGGGCCGGCCGTACTGACGGTGACATCGCGAGTGGGGTACTCCCCTCGTGCGCTACATTATTCACGAACCTCACTTCGTCCGTCAAGGAGGAGGGGACGCCGATGACGTCGGACCGAACCGCCGCCGGACCGGCGGCAGCGCGACTGCGGCGCGCCAACGCGGTCGCAGCCCTGCTCCACCTCGGCCAGGCCGTGCTCGTGGTCATCCTCGCGACCGGCTTCGCACTCCCGGTCACCGCCACCTACCTGCAGGGCCCGCCCGGGACGCCGGCCCGGGACCCGGTGGTGCTGTTCGACATCCCCACCGGCGCCGCGGTCGCGGCGTTCCTGGCGCTCTCGGCACTCGCGCACACCCTGGTGGGCACGGTCTGGTGGCGTCGCTACCTCGCCGACCTCGATCGGAACCGCAACCCGGCCAGGTGGGTGGAGTACTCCCTGTCGTCCTCGCTCATGATCGTGCTGATCGCCCAGCTCGTGGGGATCTCCGACGTCGCCGCGCTGGTCGCGCTCTTCGGTGTGAACGCCTCGATGATCTTGTTCGGCTGGCTCCAGGAGCGCTACGAGGAGCCGGGCACAAGCGGCTGGCTGCCCTTCGTCTTCGGGTGCCTCGCCGGCATCGTGCCGTGGTTGGCGATCAGCGTGTACCTGCTCTCACCCGGGTCCACCTCCTCGGCGACCCCGCCCGGCTTCGTCTACGCCATCTTCGTCTCGCTGTTCGCCTTCTTCAACGTCTTCGCGCTCAACCAGTGGCTGCAGTACCGCGCCCGCGGTCGTTGGCGTAACTACCTCTTCGGGGAACGCATCTACCTCCTCCTCAGCCTCACCGCGAAGTCCGCCCTCGCCTGGCAGGTCTGCGCCGGCACCCTCGCCGGCTAGCCGTGATCACTTCCACAAGGGAGACCTTCTGGGATCACGCTGACGCGTGATCCCACTGGGGGCGGCAGAGCTCAGTTGGGGGCGTCAAGGTCGGGGACCAGCCGGAAGCCCCCGTCGGTGTACGACGCCCGCCTGTCCGGCCCCGGTGACACCAGGTCACAGCGCGCGGAGGCGAGGTCGCAGACGAGGATGTCGGCGTACCCCTCCCCGTGTGGGACGTCGGGGAGGGACCCGTCTCCCACGGCGCCGATGACGGCGAACCGGTCGTCGTCGAGCCACTGGAAGAGCCGGTACGTGTCGGTGGGGGTGTAACCCTCCGGGAGCCTGAGGTCGACCGGACGGCCCCCAGTGTCGTAGCCGCCGTAGCCGAACACGGCCCTCCCGTCGCCACGGCCGTCGCCGTCGACGTCGGGTCCCGTCTCACTGACCAGCCACTGGAGGGCGAGCCTGTCGCCGCGGGTCGCCAGCCAGGCATCGATGGCCACGACCTCGCCCGAGCGGGGGTCGTTGCTCTTCACCAGCGCTCTCGGCTGGTCGCGGAGGTCGTCCCAGAACGCCCGCGTGTCCGTGGCAGTGACGTCGCCCCTGGACACGTCGAACGCGAGGACCCGGTTCTGCGGCCCCGACGCGGCCGTCTCGTCCACCGGATCATCCACGTAGACCCGGTCGCCCACGATCCCCATCTGCGGGCACCCGGAAGAGCATCGCGGGATCTCCTGCTCGGCGACCACTCTGCGCTCACTGGTGTCGTAGACGACCAGCGACGCCGTGGGCTCGGCCGGAGTAAACCACGAGACCAGGGACCCGGCGTTCCCCGAGTCGACGCGACCGCTCGCCCACGGCAGGTCCTGCTGCGCCGTCTCGCCGATCCGCTCGACGGTCGAGCCGTCGGCGAGGTGGACGCCTCCGTGCTCGTCGACGAGCACCACTCCGTCGTCGGTGACGTCCATGTGCATCGCGTCGACGTCCAACCGGATGCGCTGGTCGCCGTACTGGATGCTCTGGATCAGCCAGTGCGGTCCGGGACTCCACCTCTCGCGGTAGTCGTCCGCGTAGGTGAGCCGATGTGCCGGTGCCTCGGCCAGCTTCGGTGTCGGGGTCGGGTTCCTGGCGGGCTGTCCGGACTGCTGGTTCGCCCCCGTGAGAGCAGCACCCGCCACGACGGCGGCGGCGACCAGACATGCTGCCCCGGCAGCGACGGCTGCCCTGCGCCGCCGCAGCCGGGCGTCGCCACGCTCGACGATTCCGTCGATGTCGAAGGAGGGGGGCACCAGGGCGTCGGCGCGATCGTTGAGGTCGCGAAGTGATGCGTTCATGAGATCACCGCCTGCTCGTCGACGGGAGATGTGAACCGGGAGCCCATCCCGGCGCGGAGCTTGGCGAGGGCGACGGAGACCTGACGTTTGACACTGCCGACCGAGCAGCCCATCAGCTGTGCGGTCTGCGCCTCGGAGAGGTCGTCGCAGAAGCGCAGCACGACCGTCGTTCGTTGGCGGGGAGGGAGGCTGCGCACCGCGGCCCAGAGCTCATCCTGCTCGGGGAGAAGATCGATCGGGTCGGGGACGCCCGGGTCCGGGAGCCTGTCGGCGGGCCGCTCGCGGAAGGATCGCCGACGACGCCAGGAGACGCACGTCGTGACGATGACCCGTCGGCTGTAGGCCTCGGCGTTGTTCACGTCGCGGAGCCGTGGCCAGGCCAGGTAGGTCTTCGTCAGCGACTCCTGCACCAGGTCCTGCGCGAGCTGATAGTCACCGACAACCAGGTACGCGGTCCTGAACAGGCTCGCCGACCTCGCTGCGGCGAACTCGGAGAAGGCCTCGGCATCCGGCTTGCGCAGCACGGCCATGGCACTCCTCCTCGGCAACGAGGCTCCTCAACGATCCTCCACCCAATAGACGCCCCGCGGTGGCAAGAAGGTTGAACGACTCTCGCCTGGCTGCCCGTCGGCCTCCGGTCGCCGGGCTCGACGCCCTGGCGCTGAGTACGTTCGCGACATGACCTCATCCGCGACGAGCCACCCCGTCTCTGCCCGCCTGACCTCGGCCTCCTGGTGGTTCCGCTCCCCGGACGGCCGGCTGGTCCTGTGGCAGCTGCCGAACCCGGCACTGTGCGTGTGGCTGGTGGCCGTGGTGCTGGGGAGGTTCGACCTGTCGGCCGCGCGCACGACGGCGGTCGACGGCGTAGGCCACGGAGCACTCCTGGTGTGGGCGCTCGACGAGGTCGTTCGCGGCGCGAGCCCGTTCCGGCGTCTCCTCGGCGCCGTGGTGCTCGTCGCTCAGCTCGCGTCACTCGTCCTCGGGTGACCTGTCCTGCTACGAGATCAGTCGTAGCTCCAGCTCGCGGCCCAGGATGTCGGCAAGTCGCGCGCTCTCCTGTCTGATCTCGTGATCGGGTCGTCGCCGCTCGTCGAGCCAACGGACCGTGAGCTCCTCGCCCTTGAGCGCCCAGGTCCCGCAGACCACCCCACCCACGATCACGAGGTTCGCCTTCCGGGTGACCAGCTCCCGTCGGGACGGTGGAGTGACGTGGACGTCCTTGGTGCCGGGGCCCATCACCCACTGGTCGTGCCCAGGAAGGAACCGCACCGCGCTCGAGGGCCGCGCCGCCATCAGGGAGTCGACATCCTTCTCGACGACGTACGCCGTCGTCCCCTCGACGTCGACTGCCACCAGCTCGTCCCGGGTCTCGGAAAGCCACCTGTCGACCCGTCTTCGGCCGGCGCTCAGGCCGTTGCCCAGCCAGTAGTGGACATGGTCGAACGTCGCCGGCCCGTACGTCCGGAGGTACGCTCTGATGGCTCGCGGGCCCGCGTCATCGAGGTGAGGCACACCCGGCCACCTGGGGTTGAGGTCGAGGCGTTGGAAGGTGCGCTGCCCGCCGCGCGACCGCGCGAAGCTCATGTCCCCCTGCCAGGTCAGCGGCTTGATCAGCGTGCCCGCACCCTCGTCGAAGACAGGCTTGAGGTGTCGGTACCCACGGTGTTCCGCGAGCGCCTCACCGAGCTCGGAGACGGTCAACGGCCCGTCGGTCAGCGCCTCACGCACGGCCGCGCGGAAGTCGGGCCAGTCCGAGGGGGCAAGTCCGTAGTACTCAACCCAGCTCGGCAGCTCCCACTGGCGCCCGGCCGACCGCAGCGCCAGGTAGATGCCGCCCTCGGCCGGCGAGAGGTAGTGCATCGACCCGCGGAACGCGAAGGCCTTGATCACCGTCCCGTCCGCCAGGGCGTCCGCGAGCTCCCCGGCTCGTGACGACGTACGACGGGTCCTGACGGCGAGCTCGGCGAGGGACTCGTCCATCGCCAGGACCGCACCGAGCCGGCGTACGACCTCTGCGACCGACTCCGAGCCGACGGGTGCGAGCAGCTGCCGCTCCGACCTCCAGGCCAGCGCCTGGCTCCAGGTGACGGAGGCGTGCGTCGGCGTGGTCATGCCGCCAAGGCTCCCACCCATTCCGGACGAGATGCGTCCTCTGTAGACAGCGATTCCTCCAACTGGAGGGGATGCTTGAGCGGGAGGTCCCCTCGAACGATGCACTGGGGATCCCGATCGCCTCGAGACGCTCGACGATCCCGCGGTAGAGATGGCGCTTCGCCTCGAGGGTCCGACCGGAGAAGCAGTCGCGGCGGGCCCGAGTGTGCGCGGACAGTGGTCTGGCTATGGTCGCGTCATGGGTCTGACTGATGCTGAAGTCGCGATCGCCGCGGCTCTGGCGGGGGCCGAGGTCGTCGCCCGCAACTACGGGTCCACGCACGAGCGCTTCGCGAAGTCCGCGACCGACTTCGCCACCGAGACCGACATCGATGCGGAGCACGCGATCATCAACGTGCTGGAGACGCACCGCCCCGCCGACGCGCGAACCGGCGAGGAGTCCGGAGACTCAGGACCCCGAGCGGGCTCGCGGCGCTGGCTCATCGATCCTCTCTGCGGAACCCTGAACTTCGCGGCCGGCACTCCCCTCGTCGCGGTCAATGTCGCACTCCTCCAGGACGACAGGAACAGCGCGGCGGCGGCCGCTGATCCGATGGCAGACGAGCTCTTCTGGACCGATGGCTCCGGCGCCTTCATCCGCCGGGGCAGCGGAGATCGCAGGCTCACCCCGACGTCACGCTCCAGCCTGATCGAGATCAATTGCGACGGGCCGCTGGACCGTCCGTTCGTCGGCGGTCAGCTCGTCAGCGATCCGCGGCTTCGAGCTGGCTACGGGCCCAGGGTCATCTCGTCCACGCTGGGAGTTGCCTGGGTCGCCGCGGGCCGCAGGGCGGCCTACATCTCTGACGGCTGGTTCCGCGAGAACCTCCACTTCGCTGCTGGGATCGCCATCGCTGAGGCGGCTGGATGCGTGATCAGCGATCTCGTCGGAGACCTGTTGCACACCGGGCGTGGCCTTGTCGTCTCAGCAGATCCGGCAACGCACCAAGCGGTGCTGGAGCTCGTCCGGCCGCACCTGGCGGACATGGAACGGTGACTCACATGGCCGACCTGCCCGACCTGCTCCACGAGTTCTGGGGCTTCAGTGGCGCTGAGGTGACTCCGCTCGGCGGTGGGATGAACTCGGAGACCTGGGTCGTCCGGCATCGCGGCTCGACGTACGTCGCCAAGCGGGTCTCCCCGACGGAGGTCCACGAGCTGCATGCGGGGTGCCAGGTGGCCTCGACACTGGGCGACGCGGGATTCGTCACGGGACGGCCCGTCCCCACCGGTGACGGACGGCAGGTTGTGACCCAGCATGCGCTTGCGCTGCTGGAACACGTGCCCGGTCGCGAGCTGGAGGGCGATTCCGACGAGGAGCAGGGTTGGATCGCGGGCACGCTTGCCGGTGTCCACGCCGCCGGCAACCCGGCCATCGGGCCGAGCACCGCCGGCTTCGCCCTCGACTGGCTGTCACCGCAGACGCCGGGTGTCGAGGCGCATCCCTGGCTCGCTGCCGCCATCGAGGCGGCCCGGGCCGAGACCGACCAACTGGCCTTGACCTGGTCCGTGCTGCACACCGACCCCGTGCCCGGGGCGTTCATCCACGACGACCGGACGAGCGTGACCGGCTTGATCGACTGGACCGGGGCGCGGCGGGGCCCGGTCCTCTACGACGTCGCCTCTGCGGTGATGTACCTGGGCGGACGAGAGCCGGCCTCGGCATTCCTGAGCAGCTATCAGTCGCAGGGTCCGGTCGCAGCCCACGAGATGCAGCACCTCGATGCCTTCCGACGGTTCCGGGAAGCCGTCCAGGGCGTGTACTTCGCCGGGCGGCTGGCGGCCAATGACCTCACCGGCGGAATCGAGGCTGCCGAGAACGAGAAGGGCCTCAGCGATGCCCGGCGGCGCCTTGGCGCGCTCGGCGTCGACACCGCCTGAGCCATCGTGTACTCGACGTCGAGTGGAAGGCGTCAGGAGTGTTCCGGCCGGGGCAGCACCGTGAGGACCCGGGCGGTGTGGTCGCGGAACTCCTGCATGAAGTCAGCCAGGAACGTGGCCGTCGACTGGTCGGTGACCTCGCCGTCGTCGGTGAACAGGCCGGGCCTGAAGGTGATGTAGGCCTCGGGGGCGGTCATCTGCCGGGCGTTGCAGAACCCCAGCACCCCTCGCAGGCTCTGCTGCGCCACGGCGGTCCCGATCTGGCCGGGCGACGCACCGATCACCGCCGCCGGCATGTGGTCGAAGGAGTTCTTCCCCCACGGCCGGGAGGCCCAGTCGATGGCGTTCTTCAACGCCCCCGGGATCGAGCGGTTGTACTCCGGGGTGACGAAGAGGACCGCGTCCGAGCCGGCGATCGCCTCTTTGAGCGCACGTGGTTCCGGCGGGTAGTCGCTGTCGAAGTCCGGGCTGTAGAGCGGCAGCTTGCCGATGGGCACCTCGGTGAACCCCCGGCAGCGGTCGGTCGGTCAGCGCACTCAGGCGTCGACGTACCGCCCGTCGGCGGTGACCGGGTGGTCCTCGTTGATGGCCAGGACGGCGTCGGTGAGCTCCGGCTCGACGTCGATCCGGCGGCGGTCCAGGTGGACGCCGGCGATCATGCAGCGCACCGAGCCACCGGCCAGCTCGATGGTGGGGATGTCGACGGAGACGATCTCGCAGGACTCCTCGATCGCCGCGACCTGCTCCGGGCGCAGGCTGCGGTGGGCGCGCGCGGACATCGCCATGATGTAGCGGCGCCGGCCCTCCGGCGTACGACCGCACAGCTCCACGGCGTTGCCGGCGAACTCGCGGATCTGTGCCTCCGTCAGCTCGACGACCGTGCGGCCGTTGACCGTGAGGCGCTCACGCACCTGCCTCCGACGGGACTCGTCGGGGATCATCTCCAGCGCGATCAGGGCGACCTCCGTGCCGATGCAGGCGATGACGTTGGTGTGGTAGACCGGCACACCCGCGGAGTCGACCGCCTCGAAGGCCATGGGCTCGTAGCCGAAGTCGGTGCAGAAGCGCTCGAGGACGTGGGTGTCGGCACGGTAGCTGCGCGCCGTGTAGGCGACCCGCGACACGTGGTCGAGCACCATCGCACCGGTGCCCTCGAGGAAGATGCCGTCGGGCTCGAGGCCGGAGTAGTCCACGATGGTCTGGACCCGGTACTGGGACTTGAGCATCTCCAGCACGTCGGCACGGCGCTCGTGGCGCCGGTTGGAGGCGTACATCGGGTAGACCGCGACCATGCCGCCGGCATGGGTGGAGATCCAGTTGTTCGGGAAGACGCTGTCCGGGCGGGTGTGGTCCTTGTCGTCGAAGACGTGGACCCTGACGCCGGCATCGCGGAGGGCCTGGGCGACGGCGTCCATCTCGGCCAGCGCCGAGGCCCGTGTCGAGTCCTCGGGCTGCCCCACCGGCACCTCGCGCTGGAACGCGTTGTCGGCGGCCGTGGCGGGGTTGGGGATGAATCGTTCTGCACGGATCAGGATGACGGCGGAAGGGGCCTGCGCACTCACGAAGGGAGCGTAGAACATGGGCCGTGCGGCTCTGGGAGGCCCCTGTGCGTGAGGTCCGGTGCTCCACGGCAGCCGATCCCTCACGGGCGCGACTCACCGCCACCTCTCCCCCGGGCACCGACATCAGGGAGCCCGGTGGCTAGCGGCCGCCTTCCTCTTCAGGCCGCGAGCCTGCCACCGCGTCAGGACCACGAGCCCGACCAGCAGGATGACGGTCACCACGTCGACCCACCGGGGCCCGTCGTTGGCGACGAGACCCCAGACGAGGAACGCGGCGGGCCACGCGCACCCGAAGACCCAGAGCGGCCAGGTGCGCGTGCGCTCGGTACCGGCCATCTCGAGTCCTCCTACAGCGATGTGCTCGTCGACGGTCGAGGCGAGCTGGCACCGCGCACGGTGACAGAAGGCATCCCATCACGTCGACGGCCGCTCGACCCGGAGGCGCACATGCGTTCACCGCCGGGCAGCCCCCCTCGCTGGACCCCGCCGGCTACCCCGATGAGTACTCGCGGCGGCGGTAGAGCATCAGCGCGAGCATGCCGACGATCGTGACCGCGCAGTAGGGGCCACACTGGGCACTCTCGGTGACGTCGAACCAGACCAGGCAGAGGAACGGGATCACCGGGATCGCCATCAGCGCAGCCATCTCGGAGGTGTTCCTCCAGCCCATGCGTCGGTAGAGCATCCAGGCCGCCATGGGGACCGTCATCCCGACAGCCGTCGCGAGGAGTGACTGGGTCGCGTACTCACCAAGGGAGGCTGGAACATCCCGCCCGGGCCCCGGGGTGGCCCGCACGGGCGACAGCCTCGCGGCGAGTCGGCCGGCCCCGGTCGGGCGCAAGAACCTCCTGTGCGTCCTCCTCGAGCCCGGCCAGCCGGAAGACGCCGAGGCCGATGACGAGCAGGCCGACGGCCTGCACCCCCAGGGCCCCGGGAGTGATCTCGGGGAGCTCACCCAGCACGACGGCGGCGAACACGAGGGCGACCAGGACGTTCACGATGTTGAGCACCGGCATGGAGACCGACAGGCGGCTGGACTGGTAGGCGCGCTGGTTCACCACGACCGCCGCCAGGCCGGCGGCCGTCATGATCCAGATCGGCCAGGTGACCAGCGTCGCCACGTAGCCACTTTCGTCGAGCGTGGTCAGCACCAGCTTCAGCAGCACCGCGACCAGGCCGTACAGCACGCCGGCGACCGCGCCGAGCCACATGCCCCTGCCGGTGGTGCCGGGGGTACGCCGGCGCGCGACCAGCACCCCCGTCGCAGCCGCGAGGAGCAGCACTGCCACCGTCGGCAGAGCATGGCTCGGCACGTGAGCGGTTCGCGCCGAGGGCCCCGTCGCGGCCAGGAAGGCAGCCAGGCCGGCCCACGTGACGAGGGCCCAGCCAGCCTCCGCACGTGTCGGAACCCGGCGATCGAGTGCAGAGCGGATGAGCACGGCGAACACGACGCCCGTTACGATCACCGGCTGCACGAGCACCAGCGACCCCCGGGACAGCGCCACGGCGTGCAGGCCGAAGGCAGCGCCGCTGAGCGCGGCACCCAGCACCCACAGGGGGGTGCGCACCAGCGTGACGAGCAGCCGGTCCGGACGCAGGTCCTCCACGCTGCTGGAGACGAGGTGTTGCAGCGACGTGGACAGGCCGAACGTCGCCGCCGACGCGGCCGCCGCACCGACGGCGACAAGCTGGGTCGTCACATGGCCTCCTGCGCTCGAGCCTCGCGGCATACCCCCCGGGGTGTTTCCCCACCAGAGACTACATACCCCCACCCGTATGACCACACGCGGGCGGAATACCCCCCGGGGTGTTACGGTTCTTCTGTGACAAGTACCCCCCGGGGTATTCGAGTCGACAGCAACGCGGGAGAGAACATGACCGTCCAGCGCAGCAGCGGCACCGACATCTCCGTGGTCCCCATCGAGACCGCGTCACTGGGCGATCGCTCCTACCTCGTGCACGACGGCGAGGTCGCCTTCGTCGTCGACCCGCAGCGCGACATCGGCCGCGTGCTCGCGCTGCTCGAGGAGCACGGCGTTCGCCTGACGCACGTCTTCGAGTCACACATCCACAACGACTACGTCACCGGAGGCCTCGCGCTCGCCGCGCGCACCGGCGCGGCGTACCTGGTCAACGCCGAGGACCAGGTCTCCTACGAGCGGACGCCCGTCCACAGCGGGCAGACGTTCGAGATCGGTGAGCGGATGCGTGTCACCGCCCTGGCAACTCCCGGGCACACGTTCACGCACCTGTCCTACGCGCTCGCCGACGGGGCCACGGGCGAGTCCCTCGCGGTCTTCTCCGGCGGGTCCCTGCTGTACGGCGCCACCGGCCGCCCCGACCTGCTGGGCGCCGACCACACCGATGAGCTGGTCCGCCTGCAGCACGCCTCGGCGCACCTGCTCGCCGAGACGCTGCCCGACTCCGCCGAGGTCTACCCGACCCACGGGTTCGGCTCGTTCTGCTCCGCCACCCAGTCCGAGGCCAGCTCCTCGACCATCGGAGCGGAGAAGCGCTCCAACCCCGTGCTCACCCAGGACGAGGAGACCTACGTCCGCGACCTGCTCGCGGGCCTGGGTGCCTACCCCGCCTACTACGCCCATATGGGGCCGGCCAACGCCGCCGGGCCGACCGAGCCCGACCTGTCCACCCCTGAGCAGGCCGACCCCGGCGAGATCCGGCGGCGGATCGAGGCCGGAGAGTGGCTCGTCGACCTGCGCAACCGCACGGTCTTCGCCGCCGGACACGTCCCGGGCAGCCTCAACTTCGGTCTCGACGGCGGTTTCGCCACCTACCTCGGCTGGCTCATCGAGTGGGGCACACCCGTGACGCTGCTCGGCGAGACCGCCGACGACGTCGCCCAGGCCCAGCGCGAGCTCGTCCGGATCGGCATCGACCGCGCCGCAGCCCACGCGACCGGCAAGCCCGCGGACTGGGTGGCCGGCACCGGGGTCGACCTGGCCTCCTTCCCGACCGCGACCTTCGCCGACCTGGCCCAGCTGCGGCACCACCGGCAGGCCACCGTCCTCGACGTCCGACGCATCGACGAGCACGATGCCGCTGCCATCGAGGGCGCGGTCAACATCCCCCTGCACGAGCTCCCCCGCCGCCTCGGCGAGCTTCCGGCCGGCGAGGTCTGGGTGCACTGCGCCGGCGGCTATCGCGCCTCGGTCGCCGCGTCGCTGCTCGATGCGGCCGCGGTGCCCGTGGTGGCCATCGACGACTCCTTCGACAACGCCGCCGATGCCGGTCTCCCCCTGGCCATGTCCTGACCGTCGCCGACACCGGCCCACGGACCGACCCGCAACACCCCACCCAGCTCGGCACCCGCCGACATTGCCTCAAGGAGAGACCCTCATGTGCTTCCCCGTCACCTGCCCCGCCTGCGGCAGGACCACCTGGGACGGCTGCGGCCAGCACGTCGCCGACGTCAAGGCCAGCGTCCCCCCGGAGTCGTGGTGCACCGGACACTCCGCGGGCCGGTGACCGTGGACCCGGCCGGCGTGGACCAGCACTTCACCTGGGTGCGGCTACGCCGTACCGACCACCCCGCTCCCCGCGACATCAGCACCTGACCAGTCCCAGGAAGGAACCCGCCATGACCGACCCCCTCACCCACCACCGCGTCCTGATCGTCGGCGGAGGCGCCGCCGGCATCTCCGTGGCGGCGCGGCTCCGCCGCGCCGGTGTCACCGACATCGGGCTGCTGGAGCCGTCCACCACGCACTACTACCAGCCGTTGTGGACGCTCGTCGGCGGTGGCCGCGCCGGCGCCCGCGAGTCCGCGCGACCCGAGGCGTCGGTCGTCCCTCCCGGCGTGGCCTGGATCAGGGCCGCCGCCACGGCGGTCGACCCCGACGCCAAGCGGGTCACCACCACGAGCGGTGCCTCGATCGACTACGACTACCTGGTGATGGCTCCCGGGATCCAGCTGGACTGGGACAAGGTGCCCGGCATGAGCGCGGCGCTCGAGACGCCCGACGTGTCCAGCAACTACGCCTACGAGCTGGCGCCCAAGACCTGGGACCGGATCCGCAACCTGCGCTCGGGGACCGCGGTCTTCACGCAGCCAGGAGGCCTCATCAAGTGCGCGGGTGCACCGCAGAAGATCGCCTACCTCGCCGCCGACCACTGGCGTCGCCAGGGCGTGCTGGCCGACATCGACATCCACCTCGTGCTGCCGACACCGGGCCTCTTCGGTGTCAAGGTCTTCGCCGAGGAGCTCGAGCGGGTCGTCGACCGCTACGGCATCACCGTGCACACCAACAGCGAGGTCGTCGAGATCGATGCCCAGGGGCGGCGAGCCGTGGTGACCGACCATGGCGGAGGGACCACGCACTCACTGGACTACGACTTCATGCACGTCGTGCCCCCGCAGTCCGCCCCGGACTGGGTCAAGGCGTCGGCACTGGCCGACCCCGCCAACCCGGCCGGTTACATCGAGGTCGACAAGCACACCCTGCGGCACGTGCGCTACCCCGAGGTGTTCGCCCTCGGCGACGCCGGGTCCACCCCGAACTCCAAGACCGGCGCGGCCGTGCGCAAGCAGGCCCCGGTCGTCGTGGCGAACCTGCTGGCGGCCATGGCCGGTGAGCAGACCCTGCCGGCCGGGTACGACGGCTACTCCTCGTGCCCCATCACCACCGCCCGCAACAAGATGCTGCTCGCCGAGTTCGACTACACGATGCAGCCGCACCCCACGATCCCACTGATCGACACCACCAAGGAGCGCAAGGACATGTGGCTGCTGAAGCGGTACGGGCTCCCCGCGCTCTACTGGAACCTCATGCTGCCCGGCCGGGCCTGAGCCGCTCCCCCCACCCGCGGCTCAGCCCCTGGGAGTCGTCGGGCTGCGGGCCGGACAGCGCGAAGCCCCCGGCGCACCTGGTGCGCCGGGGGCTCCGCGATCTTCCGGGGACGTCAGGCGACGTCGAACCGGTCCAGCTCCATGACCTTCACCCACGCGGCCACGAAGTCGCGGACGAACTTCTCCTGGGCGTCGTCCGCGGCGTAGACCTCCGCGAGCGCGCGCAGCTCGGAGTTCGAGCCGAAGACCAGGTCGACGCGGGTGGCGGTGCGGCCATCAGCCCGGAACGCCGTGGCCTCCTCGTCGGTGGGCTGCCACGTCGCGGGCTCGAGCAGGTTGACGAAGAAGTCGTTCGTCAGCGTGCCCGGCCGGTCGGTGAAGACCCCGTCGGTGGAGCCACCGTGGTTGGCGCCCAGCACGCGGAGGCCACCGACCAGCACCGTCATCTCAGGGGCGGTCAGCGTGAGCAGGTTGGCCTTGTCGAGCATGCGCACCTCGGCCGGCACGCGGTCGCCGGCGCGGCCGAAGTTGCGGAAGCCGTCATGGCGCGGCTCGAGGACCGCGAACGCCTCGACGTCGGTGTCCTCCTGGCTCGCGTCGGTGCGGCCGGGGTGGAACGGCACGGTGACCTCGACCCCGGCGTTGCGCGCCGCCTGCTCGACCGCCGCCGAGCCGGCCAGGACGATCAGGTCCGCGAGCGAGATCCGCGTGTCCCCGCCCCGGCCGTTGAACTCCTGCTGGATGCCCTCGAGGACCTCGAGGACCCGGGCGAGCTCCTCGGGCTCGTTGGCCTCCCAGCCGCGCTGCGGCTCGAGCCGTATGCGGGCGCCGTTCGCGCCTCCGCGGTTGTCGGTGCCCCGGAAGGTCGAGGCCGACTTCCACGCGGTCGCCACCAGCTGGGCAGGCGAGAGGCCCGACTCGAGGACCTTCGTCTTCAGGTCCGCGATGTCGCTCGCACCCACGAGCTCGTGGTCGACCGCCGGGACCGGGTCCTGCCACAGCTGGGCCTCGGGCACCCACGGGCCGAGGAAGCGCGAGACCGGACCCATGTCGCGGTGCAGCAGCTTGTACCAGGCCTTGGCAAAGGCGAGGGCGAAGGCCTCGGGGTCCTCGAGGAACCGGCGCGAGACCTTCTCGTAGGCCGGGTCGAAGCGCAGCGACAGGTCAGTGGTGAGCATCGTCGGCTTGCGCTTCGGCGAGTCGGCGGTCGGACCGGGGAATGTCGCCTCGGCGTCCTTCGCGACCCACTGCTTGGCGCCGGCCGGGCTCTCCTCGAGCTCCCACTCGTAGCCGAAGAGGTTCCGGAAGAACTCGTGGCCCCACTTCGTCGGGGTGCTGACCCACGTGACCTCGAGGCCGCTGGTGATGGTGTCGCCGCCCTTGCCCGTGCCGTAGGTGCTCTTCCACCCCAGGCCCTGCTCCTCGAGCGGGGCGCCCTCCGGCTCCGGGCCGACGTTGTCGGCGGGGCCGGCACCGTGGGTCTTGCCGAAGGAGTGGCCGCCGGCGATCAGCGCGACCGTCTCCTCGTCGTTCATCGCCATCCGACGGAAGGTCTCGCGGATGTCGTGGGCCGCCTTGAGCGGGTCGGGGTCGCCGTTCGGACCCTCCGGGTTGACGTAGATCAGGCCCATCTGGACCGCGCCGAGCGGGTTGGAGAGGTCACGCTCCCCGCTGTAGCGCTCGTCGCCCAGCCAGGTGTCCTCCGGGCCCCAGAAGATCTCCTCGGGCTCGTAGACGTCGTCGCGGCCGAAGCCGAAGCCGAAGGTCTTGAAGCCCATGTCCTCGAGGGCGACGTTGCCGGCGAGGACCAGCAGGTCGGCCCACGAGATCTTCTTGCCGTGCTTCTTCTTCACCGGCCACAGCAGCCGGCGGGCCTTGTCGAGGTTGGCGTTGTCCGGCCAGCTGTTGAGCGGCGCGAAGCGCTGGTTGCCGTCGCCTCCGCCACCGCGGCCGTCCTCGATGCGGTAGGTGCCGGCCTGGTGCCAGCTCATCCGGATGAACAGCGGGCCGTAGTGGCCGAAGTCGGCCGGCCACCAGTCCTGCGAGGTCCGCATCACCTCGGCGACGTCACGCTTGAGCTCCTCGACGTCGAGCTTCTGGAACGCCTCGGCGTAGTCGAAGTCCTCGTCCATCGGGTTGGAACGGGACGAGTGCTGGTGCAGCACTTGCAGGTTCAGGCGGTTGGGCCACCAGTCCTGGTTGCTGCGCGGGCGGTGCGTCCCCTGCGGCTCGGGGGACGGAATTACCGGGTTCTCACTCTCGGACACGGGGTCCTTCTCCTGTCTCGTTGGTTGAGGCTGGCTGCTACCGGGGTGTCGGTACGACACAGCTGGGGCACAGGCCCCAGTAGGTGACCTCGGCCTCGTCGATGGCGAAGCCGTAGTCGTCACAAGCGGTCAGGCACGGTGCATGGCCCACGGCGCAGTCGACGTCGGCGATCACACCACACGACCGGCAGACGACGTGGTGGTGGTTGTCCCCCACGCGCGCCTCGTAGCGCGCCAGGGCCCCGGACGGCTGGATGCGCCGCACCAGGCCCGCCGTGGTCAGCGCCCGCAGCACGTCGTAGACGGCCTGGTGGGAGACCACACCGAGGTCCGCGCGCACGGCGCCGATGATCGACTCCGTGTCGGCATGGGGATGGCGGTGCACGGCGCCCAGCACGGCGATCCGGGGACGCGTCACGCGCAGGGCAGCCTCCCGCAGCATTCGCTCGAGGTCCGACGGGGTGGGCACGACCGCAGTATCGTCCGATTTCTGGAATGGTTCAAGATCACCCCTGGTCGGTGCGTTGCCGCCCCGCTTGGCCGCGCGCTGGGTGCGAATCCCGCCTTTCGGTGACGCGCCGGTCCCGCCCCGCCGGGGAGACTCAGGTCTGCCGAGAGCCGAGGGTCGGTTCGCTGACAGTGACGGGGAACCCGCGTGGACCAGACCGCCCGAGGCAACGAGCCGACGGCACATCCGGTCGCCGCGGAAGAGCCCGTCGGTGTGCCCGGGCCCCGCGTCCGCGGTCGCCCGATGTGGACCCGGACCGCCCTGCTGCTGGTCGTGTCGCTGGTCCTCGCCACCGTGCTCAAGGCCCTGTTCGTCCAGGTCTTCTACATTCCCTCGGAGTCGATGGAGCCCGGGCTCATCCGGAACGACCACATCCTCGTGGAGAAGCCGTCGTACTGGTTCGGCGGGACTCCGCAACGCGGCGACGTGGTCGTGTTCGCCGACCCCGGGGGCTGGCTCGATCCCACGGACGTGGACGCGCCCGACGGCGCACTCGCCTCGGGCCTGGCCCGGATCGGCCTGCGGCCCTCCGGCGGCCACCTGGTGAAGCGGGTCGTGGGCGTCGCCGGCGACGTGATCACGTGCTGTGACGAGGCCGGACGCATCGCGGTCAACGGAACGCCCCTCGACGAGGACGGGTACATCACGCCGCAGCCGGAGTGCAACGGCCCGATGACCCAGAGCTGCCAGTGGAGCGCGGGGCCGGTCCCCGAGGGACACGTCTTCGTGATGGGCGACAACCGGAACCACTCTGCGGACTCCACCGTGCACCTGTGTCCCGACGCCGATGCCGGGTGCGTGCCCGGCGGCGAGTACGTCGACAGCGACCTGGTGGTCGGCAGGGTCGTCGCACGGATCTGGCCGGGCCACCGGATCACCTTGCTGCACCGCCCCGCGGACTTCGCGTCGGTCCCGGATCGCTGACCGCGTCGGTCGGAAACGCCGCCCACTCACCCCAGCCGCCGGTCCAGGTCGTAGGCGGCGCTGATCAGCGCCAGGTGGGTGAAGGCCTGCGGGAAGTTGCCGAGCTGCTCGCCGGTCGGCCCTATCTCCTCCGAGTAGAGCCCGACGTGGTTGGCGTAGGTGAGCATCTTCTCGAACGCCAGCCGGGCCTCGTCGAGCCGGCCGGCGCGGGCGAGCGCCTCCACCCACCAGAACGAGCACATCGAGAACGTCGCCTCCGTGCCCGTCAGGCCGTCGGGCGACGCGTCCGCGTCGTAGCGGCGGACGAGACTGTCGGAGACCAGCTCCTCGGTGATGGCATCGAGGGTGGAGAGCCACCGCGGGTCGGTGGGCGCGATGAACTTGCACAGGGGCATGAGCAGCAGGGAGGCGTCGAGCACGTCGCTGTCGTAGTGCTGGACGAAGGCCCGGCGGGTGGGGTTCCAGCCACGCTCGATGATCTGGTTGTAGATGGCGTCCCGGACCGCCATCCAGTGGAGCACGTCGGCGGGCAGACCGCGCTGCAGCGCGACCCGGACCGCACGTTCGACCGCCACCCAGCTCATCAGCCGCGAGTACGTGTAGTCCCGGCGGCCGCCGCGCGTCTCCCAGATCCCCTCGTCGGGCTGGTCCCAGTGGTCCATCAGCCACTCGAGGTTGCGCGTGAGCTCCATCCAGCCGTCGTGGTACAGCGGCCGCCCGTACTTGTTGCAGAGATAGACCGCGTCCATCAGCTCGCCGTAGATGTCGAGCTGGAGCTGGTGGGCAGCCCCGTTGCCGATCCGCACCGGGGCCGAGCCCCGGTAGCCCTCGAGGTGCGGCAGCTCCTGCTCGGCGAGGTCCTCCCGCCCGTCGACGCCGTACATGATCTGCAGGGGGCCCGAGTCACGGCCGGTCGCGTGGCGGAAGCGCCCCTCGAGCCACTGCATGAACGCGCCCGCCTCCTCGTCGAAGCCCAGCCTCAGCAGCGCGTAGAGCGAGAAGGCGGCGTCGCGCATCCACGTGTAGCGGTAGTCCCAGTTGCGCACTCCGCCGAGCTCCTCCGGGAGGCTGGTGGTGGGCGCGGCCACGATCGCGCCGGTGGGGGCGTAGGTGAGCAGCTTCAGGGTGAGCGCGGAGCGGTCGACCATTTCTCGCCAGCGCCCGCTGTAGCTCGAGCGCCGGATCCAGCTCCGCCAGAACGCCACGGTGGTCACGAACTCGTCCTCGACATCGGCATCGGAGCACGCCGGCGGCGCCTCGCCCGGCTCCACGCGGTCGAGCACATAGGTGGCCGCCTCACCGGCCCGGAGCTCGACGCGCGCACCGACGTCGCGGCCGTCGACGATCTCGAGCGGGCGCGACGCCGAGAGGCTGAGCACCAGGTCCGAGGACCGGAAGACCGCACCGTGGTCGGTCAGCGCCACCTCGTGACGGCCCCGCGCGTAGTCGAAGCGGGGCGCCACCTCGACGAGGAACCGCAGCTGCCCGCGCACGGCGACCACCCGGCGGACGATCCGGTGGCGGTGCGCCGCCCGGCCGCTCGCCGGCGGCATGAAGTCCTGCACCTCCCCCACGCCCTGGGGCATGAGGAAGCGCGTGATGAGGACGTTGGTGTCCGGCAGGTAGAGCTGCCGGGAGCTCCAGCCGTCGTGGTCGGGTGCGATCCGGAACCGCCCGCCGCGGTCGGCGTCCAGGATGGCCGCGAAGACGCTGGGTGAGTCGAAGCGGGGGCAGCAGTACCAGTCGATCGTCCCGTCGGTCCCCACCAGCGCGACCGTGTGCAGGTCGCCGATCAACCCGTGCTCGGCGATGGGCAGGTAGCGCGACCCGGACGACCACCCCCGGCGGCCGGCCACGAGCTCACCCGGTCGGCGTGCGGTGGCGGGTCATCAACCGGTCCCCTCGCCACGCTCCGGCACGAGCACCAGCTTCCCGGTCGCCGCGGTCTGCTCGAGCAGCTCGTGAGCGTGACGGACCTCGGCCAGCGGCAGGCGCTCGGCCACGACGGGGTGGATCTCGCCACGACGCAGGTACTCGAGCAGCTGCGCGAAGTCCTGCTCGAACCAGTCCTGGTGGTCGATGCGCAGCTTTTGGACCCGGTAGCCCAGGGCCCTTCGGCGCGGCGAGAGCAGCCCCCAGGCCGCGGTCACGGCCGTCGCGGGATACCACTCGAGCCACCCTCGCCAGCTCTTGTGACCCTGGGCGAGCGTGGCGTAGTTGCCCATCATGACGAGGCGGCCACCGGGGTCCCCGGTCACCGGGTTCCCGCGCCTCAGCGCGCGGAACGAGCGGAGCGAGACCAGGCCGCCGATCCCGTCGAGCACGACGTCCACGCCACCGTCCGTGAGCTGCCGGACCCGACTGACGAAGTCCTCGTTGCGGTAGTCGATCGCCACGGCACCGAGCCGCTCCACCGCGGCCAGGTCGCCTGCGGATGCGGTCCCGAACATGCGCAGCCCGGCCAGGGCGCCCAGCTCGAGCACAGCGGTGCCCACCCGACCGGCGGCCCCGTGCATGAGCACCGTCTCGCCCCGTTCCACCCGCGCCGCGCGGTGCAGCATCTGGTAGGCGGTCATGTAGGGGAAGACCAGGCTCACCACCTCGGCCGGATCCAGGTCGTCTGGCACCGCCACGGCGTACTTCTCCGGCACACAGACGCGCTCGGCGTTGGCGCCCCACACCGTGAGCGCTCCGACACGGTCGCCCACCCGGAGCCTCCGGCAGCCCGGACCCAGCTCCTCGACGATGCCCACGAGCTCGTAGCCCGGCGTGAACGGGGGCTTCGGACCACCGAGGTACGTGCCGGCGCGGATGAGCGCGTCGGTGAACGAGACACCGGAGGCCAGCACCCTGACCCGGACCTCCCCCGGACCCGGTCGAGGAGCCTCCTCCTCCACCACCTGAAGGACCTCGGGCCCACCGTAGTGGTCGACGACCACACGCTTCATACCTCGAACCTACGCCGGCCAGAGCGTCCCGCTACGGCCGTTCGACCCCTTCCGGAAGGGTCTCTCGCCGGAGGTCGGTCACGCCCGGTCGGGGCAGGGCGGCATGCCGGGGCGGGGCACCGGGTACCCGCCAGGTGAAGGCCCGCGCGAGGGGCCGGACCCGTCGACACGCGACCGCGGAAGGGAGCACTCATGCCAGCAGGAAAGCAGCCGGGGCCCGGGATCAAGGACGAGGAGCTCTACGAGAAGCTCCGCGACGAGGGCGAGAGCAAGGAGAAGTCCGCCCGGATCGCCAACTCGGCGGCCAACAGGTCCCGCACCCAGGTGAGCCGCAGCGGCGGCCAGTCGCCGCCGTACGAGAAGTGGACGGTCGAGGAGCTGCGTGACCGGGCGGGCGAGATCGGCATCGAGGGCCGCTCGTCCATGGACAAGTCGGAGCTCGTCGAGGCGCTCCGCGACCACTGACCCTCCCCGGCGGCGGGCGGCCGACCCGTAGGGTGTCCGGCACCTCATGCACACTCCTGGACACCCCACCGCCGAGCGCCGCCTGCTGCTCGCCGTGGACGCCCCCTCGTTGCTCCATCGCAACCACCACGCCCGCGTCGAGAGCGACCTCCGGGACCTCGGCGGTCGTCCGGCGTGGGCGCTGCACGGGATGCTGCGCCAGATCCTGGAGGCGATCGACCAGTTCGCCCCCGACGCGGTGGTCTTCGGGCTCGACGACCGGACCTCGTCGGTGCGCACCGAGGCCTACCCCGGGTACAAGGCCGGACGTGCCGAGAAGGATCCCGCCCTGGTCGACCAGCTGGAGCGCGCCGGCGCCCTCCTGGACGCCCTGGGGTTCAACACCCTCACCCCAGCCGGCCTGGAGGCCGACGACGTCAACGCCTCCGCGGCGGCGTGGGCGGAGCGATCCGGCTGGAGCTGCGTCCTGATCACCTCCGACCGCGACTCCTTCGCACACATCAGCGCCAGCACCCAGGTCCTGCGCCTCGTCAACGGCGGGATCTCCGGGTCACCGCTGCTCAACCCCGCGCGGCTCCATGCGCTGTACGGCATCGCGGCCGAGCACTACCTCGACTTCGCCGCCCTCCGCGGTGATGCCAGCGACAACCTGCCGGGGGTCCCCGGGATCGGTGAGAAGACCGCGCCGATCCTGCTGTCCCAGATGGGCTCGATGCAGGCCGTCTGGGCCGACATCGACCACTGCGCCGGCGCGAACCTGGTCGCCACCCTCGACTCCTACTGCGAGGAGACCGGGCTGCGCCGCATCGGCGCCGGCATGCTGAAGAGGCTCACGGCCCCGGGCGCCAGGGAGCGCTACGACTTCAACCTGTCGATCATGTCCGGGCGCACCGATCTGGACCTGGGGCTGACCCCCGAGGTCCCCGGCACCCCCGGGCTGCTCCCGCTCGACGCCGACCGGGTCACGCGGGTCGTCGGCCACCTCGGCGTCCCGACCACCACGCAGCTGGCGCTCCGGGTCCTCACCGAGCCGCCCGCCTCGACCCGGTGAGGACAGGACAAGGGCCAGGAGTGCGCGCTCAGGGGCGACGCTGCAGCCCGAAGTGCGTCAGCAGCGCGCGCATCTCCGGCTGCGCGGCGTAGGAGCCGGCTCCCAGGAACGACTCCTGCACGATCTGGTCCACCCGGTCTCGTGCCATGAAGTCGTTGCCCATCGCCTGCAGCTCCGCCCGCCCCGGCCTGAACACGATGACGGCGGTTCCGCTGTCCCGCAGCGCCCTGGCCTCGCGTCGGGCCACCCGCGCGGCGTGCCCCCGCGAGAGGCTGTAGAGGTCCGTCGGCAGGTTCGCCGGGCCGGACATCGGGGAGACCACGATCACGAGGTCGAGGGCCTTCTCACGCAGGATCGCGGCGTTCGTCGGTGAGTGGGCGCCGCCGTCGACGTAGGTGTGCTCGTCGATCGTCACCGGGGCGAAGTAGCCGGGCACCGCGCACGAGGCCGCGATCGCCAGGTGCAGCGGGGCAGCCGGGCTCCCCGGCCGGCCGAACACGACCCGCCGGCCGTCGCGACGGCGTACGGCGCAGATCCACAGGTCCTTCTCGGGCCAGGACTTCCCCTCCACCTCGCGGAGCATCCCGAGCTGCTCGGCGATGTCGAAGCGTCCGGGGGCCAGCAGCGCGAGCGCCGCCGCCATGGGCCGGAAGCTCCACGGGCGGATGACCGCGCGCTGCAGCATCTCCCGGCCCGGTGGATCGGGCAGCCGGCGCAGGATGGGCAGCACCCGGAAGGGCTCGAACACCGGGATCTCGCTGCCCAGCATGTCCTGCAGGACCATGCCCTCGTCGGAAAGCGGAGCCTGGACCACCCACGCGGCGAGCTCCGAGGCCGGGACCCCGACCCGCAGCAGCGTCCCGGTGATCGAGCCCGCGGACGTGCCGACGACGACGTCCGCGGTCCGGGGGTCCCAGCCGCAGTCGTGCTCCAGTGCCGCGAGCACGCCCGCGTGGTACGCCTGGCCGACGACGCCGCCGGCTCCCAGGACGAGCCCCACTGTGCTCATGGGGCAAGGATGGCCCCTCGACACGGGTCGGCGACAGGGCCCCCCTCCCCTTTGCTCCCCGAGGGGTCAGTAGCCACCACGCGTGCCCGACGACGCTCCGCTGGTGTCCTTCACCCACGAACCGTCCGGCGCGACGATCCACCACAGGCCGCCGGACAGGTCCTTGCCCTGGCCGTTCGCCTGGCCAGGCGAGCCGTCACCCGCGTAGGTGTACATCGGGTAGCCGTCGACCGTGAGCTGGGAGGAGCCGTCCGCGCGCTTGATCGTGCCGAACGTCGCGCTGATCGACGCCAGGCTCTGCTTCGGCACGTCCGAGCCCGGCACCGGCGGCCAGTACGTCGCGCAGGATCCGCTGCAGGCGGAGTGCCCCCGGGTGTCGTTCGCGAAGGCGTAGAGGGTCATCTGCTGGGGGTCGACGAGGACCTTCCCGAAGGCCGTGGTCCCGACCGCGACCGCGCCGGACGACGTCGGGCTCTGTCCGCTCGACGACGAGGAGGAGCTCCCCCCGTAGCCGCTGCCACCGGAGCCACAGGCGGCGAGCAGCAGCAGTCCTGCCCCGGCCAGCCCGGCCAGGGCGGTGGACGACGAATGGGTGCGCATCGTGCTCTCCTTTTCGTTGATCCCCGCACCCATGTCACGCAGCCGGGCGTCGCATCGTTCAACGCGTCGCCTCAGGGATGGTGCACCGCCACCACCTCGAACACCTCGCTGCCACCGGCGAGGTCCTTCTCGCGGACGATGCCGACGCCGCGGGCGTAGAACTTCACCGACACCACCCCGGGCTCCAGCCGCGTCCACTCCAGGCTCCGCACCGCGTGCCGGAACAGTCGGTACGGCGTCCGGACGGTGGCCCGGTTCTGGACCAACCACGCCTGGTCCTCGGCATGGCCCCGGTACAGCTCCTGGCGGTAGGCGTCGGTCGGGCGCGGGTCAGCGGGCATGACCAGTCCGGCCCGCGCCCCGTCGACACCGGCCTCCCAGGAACCTTCGCGGCTCTCGACGTGGCCGCGCTCGTCGTACGTCGCGGTGCGCTCGCCGAAGTACCAGACGTTGCCGTCCCGGTCACCGGCGTACCAGTCGTGGGTCTTCTCGGCGAGGCTGCCGTCGGCCCGGCGGACCACGTCGAGCACCACCCGCGTCCGCACCCCCTCGATCTGCTTCGTGTGGTGGGTGACCCGGACCTTCTCGCGGTACTTCTCCCCCTCGTCGGTGCCCCGCAGCCGGGTCACGGTGCCGGGCCGGAGCGGGAAGTAGGGGTTGGCGACGGGGTCAGCGAACGCGGCCGGGTCGATCCCGGGGCGTGCCTGGGTGCGGCCGGCCCCCTCGGCCGGCAGGGTCGCGGCGACCAGCGCTCCGGTGAGCGCGGCGCAGGTGCACAGGGCGGCGATGCTGATGGGCTTCATGACGTTCCTCTCGGTCCTGCCGATCATGTCCGGCGGGCGCTGAAGCCCGGCTGAACCCCGCAGGCGGGGAGGCGCGGAGAAATCAGTGGTCTGACGCGGACCCGCAACCGACCGAGAAACCCGATCCGCTCTGGCATCATCTGCACATGCCCACGGCCTCGGAAGACTCCAGGGTGGCCCTGGTCGTCGAGGACGACGAGGACATGCGCTCCCTCATCGAGTTCATCCTCAGCACCCAGGGCTTCCACGTGCTGACCGCCGGCTCCGGCACCGCCGGGGTCGACGCGGTCCGCGACCACGACCCGGACCTGGTCACCCTCGACCTCGGGCTGCCCGGGATCGACGGCATCGAGGCCTGTCGCCGGATCCGCGAGATCAGCGACGCCTACGTCGTCATGATCACCGCGCGCGACGACGAGGTGGAGAAGCTGATCGGGCTGGAGACCGGCGCGGACGACTACCTGTCCAAGCCGTTCAGCCCGCGCGAGCTCAACGCCCGCGTGAACGCGATGTTCCGGCGCCCCCGGCGCGGCCCCGGTTCCCCGGTCCCGGCACCCCCGACCGCGCCGCCGGCCCCCGGCCACGAGGTGCTGAGGCACGGGGCGATCACGGTCGACGTCGACGGCCGGCGCGCGTTCCTCGACGACACCGAGGTCGCCCTGACCCGCACCGAGTTCGACCTGCTGACCGAGCTGATGCGTACGCCGGCCCGGGTCTGGACCCGGGAGGCGCTGCTGCGTTCGGTCTGGGACACCGAGTGGGCCACGGACACCCACCTGGTCGAGGTGCACATCGGGAACCTGCGCCGCAAGCTCGGCGAGGGACGGGGCGCACCCCGCCTCATCCGCACGGTGCGCGGCGTGGGCTACCGGATGGAACAGGTCGGCTGACCCGACCCGGCGAGGTAGTCGCCGAGCGCCCGGTCCGCGCGCACCGCGGCGGGCCACAGCTGGGATGCCGAGAGCCGGGCCGCCGTGACGTCCTGGAGACGCACCTCGACCTCCACCTTCCTCGCGAGGTCCGCGAGCTCGCAGGTCCCGACGATGAGCGAGGACACCTTGAGGCTCAGCGCAGCGTCGAGGGCGGCCTCCAGGTCCAGCTGCTGCAGGGCGGTGGTGACGCGGGCGACCCGGCCGATCAGCATCTGGCGGTAGCGGCTGGCGAAGAGCCACGCGAACGCCCGGTCGTCGACCTCACGAGACATCCGACGCAGCGCCGCCTCGTCGAAGGTGGCGGCATCGGGCATGGGAACTCCTGGAACGGGACTCACGTGGCTCGTCCAGCGTGCCGCGACCAACTCAAGGAGAGTCCGGCGTTTCCGCAAGGAATGCTCAAGCGTCCCGGCGCAGCGTCAGCGTCCGCGGCCCGGGGACGAAGCCCATCGCCTGGTACAGCCGCTGCGGCCCCGGGTAACCGTCGTCGCCGCGGGGGCAGACCAGGCCGGTTCGCCCGCCCAAGTCACGAGCCGCCCGCAGCGCCGAAAGGCTGACCGCGGCGGCCAGGCCCCGACCGCGGTGGTCGGGGTGGCAGCCGACCGGCTCCACCAGGGCGACACCGGTGCGGTCGTCGAGCCAGACCAGGCAGGACGCGACCATGGCGCCCGCCCCGTCCACCGCGACCCAGTCCAGGTCCGGGCGGTAGGGCGGGGTCGCCATCAGGCGCTGGTACGCCGCGCCGCTGACCCGCGACGAGCCGCCCGGCGGCGCCCACGCAGCCCGGTGGCAGGCAGCCCGGTCCTCGGCCTCTCCCGGGGCGACGGCGCGGAACGAGTAGCCAGGGAGATCCGCGGCCGGCGGCAGCGACCCGAGGTCGAGGCTGTGGTGGGTGAACCACGGCTGCTCCTCCACCTCGAAGCCCTCCTCGGCGAGCCCGGCCAGGACATGGGCCTCGGTCTCGAGCACCATGGTCCGGACGGGGCCCTTCGCGCCCAGGCCCAGGAACCACCGGGCCGCCTCGGCCGCGACCTCCGAGTGCGCCGGGTCGACGCACAGCTCGAGCCAGTCGGGAGCCTCCGCCCAGGCCCAGGCGACGACCGGGCCGGCCGGGTCGCGGAACAGCGCGACCGGTCCGTGGTCGAGGTCGGCGGGCAGTGCGTACCGCGCGCTCCAGGCGAGCTGTCCCGGATGGTGCCGGCTGGTGGGGGCCCAGATCCGGGACGCCAGCTCCTGCATCGCGGGCAGCGCCTCGTCGATGCCGGCAACGGACTCGACGTACCTCACAGGCCGGCGATCTCCGCGTACCACGCCGCCACCTTGGCCGGGTCGAAGGCCAGCGCGGAGTCGTAGCAGCTCACCTCGGTCGTCGACACCCCCGGCACCGTGGTCTCCCTCCACGAGCCGCACGGCTGCACCTTCTCGCGCTCCATGAGGGCGGCCAGGCGCTCCTCGACGTCGTGCAGGGGGGCATCGGCGAAGACCTCGAAGGTGTTGATGTGCGGCGGGGACGGGTTGACCCGCAGCCCGGCGGCGACCAGCTCGCCGGCGAGGGCGCGCGCCCACGCGACGTACTCCCCCATCCGCGGGAGGCGGTCGCGCAGCCCGAGCAGCGCCGGTACGGCGTACGGCGTCAGCTGGTGCAGCTGGCCGCCCATGCGCTGGCGCCAGCCGCGCAGCTCGTCCATGGCGTCCTGCTCACCCACCACCGCCGCGCCGGCGGGGGCACCGAGACCCTTGTAGAAGGAGACGTACATGCTGTCGAAGAGGCCGGCGATCTCCGGCAGCGGTCGGTCGTAGAACGGCTGGGACTCCCAGATCCGGGCACCGTCGGCGTGCAGCGGCACCCCGAGGTCGCGCGCCGCCCCCGCCAGGGCTGCCAGGTCGTCCCACTCCGGGAGCAGGCAGCCGGCGTCCCGCAACGGCAGCTCGACCAGGGCCGCCCCGAGGCCCGCGGGCAGGGCGCGCAGGTCGTCCGCCGTCGGCGTGTGCCGGCCCTCGGTCAGCGGCTCGAACCGCAGGCCGTGCAGCAGCCGCGGCCCGTCGAGCTCGTGGAAGAGCAGGTGGGACAGGTCCGGGAGGGCCACCCGGCTGGAACCTCGGCGGTCGCACCAGACCCGCAGCATCGCCTGCTGGGCCATGGTGCCGCTGACGAAGAACACCGCGGCGGGCTTGCCGAGCACCTCGGCCACCTGCTCCTCGACCCGGGCGACCGCGCCGCCGTCGCCGTACCGGTCCCAGTCCTCGATGCCGAGCTCCTCGCAGGCGCTCGCCAGCGAGGAGAAGACCTCGCCCGGGGTGGTGCGGCGGTGCCAGACCACCATGTCGGTACAGGCACGGACTGCGTCGCGGAGGCGCTCGTCGAGGTCGGTCACGGGCGCCACCCTTGCAAGGGTCGCCGCCCGGCGGCAACGGCATTTCGCACGGCGGGCGCGCAGTCAGGTTCCTTGCAGGTAGCGTCGGGAACGATGACGGGCCTGACCCCGTCGAAGGAGAATTCGTGTTCGACCTGATCAACGGCCTGCCGATCCATCCGCTCGTCGTCCACGCCGTGGTGGTGCTGCTGCCGCTGGCCGCGATCGGCACCATCGCGATCGCCGTCCGGCCCGACTGGCGCCGCAGGTACGGCGTCCTCGTCGTCGTCGCCGCAGCGTTGTCCACGGTGCTGACCCCCGTGGCGACCTCCAGTGGCGAGGCGCTCGAGCAGCACGTGGGCAACCCCGGCGAGCACGCGGAGCTGGGCGACCAGCTGATCTGGTTCGAGATCCCGCTGCTGCTGCTCGCGCTCGCGCTGGTCTGGTTCGACCGCCGCCAGCGTGCGGCCGACGCCTCGACCCACGCCTCGACCGACGCGAAGGCCGTCTCGCCGACCGCCCTCAAGGTCGTGGCGGCCCTGGCCGTGATCGCCGCGCTCGCCACCAGCGTGCAGGTCTACCGCGTCGGCGACTCGGGCGCCCGGGCCGCCTGGGGCGACCAGGTGTCGTCCTCCTCGAGCGCCGGAGACGGCGACGCCGACTGACCGACGGCCCGCAGGGGCCGCAGGACGAGGAGGGCCGTGGTCACCGTAGGGCTCTGCGAGGACGACCCCGCCATCCGGCGCGTCGTGACGCAGGCGCTGGAGCTCACCGGCCACTCCGTCGTGACCGCGCACAACGGCGGCGAGGCCCTCCAGCGGTTCGGCACGGACGCGGTGCTGGACGCGATCATCCTCGACATCGGCCTCCCCGACGCCGACGGTCGCGACGTCTGCCAGGCCCTGCGCTCGGCCGGGCAGTCGGCGCCGGTGCTGTTCCTCACCGCGCTCGGCGCGGTCCACGACCGGCTCTCCGGCTTCAGCGCGGGCGCCGACGACTACCTGCCCAAGCCCTTCGACGTGAAGGAGCTCATCGCCCGGGTGGAGGCACTGGCCCGGCGGGGCCGGCCACCGGCCGAACCGGTCGGCGGGCTGGTGCTGGACCCGGCGCGCCACTCGCTGCGGCACGGGGACGCGGAGGTGCTGCTGAGCCCGACGGAGTTCCGGATGCTGGCGGCGATCACCTCCCGTCCCGGTGAGGTGGTCCGCCGGCACGTGGTCGTCGCGGCAGCGTGGCCCGACGGGGCCCGGGTCAGCGAGAACACCGTCGACTCCTACATCCGGCGGATCCGCGCGAAGCTGAGGGAGCTCGACGCACCGGTCGCGCTGCGCACCGTCCGCGGCGTCGGGTTCACGCTGCGGTGAGGGCGCCCCGCTGGCTGGCGACCAGCTTCCGCTCGCAGCTCGTGCTCACCACGATGGCGCTCACCGCGCTGGGGATGCTGCTGGTCACGCTCGGCCTCCAGCTGATCCTGCACCGCATCATCGAGGGCAACCTCGACCAGGTGCTCCACGACCGGGCCGGGTCCGTGCAGGCCGCGGTCGACTCCGCCTCCGGGGACACGCTCGTCGTACCCGACGGGGTCGTGGAGCCGGGGGTCCAGGTGTACGACGACCGGGGCCGCGCCGTCGCGGGCACGACCTGGGCGCGGCTGCGCCCGCAGATGGCGGAGCTCTCCCACGTCACCTCGCCCCGGACGGTCGCGGTCGGCGAGGAGTACCGGCTCTACGCCCGACCGTTCACCACGGCGTCCGGCGCGCACGGCGTCGTGGTGGTGAGCGAGTCCCGGCACGCCTACGAGGAGGCCGAGCTCTACATCCTGCTCACCAGCCTGGCCGTCGGGGTGATCGTCGTGCTCGCGGTCGGTGCGGTCGCCCGCTGGGTGACCACGCGGGCCCTGGAGCCGGTGGCCCAGATGGCCGAGCGGGCCACGGACTGGAGCGAGCACGACCTCGGCCGCCGCTTCGACCTCGGACCTCCGACCAACGAGATCTCCGCGCTCGGCGCCACGCTGGACGGCCTGCTCGAGCGGGTGGCGATGACGATCCGCGCCGAGCAGCGGCTGACGGCCGAGCTCGCCCACGAGCTCCGCACCCCGCTCGCCGCGATCCAGGGGTCGGCCGACCTGGCCCTGCTCCGCGGTGGCCTGAACAAGGAGGCCCGGCTCGACCTCGAGCAGATCGCCGCGTCCTCGCGGGTCATGGCCGACACGATCACCACGCTGCTGGAGCTCGCCCGGACCGCCGAGGCCCCTGACGCCGCGACCTGCCGGCTGGCCGACGTCCTCGACGCGGTCCGACCCCTGGTGCCCGACGAGCTGGTGCTCGACGACCACGTGGCGGACCCGGCCATCCGGCTGGCCGCCCCGCGCGACCTGGTCGTGCGGGCGCTCTCGCCCGTGGTGGAGAACGCCGTACGGCACGCCCGCACCCGCGTGCGTCTGGACGCCGTCCCCGCGGCGTCGTCGGTGGAGATCCGGGTCAGGGACGACGGGCCCGGGGTCGATGCGTCGGTCCGCGACACGCTGTTCGCGCCCGGGACCGTCGGACCGGGCGGCGGCACCGGCCTGGGTCTGGGCATCGCCCGCCGCGTCGCCCGCTCGATCGGCGGCGACGTGGACCTCGCGGACGGCGACGGCGGGGCGACGTTCGCGGTCCGCCTCCCCCGTCTCTGACTGCTGCGCCCCCGCCCTGCTGCGGCACTAGTGTGCTCAGGGTGAGCAAGCCGGTGCTGCCGCCGTCGCCCGGGGGCGACGCAGGCCGGCGCGTGCCACCGATCCTCGAGTCGGAGAGCTCCTCGCCCCTGCAGAAGACCGTCCGGTTCACGCTGTCGCTGCTGCTTCTCTACCTGATCTTCGGGCTGCTGATCCCGAGCTTCGCGTCCTACCAGGACGTCTGGGACGCGCTCACGTCGCTCGGGGCGGCCGCGGTGATCGTCCTGACCCTGCTCACGCTGCTGGTGGAGTCCTGCAAGGCCGGAGCGTTCGCCCTGATGATCGAGCCGCTCCGCTTCCGGGACGCGTTCCTCGCCCAGGAGTCGGCCGCGGTGGTCTCCAACACCGTCCCGGGCCCGTCCGGCACGGCTGCCCGCTACGTGTCGTACCGGAAGCTCGGCATCAGCAACGAGGACTTCGCCACGTCGTACGTCGTGAACAGCTCGATCAGCAACGGGCTCCCGCTCGTCCTGCCCTCGCTCGGCCTGGTCCTGCTCTCGACCCAGAAGGACGTGCCGGCGTCGGTCTGGACGCTCGCCCTGATCGGCCTCGGTGTGTCGCTGGTGCTGGTCGCGCTCGCCGTCCTGGTCCTGCGCAGCGAGCGGTTCGCCTACGGCTTCGGGGTGCGCGTCGGCCGGTTCCTCAACTGGGTCAGGGGTGTGGTGCGCAGGCCCCCTGGTGAGGAGCTCGGCGAGACGGTCGTGGAGTGGCGCCACGACGTGGTCGACATCTTCCGCGCCCGCTGGCTGGGCCTGGTCGCCGTCTTCGCCACCCGCGAGCTCGCGACGTACCTGATCCTCCTCGTGTCCCTGCGCGCGCTCGGGGTCGGCAGCGACGTCCTCACCGCGGTCGAGATCTTCGCCGTCTACACCGTGGTCCGGCTCGCGACCCTGGTGGAGATCACGCCCGGCAACGTCGGCATCAGCGAGGCGCTCTACATCGCGGCCCTGGACTGGGCGGCGGACGGACGCGACTCCGACGCCATAGTCGCCGCCGTGTTCGTCTTCCGGATGTTCACCTACCTCGGGCCCATCCTCCTCGGCGGCGGCTGCTCCTACCTGCTGGCGCGGAGGTTCCGCGGCATGGCGGCGACCTCTGCGCCCTGACCGGCCACCACCGGCGGTCAGTTCAGGAGGCGCATGGTGGGCGGTACGCCACCGCCGCGCCGGACGTCCTCGACCAGCTCCTGCAGCGCGGTGAGCGCGACGTTCTGGGGCATCGGCCCGTAGGACACCCGGGCCACGCCGAGCTCCTCGAGCCGGGCCAGAGAGGGCAGCCCCGGGATGCCGATCAGGGTCAGGCGCTGTGGTCCGAAGGCATCGACGAGCGTCTCGACCTGCGCCTCGCCGAGCCGGGCCGGGACGAAGACCACCGGGGCCCCGGCGTCGAGGTAGGCCCTGCCGCGCTCGACGGCGGCGGCGAGGTTGTCGGCGGGGTCCCGGCCGCGGCCGAGGTGGAAGGCGTCGGTGCGTGCGTTGAGCACGAAGTCGACACCCTCGAGCTCGGCGGCCCTCATGATCTTCTCGACGTTGCCGGCGGCCTCCTTGACCGGCCGCATCTGGTCCTCGATGTTGGCGCCGACCACGCCGACCCCGATCGCGCGGCGGATCGTCTCGGCCGGGTCGCCGTACCCGCCCTCGAGGTCGGCGCTGACCGGCAGGTCGGTCGCCGCGACGATCCGGCCGACCATGTCCAGCATCAGGTCGAGCGGGATGTTCTCGCCGTCCTGGTAGCCGTAGGTCGCAGCGATCGAGTGGCTCGCGGTCGCGAGGGCCGTCGTTCCCTCGACCGCGGCGACGGTGGTAGCGCTGACGACGTCCCAGACGTTGACAAGGGTCAGCAGCTTCGGGTCACGGTGGAGGCGGAGCAGCTCGGCCCCGCGCTCGATGGTTGCTTGGTCGGCCATGTCCCGAATCTAGCCGGACGTGACGGGTGCGCCGCGTGGGCTGGCGGGCGCCTACCGCCGCCACAGCGGGTGGGAGGCGTCGTACTTCAGGGCCTTGACCATGTGGACGACCGTGCCGGCCTGGGGCTCGTTGCGGAAGGCGAGGTTGTCGACGAGCGCGTGCATCAGCGTGAGACCGCGTCCGCTCTCCGCGGAGTCCCCGGCCCCGTCGGGGTCGGCGGCCCCGTCGAAGCCCAGGCCGTGGTCGACCACCGTGATCGCGCAACGGTCGGCCGCGAGCTCGACCTGCACCTCGTAGGTGTCGGTGTCGCTGGCGTGGTCGATGACGTTCGCGCAGGCCTCGCCGATCGCCAGCTGGACGTCGTCGATGTCCTCATCGGCGACGCCGAAGGCCCGGAGCGCCTGCGCGGCCAGCCGGCGGACCACCGGGACGCTCACGGTCTCCCGGGGCAGGTTCACGGACAGGTCCAGGCGCGGCACGGGCGCGTCGGCGGGCGGCGCCGACCCTGACGTGGGCGGCCAGACGTGCCGCTCACCGCGGACCTCCTCCTCCGGCGTGCCCAGCCACATCTGGAGGTGGCACTCCTCGTCGCCGGCGACGATCCGCTCGGTCATCAGCACGGTCGCCGCCCCGTTCACGCGGGCCCCGAGCCGCCCCGCGAGCGCCGACGTGACATGGCACAGCGCCTCGCCCTCGGCGATGCCCTGCCCGAACGGGCACCGGGTGACCGCGACCTCGACGACCTCGTCGGTGGCGGTCAGGACCTCCAGCTCGCTGCCGAGCGCGCGATGCGTGTCGACCAGCATCTGCGCCACGGCCCGCCCGTCGGCCGGCGGCTCGTCGCCCGCCACCCGGTCGGCCAGCGCTGCACCCGCCAGCGAGGCCTGCTGGCGGGGGTTCGCGGTCGGGTGGTCGGCCGCGGCACGCACCAGCGCCACCGCGACGCTGGCCATCCCGTCGCGCAGCGGGTCCGCGTCGATGGCGCCCATCGGCGGCGGCCCCTCCGCGTACGTCTCCGGGGCCCGGCGCTGGACCTCGATGGGGACGCGGGTGAGCACGTCGCCGGTCGCCGCCTCCAGCCTGGCCGCATCCCTCGCCGGGATGCCGGCGCCCGAGGGGATCCCCTCGACGCCGTCGCCCACGGGGCTCACCAGCACCAGCGCCTCGTCGGCGCGCCAGTCCAGGTGCAGGCGCAACAGGTCCGGCCCGTCGCCCACCTGCCCCAGCGTGCCGCGGGCCGCCTCCACCGCCTCGTCGACCCCGCTCTCCGCGGCGGCGTGCCGCCGCAGGTGGTCGGCGAGGAGCGCCAGGACACGCTCCGTCGACTCGGGGTGCTGCCGGTCGATGAGCCAGTCCATGGGTGCCGTCCTGGGGTGGTGGGTGGATGAGCCCAGAGAGTTCCCGTTCTGGCGGTCCACAAACCGGGGGCGGGTGCCTACCACCTCACACCGGCCGCGGCCGGGCTGGGGGTGCTTGCCAGCCCTGATGCTGCGGCGTGAGACTCAGGAACGGCGGGCAGCGAGAGGCGGGGACCATCGTGGGCAGCAGCAATGGGGCGAACGCGAGCGGCGGCGCGATCTACGGGCTGGGCATCTTCGGCGCCTGGGTCTGGTTCTGGCAGCAGGCCGACGGGTTCTGGGAGCACGCGTACGCCGTGTTCCAGGGCGTCTTCTGGCCCGCCTACATGGTCTACGAGGCCTTCGCGGCCCTCCGCTGACGGTGCTGCCGTCGGGGACCGACCGGGTCAGACCCTGATGGCGACCTTGCCCCGCGCGCGGCCCTCCTCGACGTACCGGATGGCGTCCGGGGCCTCGGCCAGGGGGTAGGTCCGGTCGATCACCGGCGTGACCTTTCCGGCCTCGATGAGCTCCTTCAGGACTGCCAGGTCCTCCGCCGACTCGGTGGAGACGAACGTGCCGAGCCGCTGCCAAACGAACGGTGACAGCAGCATCGCCCGGATCTGGCGGTCGAAGCCGCCGATGTCGAGGATCACGTCGTCGCGCCGCTCCCCCGTCGCGAAGTCCTCCCGGTCGTGGTCGATGACCCGGTCCACGCCCAGGGCGCCACCTGCTCGAGATCGAGGTTGGAGCCGGCTTCGGCGCCAGCTTGTCCTCGCGAGCGCGTGCGAGCTCGGCGAACGACCCCCGGGCGAGACCGAAGACCTCGTCGCCGACCCGGAACCGGGTCACGTCCTCCCCGACCGCCTCCACCACGCCCGCCACGTCCGTGCCCGGGACCGGGTTCTTCGGCGCCCGGAGCCCGTAACCCGCCAGGCGCACCGGGTACGGCGTTCCCGTCACCAGGTGCCACACACCCCGGTCGACGCCTGCGCCGTGCACCCGCACGAGCACCTCGTCGGCGGCCGGCGACGGCTCGTCGACGTCCTGGAGCCGGAGCACGTCGGGCTTCCCGTAGACGTCCTGCACGATCGCCTTCATGCCGCCTCCTCGCCCCTGGGCCCGGCTCCCAGTCTCCCTAGCCCCAGAACACCTTGTCCACGACGGCCCGCGCGTGCCGGGTGAGGCGCAGGTAGTCGTTGACCATCGTGTCCAGCTCCCCCGGCGGGTAGCCGAGGATGCTGGCCACCGCGGCCTTCTCCCGGGGGTCGCGTGGCAGGTGGTCGCCGGGCTTGCCGCGCACCAGCGTGACCGCGTTCCGGATCCGGCTGACCGTGCGCCAGGCGTGCGCCAGCTCGGCGGCGTCGTCGTCCTCGACCAGTCCCGCCGCGCGGGCCGCTTCCAGCGCGTCGAGGGTCCGCGAGGTGCGCAGGCCGGGGACCTGCCCGGCGTACCGCATCTGCAGCAGCTGCACGGTCCACTCGATGTCGGCGAGCCCGCCGCGGCCGAGCTTGAGGTGGGTCTGCGGGTCGGCGCCGCGGGGCAGCCGCTCCTGGTCGACGCGCGCCTTGATCCGGCGGACCTCGAGCACGTCGTCCGCGGAGATCCCCTCCACGGGGAAGCGCAGTGGGTCGATCAGCTCCTCGAAGCGGCGGCGCAGCTCGAGGTCGCCGACGACGGCGTCCGCGCGCAGGAGCGCCTGGGCCTCCCAGACCTTCGACCACTTGGCGTAGTAGGCGGCGTACGAGTCGAGCGTGCGGACCAGCGGCCCCTGCTTGCCCTCGGGTCGCAGGTCGGCGTCGATCTCGAGCGCCGGGTCGGCGCCCGGCAGCGACAGCAGGCGGCGCAGCTCGTTGGCCACCGCATGGGCGTACGACGACGCGACCTGCGGGTCGGCGTCCGACTCCGGCTCGTGCACGAACAGCACGTCGGCGTCGCTGCCGTAGGAGAGCTCGAACCCGCCGTACCGGCCCATCGCGACGACGGCCATCCGGGTGGGGGCGTCCTCGAGACCGCGCTGCTCGCGGACCGAGCGTCCGGCCACCCCGAGCGTGGCCTCCAGGGTGGCGTCGGTGAGCCGGGACAGGCCGGCACCGACGTCGGCCACGTCGATCAGGCCGAGCAGGTCGCCGGCCGCGATCCGGAACAGCTCCCGGCGCCGGATGGCGCGGACCGCGCGCACCGCCTTCTCGGGGTTCACCTGGCGGCTGGCCGAGGCGACCATCTCCTCGGTCAGCGCCTCCGCGCCCAGCGGCACCAGGTCCTCCCCCAGCATCCGCACGCCCTGCGGCTCCCGCTCCAGCAGGCTGGTGGCGTAGCGGGAGGTCGCGAGGAGCCGGGCCAGCCGTTCGGCGACCTGGCCCTCGTCCCGCAGCGTCTTGAGGTACCACGGGGTGTCGCCCAGGGACTCGCTGATCCGGCGGAACCCGAACAGCCCCGCGTCGGGATCCGGGGCGTCGGCGAACCACTCCAGCATCGCCGGCAGCAGGGTGCGCTGGATGTTGGCGCTGCGGGAGACCCCGCTGGTGAGCGCCTCGAGGTGGCGCAGCGCCGCCTTGGGGTCCAGGTAGCCCAGCGCCGCGAGCCGCTCGCCGGCGGCCTCGAGCGTGAGCCGCGCCTCGGTGCCGGGGATCTTGGCGACCGCCGCCAGCAGCGGCCGGTAGAAGAGCTTCTCGTGCAGCCGCCGCACCTCACGCCGGTGGTGCTGCCACACCTTGTCCAGGGCGTTCACGGGGTCCTTGACCAGCCCCATGCTGCGACCGAGGCGCCGCAACGACTCCTCGTCGGCCGGCACCACGTGGGTGCGCCGGAGCTGGAAGAGCTGGATCCGGTGCTCGAGGGTGCGCAGGAAGCAGTACGCCTCGTGCAGGGCCTCGCCGTCCTCGCGCCCGACGTACCCACCGCGGGTGAGCTCCGCGAGGGCGCTGAGCGTGGCCGGCGGCCGGATCTGCTCGTCGGCGCGGCCGTGCACGAGCTGGAGCAGCTGGACGGCGAACTCGACGTCGCGCAGCCCGCCGGAGCCGAGCTTGAGCTGGCGCTCGGCATCCCGCGGCGGGATCTGGTCGATCACCCGGCGGCGCATCGCCTGGGTGTCGCCGACGAACCCCTCCCGCTCGGCCGCGGTCCACACCATGGGCGAGACGATGGCCATGTAGTCGTGGCCCAGCGCGAGGTCGCCGGCGACCGGACGCGCCTTCAGCAGCGCCTGGAACTCCCAGGTCTTGGCCCAGCGCTCGTAGTAGCCGCGGTGGCTGGCCAGGGTGCGCACCAGCGGCCCCGCCTTGCCCTCGGGGCGCAGCGCCGCGTCGACCGGCCAGATGGTGCCCTCGCCGGTGTGCTCGGAGCAGATCCGGATCAGGTGGCCGGCGAGCTGGGTGGCCACGCGCGCAGCATTGTTGTCGTCCGCCCCGTCCGCGGGCTCGAACACGAAGATCACGTCGACGTCGGAGACGTAGTTGAGCTCGTGGCCACCGCACTTGCCCATCGCGATCACAGCGAGCCGCGCCAGTGACGCCTCCGCGCCGAGGCGCTGGCGGGCCACCGCCAGCGCCGCCTCGAGCGTGCCGGCCGCCAGGTCGGAGAGCTCCGCGGCGACGTCGTCGACGCCCAGGTGGTGGGCCAGGTCGCGAGCGGCCAGGCGCAGCAGGGCACGGCGGTACTCCACCCGCAGCGCGACCATCGCGTCGTCGTCGGCGATCGTGGCGGTCGGCGCGGGGTCGTCCGGATCGGCGCCCACCGCCCGCAGCAGGTCGGTGCGCAGGGCGTACGCCGCAGGCCGGGTGGAGCCCAGGAGCGGGTCCGTGAGCTCGCGCCAGTGGTCGGGGTGCCGCACCAGGTGGTCCCCCAGCGCCGCGCTCGCGCCGAGCACCGAGAGCAGCCGCATCGCCGTGCCCTCGTCGTCGGCGAGCTCGGCGAGCAGCTCGGCCGCCTCGGTGCTCGCCTCCACCAGCCGCGCCAGCGCGACCAGGGCCAGGTCCGGGTCGGCGGTGCGGGCCAGCAGGGCGAGCAGCGGGTCTGCGGCGGCACCGAGCTCGGCGAGCGCCGACCGGGCCGTGTCGGCGTCGCGGAAGCCGAGGCGCAGCAGCGCGCCCTTGCTGGTGGCCGGCCGGTTCACGGGTCTCCCGTGGTGCTCATCCGCGGTGGCCCGCGCGCTGCCGCGCCAGGGCGGCGAACCCGGCCGCGAGCGGCCGCCACGCCGCGTCGAGCTCCTCGCGCGCGCCGGCGATGTCCCGCAACAGCGCCTCCTGGTCGATGCCCCGGGCCTCGTGGGAACCGCGGTCGGACTCCGCCCAGGGCAGGAGCACCTCGACGTCGACCTCGGGGTGCAGCTGCACGCCCCAGACGGCCGGGGCGAACCGGGCGGCCTGGACCTCACCGGCCTCGGTCGCGGCGAGCAGGGTCGCGCCCTCGGGCAACCGGGTGACCACGTCGTCGTTCCACTGGACGCCCCGGCGCGGGGAGGCCAGGGCACCGAGCAGCTCGTCGCCGTCGGCTTCGCTCGTCCAGCCCACCTCGAGCAGCCCGAGCTGCTGGCCGCGCGGGTTGCGGCCGACGGCACCGCCGAGCGCCACCGTGATCAGCTGGTGGCCCAGGCAGATGCCCAGGGTGGGCACCCCGGTCGCCACCGCGTCCCGGACCCGGTCCTTCACCGGCCCCAGCCAGGCGTGCTTCGCGTCGGCCTCGGCCCCCATCGGGCCTCCGAGCACCAGGAACGCGTCGTACGCCGCGAGGTCGGGCAGCGCGTCGCCGGCGTAGGGCCGGCAGACCTCGAGCGCGCAGCCGGCCTCGACCAGCCAGTCACCGACCAGCGCCGGCGGGCACTTGTCCTCGTGCTCGACGACGAGCACGCTCGCTCCACTCACGCTGGCAACCTATCCGTCGGACGTGGGGCCCGGGTCCCGCCCCGGCAGCACGGCGATGAGCAGCAGCAGGATGCCGATGGCCGCCACCACGATCCCGGGGGCGGTCCGGCTGAGCAGCAGGCCGATCAGGACCACGACCCACGCGGTGCCCACGACCCAGGACCTGGCTCGGGGGTCACTGCGCTCGAGCAGCTTCAGGGTCCGGGCGGCGAGCGCGAGCATCAGCACCGCCGGCAGCAGCACGACCATCAGCACCAGCCCCGGGTCGGAGCCCCCGAGCAGGAAGAACACGGCGAACACGGTCATCAGGCCGGCCACCCCGACCACGACCCGCAGCAGGATCCGCAGCTGCCGTGCTCGCGCGGGCTCGTAGACGTGGCTCATACGACCGGCAGCATCCGGTCCCGCTCGAAGGCGGAGACCTGGCCGCGGTACTCCTCCCACTCCTGGCGCTTGTTGCGCAGGAAGAAGTCGAAGACGTGCTCGCCCAGGGTCTCGGCCAGCAGCTCGGACTCCTCGGCGATCCCGATGGCGTCGTGCAGGCTGCGCGGCAGCGGGTCGATGCCCAGGCTCTTGCGCTCGCGCTCGGAGAGCGACCAGACGTCGTCCTCCGCCTCGCGGGGCAGGTCGTAGCCCTCCTCGATGCCCTTCATGCCCGCGGCGAGCACGACGGCGTACGCGAGGTAGGGGTTGGAGGCGGCGTCGATCGTGCGCAGCTCGATCCGGGTCGACTGCCCCTTGTTGGGCTTGTACATCGGCACCCGGATCATCGCCGAGCGGTTGTTGTGGCCCCAGCAGATGTAGGACGGGGCCTCGCCGCCGAACATCATCCGCTTGTAGCTGTTGACCCACTGGTTGGTGACGCAGCTGATCTCGTTGGCGTGCCGCAGGATGCCGGCGATGAACTGCCGGCCGGTCTTGGACAGCTGGTACTCCGCGCCGGCCTCGAAGAAGGCGTTGCGGTCGCCCTCGAAGAGGGACACGTGGGTGTGCATGCCCGAGCCCGGGTGGGTCGTGAACGGCTTGGGCATGAAGGTCGCCCAGATGCCCTGGCTCAGCGCCACCTCCCGGATCACGGTGCGGAAGGTCATGATGTTGTCGGCGGTGCTCAGCGCGTCGGCGTACCGCAGGTCGATCTCCTGCTGGCCCGGACCGCCCTCGTGGTGGCTGAACTCCACCGAGATGCCCATCGACTCGAGCATCGTGATCGCCTCGCGGCGGAAGTCCGCGCCCATCGACTGGGCGGTGTGGTCGAAGTAGCCGCTGCGGTCCACCGGGACCGGGTCCGCGCCGGCGACCGGGGTGTCCTTGAAGAGGTAGAACTCGATCTCGGGGTGCGTGTAGAACGTGAAGCCCTGCTCGGCGGCCTTGCCGAGGGTCCGCTTGAGCACGTAGCGCGGGTCGGCGTACGACGGGGAGCCGTCGGGCATCACGATGTCGCAGAACATGCGCGCCGTTGCCGGGCCCTCACCACGCCACGGCAGGATCTGGAAGGTCGACGGGTCGGGCTTGGCCAGCATGTCGGCCTCGTAGACCCGGGCGAAGCCCTCGATCGCCGAGCCGTCGAAGCCGATGCCCTCGTCGAAGGCCCCCTCGAGCTCGGCGGGCGCGACCGCCACGGACTTCAGGAAGCCCAGCACGTCGGTGAACCACAGCCGGACGAACCGGACGTCACGCTCCTCGAGAGCGCGGAGAACGAAGTCTTCCTGCTTGCCCATGGCACGAGCCTAGGGGACGGACGCGGCGGGTCGGTCGATCAGGGCTTCTTGTCAGTACATGGCGTCCGTGGTGCCCTCCCAGCAAAAAAGGCATCCTCTGCCCGGTCTCCGATGGCCGGGCGCGGCCGCCTCATCCGGGCACGTTCTCCTCGAGCTCGGCCAGCCAGGCGGCGGCGCCGGCGTCCGACGGCATCCGCCAGTCCCCACGAGGAGACATGGTGCCGCCGGCACTCACCTTGGGCCCGTTGGGCAGCGCCGAGCGCTTGAACTGGCTGGCGAAGAACCGGTTCACGAAGACGACCATCCACTTGCGGATCGTGGGCAGGTCGTAGGCGACGTGGCGGTGCTCCGGCAGGTGCGGCGGCCACTCCCCTGCCTCGGCGTCGTGCCAGGCGTGCCAGGCGAGGAATGCGATCTTGCTCGGGCGGTATCCGAGCCGGAGGACGTAGAACAGCGTCAGGTCCTGCAGGGCGTACGGCCCCACCGACTCCTCGGTGGCCTGCGGCTTGTCGCTCTCCTTCTGGGGGACGAGCTCCGGGGTGATCTCCTGCTCCACGATCTCCTCGAGCACGTCGTTGGTCTCGTCGTCGAACTGACCGCTCTCCGCCACCCAGCGGATCAGGTGCTGGATGAGCGTCTTCGGGACCCCGGCGTTGACGTTGTAGTGCGACATCTGGTCGCCCACGCCGTACGTGCACCAGCCCAGGGCCAGCTCGGAGAGATCGCCGGTGCCGAGCACGATCCCGCCGCGGTGGTTGGCCAGCCTGAAGAGGTAGTCGGTGCGCAGCCCCGCCTGGACGTTCTCGAAGGTGACGTCGTAGACCTCCTCGCCGTGGCTGAACGGGTGGTCGAGGTCCTTGAGCATCTGCTCGGCGGCGCCGGTGATGTCGAGCTCCTCGAACGTGATGCCGAGCGACTTGGCCAGCCGGTAGGCGTAGGACTTCGTGGTCTCGCCCGTCGCGAAGCCCGGCATCGTGAAGCCGAGGATGTCGCTGCGCGGCCGCTCGAGGCGGTCCATCGCCTTGGCGGCGACGATCAGCGCGTGCGTGGAGTCGAGGCCACCACTGATGCCGATGACGACCTTCGGCTGCCAGCTGGAGCCGCCGATGGACTCGAGTCGCTTCTCCAGCCCGGAGACCTGGATGTTGTAGGCCTCGTAGCAGTCCAGGGCCAACCGCTCGGCATCGTCCGGCACGAACGGGAACCGGTCGACCTTGCGGCGCAGCCCGATGTCACCGGTCGGCGGCTTCAGCTCGAAAGCAACCGTGCGGAACTCGCGGATCCGTGCGTCGTGGGTCCGTCGGTTGTCGTCGAAGGTGCCCTGGCGCAGGCGCTCCTGGCGCAGCCGGTCGAGGTCGACGTCGGCGACGGCGCGTCGCGGGCCCTCGGGGAACCGGTCGCACTCGGCGAGCAGCTCCCCGCACTCGTAGACCATCGTCTGGCCGTCCCAGCTCAGGTCCGTGGTCGACTCGCCCTGGCCTCCGGCCGCGAAGAGGTACGCCGCGCTGCAGCGTGAGCTGGCGCTGCGCACCAGCAGCCGCCGGTCCTCCGCCCGGGCGACCGTGATCGGGCTGCCCGAGAGGTTGGCCAGCACCGTGGCCCCGGCGAGCGCCGCCTCGGAGCTGGGCGGGATCGGCACCCACATGTCCTCGCAGACCTCGACGTGCAGGGTCAGCCCCGGCACGTCGGCGGCCGAGAAGAGCAGGTCGGGACCGAACGGAACCTCGACACCGCCGAGCCGGATCGTCGACCCGCGCCGGTCGTCGCCGGGTGCGAACCAGCGGCGCTCGTAGAACTCGCGGTAGGTCGGCAGGTAGGACTTCGGCGAGACCCCCAGCACCCGCCCCCGGTGGATCACCACCGCACAGTTCAGGACGCGGGTGCCGTGGACGAGCGGTGCGCCGACGACGATGACCGGCACCAGGTCCGCGGAGCTCGCCGCGATCTCGGCGATCGCGTCCTCGACACCTGTGAGCACGATGTCCTGCAGGTGCAGGTCCTCGATGGAGTAGCCCGACAGGGTCAGCTCGGGGAAGATCGCCACCGCCACGCCGTCGTCGTGGCACGCCCGCACCTGCTCGAGCACCGTGCGCGCGTTCGCGGCCGGGTCCGCGATCTCGATCGGGATCGTGCACGCCGCGACGCGGGCGAACCCGTGGGCGTAGGCCGAGTAGAAGTCCACGTCTGGAAGTTTCCCACGAGGCGGGGTCCAAACCCGTCAGTCGCGCACGAGGTCCCCCGCCACGGCCCTCAGCCACGTGTCCGAGCCACCGGAGGAGACCAGCGACAGCTCGCCCGTCTCCACGTCCCATGCCACGAGCGACCAGGGCCGGCCGAGGGCCCTCGAGTCATCGAGCAGGAGGGTCTCGTCATCGAGCCAGGCCATCGGGCGCACGCCGTTCGCGCTGATCTCGACGATCCCCACCCCGGGTGTGTACTTCGTGCCGGCGATCGGCAGGTACGCCTGCGCGGCATACCCGGTCCTGTCGAGCACGAGGACCCCTGCGTGGTCCGTCGGCCGGTCGTCCCGCGGGATCCCCGACACCAGGCCGGCGACCCGGGTGTCGGAGGCCAACGGCGACCGGAACCGCCCCAGCGCACTGGCCACGACGGTTCTCGTCTCCTTCCCGTCCTCGATCTCGCGGATCACCCGGCCCTCGAGTCCCTCGCCGAAGAGCAGCTCCGTGCCGTCAGGGACCATGGCCACCCCGCTGATCTGCGCGGTGTCGTGGGTGTCGGCCTCCGAGGCTCCGGCGCCTTCGACGTCCACGATCCCGAGCATGCCGCCCCCGTTCCGGAGCAGCAGCTGCGCGTCGCCGCGCCACGTCATCGTCACGTCGAGGCCGGTCCACATGAAGGCCGGCCCGGGCGGGAGGTCGAGCCGTCGCCAGGCGCCGTCGCGCACATCGGTCACCCAGAGCTCGCCGTTGCCGGCGTTGGCCAGCATCGTCCCGTCGTCACTCAGGCTGGAGACGTACGCCGAGCCGGTGGGTGCCTCGGTGCTCGCCCAGGTGCCGTCCTCCCCCAGCAGGTAGAGCCGCTCCTGCTGGTCGGCGAGGACGAGCCGGGCACCACTCGTCAGCGGCAGCGGCACCGTGGTCGCCGCTCGGGGTGCGATCTCGGTCGGCAGCACCGTCGCGCGCTGCGGCAGCTCGCCCGCGGCCGCCGGGTCCCAGGTGGCCTGGACGGCGGAGTCGGGGACCGCCGGGACGGTCGGTGCGGGCATGACCGGAGGCTCGCTGCGGTCGGTGCCGGCGACGCCGCTGGCCACCGCCACCACGAGCACGAGGACGGCCGCCACGGCGCCGGCCACCAGGCCACGGCGGCGGTTGCGGACCACCCGGGCGCGGGCCAGCGCGGAGACCGCCGCGTGCTGCGGGGAGTCGGCGGGGTCGATGCCGTCGGTCGCGCGGTCGAGGACGGCGGACAGGTCGAGGTCGGTCATCGGGTCCTCCCGATCAGGTCGAGGAGCTCGGGGGCACCGGCACGCAGGCGGGCCAGCGCGGTGGCGTTGGTGCTCTTCACGGTGCCGACGTTGATCCCGAGGACGTCGGCGGTCTCCCGCTCGGACAGGTCGTCGAAGTGGCGGAGCACGAGCACCGCGCGCTGGCGGGCGGTCAGCCGGTCCAGGGCCCGGCGTACGACGAGGGCGGTCTCGGGGTCGCTCGACACCGAGCGCGCTTCGCTCTCGTGGGCCGTCGGCAGCTCGCGACGGTGCCGGCGCCACCAGGAGATGTTGTCGCGGACGATGATCTGGCGGGCGTAGGCAGCCGGGTTCCCGCTGCGCAGCCGCGGCCAGCGCAGCGCCACCTTGATCAGCGCCTCCTGCACCAGGTCCTCGGCGCGGTGCACGTCACCGCTCAGCAGGTAGGCCGTACGCAGCAGCCGGCGCTGCTGCCCTGCCACCCAGTCGATGAACTCCGAGTCGTCCACGTCAGCCTCTCGTCGCGTTGGTCTCACCCCTACAACGCCGTGTCCCCCGCCGACGGTTGTGCCGACTTCGCGCGTAGGCCGTCACCCGGGGACGAGCTCGGCGTGGAACCCGCCTTCGCCGAAGGTTGCCTCCAGCACCCCGGACTCGGGCAGGTCGACGAGATCACATCCCCCGGCTGAGCTGCTGCGTGCCCCGGACCGGTCTGCGTCGGAGGTGCGGCAGATCAGGTGCCGCCCGGACTTCGTGAGCCGGAAGTGGCCGTCGGCGTCGACCGGCACGATCTCTCCGCCGAGCTCGTCGACCAGGTCCCCACCGACGTCGAAGAAGGTGTAGGTGAGGGGCTCCGGCTGGTCCGACTCCCGCTCGCCGACGCTGTGCCACAAGTCGGGCAGCGGGGGCTCCGGGATGACCAGGATCCCACCACCTGGGTCAGGCCTGGAGGGCAGTCCGGTGTCGTCGAGAAGGATCATGCGGCCGGCCACACCGGGGCCGTCAGGTCGCCGGGGTCCGACGGAACCGCCGCACCCGGCCAGTACGGCACCAGCCAGGAGCAGCGCAGTCAGTCCCACGACGCCTGGAAGAGTGAGCTGGTGTCCACGCTCCATCACTGCGCCACCTCCATCCTCACCTGACAGACGCGGCAGAGATCTCCTCGGTTCCCCGACGGTCGACCTGGTCACAGGTCACACCCGCGCGGTCACCGTCCAGGCGGTCGCGGGGATCTCGAAGCTCCCCTGCGGCAGCCGCTGCGCGCACGCGGCCCGCACGCGTTCGCGCTCGGTCGGGTCGAGGGCGGCAACCCAGTCCCCGGCGGGGCCGACCCCCGCCGTGTACGGCGTCCACCACTCGTCGAAGTCCGTGTAGGACACGCGGACCGACAGCTCACCGGTGTCCACGTCACGGAGCCCGGCCTCCATGGCCAGCTCGCCGAGGTGTCCCTCACGCGCACCCGCGCCGCCGGCCTCGCCGCGGACGCCGGGCTGCAGTGCGTGGACCGTGCTCCAGAACGGCGACAGCGGGCCGCGGCCCCCGCCGTGGTCCCAGACGCACGCGGCGACCACGCCCCCGGGCCGGGTCACCCTCGCCATCTCGCGCAACCCCGCCACCGGGTCCTTCATGAAGTGCACCACCAGCTGAGCCAGCGACACGTCGAAGGCGCCGTCCTCGTAGGGCAGGTGCTCGGCGACCCCCTGGCGCACGTCGGCGGCCGGGAACCGCCCCCGGACCGCCTCGACGAACGGCGGGGACGGGTCGATCGCAGCCACCGCTTCGGCGCCGACCCGGTCGACGAGGACGCCGGTCAGCGCGCCCGGGCCGCACCCGACGTCGAGCACCCGTTGACCGGGATGCACAGCCGCGAGATCGGCGAACTGCGGCGCCAGCGGAGCGGCGTACCTGCCCATGAACCGGTCGTAGGCGTCGGCGGAGACGTTGTCGAAGGCCACCCCCAGAATGTACGGCCGTGCGTCCTTGCACGGCACCGATGAGTTCGCCCGCGGCGCGTGGTCTGTACCGACGAGCGCCGGGAGTCGATGCTCGGCCCCGACCCGAAGGAGTCCGCCATGACCTCGATCAGCCCGTGCCTGTGGTTCGACGACAACCTCGAGGAGGCGATGGAGTTCTACACCAAGATCTTCCCCGACTCCGAGATCACCGACGTCTCCCGATACGGCGAGGCGGGGCCGGGAGAGCCCGGCAAGGTGATGGCCGGCGAGTGGGTGCTGGACGGTCAGACCTTCCGCGGCATCAACGGTGGCCCGATGTACGCCGGCTTCACCGAGACGATCTCCTTCAGCGTCAGCTGCACCGACCAGTCCGAGGTCGACTACTACTGGGACAACCTCGTCGCCGGCGGCGAGGAGTCGATGTGCGGCTGGCTCAAGGACCGCTTCGGGCTCTCGTGGCAGATCGTGCCGACCCGGCTCTACGAGCTGCTCAGCGACCCCGACCCGGCCCGCAGCCAGGCCGCGATGCAGGCAATGCTCGGCCAGCGCAAGATCGTCATCGCCGAGCTCGAGGCCGCCGCCGCACACGCATGAGCCGCGAGCACGGGCCCCGTGCGAGGGTGGGCGCCATGAGGTTCACAGCCACGCCCGACGCGCCGTACATGAAGGCCTGACCGGGTGCGCGAACGACCGACGCACGTCAGCGACGCCGCGGTGCTGGAGGCGGTCCGCGCGGCCTGGGACCCGGAGATCGATGAGGTCGAGCACCTGCCGGTCGGCTTCGGCGCGCACCACTGGGCCGCCGTCGCCGGTGGTGAGCGCCGGCTCTTCGTCACGCTGGACGGGCTGGAGCCGCGGCACTCGCCGGAGTCGCTCGAGGGGGCGTACGCCGGCGCCGCCGCACTGTTCGGCGCCGGCCTGGAGTTCGTGGTCCCCTGCCTGCGAGCCGTCCCGGGCACCTGCACCATCCCGCTGGGCAAGGGGGCGTTGAGCGCGACCGGCTGGGTGGACGGCACCGTCGCGGGGACAGGCGACCTGCCCGACCGCGGGGCCGCGGAGGCCAACGCACTGGTCCTGGAGCGGCTGCATGCCGCCACTCCCCCGTCCGGTCTCCCCACCTGGCGTCCGCTGGTCGGCGACGCCTTCGCGGCGGTGCTCGAGCGGCGTACGTCCTCGACCTGGGACTGCGGCCCCTACGCCGAGCGGGCGCGGCGGGCACTGCGCGAGCGCCTGGACGCGATCGAGCGCTGGGTGGGCGCCTACCACCGGCTGTCCGACGAGGCCGGGGCCCGCCCCTGGGTCGCCACCCACGGCGAGCCGCACACACGCAACCAGCTGGTCGCCGACGACGACGGCGTCCTGCTGGTGGACTGGGAGTCGCTCAAGCTCGCGCCCCGCGAGCGCGACCTGCGAACGCTCGTCGACTCCGGCCACGCCGACCTGGCGCGCCCGCACTGGCCGATGATCGAGATGTTCGACCTCGAGTGGCGGCTGGACGAGATCAGCCAGTACGCCGCCTGGTTCGCCGCGCCGCACACCGGGGACACCAATGACGACGTGGCCATCGGCGGCCTGCTCTCGGAGCTCGAGCGTCCCGAGTGGAGCCATCCGAGTGCCTGAGCCCGGGCTCAGCCCATCATCATCGTCTCGCCGGAGGGGATGGTCAGGCCCGGCAGCGCGTCGGGCGCCACCAGCAGGAGCACCGCGAGGCCCAGGAGCAGGGCCGCCACCGGGTAGGTGAGACGGCGGCGCGGCGGGCCCGTCTTCTCCACCGCGATGATGACCGCGACCAGCGCCATCCAGGACACGCTCATCACCCCCAGGGCGAACAACGAGGCCATCAGCGCCCAGCAGCAGCCGACGCACCAGGCTCCGTTGCGCACCCCCATCCTGAGGGCCCCGGTGGGGCCCGCTCGCCAGGAGCCGAGGAGCGAGCCGAGGGGGCTGCGGCACTTGGCGAGGCACACGTTCTTGAGCGGGGTGACCTCGTAGACGGCGGCGACCACCAACGTGGCGGCGGCGATCTCCTGGCCCGCGCGGTCCCACGCGAGCACGTCCCCGAGTGCGGCGACGGCGAGCACGCCCACGGCGTACGCCGCGAGACCGGCGGCGGTCCACGTGAGCAGGTAGCCGCCGGCGAACAGCCACGGCGAGACCGGTGAGCTGTCCTTCGTGACCCGCGTGAACAGCGCGATCGTGGGAGCGACGGACGGGAACATCATCGCCGCCATCATCACCACCCAGACACCGAGGAACCAGCCGAGGCTGCCGAGGCTCGTCCAGGGACCGGCGTCCATGCCGCTCATCTCGTGCGCGGTCCAGATCCAGCCGACCACGGCGACCGCGCACAGCGCCGCCACCAGGCCGAGCCGGGCGCGTACGGCCACCGCCGCGGGCGTCAGGCCGGCGCCCCCGGGTCCCGTCGCCGACACCATGCGCGGTCAGGCGGCCCAGGAGAACTCGGAGGTGGACAGGCCCGTCCGACCCTCGTAGGAGATGCCGAACGCGTTGATGCGGGTGCGCTTGGCCTCGGCCATCGTGAGGTTCGACGCGACCGGGTGGAACATCCCACTGAACCGCACCGGCTCACCGGTCTCCACACCGAACGGGACGATGTCCTCGATCTCGAAGTCGATCGTGTCGCCGACCCGCACGCTGTGCACCAGCCCGTCGTCCGCGACGTCGATCGCGGCGCGCTCCACTCCGACGATCTCGCCGACCAGCGGCGCGAGGGCTCCCATCGGGCCACCGAGCTGCCCGCCGAAGACCTTGACGAGCTGGTCGAACTGCTCGTCGCTCGCCTGGTCGTCGATGTAGACACCGAGCCGCCAGTTCCCGTCGGTCATCACCTTGGGAGTGTCCGCGATCAGGACGACGCGACGTCCGGCGATGTCGGTGCCCTCGATCTCACCCTGTCGGATGTTGAAGACCAGGGTCACTCGGCAGAAGTCGTAGGTGGCCCCGTGGTCGAAGGACAGATTGCAGGGACACATCAGCTCGCACGAGCAGGTCTCCGCATAGCTACCGGTCAGATTCCACGCCATGGCGCGACCCCTTCCCCCGAGACATTCCAGTCTTCCCGCGGTCCCCGCACGCGTCAATGGACCGGCGGTGCCATCTGGCGCGGCGTCTTCCGGCGGGGGCCGAGCCCTCTTTCGGCGGTTGCCGGACTCTTCCGGCGGTGGCCGGGCTGTCTTTCGGCTGCGTCCGCCTGTGCTGGCTGGTGGTGGTTGGTCTCGGTCGCTGACGGCGCTCACTCGCGTCTGGGTCGGCTTCGGATCCAGTCCGGTGGTGGGTGCCCGCGTTTGGGTGGGGGCAGGAACTCGGGTCGGCCGTCGTCGGGGTTGAGCCGGACCCGCCAGGGGGTGTGGTGGATGACCCGGTGGTGCTGGCCACAGAGCAGGACCAGGTTGTCGAGGTTGGTGTGGCCGCCGTCGACCCAGTGGGTGATGTGGTGGGCGTGGCACATGATCGGGGGCCGGGTGCAGCCCGGGAAGGTGCAGTGCCGGTCCCGGCAGACCACGGCCCGCCAGATCGCCGGGGTGACCAGCCGGCAGGTGCGGCCGACGTCGAGGACCTCGCCGCGGCCGCCGAGGGCGACCGGGATGATGTCGGCGTCGCAGGCCAGCCGCCGGACCACCGAGGGCGCCAGCTCGAGCCCGTCGTCCGTGATGGCGGCGGTGCCGAGGGTGGCCCAGTCGATCTGCTGGCGCAGGACGTCGAGGCTGGTGGTGACGGTGACCCGGGGTCGGGCGCCGTGGCAGTCCGGGGGGAGGTCGGTGTCCAGGGCGTGCTGGGCGGTGGCCACCAGCGCGTCCCACATGCGGGCGCCGTGGTCGCGGGGGTCGGTGAGGGCCGCGCAGTCCGGGTCCTCTTCATCGACCGCGGGTGCGGGCTTGGTCAGCGGCAGAAACGCGGCCTTGAGGATGGCGGCGTCCTCGACGGTGCCGCGGCCGCGGAGCCGGATGCCGCCGGCGCCGTCCTCGGTGATGGACAGGTGCCGGTGCAGGTGCGCGGCCCGGTCCTCGCGGTCCAGGGCCTTCTCGGCGTCGCGTTCGGCCTTGTCGGGGTCGACCACCAGCACCAGGCGCTTGGCGGCGTGGTGCAGTTCGGTGGCGGTCAGCCGGGACGCCGCCTCGAGCAGCAGCTGTTCGCCCTCCGCCCGGACCGCGGGGTTGAGGGGGAGCTTCTCGACCGCGGCCACGATGATCGCGGCCTGCTCCGGGGAGACCCGCCCGGCCAGCAGCGCGGCGTGGGTGGCGGTCCGCTCGCCGACCAGGAGCGGGGCCTGTTCGACGGTGCGGTGCCCCTGGCCCCGTTTCATGCCGGCCAGGTGGGTGAACCAGCCGGCGGTCGAGGACCAGGCCAGCTCCTGCTTCGGGATCGTCCGGGCCTCGATCTCGGCCAGCATCGAGGCCTCCAGGCCGGCCAGGTGCGCCCGCAGGGTCTCGGCCTCGGCGACCGCCTCGACCAGCTCCTCCGACGTCTTCGCCGCCCACAGGGCCTCGTCCAGGTTCCCCACCAGGCCGTTGGCAGCCGACAGCATCCCCGCGGGGGTGGTCGGCGTCCCGGTCGGCTGCTCCATGTCCTGACTCAACCAGAGCCCACCGACAGTCCCGGGCCCCTGAACTGTGGGTATCTCATCTGATGAGACGCTATGCGAAGAAACTTTCGAGAGCATTTTCGGACGGGCACCGACCGCGAGCCGGGATCCGGCCGCAACCACGAGGAGACCCCCGCCGTAGCCAGCCAAGACCGCAACCAGAGCAGACCCGCGAGCGGGGAGGCTACGGCGACCCACAGGGACCCCGCCGTACCCGTCGAGTGCGAACGCAGCGAGCAGGGAGCAGGGAGCCACGTGACCATCCACACAGCCGCACATCCAACCCCGCGGACTAGCCTGACCAACGGTCCGTGGACTCCATCAGGGAGCCGCGAGATGACGCCCGAGGGGAGCTCGCCATGAGCGACGACAAGACCGAGCAGCCCGCGCCGTACGGCAGCGGCCCGGCCGCGGCGACCGCGCCGGCGAACACCGCGCCGGCGAAGCGGGTCCGCACGCATCACCTGCGCGAGATGAAGCAGCGCGGCGAGAAGTTCGCGATGCTCACCGCCTACGAGCAGTACGCCGCCCAGACCTTCGACGAGGCGGGTATCGACGTGCTCCTCGTCGGAGACTCCGCGAGCAACAACGTCTTCGGCAACGAGACCTCGCTGCCGGTGACCGTCGACGAGCTGATCCCGCTCGCCCGCGCCGTGACCCGCAGCGCCCGACGCGCCCTGGTCGTCGCGGACCTGCCGTTCGGCAGCTACCAGGCCTCGCCCGAGCAGGCCTACCTGACCGCGGTGCGGTTCATGAAGGAGGCCAACGCCCACGCGGTCAAGCTCGAGGGCGGGCTCGCGATGGTCCCCCAGGTCCGCAAGCTGACCGAGGGCGGCATCCCCGTCATGGCGCACATCGGCTTCACGCCCCAGTCCGAGCACAACCTCGGCGGCTACCGGGTGCAGGGCCGTGGCGACGCCGCCGCCCAGGTCATCGAGGAGGCGCAGGCGCTCGAGGCGGCCGGCGCCTTCGCGGTGGTCATGGAGATGGTCCCGGGCGACGTCGCCGGCGAGGTGACCAAGGCCGTCGGCATCCCCACGATCGGGATCGGGGCGGGCGTCGACTGCGACGGCCAGGTGCTGGTCTGGCAGGACGCCTTCGGGCTGCGGACCGGGCGGATGGCCAAGTTCGTCAAGCAGTACGCCGACCTCCACGGCGTACTGCTCCGGGCCGCGCAGGAGTACGTCGCCGACGTGAAGGCGCAGACCTTCCCGGGACCCGAGCACACCTTCTGAGCCCGACGCCCGGCGTAGGTTGGGCGCATGTGCGACGTCCTGGTCGTCATCGATGACGACGGGGTGCTGTTCGCCAAGAACAGCGACCGGGACCCCAACGAGGCCCAGCTGCTCGAGCACCACCCGGCGGCCGAGCACGCCCCGGGCGAGCTCGACTGCACGTGGTCCTCGCTCCCCCAGCAGCCGCGCACGCACGGCGTGCTGCTGTCCAGGCCGTGGTGGATGTGGGGCGCCGAGATGGGCGCCAACGAGCACGGCGTCGTGATCGGCAACGAGGCGGTTTTCACCCGCCGCGCCGGACGGCGGGACGGAACGCTGCTCGGCATGGACCTGCTGCGCCTCGCCCTCGAGCGTTCCGCGGACCGGCACGAGGCCGTCCAGACGATCGTGACCCTGCTCGAGGGCTACGGCCAGGGCGGCTCGTGCAGCCACGAGCACTCCGGCTTCACCTACGACAACTCGTTCATGGTGGCCGACCCCGGGGGTGCGGTGGTGCTGGAGACGGCCGGGCGGCACTGGGCCGCCGAGGAGGTGGTGGCCGGCGCCCGCTCGATCTCCAACGGCCTGACCATCCCCGGCTTCGCCGACCGGTTCGCCGACCCGGTGCGCGGCTGGGTCGCGCAGTGCCAGGTACGACGTGCCCGGACCGAGGCGTCCGGCCGCGCGGCGCGGGGCGTCGACGACATGGCGGCCGCGCTGCGGGACCACGGCGGCGACGCCCCGGCGTACCACCTCACCAACGGCGCCCTGTCCGCGCCGTGCGCGCACCCCGGCGGGCTGCTCACCGCCACCCAGACCACCTCCTCGTGGGTCGCCGACCTGAGCTCCGGCCGGCACTGGGTGACCGGCACCTCGGCTCCCTGCACGTCGGTCTTCAAGCCGCTCCGGGTCGAGCCGCTGCCGTACGCCGCCCCGGCCGCCGCCACGAACCGCTACGACTCGGCGCAGCCGTGGTGGCGCCACGAGCGCCTGCACCGGAGCTGGATGCGGGACCCGGGCCGGTACGCGCGCGCCGCGGACGAGCGTGACGCGCTGGAGAAGGAGCTCTTCACCAGCTCGCCAACCCCGGAGGACGCCTGGGCTGCGGCGCGGGACTGGGAGGACCGGTGGACGCCGACCGCCGACCCGGGTGATGCGGACGGACGACCGTTCTGGGTGGGCCGAATGTGGCGGCGCTGGGACCGAGAGGCAGGGGTGTGGAGATGAGCGTGATCGTCGTGGGAGCCGGGCTCGCCGGTCTCACCACAGCCAGGCGGCTGGTCGCGGCCGGCCACGAGGTCGTGGTGCTCGAGGCCCGTGACCGGGTCGGGGGACGGGTCCGCGGCGGCGAGCTGGCGGGCCACCCGGTCGAGGTGGGCGGCACCTGGCTCGGTGAGGGCCACGCCATGATGTACACCCTGGTCGAGGAGCTCGGCCTGGCGACCTTCCGGACCTGGAACGACGCGGGCTCCGTGCTCCTGGAGCTCGGAGGTCGGCAGAGCCGGCTCGCGCCGCACAAGGGAGCCACCCCGAGGCTCAACCCGTTCGCGCTGGCCGACCTCGCCCAGGGGCTGCTCCGCTTCGAGCGGATGGCCACCCGGGTGGACCTCGAGCGGCCGTGGGCGACCCCGGGCGCGCGCCGGCTCGACGGCCAGACCTTCGAGAGCTGGATCCGCCGCAACCTGCGCACGAGCGCCGGGCGGGCCTACTTCCACACGGCCTGCGAGGCGGTCTTCGCCGCCGACGCGTGCGACCTGTCGCTGCTGCACGCGCTCTTCTACGCCAGGTCGAACGCCGACTTCGAGACGCTGCTCGCCGTCGACCACGGGGCGCAGCAGGACCGGGTCGTGGGCGGCTCGGTGCGTGTCGCCGAGGGGCTCGCGGCGTCGCTCGGCGACCGGGTGCGGCTCGGGGCGGTGGTGCGCTCGGTCCGGCAGGGGGCCGACGAGGTCGCGGTCGAGCTGCGGGACGGCAGCCGCCTCACCGGTGAGCGCCTCGTGGTGGCGATCCCGCCGACGCTGGCCGGTCGCCTGGACTACGACCCGCTGCTGCCGTCGTGGCGCGACCAGCTGACCCAGAAGCTGCCCGCGGGCTCGGTCGTCAAGGCGTTCGCGGCGTACCCCACGCCGTTCTGGCGTGGCGAGGGGCTCAACGGCCAGGCCGCCACGGACCGGGGGCCGGTCAAGGTCACCTTCGACGTGTCCCCGCCGGACGCCGAGGTGGGCATGCTGCTCGGCTTCATCGAGGGCGGGGACGCCCGGCACTGGGTGCGCCTGTCCGCGCGGGACCGGCGGCGCAGCTTCCTGGACTCCCTGGTGCGCTACTTCGGCCCTGCCGCCGGCGACCCCATCGACTACCTGGAGCAGGACTGGACAGCCGAGGAGTTCAGCCGCGGCTGCTACGGGGCGCACTTCGCCCCCGGGGTCTGGACGGCCTACGGCGAGGCCCTGCGGCCGCCGGTCGGGCGGATCCACTGGGCCGGCGCGGAGTACGCCGTGCACTGGAACGGCTACATGGAGGGCGCGGTCCGCTCCGGCGAGGCCACCGCGGACGAGGTCCTGCGCGCGCTCGCGTGAGCCGGTGGTCCACACGGGGTGCGCCCGGGACGCGGGCTTGCCATGATGCCGGCATGCGTCTGGTCTCGGCAGCACTGCTCCTCGCCCTCGTCCTCCCGACCGCTCCGGCGGTCGCCGCGCCGGACGGCCCCGCCCCTGCCCCGTCACCGGCCCGCGGCGTACCCACGCTGCACGTGCACCGGCAGGTCACCGGCCTCGACCACCCCTGGGACGTGCAGCCGATCGGTCACCACCGGCTGCTGCTCACCCAGCGCGACCGGGCCACCCTCTCGGTCTGGCAGAACGGCCGCACCCACCGGGTGCGGTTCCCGAGCGACCGGGTGTGGGTCTCCGGGGAGACCGGCCTGATGTCGCTCGAGGTCGACCCGGACTTCGCGGGGAACGGCCGCTTCTACACCTGCCAGGGCGGCACCACCGCCTCCGGTCACGAGGTGCACGTGCTCGCCTGGCACCTCAACGCGCGGGCGACGCGGGCGCGACGGATCAAGGAGCTCGTCGGCGGCCTCCCCACCAGCAGCGGACGGCACGGCGGGTGTCGGCTGCTGATCGCGCGGGACGGGTCCCTGCTCGTCGGCACCGGCGACGCGGCCGAGGGCACCAACCCCGAGGACCTGACCTCGCTCGGCGGCAAGACGCTGCGGCTGGACCGTCGTACCGGCGCGCCGTGGCCGACCAACCCGTTCATCGACGCCCACAACCGGAAGACGCGGTACGTCCACACCTACGGCCACCGCAACGTCCAGGGCCTCGCGCAGCGCAGGGACGGGACCCTCTGGTCGATCGAGCAGGGCACCTACCGTGACGACGAGGTGAACCGGCTCGTCGACGGCGGCGACTACGGCTACGACCCCGTCCCCGGCTACAACGAGGACGTCCCGATGACCGACCAGGACCTGCCCGGGAAGCAGGTCGAGGCCCGCTGGAGCTCCGGCAACCCGACGCTGGCCACGAGCGGCGGCACCTTCGTCCGTGGCAGGGCATGGGGCGCGCTGAACGGCACCCTGGCGGTCGCGGCGCTCAAGGCCGGACGGATCGTGTTCCTGACCTTCGACGCCGCGGGCCACCTGCAGCGTGCCCGGGCACCGAAGGCGCTGCAGCGGTTCGGCCGGCTCCGCTCGGTCACGCTCGCCCCGAACCACGACCTGCTGGTCACCACCGACAACGGCAACGGGAACGACGCGATCCTGCGGGTGAGCCCGCACTGAGACCCGCAGCCCCGAGCCTCAGCCCTCGGGCCGGACGAGCACCTCGAAGCTGCGGCCGTCGCTGGCCGCGTCGAACCTCCCGACCCGGCCGAACCCCAGCGACTCCACGGTCCTCAGCGCCCGCGTGTTGAACGAGGCCACCGTGACCCGGAAGGCCGGCGGAGCGAACCTCTCCCGGCCGAAGGCCAGTCCGGCAGCGATGGCGTGCCGGCCCAGGCCCTGGCCGACCAGCTCGGGGCGCAGGCCCCCACCCGTGTCCAGCGCCGAGTCGTCGTACGCCCAGCCGGGGACCCGCCCGTCGGCTCCGAACGACCGGAAGCCGACCAGCCGCTCGTCGGCCAGCAAGGCGTAGACCCCGGCGTCGGGAGAGAGCAGCTCGTCCGGGTCGACCTCGGTCATGTCGTAGCAGTCGTACGGCGCCGGGTAGCCCCACGTGCAGATGTCGCGCGCGTGCTCGGGGGTCAACGGGGCGACGCGCAGGGAGCGCGCCGAGGGCAGCAGCGTCACGCGGTCCACCCCAGCCACGCTCCCCCGGCGTTCATCGCGGCGAACCAGAAGGCCACCGCGAAGAGCGCCACGAACGGCACCCGCTTCGGGTGCGGGGTCCACCACCGGGTCGCCACCACGAGCAGCACCACCCAGAGCACCAGCAGCGCGACCACCGCCCACCACGGGGCGAGCAGGCCGGACGCGGCGTACAGGAAGAACGCGCAGGCCATGCCGGCCATGCCGACGAACGGCCACGGCGAGACGGCGTTGGGGTTGTGACGACGAGATCTCGCCACCGATCAGGGCTCGTCGTTCCAGTTGGGGTCGTTCTCCCACTCCTGGTTGCGCTCGGCGGCCTTCTCCAGCGCGTGCTCGGCCTCCTCGCGCGTGTCGTAGGGGCCGAGGCGATCGATGGGCGGGCACCCGTCCGGGTCCTCGACCCGGTGGTGCTTGACGCAGTACCAGAACTGGCTCATGTCGCCTGAAACTACACTCGCCCGCGTGACTCCCCTGACTGCCGCCACGATCTCGCCGCGACGTCCCGTCCCCGCTCACATCCCGCGGCCGGAGTACGTCGACAAGCCGACGCCGGAGCGGTTCACCGGCAGCGAGGTCAAGGACGCCGGGACGATCGAGCGGATGCGCGTGGCCGGGAAGCTCGCCGCGCAGGCCCGCGAGCTGGTCGGCTCCCACGTGGTGCCGGGCGTCACCACCAACGAGCTCGACCGGATCGGCCACGAGTTCCTCTGTGACCACGGCGCCTACCCCTCCACGCTCGGCTACCGCGGCTTCCCCAAGTCGCTGTGCTCGAGCGTCAACGAGGTGATCTGCCACGGCATCCCCGACAGCCGTCGGGTCGAGGACGGCGACATCGTCAACATCGACATCACCGCCTTTCTCGACGGGGTGCACGGCGACACCAACGCGACCTTCCTCGCCGGCGACGTGGACGAGGAGTCGCGTCTGCTGGTCGAGCGGACCCGTGAGGCGCTCGACCGCGGCATCAAGGCCGTCAAGCCCGGGCGCCGGATCAGCGTGATCGGCCGGGTGATCGAGTCCTACGCGCGCCGCTTCGGGTACGGCGTGGTCCGTGAGTTCACCGGCCACGGCATCGGGACCGCCTTCCACAGCGGCCTGATCGTGCCCCACTACGACACCCCGGAGTACGACGACCTGATCGAGGTCGGGATGACCTTCACCATCGAGCCGATGCTCAACCTAGGCACCCACGAGTGGGAGATGTGGGACGACGACTGGACGGTCGTGACCCGGGACCGGCGCCGCAGCGCGCAGTTCGAGCACACCCTGCTCGTCACGCCGACCGGCGCCGAGGTGCTGACACAGCCCTGACGTCTCGGTCGGGTCTGTCGGCTCCGGTGGTCGAGCCTGTCGAGACTAGGTCAGGTCGTCGTACGACGTCTGGCCGGTCTCGGCGAGCCGTCGCTCGACGCGGAGCACCGCCAGCTCGTGCTCGGGGTCGCCGCTCATCGCGGCGGCCAGGCGCAGGTGCGGCAGCGCCTCGCTGAGCCGGGCCTGGCGCTCCAGGCTGCGGCCCAGGGCGTGCCGGGCCCAGTCGTCGTCGGGCCGCTCCTCGACCAGCGCGGCCAGCTCCGCCTCGGCCTTGGCCAGCTGGGCGCGCAGCAGGTAGGCCCAGGCCCGCAGCGAGCGCAGGCCGGTGTTGCGGGGTTCCTGCTCCAGGGCAGGCTCCAGCACCTCCAGCGCCTCGCGTGGCGCCCGGCGTGAGAGCAGGTCGTGGGCGGTGCGGTACGCCGTCTCGGGTCCCCGCCCCGGGAAGGTGATGGGCGGCGGCTGCAGCTCGTGGTCGTCGGTCATGTCGTCCGCCTCCCTCACGGCGCCGCGGCGCCGGCCGGCCGGTCGTGAAGGATGCGCTGGAACAGGAGATGGTCCTGCCAGGCACCCGCGATGAACAGGTAGTCGGAGGCCACGCCGTACTGCTCGAAGCCGCAGCGGCGCAGCACCGCCCGGGACGCGACGTTGCCCACCAGCGTGCCCGCCTCCACCCGGTGCAGGCCGAGCTCGACGGCGCGCCGGAGCGCGCACCCGACCGCGGCCGTGGCGAGCCCCCGGCCCGTGTGCCGGTGGTCGACCCAGTAGCCGAGCGACGCGCTCTGGAAGACCCCCCGCACGACGTTGTTGAGGTTGACCCGGCCGACCACCTCGTCGCCGTGGACCAGCAGCCACGGGTGCTGGAGCCCGAGCGCGGCGCTCTCCAGCTTGGCCTCGGCGTCCTTGCGCTGGGCGGCCTCGGTGAAGAACTCACCGGTGCGGCGCGGGTCCCACGGGGCGAGGTGCTCACGGTTGCGTGAGTACGCCGCGGCGAGGGCCGGCGCGTCCTCGACGGCGAGAGGTCGGATCCCGTATCCGGTGGGCAGCACGTCGGCCAGAGTACGACCGGACGCATCGTCCCCTATCCTTGCCATGCGGATGGGCTGGCCGGGCGACCGCGTCGTCTCCTCACGGAGGCGCCGAGGAAGGTCCGGGCTCCACAGGGCGAGGTGGTGGGTAACACCCACCCGAGGTGACTCGCGGGACAGTGCCACAGAAAACAGACCGCCTCCCGGCTCCGTTTCGACGGGACCGGGCGGTAAGGGTGAAACGGTGGTGCAAGAGACCACCAGCGACCCGGGCGACCGGGTCGGCTCGGCAAACCCCACCTGGAGCAAGGTCAAGAAGCCCGGCGTCTTCGGACACCGGGCGCGCGCACGTCTGAGGGCTGCCCGCCCGAGTGCGCGGGTAGACCGCTGGAGGTTGTCGGCAACGGCAGCCGTAGATGGATGGTCGCCCCCGGGACGCCCGCAAGGGCCCCCGGGACAGAACCCGGCCTACAGGCCAGCCCGTCCGCACCACCCTCATCGACAGCGACCGCGGTATCCGAGTTGGGCCTTGACCTCCCCGCAAGGACATGGACCGATACATGGCCGTCGCACACTGATCTCCCGTTTCCCCGAGAAGACGCGAAACCGGAGATATGGTCCGCCCATGGACCTGACTCGGTTGACTACCCCGCAGCGCATTTCCTTCGGCGCAATGATCGTTGTGGCGGTTGCCGCTTTCCTGCCGTGGGTCTCCCTGCTCGGCATCAGCGCCCGCGGCACGGACGGCGACGGCGTCATCACCCTCGTTCTCAGCTTGGTTGGCATCGTCGTGCTGGTCCTGTCATCGCGTGTCCTCAGTCCCGAGAAGACACCCGGGAAAGCCTCGCAGATCACGTTGACTGTCCTGGCCGCGATCGTGGCCCTGATCGGCCTCGCAGACATGAATGGCGCTGCTGCTATCGGCTTGTACTTGACCTTGTTCGCCGGCATGGCATGGCTTGTCGGCGCGATCTGGCAGTTGTCGGTCTCCAAGTCACAGGCCGCGCCCGGAACAGTTGTCTGATTCCGGCGCCCGGTAGGAAGCGCCGGTCGCGCCCTGCACGCGAGACGCATCGCCTCACCGGCTCACGACCGTCCCAAACCGAGCAAAGCCGCAGCCTCCAGTGGTGAATGTGTTGCAGTCAGCGGGCGTGCGGGCATTCTGAGGCCTGGCGCCAGCCCGTCCGCACCCCTCATTTGCGGGACTCGCGGCCAGACGCGCGGCACTATCGTGGCGAGCAGGGACGGGCCGAGGAGGCGCGCGATGCCGACACCGAGCCAGCGGGCGGTCGTGCGCTCGCGCGCGGAGCCCAACCGGTTCGCCCGGGAGCTGTTCGACGGGCTCCCCCGGCGCTACGACGTGCTGGAGGAAGTCCTCTCCTTCGGCCAGAACCGTCGCTGGCGGACGGCGATGGTCGACGCCGTCGTGGCGGGCAACCCGGCCACGGTCCTCGACGTGGCGACCGGGACCGCGGGCGTGGCCCTCGCGCTCGCCGACCGGACGAACGCTCGCGTGGTCGGGGTCGACCTGACCGAGCAGATGCTGCGCCGCGGCAGGCAGCGGGTCGAGGCGCGCGGCCGTGACGACCGCATCCGGCTGGCGGCCGCTCGCGCCGAGCAGCTTCCCTTCCGGGATGCCTCGTTCGACGCCCTGACGTTCACCTACCTGCTCCGCTACGTCGCCGACCCCGCGGCCACGCTGGCCGAGCTCGCGCGGGTGGTCCGGCCGGGCGGGGTCGTCGCCAGCCTCGAGTTCGGTGTCCCGCCGCCGCCGGTGTGGCGGCCCGCCTGGCGCCTGTACACGAGGGCGATCCTCCCGGTCGCGGGGCTCGTGAGCGGCGGCGGCGCCTGGGCACGCGTCGGGTCCTTCCTCGGTCCGTCCATCGAGCAGCACTACCGCGCCCATCCCGTCGAGCGGCACGTCGCCATGTGGCAGGCCGCCGGCCTCGAGAACGTTCGCGTCAGACCCATGAGCCTGGGCGGCGGCCTGGTGATGTCCGGACGCAGGCGGCATGGGTGAGCCGGCCGCCGCCTTCTACGCACGGCGGGGCAACGCGGTCTCGGACTGGTGGACGCTGCTGCACCCGCCGTACACCGCCTGGCACCTGAGCTACGTAGCGCTCGGGGCGGCGGTCGCTCCGGCCCTCGACTGGACCGACCTCGCGTTCACCCTTCTCGCGTTCTTCCTCGCGGTCGGCCTCGCCGCGCACGCCCTCGACGAGCAGCAGGGCCGCCCGCTGAGGACGGGCATCGCCTCGACGACCCTGTCGGCGGTGGCCGCGCTGTCGCTGCTCGGGGCCGTGGTCCTCGGCCTCGCCGGGGCGTTCTTCCGGGACGGGGCCAACTGGGCGCTCCTCGCCGCCATCCCGGTCGGGGCGGTGCTGGTGGTGGGGTACAACCTCGAGCTGTTCGGCGGCCGGCTCCACAACGACCACGTGTTCGCCTGGGGCTGGGGCGGTTTTCCCGTGGTCGTCGGCTTCCTCGCGCAGGCGCCGACCCCGGCGCCCGGGGCGGTAGCCGCCGCCGCAGCCATGACGCTGGCGGCCGTGGGCACGTCGTACGCCCAGCGCCGGCTGAGCACACCAGCGCGACGACTGCGCCGCGACACCGTGTCAATCACCGGGGACCTCACCACCACGGACGGGACCGCCGTGCCGCTGGACCGGGCGGTGCTGCTCAGCCCCCTCGAAGGAGCGCTGCGGGCGATGTCGTGGGCCGTACCGATGACGGCCCTCGCGGTGCTGCTCGCCAGCTCGAGTCGGGGCTGACGACGCCCACCCACCGGTGCCGCGGAGCCGGTGCGGACCACCGTCCGCATCACCCGTCGGTGACGACGCCGCAGGCCGCCGCGCACACCTACCGTGAGCCCATGACGAGGCACGCCCGGCCCAGGAGTGGCTGGTGGCACCTGCGCTGGGGCGACGTCGGGCGCGCGGTGCTCGCGGTGCTCGGCGCAGCCCTCGGCCTGCAGATCGCCTCGTGGCTGGTCCCGGAGTTCGACATCAAGGGCCCGGGCCGCACCATCGCCGCGGCGATCGCTATCGCCGTGGTCGGCGCCGTGCTCCGGCCGCTGCTGGTGCGCCTGGCCGTGCTCGTGGGATGGGTGGGCGCGGTGCTGCTCGGCCTGTTCGGTCAGGGGATCGTCGTCTGGCTGGTGGCGTGGGACTTCTCGGGTGAGCAGCACAACCCTCCCTTCCTCGCCGCCTTCGCCGCCTCCTGGGTCGTCTCGGCCGTCTCGACGGCGTTCGTCTGGGTGGCCACCGCGGGCACGGACGACGCGGTCACCGCGAGCCTGTTGCGCCGGGGACGCCGGGCGAGACCGCCCGACCTCACCGATCCCGACGTGCCCGGTGTGGTCTTCATCCAGGCCGACGGCGTGCCCTACCCGGTGCTGGAGTGGGGCGTGCGCGCCGGCACGCTGCCCACCCTGTCGCGCTGGATACGCAGTGGCTCGCACCGGATGGCCGAGTGGCGGCCCAAGCTCCCCGCCACGACGCCGGCCAGCCAGATGGGCATCCTGCACGGCACCATCGAGGGAATCCCCGCGTTCCGCTGGGTCGACCGGCCGACCGGCAAGGTCTTCGTCGCGAACAAGCCCGCGGACGCCGCCGTGATCGAGGCCCAGCACACCGACGGCCGCGGCCTGCTCGTCGACGACGGGGTGTCGGTCAGCAACCTGTTCACCGGCGACGCGCCGACGGCGTACGCCACGATGAGCGCGGTGCACCGGACTCGTGAGACCAAGCACGCCCGCGTCGCGCTGTCCACGTTCCTCGCCCGTCCGGAGGGCCTGGCCCGGAGCATGTCGCGGACGGTGAGCGAGGTCGCGCGCGAGCGGTTCCAGGCCGCTCGGGCGACGCGCCGCGACGTGCGCCCCCGGGTCGAGCGCGGGTGGGGCTTCGCCGGGGAGCGCGCCGCCGTGAGCGGGGTCCTGCGCGACCTGAACACCACGCTGGTGGCCGACTCGATGCTGCAGGGCCGGCGGGTCATCTACGTGGACTACGTCGACTACGACGCCGTCGCGCACCATGCGGGGCTGATGCAGCCGGAGTCGCTGGCCGCGCTGGAGGGCATCGACGCCGTCATCGCACAGCTCGAGCAGGTCGCGACGGTCTCCCCCCGCCGGTACCACTTCGTCGTGCTGTCCGACCACGGCCAGTCCCAGGGCGAGGTGTTCGCCTCGCGGTACGGCGAGGACCTCGCCGCACTCGTACGCCGGCTCACCGACTCCGACGTCGCCGCCGAGGAGGAGAACGCCGAGGCGACCGGGGCGCTGAACTCCATGATCGCCTCCACCAGCGGCACCGACACGGTGCTGGGCCGGGCGCTCGGCCGCGCGTCCGACCGGATCTCGGCGGGTCGACTCGAGTCGTCCCCACCCGACGGGACCGCACCGGCCCCGGTCCCGGCCGAGGAGGACGGCGCCGACCGGTGCCTCGTCTTCGGCTCGGGCAACTTGGGGCTGGTCTACGTGGCGGGCGAGAAGTCCAGGCTCACGCTGGACGACCTGACCGCGCACTTCCCGGCGCTGGTGCCCGGGCTGGTGGCCCATCCCGGCGTCGGCTTCGTCGTGGTCGACACGGCCGACCACGGACCCGTGGTCCTCGGGCCCGGCGGCGAGCACCGCGTGCGGGAGGGCGTGGTGGTGGGCGAGGACCCCCTGGCCGGCTTCGGACCCGAGGCGCCCGCCTTCGTCCTCCGTGCGGCGACCATGGCGGAGGCCCCCGACATCTACGTCAACAGCCTCGTCGACGACCTCGGCGAGGTCGCGGCGTTCGAGGGACTGGTGGGTTGTCACGGTGGCCTGGGCGGCTGGCAGGACCGGGCGATGATCATGTGGCCCGTGGCTCTCCCGGCACCGCCCCGACCGATGGTGGTCGGAGCCGATGCCCTCCACCGGGTCCTCGTGGGATGGCTCGAGCACCTGGGGCACCGACGGGACCTGACGGCGGCCGAGCCTGCCCGCCCGGTCCCCGACGCATCCCGACCACGGGCCTGAGCAACCCGCGGCACCGGCGAGCAATGCCCCCGTCACACTGCGTGAGTGCGACGGGGGCTCCCCTGTTGTTGCCGAGGCGCTCGCCCCGCTAGGCGGGGATTCCCGGGTCCTGCCACGCCTCGTTGCAGGCCCCGCAGTTCGGGCACACCACGATCAAGTCGAGGATGGCCTCCACGGTCCGCGCGCCCCGGATCAGCAGGAACGTGCAGGCACCGCACAGCAGGTCGATCTCGCCGAAGCTGAAGAACAACGGGCCGACCTGGCTCTCGTCCTCACGACGGATCACGGGCCGGCGCTCGAGCTGGGGGTCGGTGACGACGCGCAACGTCTCGACGTTCACGGATCCACCTTTGCCTGACCGTCCCCAGAGGTGGCTAGGGACCAATGGCCCGAACTGGCCAGGCCTCGGGACCTTCGACCCTGTTTCGCCGTTCTTCGCCGCAGGACGGTCCCACCGCCCTAGCCTCGAGGTCCAACACGTGCTCGGGGGGAGCAATGATGGGTCATGGGGAGCATTGACACCCGACAGTTCGGCGACCGGGACAGCCTCACGCTGGTGGAGTTCCTGCTCGCCCGGATCACCGAGGACGAAGCCGTCGCACGCGCCTACCTGGACCGGGAAGGGGCGTCGCCGAGCCCGCTGGTACGCCGGGTGATGGAGCGCGCCCTCGACGACTGCCTGGCCAGGCGCCGGCTCGTGGTGGAGCACGCGGCCGCCCCTCACCCCGACCGCGTCTGCACCGCCCTCAAGCTGCTCGCCGCAGGGCATCGCGACCACCCGGACCACCCGGGGCTGCAGCCGGCGTAGCCGGCCGGTTCCGCCATTCCCCGGCGGCAGCTGCCCCTCCGCACCTAGCCTCTCCCCGATCCCCCTCGGACCAAGGAGTACGACGTGCACGGCAAGGCCCGACTCGGCAGCTTCGTCCTGGCGCTCGGCATCGTCTGCGGCAGTGCCGCGATGCCCGTGACCGCCGATGCCCACACCACCGGCATCCACGACAACTGCACCAACCTCAACAAGAAGTGGCCGCACGGGGTCGGCCGCAAGAAGGCCCACGACCACACGTCCGGCACGCCGGTGAAGAACTTCTACCACAACACCAAGCAGTACAACCTCGCCGAGGGCCACAACGGCACCCTCGACGCGGACAACGACGGCATCGCCTGCGAGAAGGCCTGATCCATGGGCCTGGTGTTCCACCGACGCAAGCGGCTCGGCAGGTCGACGTTCCTGAACCTGTCCCGGGGCGGCGCCAGCGTCTCCAAGCGGGTCGGGCGGCTCTCGGTGAGCTCGCGCGGCCGCGGCAGGGTCCGCCTGGGCAAGGGCCTCTCGTGGCGCTTCAAGCTGTGAGGCGCGCGCCCCGCTGGCGCTGACCCCGGACCGCCACCACCCACCGTCCGGTGGTGGCGGGGCAGCCGCAAGCGGCGCGTGCGGCCCACCGGGATCAGTCGAGCACCGGCTCCGGACGACGAGTGGGCGAGAACATCAGCACCACCGTGGCGATCGTCAGCAGGACCGAGAGGCCGACCAGGAGCTTGATGCCCGCGGGCACGTCGACGAAGAACGCCGGCAGGCCGGTCAGGGTGACGACGATGATGGCGCCCGCGGCCACCCGCAGCGCAGCCCGGTTGCCCGTGCGCCAGGCCAGGACCACCGCCACCAGCCCGACCACGCCGAGCAGGCTGCCGATCACGAGGATCTCGAGCGGCGGGCCCTCCTCCCCGTCGGGCGCGGGGAAGAAGGCGCTGGGGATGTTCGCCAGGCTGTAGAGCCCGGCGAGGACCAGGCCGGCCTTCTGCCGACCGTGGGGGCTGTTGTCGGATGTGGTGTTCATGGTGGCTCCTCGGGTGAAGAAGTGGACGGGTCCACCGTGGGCCCCGCTCGCCTCCCGTCACGACCGACGGACTACCCCACCATGTTCCCCCTGATCCGCGCGCCGTGGGAGAAACTTCCCGGGTCGATGTGGGACCGCGACCGCCATCATGGGGACATGGGTCTGCGCGTGCTGATCGCCGACGACCATCCCGTCGTCCGCGGCGGGCTGCGCGCGCTCATCGACACCATCGACGGTCTCGAGGTGGTGGGGCTGGCCGCCGACGGCGACGCGGCCGTGCGCGAGACCCAGCTGCTGCGCCCCGACGTGGTCCTGATGGACGTCCGGATGCCCGGGACGGACGGCGTCGAGGCGACCCGGAGGATCCGCGCCAGCGTGCCGGAGGCGGCGGTGCTGATGCTGACGATGTACGACGACGACGCCACGGTGTTCACCGCCATGCAGGCCGGGGCGCGGGGCTATCTCCTCAAGGGGGCCGAGCAGGACGACATCGTCACCGCCATCCGCGCCGTCATCGCCGGGCAGGTGATCTTCGGCCCCGGTGTCGCGGCGCGGGTGCTGGGTTACTTCGCCGCTCCCCCGGCGCCGCGCGCCGAGCCGTTCCCGGAGCTCACCGACCGCGAGCGCGAGATCCTCGACCTGCTGGCGTCCGGCCGGCGCACGGCGGCGATCGCCGACGCGCTCTTCCTCTCACCCAAGACCGTGAGCAACCACCTGACCAGCATCTTCGCGAAGCTCGAGGTGGCCGACCGGGCAGCCGCGATCATCCGGGCCCGCGAGGGCGGCCTGGGCACATGACCGGCTACCCGTCGCTGGTGGCGCTGATGGCCCTCGGCGCCGGGGGTGTCGCCGGCGGAGTGGCCCTGCTGCCCATCCGCAGGGCCCGTCCAGCGGCTGTGCTGATGATCCTGAGCGGCTGCAACCTCGCGGCCGGCTCGCTCTTGGCGGCCACGGGCAACGACGGCGCGGCGCGCGTGGCCTTCGTGCTGGCCTCGGCGCTGCTGGCGCCGCTCGCCCTGACGCTCTACCCGAGCGCGCGGGTGCGCGGCCCCGTCGACTTCCTCGCCGTGGTCACCGTGGCCGCGGCGGGACTGCTCGCGTCGGCCTGGCCGGCCAGCACCCCGGTGCTGTCGTCGATGGGGCTGGTGCTCGGGTGCGTGCTGCTCGCCCACACGTGGTGGAAGATCGAGCGAGCCGACGGAGACGACCGTCGCGCCCTGATCTGGATGGCGCTGGCGGCGTCCGTCGCGGGGACGGCGGTCTTCGTCACCGGCTTCATGCAGCTCGGCACCGTGGGCCAGGTGGTCGCCTGGCTGACCCTGGCCGGCGTACCGGCCGCGATGGCCATCGGCCTGCGCCGTCCGGAGCTCGTCGACGTGCGGGGCCTGGTCGTCGAGGTCACCGTCCTCGGGACGGCGGCCACCGGGTACGTCGCGCTGTTCATGGTCCTGGAGTCCCTGCTCGAGATCCTCGGCGAAACCACCCCCTCCCCGGCGACGCTGGCCGTGCTCGGCGCGCTGGCGGCCATGACCTTCCACCCGTTGCGCGTGGTCCTGCACGGCGTCGTCGACGAGCTGCTGTTCGGCCGGCGTCCCGACCCCCTGGGTGCGGCGGCCCAGGTCGCCGGCCGGGTGGGGGACGACCCGGTGCTGGCGCTCCGGGCGATCCGGGAGGCGCTCGTGCTGCCGTACGCCGCGCTGCGGTCCGGCGGCGCGACCGTGGCGAGCTCGGGCACCGAGACTCCGCACCTGGGCTCGGTGCGCCTGGACCACGACCGGGACGCCGAGCTGGTGGTCGGGCTGCGTCCCGGCGACCTGAGGCTCACCGCGGGAGACCGACGAGCCCTCTCCCTGGTCGCACCGCTGCTGGGCCAGACCCTCCGGGCCCGGGCCCTGGCCGAGGACCTGCAGGAGTCGCGCGGTCACACGATCACCGCCCGCGAGGAGGAGCGCCGCCGGCTGCGCCGCGACCTCCACGACGGACTCGGCCCGCGGCTGTCCGGGATCGCCTTCACCGCCGACGCCGCGCGCAACCTGGTCGGCAGCGACCCCGCCGGCGCCGCGGAGCTGCTGCGGGTGCTCCGGGCCGAGACGGTCACCGCCATCGAGGAGATCCGCCGGCTGGTCTACGCGATGCGACCGCCCGCCCTCGACGAGCTCGGCCTGGTCCCCGCCCTCCGACAGCAGGCGGCGGGGCTCCGCAGCCGCGGCGGTCGGCCGCTCGCGGTGCGGGTCGACGCCCCGGAGGTGCTGCCGCCGCTGCCCGCAGCCGTCGAGGTGGCGGCGTACCGGATCGTGGTGGAGGCCCTGACCAACGTCGCGCGCCACACCTCCAGCCCGTCGGCCTCCGTGCGCCTCGAGTGCCGGGCCGACGGCCTGGCCGTGGTCGTGACCGACGAGGACGCCTGCGCGGACGCCTGGGCTGCCGGGGTCGGGCTGTCCTCGATGCGGGAGCGGGCCACGGAGCTCGGCGGGACGCTCAGCGCGGGGCCGACGCCCCAGGGAGGTCGCGTCGAGGCCTCGCTCCCGTTCGCGGTGGCCGAACCCCCGGGCCGCTCCTGAGTCACAGCAGCGTGAACTCGACCCTGCGCGCCTCGACGTCCGCCCGGGTCAGCTCCACCTGTACGTCGGTGCCGAGCGGCAGCCGCCCCGAGCCCACGACCGGCGCCTCGACGGCAGGCTCCTGGATGGTGACCACGCCCCGTGTCCCGTCCTTGCCGTCGACGTCGACGACGACCGCGTCGAACTTGTCACCGACCCGGTGCTGGAGCACGCCCGCCTCGACCAGGTCCAGGATCGCGCCCTCGTACCGGTGTGCGCGCCGGCCGGACTCCTGGAGCACCCCGGGCAGCTCGGGCAACCGGTCGAGCACCCAGGCCGGCACCGCCGTGCCCGCGCACAGCGCCACGCAGATCTCGCCGGCGTACCGGTCGCCCAGCCGCCGCAGCGGCGCCGTGACGTGGGCGTACTCCGAGGCGAGCGCCGCGTGCTGCGGGTCGGCGGGCACCCCGCCGTCGAATCCGACGTACCCGCTGCCGCGCAGCAGCCGGGTGCAGGCGGTGATCATCGCGGCGTGGTCGGGCCGGGCGGGGTCGAGCGAGCGGATGAAGTCGGGGTAGGGCTGCTCGGCCGGCCAGTCGACGCGCAGCGCCCGCGCCGTGCGGTGCAGCCGCTGGACGTCGCGCGGGTCCGGCGGCGGCAGGGTCCGCAGCAGTCCCACCCGGGCGTGCACCATCAGCGACGCGGCGCCGAAGCCGGTGAGCAGCGAGATCTGGGCATTCCACTCCTCGACCGGGAGCAGCGTGCGGTACTCCAGCTCCCACACGTCGTCGGAGACGTCGACCTCCTGCTCGGGCAGCGGCAGCGACACGCCCCCGCGGGCGGCCTCCCGCTCGAGGCGGAGCCGGCCCACCTCGGCCAGCAGCCGCAGCGACTCGTCGGCGCTGCCGTCGTCAATCAGCCGCTGGGCGCCCTCGTAGTCGAGCCGGGCGGTGGAGCGCACCCGGGCCCGCTCCACGGTGACGTGGGTGCCCGCGCCGGTGGCGTCCACCCGGATCGTCCACAGCAGCGCCGGGCGGACCTGGTCGGGCAGCAGCGAGGCGGCGTCCTCCGACAGCACCGGCGGGTGCAGCGGCACCTTGGAGTCGGCGCCGTAGAGGGTCTCGCCGCGGCGGTGCGCCTCGGTGTCCACCGGGTCGCCCGGGATCACGAAGGCGGCCACGTCGGCGATCGCGTAGTGCACGACGTACCCGGCCCCGTCGCGCTCGAGGTGCAGCGCCTGGTCGAGGTCCATGGACCCGGGCGGGTCGATGGTGACCAGCGCCAGGTCGGTGCGGTCCAGGTCGGGCAGCCGGGGAGCGGCGGCGGCCCGCGCCGCGGCCCGCTCGACCTCGCCCGGGAAGTCCGGCGTGACCTCCAGCTCGGCCTGGATTCGCGCGATCCCCGCGCGCAGGCTCTGGGCGGCCACCCCCTCGACGGCGGACCGGACGTGCACCACTCGGCTGCTGGGCATGTCCGCACCCTAGCCTTGACCCGTGCTGATCCTGCTGCCTCCGAGCGAGGGCAAGTCCGTCCCCACCCGCGGCAAGCCGCTCGACCTGGCGGGGCTGAGCCTCCCCGGCCTGACCCCGGCGCGGGAGACGGTGCTCGACGCGCTGGTGGAGCTGTGCACCGGCGACCCCGCGGTGGCGGCCGGCACCCTCGGCCTCGGCGGCACCCAGGCCGACCTCGTCGCGCTGAACGCGCGGTTGCGCACCGCCCCGACCGCGCGCGCCGACCGGATCTACTCGGGCGTGCTCTACGACGCCCTCGACGTCGCGACGCTCTCCGTCGCGGCCAAGCGCCGGGCGGGTTCGCGGCTCGCGGTCACCTCGTCGCTGTTCGGGCTGGTCCGCCCGGCCGACCGGATCCCGGCGTACCGGCTCTCGGGCGACACCACCCTGCCCGGCCCCGGACCGGTCGCCGGCGTGTGGCGCGAGGCCCTGGGCCCGACCGTCACCGAGGCCCTCGGCGGTGGGCTGCTGGTCGACCTGCGCTCGAGCACGTACGCCGCGTTCTGGCGGCCGCCGGCCGACCTCGCGCCGCGCGTGGCCACGGTCCGGGTGCTGCACGAGGTCAACGGCAAGCGGCAGGTGGTCAGCCACTTCAACAAGGCCACCAAGGGCCGGATCGTCCGCGCCGTCCTCGAGGACGGCGGCAGCCCGCGCACCCCCGGCGAGCTCGCCGACCAGCTCGCCGACCTCGGCTGGAAGGTCGAGCTCGGCGACGACACCCGCAAGGGCACCCAGCTCGACGTGGTGGTCAGCGAGGTGTGACCTCGTCCCGCGGGGACGTCATACGATCAGGTCGCCCGGGGTCACGCTCCGTATGACCTCCCGCGGGACGTCATACGACCCGGCGGCCAAGACAGCCACCTCGTATGACGTCCCCGCGCGCGCAGCCGGAGACCTACCAGGGACCGCCCTGGGAGAACGCGTCGTTGCCGGGCGGCAGCGCGTTGTACATCCGCAGCGACGCCCGGTCCTCGGTGCCGTCCTTGCCTCCGCGGAAGAACGACAGCACCGTCACCGAGGCCGGCGACAGCTCCATCCGGAACACCGCCGAGAGCGGCGCCTCGACGGCGTGCGCGACCAGCGTCTTGATGGGGGTCACGTGGCTGACGACGACCACGGTCTTGCCGCCGTGCTCGTCGAGCAGCCGCTGCAGCCCGTCGAGCACCCGCTTCTCCACGACCCGGAACGACTCGCCGCCGCCGGGCGCGACGTCCAGCGAGCCCAGCCACGCATCGAGCTCGTCCGGGTGCTGCTCGGCGACCTCGAGGAACGTCTTGCCGTCCCAGGCGCCGAACTCCATCTCCGCGAAGCCGTGCTCCACCTCGACGTTCTGCTCCAGCAGGTCGGCGACGATCTCGGCGGTCTCCAGGGTGCGGCGGACCGGCGAGGAGACGACCGCACCGACCGAGCTCGCCAGTGGCGCGAGCCAGGCACCGACGGCGCGCGCCTGCGCCCGGCCCTCCTCGTCGAGCCCGGGGTTGGCGCTGGCCAGCCCGCCGGAGAACCGCTTCTCGAGGGTGTGCGTGGTGACGCCGTGCCGGACCAGGATCACCGTGGTCGGCTCCCCCGCCGGTGCGGCCCACCCGCGGCGCGGCGCCTCGGCGGGGCTCTCGAGCTCCTCGATCAGCGAGTCCGCGCCGGGGTTCTCACCGACGACCGTGACCCCGCTGCGGGTGCCGTCGAGCGCCTCGTTGGCGAGCCGGTCCGCGTGCCGGTTCCGCTCCCGCGGGACCCAGGTGTACGTCGTGCCGAACGGCGCGAGCCGGCTGGCCTCCATGGCCAGCGGCTTCATGTCGGGGTGCTTGATCTTCCAGCGGCCCGACATCTGCTCGACGACCAGCTTGGAGTCCATCCGGACCTCGACCTCCGCGTCCGGCGCGTACTGCTCGGCCAGCCGCAGCCCCGCGATCAGCCCGGAGTACTCCGCGACGTTGTTCGTCGCCACCCCGATCGTGGTGCCCTCCTCGGCGATCACCTCGCCGGTCTCGGCGTCCTTGAGCACCGCGCCGTACGCCGCGGGGCCGGGGTTGCCGCGTGAGCCGCCGTCGGCCTCGATCAGGACGGACCGGTGGGTCACAGCCCTGACTCGGGGGTGCGCACCAGGATCCGCGAGCACTCCTCGCAGCGGATCACCTCGTTGCTGGGGGCCCGCTTGATGACCGCAAGCTCGGCGGTGTCGATGCCGAGCTGGCAGCCGGTGCAGCGGCGCTGGTGCAGCGCGGCCGCGCCCACCCCGCCCTTCTGGGTGCGGAGCTTCTCGTAGAGCGCCATCAGGTCCTCGGGCATGCCCTCGGCCGCCGCGGCGCGCTCGGCGATGACCTTGGAGAGCTCGGCGTCGATCTCGGCCAGCTTCTCGTCACGGGCGGTCGCCAGCGTCGCGAGGCGCTCGTCCGCGGCCCCGACCTGCGCCGTCAGCGAGTCGAGCTCGCGCTGGGCGTCCTCGACGCGGGCCATCACCTCGAGCTCGTCGTCCTCCAGCGAGGCGATCCGGCGCTCCAGCGACTGCAGCTCGTGCTGCATCCGCTCGAGGTCCTTGGGGTTGGTGATCAGCCCCTTGTCCATCCGGTCGCGGTCACGGACCCGGCGGGCCTTGACCTGCTCGACGTCGGCGTCGACCTTCTGCTGCTCCACCGTGAGGTCGTCCACCACGATGCGGGCGTCGCGCGCCTGGTTGTCCAGCGCGGTGCGGCCGGCCTGCAGCTCGGCGATCTCGGCCAGCTCCGGAAGGTTCGCCCGCTGGTGCCGCAGCTGGTCGGCGCGCAGGTCGAGGCCCTGGACGTCGAGCAGCTTCAGTTGCGCGAAGGGGTCGGATTTCAGCGTGGGCTCCTCGGTCGGGGATTCAGTTGCGGAAGGTCCACGGGTCGGTGCACCGCGTGCTGACCCGGGTCTCCACCGTATCGCCCAGCGCCTCCTCGACCCGCGCCCGGACCACCGGGAGCCAGGTCCACTCGGCGGCCCAGTGCGCGACGTCGACCAGGGCCGGGCCGCCCTGCTCGAGGAACTCCGCCGCCGGGTGGTGCCGCAGGTCGCTGGTCAGGTAGACGTCCGCGTCGGTGCGCAGCACCGTGTCGAGCAGGAAGTCCCCCGCGCCTCCGCACACCGCGACCCGGCGTACGGCGCGGTCCGGGTCGCCGGCCACGCGGACGCCGTGGGCGGTGGCGGGCAGCGCCGTGGCCACGGTCTCCGCGAACCCGCGCAACGTCGTCTCCGCGACGGTGCCGATCCGTCCGGCCCCGGTGGCCGCGGTCCCGGGGTCGGCGAGCTCGACGACGTCGTACGCCGGCTCCTCGTAGGGGTGCGCCGCCAGCATGGCCGCCACGACCGCCGCACGCCAGCCGCGCGGCAGCACCACCTCGACCCGGACCTCCTCGACGACCTCGGGAGTGCCGACCGACCCGATCGTCGGCGCGGCGCCCTCCAGCGGACGGAACCGGCCCTCCCCCGGGGTCGAGAACGACGCCTGGTCGTAGTCGCCGATCCGTCCCGCGCCCGCGTCGGCCAGCGCGGCCCGGACCCGGTCGGCGTCCGGCACCGGGACGTAGACCGTCAGCTTGTCCTGCGGCCCGTCCCACGAGGACGTGAGCGGCGCGAGGTCGGTCAGGCCCAGCGCCGTGGCCAGGGCCTCGGACACGCCGCCGACGGCACGGTCGGCGTTGGTGTGGGCGGTCAGCAGCGCGCAGCCGGCACCGGCGAGCGTGGCCAGCGTGCGGCCCTTGGGCGTGGTCGCGGCGAACCCGTGCACCGGCTTGAGGAACAGCGGGTGGTGCACCACCAGCAGGTCGGCCCCCCACTCGGCGGCCTCGCGCGCCACCTCGATCGTCGGGTCGACCGCGAACATCACCTTCCCGACGCCCGCGCCCGGCTCGCCGTGCACCAGCCCGACCGCGTCCCACCCGTCCGCCGTCGCCGGCGGGTACCACCCGTGCAGCAGGTCGACCAGGTCGCTGAGGCTGGGCATGCGGGGAGGCATGCGGGGAGGCTATCGCCGACCCGTCGCCCGTTGCTGAGTCAGCCCCGCCGACCCGTCGCGTGTCCACGCCGTACGACGCCGACCCGTCGCGTGTTGAGCCCCGGCCTAGGGTCGAGTCATGTCCGTCGTCAAGATCAACGCCATCTCCGTCCCCCCGCAGGCCCACGAGGAGCTGGAGCGCCGCTTCGCCGCGCGGGCGCACACCGTCGACAGCGCGCCGGGCTTCCTCGGCTTCCAGCTGCTCCGGCCGGTCAAGGGCGACGACCGCTACTTCGTCGTCACCCACTGGCAGGACGACGAGTCGTTCCTCGCCTGGCGCGACGGCGACGCCCGTGCGGCGCACGCCGGTGAGCGCGCCAAGCCGGTGGCCTCCGGCGCCGACCTGCTGGAGTTCGAGGTCGTGCTGGACGTGCAGCCCGGGAGCTAGTGGACCTGGCGGTCGTAGCCCTCCCAGTACGGCGCCCGCAGCTTGAACTTCTGCAGCTTGCCGGTGGCGGTGCGCGCCAGCACCTCCCGGAACTCGATCGAGGTCGGCGCCTTGTAGCCGGCCGCCTTCTCCTTGCACCACGCGATCAGCTCGGCCTCGGTGACCGTCGCGCCCTCCGCCAGCACCACCAGCGCCTTGATCGTCTCGCCCCACTTCTCGCTGGGCACGCCGATCACGGCGACCTCGGCCACCTCGGGGTGGGAGAACAGCACGTCCTCGACCTCGATCGAGGAGACGTTCTCGCCGCCGGTGATGATCACGTCCTTCTTGCGGTCGCTGATGGTGAGGTAGCCGTCCTCGCCGATGACGCCGCCGTCGCCGGTGTGGAACCAGCCGCCGTCCAGCGCCCGCGCGGACTCCTCCGGCTGCTCCCAGTAGCCCTCGAGCACCACGTTGGAGCGGGCCAGCACCTCGCCCTCGTGCTCCCCGGGGCCACCGATGTCGAGGCGTACGCCGATCGCCGGGACGCCGGCGCGGGTGAGCCGGGCCGCCCGCTCCTCGGTGGACAGGTCGTCCCACTCCGCGCGGGTCCGGTTCACGGTGAGCAACGGGGAGGTCTCGGTGAGGCCGTAGATCTGGATGAACTCCCAGCCGAGCTCCTCCTCGACGCGGGCCACGGTCTTCGTGGGCGGCGGCGCACCGGCCATGATGATCCGCACCCGGTCCCGGCCGGGGATCTCGCCCTCCCAGTCCTGCGCGGCCTCGAGCACCGCGGCGGCGACGGCGGGCGCGGCACACATGACGGTGACCCCGTGCTGCTCGACCCGGCGCAGGATCTCGGCACCGTCGATCTTGCGGATGACGACCTGCTCGACCCCCAGCCCCGTCATCGTGAACGGCATTCCCCACCCGTTGGCGTGGAACATCGGCAGCGTGTGGAGGTAGACGTCGCGATCGGTGACGGCCGCGTGCAGCCCGAAGGTGACCGCGTTGACCCAGATGTTGCGGTGGGTGATCTGCACGCCCTTGGGCCGCGCGGTCGTGCCGGACGTGTAGTTGATGCAGGCGGTCGCGTTCTCGTCGGGCTCCCACGGCCGGGGCTCGCTGCCCTCGGTGGCGTACAGGTCGGCGTCCTGGCCCAGCACGAAGCGGTGCTCGGCCTTCACGTCGGCGAGCTCCGCGTCGAGCTCGGGGTCGACGAGCAGCACCCGGGCCCCGGAGTGCTCGACGATGTAGCGCACCTCGTCGGGTCGCAGCCGGAAGTTCACCGGCACCAGCACCCGCCCGAACCCGGCCACCCCGAAGAACGACGTCAGCAGCCGGGCACTGTTGTGGCTCACGATCGCCACCCGGTCTCCGAACCCGATCCCCAGCTCGTCGAGCTTGGCCGCCTGGCGCCGCGCGAGCGCGCCGATCTCGGCATAGGTGAGCTCCCCGAGCGACGGGGCGGGCTGGCTGGGTTCGTCGACCACCCCGACCCGCTCGCCGTACACCTGCACCGCGCGGTCGATGAAGTCGGAAACGCTGAACGGGACGAACATCCGCACCTCCTGGTCGTGACCTGCGCCACTCTAGTCAGAGGCAGGTGGGTCCGTGGTTGGCCGGCCCGCGTACGCCGGCACGGGCGACCCCGATCTCGATGAGAGTCCTCTCATCGTGCTCTCACCCCGGCCCCACCATGGGGCAGGATCGTCAGTGGCATGAGCACCCTGGTGAAGATCCTCGTCACGCTCGGCCTCGTCCTCCCGATGGGAGCCTTCGTGGCCGGGTCGCTGGCCGCGTCCTCCGCCGACGAGCCGGCTCCCCGGGAGACGATCGTGATCCGCGACTCCCCCACGCGAAGCGCCGCTCCGGACGGCACGACCACCCGGTCCCCCGGCCACGACGTCGGTGACGACCACGGCGGGCCCGAGGTGGTCACCCCGAGCCTGGACGACCTCCGCGACGACCACGGCGGTGAGCACGGCCGCGGCGGCGGCAGCGACGACCGCGGCGGCGACGACGGCGGGCACGGCAGCGACGACAGCGGCTCCGGCGGCGACTCGGGCGGCTCGCACGGCGGCGACGACTCCGGTGGTGGTGGCCACGGCTGAGCAACCCACGCCGCGCGCTGACGCCCGACCGGCACGGTCGGGCGTCTCCGTGCGCACCCGGATCACGGCGGCAGTGGCCCTGCTCGTGCTCGTCACGCTGACGACCGCGGGCGCCATCGTCTACGCCATCGAGTCCCAACGCATCAACGAACGGATGTACGCCCAGGTCGACCGCGAGATCGCCGAGCTCACCAACCTCCAGCAGGACGGCGTCGACCCCGCCACCCAGCAGCCGTTCGCCGGCGTGACGCCACTGCTGCGCGGCTTCCTGGAGAGCAAGGTCCCCGACGACAACGAGATCCTGGTCGCCTGGCTGGGCGGCGAGCCCCGCTTCGTCTCCGCCTCCGGCACCGACGAGGCCTACCTGCGCAGCCAGGAGTTCCGCGACACGGTGGCTCCGCTGGTGAGCCGCAACGGCACCGTCCACGTCAGCGTCCCGTCGTACGGGGACGCGCTGGTCACCGTCCAGTCGGTGCGGAGTCGGCAGTCGACGGGGGCGCTGGTCGTGGTGACCTACCTCGAGAAGGCGCAGGCCGAGCTGATGGCGACGATGCGGACGTACGCGATCGTGGCCCTGCTCTCGCTGCTCCTGGTCACGGCGTTCGCGGGCTGGCTGTCCGGCCGCCTGCTGGCCCCGCTGCGCACCCTGCGCGAGACGACCGAGGAGATCGGCGAGACCGACCTGTCCCGCCGGCTCCCGGTCACCGGAAACGACGACATCACGGCCCTGACCCGCACCGTCAACGGCATGCTCGAGCGGCTCGACGAGGCGTTCGCCGGCCAGCGCCGCTTCCTCGACGACGCGGGGCACGAGCTCAAGACCCCGCTGACCGTGGTGCGCGGCCACCTCGAGCTGCTGGACACCGGCAGCCCCGCCGAGGTGGCCGAGACCCGGGAGCTGCTGCTCGAGGAGGTGGACCGGATGTCGCGGCTGGTCGGTGACCTGATCCTGCTCGCGAAGAGCGACCGACCGGACTTCGTGACCACCCGCCCGGCCGACCTGTCCCGGCTCACCGAGGACCTGGTCGCCAAGGCCCGCGGGCTCGGCGACCGGGACTGGCGGCTCGACGGCCTCGCCGAGGTCAAGGTCGTGGTCGACGAGCAGCGGATCACCCAGGCGATGCTCCAGCTGGCCGACAACGCGGTGAAGCACACCGGGCCCGGCGACGTGGTCGCGATCGGGTCGTCGTACGACGGAGGCTCGGCGCGGATCTGGGTGCGCGACACCGGCCCTGGAGTCCCGCCCGCGGACCGGCAGCGGATCTTCGAGCGGTTCGGCCGCAGCGCGGTGCCGGAGGGGGACGAGGGGTTCGGCCTCGGGCTGTCGATCGTGGGGGCCATCGTCGACGCCCACGGCGGCACCGTGGCGGTGGAGGAGGCCGACCCGCCGGGAGCCCGGTTCGTGATCACCCTGCCCGTCGTGGGCAGCGACGGCGAGGAGCACCCGTGGCCCGCATCCTGATCGTGGAGGACGAGCCCCGCATCGCGTCGTTCGTCGCCAAGGGGCTCCGTGCCGACGGGCACGTGGCGACGGTGGTCGGCGACGGTCGCGAGGGCCTGGACGAGGCGATGAGCGGCAACCACGACCTGGTGGTCCTCGACATCGGCCTGCCGGGGATGGACGGCTTCGAGGTGCTCGAGCACCTGCGGGCCCAGGGATCTTCGGTGCCGGTCATCGTCCTCACGGCCCGGGACTCGGTCTCCGACACGGTGAGCGCGCTCGAGGGCGGCGCCGACGACTACATGCCCAAGCCGTTCCGGTTCGCCGAGCTGCTGGCCCGGGTCCGGATCCGGCTGCGCCCCACCTCGGGCGCCGATCCGCGGTCCCGGGACGAGTCGCTCACCGCCGGTGGCGTGCACCTCGACCTGCGAACCCGCCGCGCCGCGGTGGACGGCAAGCAGGTGGACCTCTCGGCCCGGGAGTTCGCCCTCGCGGAGATCTTCATGCTCAACGCCGGGCAGGTCCTCTCCCGCGAGCAGCTCCTCGACCAGGTCTGGGGCTTCGACTTCGACCCCGGCTCCAACGTCGTCGACGTGTACGTCGGCTACCTGCGCCGCAAGTTCGGCTCCGGGGCGATCGAGACCGTGCGCGGCATGGGGTACCGCTTCACCAGCTGACCGGTCCGGACGGACGACGGCCCCGCGGTCGTCCCGCGGGGCCGAAGACTGCGACGTCAGTCGTCGTCGCCGTGGTGACCGTGGTCGTCGTGCCCGTGGTGGTGCCCGTGGTGGTGCCCGTGGTGGTGGCCGTGGTGGTGGCCGTGGTCGTCGTGAGCGTGGTGCCGGCCCTCGTGACGGGGCCCGTCCTCCGCATGGTCGCGGCCGCGGTCGTCGGTGGTCCTCACCACCGAGGAGTCGTCGCCGCCGGCGAAGGCGGCCGGCGCCTGCGCGGCCAGCATCCCGGTGGTGAAGAGCCCCGCGACGGCCAGGGCGCCGATCGGCATCAGCTTGTTCATGGTGTGTCCTCTCGTCCGGGGCCGGAGCCCCTGGTTGACGCTGTCGAGAGGGACGTTGCCGGGCGCGGGTGAGCCTGCCGTGAGGTCGTCGTGAGAGCCCTCTCACCCGGTCCGGGACTCAGGACAGGTGCTTGAGCGCCTCCCGCCGCGAGAGCGCCGACAGCCGCCCGTCGAGCCGGGCCACCTCGGCGCGCACCCAGCCGGGGTCGGTCCGCGCGAGGTCGCGCAGCGCCCACCCGATCGCCTTGCGCAGCCAGAAGGACGGGTCGTCCACGTTCGACTCGACCGCGTGCCGCAGCAGCTCGAGGTCGGTGTCGGCGCCCCGGCCGAGCTGGCAGATCACCGCCGTACGCCGGAGCCACGGGTCGTCCTCCGTGGCCCAGCCCCGGAGGACGGGGACCATCTCCCCCGGGTGCCCGACCAGGATCGCCCCGGCCAGGTGCACGGCGACGTCGTCGACGAGGTCCCACCAGGCCCCGGTCACGACCAGGTGCCGCACCAGCGGCACCAGGGCCGGGTCACGCCAGGGCCTCGCCGCTCGATGCCTGGCCAGCGCGAGCGCGGCGTACCTCTCCTCGCGGTGCGTCGCCCCGTCCCACAGGTCGCGCACGGTCGCCTCCCACTCCCCCCGCGACGTCGGTTCGTACGACGCCAGCAGCGGCCGCACCAGCGCGGTGAGCTGGGGCGCGCTGATGCCCCGGTACGGCATCTCCGACTTCATGTAGCGCTGCTGGGCAGCCGCACGCTCGGGATCGGCGGCGCCGGCCAGGCTCTCGCGGATCGCCCGGACGAGGGCGTGGTCGGAATCGGTCACGGCGGGAGCCTAGGGGTGGCGCGGACGACCGCGCCCGCGACTGCTCCCCCTGCGCGGTGGGCCGCGTTCGCCGACCGTTTGGCAGATCGAGCGGTCCAGTCCACTCGGGGCCCCTAACTTCCACGACGGAAAGTTGTCCAGGGCAACGGCATTGTCGACCTCATCGGTGGAGGAACCCCATGCAACCGACCGCTGCGATTCGGGCGCGCGGTGTCAGCAAGACGTTCGGCGACGTCATCGCCCTCGACGAGGTCGACCTCGACGTGCCGGCCGGTCAGATCCACGGCCTCGTCGGGCCCAACGGGGCCGGGAAGACCACGCTCCTCGGCGTCCTGCTCGGCCTGGCGGTTCCGGACGGCGGCACCTTGGAGATGCTCGGAACGCCGGTGGGCCGCGCGCTCGCCGTGCCCGGAGGTGTTGCCGGATTCGTCGAGGCCCCGGGGCTCTACCCGACCCTGACGGCGCGCCAGAACCTCGCGGCCCTGGCCGCCCTGCGCAATCGGGCGGACGGTCGACCCGACGACGTCGACGAGCTGCTCGATCGGGTCGGTCTCCACGAGGTGGCGGGCGACCCGGTCCGGGGTTTCTCACTGGGGATGCGGCAGCGCCTCGGGCTGGCCGCCGCCCTCCTCGGCGATCCGCGGCTGCTGGTGCTCGACGAGCCGGCCAACGGCCTCGATCCCGCCGGCAAGCGGCAGGTCCACCGGGTCCTGACCGATCTCGCCGACGCGGGCGCGACCGTCGTCCTCTCGAGCCACCGGATGGACGACCTGGCCGCGCTGTGCGACGAGGTCACGCTGCTGTCCACGGGTCGGGTCGTCTTCTCCGGGCCGCTGGGCAAGCTCTCCGCGGAGACCGGCGACCTCGACCACCGCCTGGTGACCACCGACCCCGAGCGCGCCCGGCGCGTCGTCCGGACCGTGCCGGACCTCAGGCTGCTGGCCGGCCGCACGTCACTGTCGTCCGGGGACGAGCGGGAGCTCGTCGTCCGTGGGCCCGAGGCGGCCCTGGACGACCTCGTCGTGCGCCTGGTCGCCGCGGGCATCGCGATCCGCGAGCTCGGGCCGGTCGTCCCCCCGCTCGAGGCGGCCTTCCTGGCGCTGACCGGCGCCGACCTCGCCACCCAGCCCGCTGACGAGGAGTCAGCCCGATGACCGCGACCGCAGTCGCAGCCGCCCCCGAGGTCCAGCCGGTGGCGCTGCGCCGCGTGTACCGATTCGAGCTGGTGAAGCTGACCTCGCAGTGGCGTCTCCGGCTGGTCTTCCTCGCCTGCCTGCTCGCCCCCGGCATCTACACGGCCGTGGTCAGCGCGCAGACCTCGCTGCCCGCCGATGCGGTGTACGGCCGCTGGATGAACCAGTCCGGATGGGCCGGCTCGCTGGTGATCCTCGTCTTCATGGGCACGCTCGTCCTGCCCTTGCTCACCTGCGTGGTGGCCGGCGACGTCTTCGCCGTCGAGGACCGGATCGGCACCTGGCGCCACCTGCTGGTGGCCGTGCGCTCGCCGCGCCGGATCTTCGTGGCGAAGGCGCTCGCCGCGCTCACCGTCACGATGGTCCTCCTCGCGGCGCTGGCCGTGTCGTCCGTCGCGGGGGGCCTGATCTCGATCGGCAGCCACCCGCTGCCCGGGCTCGACGGGCACCTGATGGGGCCCGGCGCCCTCGCACGGACGGTCCTGCTGGCCTGGCTCAGCATCGTCCCACCCACGCTCGCCTTCTCCGCGGTGGGCCTGCTCGGGTCGGTCGCGCTGGGCCGCTCGCCCCTCGGGCTGCTGATGCCGGTCGTGCTCGCGCTCGTCCTCGAGGGCGTCCAGCTGATGCCGGTGCCGGTCGCGCTCCGGGTCGCCCTGCCGATGAACGCGTTCATCGGCTACCGCGGCCTGCTCACCACCCCGGGACAGCTCGGGCCGCTCTGGACCGGGGTCGCGGTCAGCCTGGCCTGGACGATGCTCGCCACGTTCCTCGCCTACCGCCTGTTCGTGCGCCGCGACTTCACCGACCTGGCCCACGACGGCTCGGCGCGCCACCTCGTCGTCGCCGGCCTGGCCCCGCTGGTCGGGCTGACCGCGGCCACCGCCGTCGGGGTGGTTGCGGCGACCGGCGCCACCGGCTCGGGGATCGACCGGCCGAAGCTGGAGGACGCGCTGGCGACGTCGTTCTCCCACCTCTACGTGCTGCAGACCGAGGAGCTCCACCGCCCGGAGGTCACCGAGGAGCAGCTGCACACCACGGCCACGTGCGACAAGGGTGGCGACCGCGTCGAGGACCTGGGTCCCGGCGCCGACTGGCGCTGCGTCGTCACCTGGACCTTGCCGGGTGCGACCGCGACCGGCACTGCGATCTACCAGCTCGACGTGGCCGCAGACGGACGGTACGTCGCCGACGGCGACGGGCCGAAGGAAGTCAACGGGTTCTTCCAGATCCGCACCCCCACGGGTGACGCCCCGAACCCGCTGTGGCAGTTCGACGGCTTCGTCGACCTGCTCGACAACGCTAGGAAAGGACAGCAATGAGAGTGACGCGCAACCGCGTGGTGACGTCCCCACGTCAGCGCTTCTCCCGCAAGTTGCCGGTCGGCATCATCGGAGGGCTGGCCCTCGTGGTCACCGGGGGCGTTGCCTACGGCACGACCGTCGGCTTCGGCCAGCACCAGGTCGGCAGCGAGTACGCCGACGGCCTGCAGATCTCCTCCGACCAGATCCTCGATCCGCTGGGTGAGCGGCTCATGACGCCGTACGGCAAGTTCATGGGCTCGACCGTCAGCCCCGACGGGCGGTTCCTGGCGGCCACCTCCACCGACCGGTCGGTCTCGCTGCAGGTCTTCGACCTGCAGTCCTACAAGTTGCTCTGGCGCGGCGGCACCGCGTCCGGTGTCGACGCGCGGCTGTCGGACAACACCGTCGGCCAGGAGGGCCCCCTCTACTCGCCCGACGGCAAGGTGCTCTGGATGCCCAACGCGACCGGCCTCACCCGCTTCCCGGTCTACGACGACGGCACCCTGGGCACCGGCACCAAGGTCGCCATCCCCACCGAGGACGGCAAGCGAGCGCTGACCGCCGGCCTCGCGTACTCCTCCGACGGCTCCACCCTGTACGCCGCCCTCAACGGCCAGAACACCGTCGTCGCGCTCGACCCGGCCGACGGCACGATCAAGAAGACCTGGGACGTCGGCATCGCGCCCCGCCAGCTGAAGGTCGTCGGCTCGAAGCTCTACGTCAGCGACGAGGGCGGCCGTCGGGCCGTCCCGGGTGAGCCGACCCAGGGTTCCTACGGCACCGACGTCCCCGCCGACCCGAAGCTCGGCACCTCGACGACCGGGGTGCTCAGCACCATCGACACCTCCGACGCGTCCGCCCCGGTCGGCCAGGTCGAGGTGGGCCTCCACCCGACCGCGATGTACGAGAAGGAGGGCGTCCTCTACGTCGCCAACACCAACGACGACACGGTCTCGGTGGTGGACACCTCGACCGACCAGGTCGTCCAGACGATCACGACCCAGCCCTGGCAGGGGTCGAAGGTCGGCTACGAGCCCGACGCCATCACGGTCCAGGACGGCCGTCTCCTCGTCAGCCTCGGTCGCGCCAACGCGATCGCGGTCTACGAGCTCGGCGAGAGCGCGCTCGACCCGGTCAGCTACGTCGGTCTCGTCCCCACCGACTACTACCCGGAGGACGTCTTCCCCGTGGGCGACCAGCTCGTCGTGGCCAACCGCCGCGGCATCGACGCCCGGGGCCCGCTCCTCACGTTCAAGGCGGGCTACGGCACGACCCCGGCGACGGGGCACGGCACGCACGGCACGACGGCCTCGCTGACCCGCTTCCGGCTGCCGAGCGACGACGAGATCAAGGACACCTGGACGCCGACGGTCTTCAAGCAGAACGGCTGGGGCGACGCCGACACCGACGTCAAGCACGCCACCGGCAACCGGGCCAGGGCCGTCCCGGTCCCCCGGCGCATCGGCGACCCGTCGACCATCAAGCACGTCTTCATGATCGTCAAGGAGAACCGGACCTACGACCAGGTCCACGGCGACATGCCCGAGGGCAACGGCGACGCGTCGCTGGCCCAGTTCGGCGAGCAGGTCACGCCCAACATCCACGCGCTGGCGCGCCAGTTCGGGCTCTACGACAACACCTACGACATCGGCACCAACTCCGCCGAGGGCCACAACTGGATCATGCAGGGCGACGACCCGGAGTACACCGAGTCGAGCGCCGGGGAGTACGTCCGCTCCTACGACACCGAGGAGGACGTGCTCGGCCACCAGCGCTCGGGCTTCCTCTGGACGGCCGTCCAGGACGCCGGGAACACGGCGAAGAACTACGGCGAGTTCCTGTACAACGAGGGCCGGGCGTCGGGCTCCTGGCAGCAGTACTACTGCGCCAGCAGGAGCGTCGAGGACGGCGGCGACCCCGCCCAGCTCACCTCGCCGGAGCTGAAGGGCGACTACGGCTCGGTGATCCCGTCGCTGAACGAGATCACCAACCCGACCTCCCCACCGTTCGACCTGTCGATCCCGGACCTGTACCGCTACCAGATCTGGAAGCAGGACTTCCAGAAGTCCGGCCCCGCGAACTTCAACATGGTCTGGCTCTCCGACGACCACACCGGGGGCCCGGTCTCGCCGCGCGCCGAGGTGGCCGGAGGCGACCTCGCCGTCGGCAAGATCGTGGACACGATCTCGCACAGCAGGTACTGGAAGAGCTCGGCGATCTTCGTGCTCGAGGACGACAGCCAGAACGGCGCCGACCACGTGGACGGCCACCGCGCTCCGATCCAGGTCATCAGCCCGTGGGCCGCACACGGGAAGACCGTCTCGACCTACTACTCACAGCTCTCGATGGTGCGGACGATGGAGCAGATCCTCGGCGCCGAGCCGCTGAACCAGAAGGTCGCCGCGGCCACGCCGATGTTCGACGCCTTCCAGAAGAAGCCGGACACCACGCCGTTCACCGCGAAGCCGAACCGCATCCCGCTGACCGAGAACATCGCGACCGAGCCCTCGTGCGGCGCCGACACGCCCAAGGGCCGGGCCGCGGCCAAGGCGGCACCCACGCCTGCGAAGTACGTCTCCTACGCGACGGCGTGGCAGAAGTGGGCGAGCAGGCAGCACCTGACCGGTCGGCACGCGCGGCCCGACTTCGCCAACCCGGAGCAGATGAACCGCTACACGTGGTACGACACGCACCACTGGATGCTGCCGTACCCGGGTGACCCGAAGATCTACCTCCCCGGGGAGGTGCCGGGCGCCGCGCTGCCCGGTGCGGACAGCGAGTGATCCCGAGCTGAGGGGCTGGGACCCGACGCCGGGCCCAGGTGGCCCACCGGGAGACTCCCGGTGGGCCACCGTCGTCTCGCGCGCGGGCGCCTGCGGGCACCGCCGCAAGCCCTGTGCCCGGAGCCGACTCGGTGGGCGCAGAGGGGATCGAACCCCCGACCGCTGGTTTGTAAGACCAGAGCTCTACCGCTGAGCTATACGCCCTCGAAGCCCGCACAGACTAGCGAGCGAGGGCGACTCCCGCGAACCCCGGACCGGGTCCTGAAATAAGTCGAACCGCTGGCGTCTCGGGTCACCAGCGGTTCGACAAGCACAACACTAGAGGGTGCGTTCAAGGGCTGTCGCGGGTTTCCACACATCGACAGGAAATTCACAGGCAGCACGGGCCCCTGGGGTCACTCAGGCCACGGCCAGCAGCTGCTGGAGGTGCTCGTCGAGGTCACGACCCTCGGGCATCGCGTTGTGGAGCGACCAGCGGACCAGGCCCTCCTTGTCGACGACGTACGACGAGCGTCGGGGGCAGCCCTTCTTCGCGTCGAAGACGCCGTAGGCCCGCGACACCTCGCCGTGCGGCCAGAAGTCGGACAGCAGCGGGAAGTTGAGGCCGTCCTGGTCGGCGAACGCGCGCAGTGAGTACACCGGGTCGCAGGAGATCGCCAGCACCTCGGTATCGAAAGTCATGAACTCGGCCAGCCGGTCCCGGATGCCGGCCATCTCCCCGGTGCAGACACCGGAGAAGGCGTAGGGGTAGAAGAAGACAACCACCGCCTTGCGCCCGCGGAAGGAGGACAACGTGATGTCCTGGCCGAACTGGTCGCGCAGCGTGAAGTCGGGCGCCGAGTCGCCCAGGGAGAGTGCACTCATGATGCGGCCATCCTTGCACCCGGTCCTGAGCGGAGCACGGCCGAGGGCAGGAGGTCGCCGAGCGGCTCAGTCGTGGTCCACCAGATCCTTCTTGAGGACCTTGCCGGTCGCGTTGCGGGGCAGCTCATCGAGGAAGACGATCTCGCGCGGGACCTTGTAGCGGGCGAGGTTCTTCTTCACCCAGGCCCTGAGGTCGTCCTCCGAGGCGGACGCCCCGTCCCGGAGCGACACGAACGCCTTCAGCCGCTTCCCGTAGTCGTCGTCGTCGACGCCGATCGCGGCCACCTCCGCCACCGCCTCGTGGCGGGCCAGGCAGTCCTCGACCTCCTTGGGGAAGACGTTCTCCCCACCGGAGACGATCATCTCGTCGTCGCGCCCCTCGACGTACAACCGGCCGTCGTCACCGATCCGGCCGACGTCGCCGCTGGACATCAGGCCGTCGACGATCTCCTTGTGGCCGCCGCCGGTGTAACCGTCGAAGAGCAGGCCGTTGCCCACGAAGATGCGGCCGGGCTCACCCGGCGGGACCTCGGCGCCGTCGGGGTCGAGGATCTTGACGACCGTCGCCCACGGCGGCCTGCCGGCCGAGGACGGCGCCTCGCGGAGGTCGACGGGGGTGGCGATCGAGGCGTAGGCGACCTCGGTCGACCCGTAGATGTTGTAGAGGTTGTCCCCGAAGTGGTCCATCCAGTCCAGGGCCAGGTCACCCGGGAGCGCCGAGCCCGAGGCCGCGACGACCTTCACCCGGGAGAGGTCGTACCTGTCCAGCGTGTCCTCGGGCAGCGCCATGATCCGCTGCAGCATCACCGGGATGACGGCGAGCGAGTCACACCGCTCCGCCTCGGTGACCTTCAGGCACTCCTCGGGGTCGAAGCGGCGCCGGAGCACCACGGTCGACCCCAGCAGCATGGCCATCGCGAGGTGAGCGAAGCCCCAGGTGTGGAACAGGGGCGCGGCGATGTGGGTACGCCAGCCGTGGCGCAGCGGCATCCGCGACAGCAGCGACACGGCTGCCTCGATGCCGGCCTCGTTGCGGGGCGCGCCCTTGGGGGTCCCGGTGGTGCCGGAGGTCAGGATGACGACGCGCGCATGCCGCGCGGGCGGCTCCAGCTCGTCGTCGGAGCACCCCGCGATCAGCGACTCGAGCGAGTCGCCCTCGACCTCGTCGTCGGTCCAGGCCACGACCCGGTGCTTCATCTCCGCCTCGGCGAGGAGGTCGGTGAACTCCTGGTCGTGGATCACGGCCGTCGGCTTCTCGCGCGCCAGCACGTCCACGAGCTGCGGTCCAGCGAAGGCCGTGTTCAGGTACAGGATGTCGGCGCCGAGCTTCGCGACAGCGACGCTCGCGTCGACGAAGCCCCGGTGGTTGCGGCACATCACCGCGACCCCGTCACCCTCGGAGACACCCAGGTCCGCCAGTGCGCGGGCCAGGCTGTTGGAGCGCCGGTGCAGCTCGCCGTACGTCAGGGACCCGAGCTCGTCGATCAGCCCGATCTGGTGCGGCGACCGGATCGCCAGCGCCGCGAACCCGCCCGCCGGGCCGGTGCCCCACTGGCGCAGCACCCGCGCCATGCCGGCCAGGACCACCGGCGAGTACGGCCGGATGATCCCCGCCTCGGTCAGGACCTTCAGGCTGGTGCCGGCGGCAGCCGCCCGGCCGAGGACTTGTCGGAGCACGCGGTATCCCTTGCGGTCGGTCGGATCGGGCGGGGCGTCAGGCCGGTGTCTTGGGGGCGACCAGGCGGGTCGCCGACCAGTCCTTGCTGACCGCCGCCGTGGTCGTCTGGGCGAGCCCGGCGATCGGGGCCGCCTCGGCGATGTCGGCGGCGTCGACGGAGTTCGGGCGGCCGACCTTGGGGGTCAGCAGCCAGATCGCACCCCCGCCCACGAGGTCGGTCAGCGCGTCGACGAGGCCGTCGACGAGGTCGCCGTCCTCCGAGCGCCACCACAGCAGCACGGCGTCGACCACGTTCCCGTAGTCGCCGTCGACCATGTCGGCGTCGATGCGGTCCTCGATGGCGACACGGAGTGCGTCGTCGGTGTCGTTGTCCCAGCCCAGCTCCTGGATCACCATGCCGGGCTTGAGGCCCAACCGGTCCGCAGGACCGGCAGCAGGTCCGTCTGTCTGGGTGGACCCGCCACCCGCGGTCGCACTCACTGGCTCCTCCATCCGCGTCTGTCCTGCCGTCCGGCTCCCGGGCGGCACCTTCTACAAGGTGTGGAGTAGTCCAGCGGAGTTCACTCCCCTGCGCAACCCGTGTCCCAACAGTGGGGTACGGCGGACCGCCTCGCCGCCCGCGTGACAGACCTACCGCCGGGTAAATTTTGCGTGGTCCAGACGCGTGCAACGATGAGACCGTGACCGAAGACTCCATCACTGGTTCAGGCACTGGCTCCGACACCCAACGGAGCGGCTCCATCCCGTCCGTGATCCACGAGGGACTGCCCACCCAGCTGCCCGACATCGACCCCGACGAGACGCAGGACTGGATCGACTCCTTCGACTCGCTCCTCGACGAGCGTGGCCGCGAGCGCGCCCGCTACGTCATGCTGCGCCTCCTCGAGCGCGCGCGTCAGACCCAGGTCGGCGTGCCCGCGCTGCGCAGCACCGACTACATCAACACGATCCCGCCCGAGCGCGAGCCGTGGTTCCCCGGGGACGAGGAGGCCGAGCGCCGGATCCGCGCGTTCATCCGGTGGAACGCCGCCGTCATGGTCTCCAGCGCCAACCGCAAGGGCCTCGAGGTCGGCGGGCACATCGCGACGTACCAGTCGTCGGCCAGCCTCTACGAGGTCGGCTTCAACCACTTCTTCCGCGGCAAGGACCACCCCGGCGGCGGCGACCAGATCTACATCCAGGGCCACGCCTCCCCCGGTGTCTACGCCCGCGCCTTCCTCGAGGGCCGGCTCACCGAGGAGCAGCTCTACCGCTTCCGCCAGGAGGTGCAGCACGGGGCGCACGCCGGCCTCCCGTCCTACCCCCACCCCCGCCTGATGTCGGACTTCTGGGAGTTCCCGACGGTCTCCATGGGCCTGACCGGCATCAACTCCATCTACCAGGCCCGGTTCAACCGGTACCTCCACAACCGCGGCATCAAGGACACCAGCCAGCAGAACGTCTGGGCCTTCCTCGGTGACGGCGAGATGGCGGAGCCCGAGTCGCTCGGCGCCATCGGGGTCGCCGCCCGCGAGGAGCTGGACAACCTCACCTGGGTCATCAACTGCAACCTCCAGCAGCTCGACGGCCCGGTCCGCGGCAACGGCAAGATCATCCAGGAGCTGGAGTCGACGTTCCGCGGCGCCGGCTGGAACGTCATCAAGGTCGTCTGGGGTCGCGAGTGGGACCAGCTGCTGGCCCGCGACGTCGACGGCGCGCTCGTCAACAAGATGAACTCCACCCCTGACGGCGCCTTCCAGACCTACTCGGTCGAGAGCGGCGACTACATCCGCGACAGCTTCTTCGGCGGCGACCCGCGCCTGCGGAAGATGGTCGAGCACATGTCCGACGACCAGATCCGCAAGCTGCCGCGCGGTGGTCACGACTACCGCAAGGTGTACGCCGCGTTCGACGCGGCCAGCAAGCACGTCGGCCAGCCGACCGTGATCCTGGCCAAGACCATCAAGGGCTGGACGATCGACGCCCTCGAGGGCAAGAACGCCACGCACCAGATGAAGAAGCTGACCCAGGACGACCTCAAGAAGTTCCGGGATCGCCTCTACCTGCCGATCTCCGACCGCGACCTCGAGCGCTCCTACGAGGAGACCGGCGCCGCGCCGTTCTTCCACCCGGGCGAGAACGCTCCCGAGATCGAGTACATGAAGGAGCGCCGCGACGCGCTCGGCGGCTCGGTCCCCCGGCGGGTGGTGCGGGCCAAGAACCTCAAGCTGCCCGGCGAGAAGGTGTACGCCGAGCTCAAGCAGGGCTCGGGCAAGAACTCCATCGCCACGACGATGGCCGTGGTGCGCCTGCTCAAGGACTGGATGAAGGACCCCGAGATCGGCAAGCGCATCGTGCCGATCGCGCCCGACGAGTACCGCACGTTCGGCATGGACGCGATGTTCCCGAGCGCCAAGGTCTACAACCCGGCCGGTCAGCAGTACGAGTCGGTCGACCGCAACATGTTGCTTTCCTACAAGGAATCGGCCCAGGGCCAGATGCTCCACGAGGGCATCTCGGAGGCCGGCGCGATGGCCTCCGCGACCGCGGCCGGCTCGGCGTACTCCACGCACGGCGAGCACATGATCCCGTTCTACATCTTCTACTCGATGTTCGGGTTCCAGCGGACCGGCGACTCGATCTGGGCGATGGCCGACCAGCTCGCACGGGGCTTCCTCATCGGCGCCACCGCGGGGCGGACCACGCTCACGGGTGAGGGCCTCCAGCACGCCGACGGGCACTCGCCCCTGATCGCGGCGACCAACCCGGCGGTCGTGCACTACGACCCGGCGTTCGCCTACGAGATCAGCCACATCATGCAGAGCGGTCTCGAGCGCATGTACGGCGAGGACGCGGAGAACGTCATCTTCTACCTCACCGTCTACAACGAGCCGGTCTCCCAGCCGGCCGAGCCCGAGGGCGTGGACGTCGAGGGCATCCTCAAGGGCATCCACCACGTCTCGACCGCCGACGGCGAGGGCCCGCGCGTGCAGCTGCTCGCCTCCGGCGTCGGTTTCCCGTGGGTCAAGGACGCCGCCCGCATCCTCGCCGAGGAGTGGGGCGTCCAGGCCGACACCTGGTCGGTGACCTCGTGGAACGAGCTGGCGCGCGACGCGTCCGCGGCCGAGGAGTGGAACCTCCTCCACCCGGGCGAGCAGGCCCGGACCGCGTACGTCGCCGACAAGCTCGCCGACGTCGAGGGCCCGGTCGTGGCGGTGTCGGACTACATGCGGGCCGTGCCCCTGCAGATCGCACGCTGGGTGCCGGGCGACTACCGGGTGCTGGGCGCCGACGGGTTCGGCTTCGCCGACACCCGGCCGGCCGCGCGGCGCTTCTTCCACATCGACGCCCAGTCGGTGGTCGTGCAGGCGCTCCAGGCGCTCGCCGACGCGGGTCAGATCGAGCGGGAGAAGGTCGAGAAGGCCTTCGCGCAGTACCGCATCGACGACCCGACCGCCGTCGCCGGCGTCAAGCAGGAGGGCGGAGACGCCTGATCCGAGACGCGTCAGCGGCTCGGATGACGGTGGTCGAGTAGCGCGCGCGACTGAGGAACGAAGTCGCGGCCGCGCGTGTCGAGACCCGGTGAGACGAAAGCAGGGCGGTGACCGTGATGGTCACCGCCCCTGCTTTCGTCCGGATCAGGCGCTGGGAAGTGCGGTGACGGTCGCGGTCGGCCCGACGCCGGCCCGGCCGTTCTTCAGCAGGTTGCGGAACCGGGCCCGGCTGTAGCGCGCGGGCTGGGTCGAGCGGATGAACTCGTGCACGATCTTGGCGAACCTGTGCGGGTGGTCCTTGTGCGGGAAGTGCCCGGCGTTCGGGATCACCTCGACCCGGGCGTACGGCGCCAGCGCGGCGGCGTTGCTGGCGTGTCGCACCGGGATCACCTTGTCGTCGCGGCCCCACACCACCGCCATCGGCATCTCCTCGGTGAGGTAGGCCCGGTCGGCCATGGTCACGATCTGGCCGTGCCAGTCGACCACCGCCCGCACGACGTGCCGGATCGCGTGGCGCGCGTGCGGGTCCTTGAAGGAGTCGAAGATCTCGGCGACCTCGTCGAGGTCCCGGGTGTGCTTGCAGGGGGCCCCGGCCAGCGCGCGCATCCCGGCCTTGCCGACGTGCCGGACCCCCGGCAGCGTCAGCACGCCCATGACCTGGTGGAACCCGGGCGTGGTGATGGCCCGGATGGCCGGCGACACCTCCGGGCCGAGGCCACCGGAGGCGACCAGCATCAGCCGCTCGGTGCGCTCGGGGAACTGGTAGGCGAACTGCATGGCCACCCCGCCCCCGAAGCTGTGGCCGATCACGGTGGCCCTGTCGATACCCAGCACGGTCAGCAGGTCCCGCATGCCGTTGGCGTAGCCGCCCACGCTGTAGTCCGCGCGCGGCTTGTCGGAGAGCCCGTGGCCCAGCATGTCGGGCGCGATCACGGTGTACCGCTTGGCCAGGGAGTCGATCACCGGCGCCCACGTGGTGTGGTCACAGCCCAGCCCGTGGAGCAGGAGCACCACAGGGCCCTGACCGGCCTTCACGTAGGCACGGCGATGGCCGTGGAGCGTGACGTACTGGACCTCGTGGGCCGTCCCGGACAACGGAACCTCCTGGCTGCCCCGCAGCCGGGGCGTAGGCGTGTGATTCAACCAGAACTTGTTCCGCTTCCGGCCGAGAAACCCCCTTGTTCCATGGGGGTGTTCCCCGATTTCCGCGGCCTCAAACGGGGGTCCACTAGGGTCGGTCCGTGCCTCCGACCAGAGCAGTCGAGCCGAGCGGGCGGGCAGCCGATGCGCTGCAGCGCTCCACGGGCGCGCTCAGCACGGCCGCGATGGCCCGGATGGAGACCGGCATGCCGTGGTTCCGCGAGCTCAGCGCGGAGGACCGCTCCTGGGTCGGGCTCATCGTCCAGGCCGGCATCCGCGGCTTCGTGGACTGGTACCGCAGCGAGGCCGGTCGACCCGACGAGAGCGGCAGCGCCGTGGCCGCGTCGGTGTTCGGCGCCGCACCGCGGGCGCTGGCCGGAGTGATCAACCTCCAGCAGACGGTGGACCTGGTCCGCCTCTCCATCGAGGTGGTCGAGAGCAACATCGACGAGATCGTCGACCCCGCGGACGCCACCGAGGTGCACGCCGCGGTGCTCCGCTACGCCCGCGAGGTCGCCTTCGCCACGGCCGAGGTCTACGCCCGTGCCGCCGAGCTCCGCGGCGCCTGGGACGCCCGCCTGGAGGCCCTGGTCGTCGACGCCGTGCTCCGCTCGGAAGCAGACGAGACCCTGCTCTCGCGGGCCAGCGCGCTCGGCTGGACCGCCCGGGGCGACGTCACCGTCGTGCTGGGCTCGGTCCCGGCACAGCGCACCGAGACCGACCTCTTCGAGGAGGTACGTCGCAGCGCGCGGTCGGCGGGCATGGACGCGCTGTGCGCCGTGCAGGGCGAGCGGCTGGTGGTGGTCCTGGGCGGGGTGTCGGACTCCCGGGCGGCCGCCGAGTCGGTGGTGCACCTGTTCGGCGAGGGCCCGGTGGTGGTGGGCCCGGTCGCCGAGGACCTCGGCCGGGCACACGTCTCCGCCCGCGCGGCCCTCTCCGCGCACCGCTCCGCGGCCGGCTGGCCGGACGCGCCGCGTCCCGTGCGCAGCAGCGAGCTGCTGCCGGAGCGGGCGCTGGCCGGCGACGGCCACGCCCGGCGGCACCTGGTCGAGGAGATCTACCTCCCCCTGGTCCGGGCCCGCGGCACCCTGATCGAGACGCTGGCGGCGTACTTCCACCACGGCGCCTCGATCGAGGCCACGGCACGCGCCCTCTTCGTGCACGCCAACACCGTGCGCTACCGGCTGCGCCAGGTCGCCGACCTGACCGGTTATGCCCCGGCCCAGGCCCGCGACGCGTTCACGCTCGAGATCGCCCTCGTGCTCGGCCGTCAGTCCGGACGCGGGGAGGAGCCCCACGCCTCCGCCTGAGATTGTAGGAACCCTACAAAGAACCACCCGAGAGATTCGTGCGCGGCTGAGGCGAGGACGGGCCCGGGGGCACGGCAGAGTGGAACACGTGCTCGTCATCGTCGCTCCCGGCCAAGGCGCCCAGACGCCTGGATTCCTGCAGCCCTGGCTGGAGGACCAGGCCTTCGCGCCGCGCTTCTCGTCGCTCTCGAAGGCCGCAGGGCTCGACCTGGCCCACTACGGCACCGAGGCCGACGCCGAGACGATCCGCGACACGAAGATCGCCCAGCCGCTGCTGGTCGCCACCGGGCTGGCGGCGTTCGAGCTGCTGGCCGCCGGCGACGTCGGGGCGCTCTCGGGGCACAGCGTCGGTGAGCTGGCCGCGGCCGCAGCCGCGGGAGCCGTCACCGCCGAGGAGGCGATGGTGCTGGTCCGCGAGCGCGGCAACGCGATGGCCGAGGCCGCCGCGGCCGCTCCGACGGGGATGACCGCCGTGCTCGGGGGCGACCGCACCGAGGTCCTCGCCGCCCTCGAGAAGCACGGGCTCACGCCCGCCAACGACAACGGCCCCGGTCAGATCGTCGCTGCCGGCACCCGCGACCAGCTCGCGGCGCTGGCCGAGGAGCCGCCGGCGAAGGCCCGGCTGACCGCGCTCAGCGTCGCCGGGGCGTTCCACACCGAGCACATGGCACCGGCCGTGGGCCACCTCGAGAAGGTCGCGGCCGACATGTCGCCCAGCGACCCGGTCACCCCGGTGATCTCCAACCGGGACGGCCAGGTCGTCCGCGACGGCGCCGAGGTGCTGAGCCGGATCGTCGGCCAGATCGCCAACCCGGTCCGCTGGGACCTGTGCATGGAGACCATGCGAGAGCTCGGCGTCACCGGGATCCTCGAGCTGCCGCCGGCGGGCGTCCTCACCGGCATCGCCAAGCGCAACCTCAAGGGGGTCGAGACCTTCGCCCTCAAGTCCCCCGACCAGCTCGACGACGCCCGTGCCTTCTGCCACGAGCACGGAGAGGGAGTGTCCTGATGGCCGCCTTCCAGTCCCCCCAGGGCGCCCCCCACGCCGCCATCCTCGGCATCGGTGCCTACCGCCCGTCTCGGGTCATCCCGAACGCCGACATCGTCGAGGCGATCGACTCCAGCGACGAGTGGATCCAGCAGCGCTCCGGCATCAAGCAGCGGCGCTGGGCCACGCCCGAGGAGACCGTGCAGCTGATGGCCGTCGAGGCCTCGCGCAAGGCCCTGGCGAGCGCCGGCATCGACGCCCGCCAGATCGACTGCGTGGTGGTCGCCACCGTCAGCCACATGCTCCAGACGCCCGCCGTCGCCACCGCGATCGCGCACGAGCTCGGCACCGACCAGGCGGCCGCCTTCGACATCTCGGCCGCCTGCGCGGGCTTCTGCCACGGCGTGTCGATGGCCGCTGACTTCGTCCGTGCGGGCAGCGCCGGACACGTGCTGGTGATCGGGGTCGAGCGGCTCTCCGACCTCACCGACGTGGGCGACCGCGGGACGGCGTTCATCTTCGCCGACGGCGCCGGCGCCGCGGTCGTCGGTCCCAGCGACACGCCGGGCATCGGCCCGGTCGTGTGGGGATCGGACGGCGAGCAGTTCGACCTGATCCGGCAGCGCGAGGACTGGCGCGACGTCATCGCCTCCGGCGAACCGGTGATGCCCCACCTGATGATGCAGGGCAACCCGGTCTTCCGCTGGGCGTCCTTCGCCATGGCGAAGATCGGCCAGCAGGCGCTCGACCGCGCCGGGATCGGCATCGACGAGCTCGACGTGTTCGTCCCGCACCAGGCCAACATGCGCATCATCGACGCGATGGCTCGCTCCATGAAGCTCCCCGAGCGGGTCCGCATCGCCCGCGACATCGCCGAGCAGGGCAACACCTCCGCGGCCTCGATCCCGCTCGCCCTGGACCGGATGATCGCCGAGGGCGAGGCCCGCAGCGGCGACACCGCGCTGCTGATCGCCTTCGGCGCCGGCCTGTCGTACGCCGCCCAGGTCGTCACCGTCCCCTGAGCTGCACCACCCCCGAACGCACCACCCCCTGCAACCAACCACCGAGAGGAACCACACCAGATGGCCACCACCGAAGAGATCCGCGCCGACCTCGCCGACATCGTCAACGAGGTCGCGGGCATCGACGCCGACGACGTCCAGCTCGACAAGTCCTTCGTGGACGACCTCGACGTCGACTCGCTGTCCATGGTCGAGGTCGTCGTGGCCGCTGAGGAGAAGTTCGGCGTCTCCATTCCCGACGACGAGGTGAAGAACCTCAAGACCGTAGGCGACGCCGTCGCGTTCATCGAGCGCGCCCAGGGCTGACCCCAGCCGTTCCGCCCGTTCCCGCGGGCGCCGGCACCCCCACGACGTGGGGCCGGCGCCCGCAGCAGCACACCAGATCTGAGGATGAGATGAGCCGCACAAGAGTCGTCGTGACCGGACTCGGGACCACCAGCCCCGTCGGAGGAGACGTTGCCAGCACCTGGGACGCACTCGTGAACGGTCGTTCCGGCATCCGCCAGCTCACCGAGGACTGGGTCGAGGAGATGCCGGTCAAGATCGCCGGCCGGGTGGCCGTCGAGCCGACCGAGGTCCTCGAGCGGGTCAAGGCCCGCCGGCTCGACCGCTCCTCCCAGTTCGCGATGGTCGCGGCGATGGAGGCCTGGCGCGACTCCGGGCTCGACGCCCTCCAGGAGGCCGGCGACCTAGACGGCGACCGGGTCGGGGTCGCCATGGCTTCCGGCATCGGCGGCGTCAACACGCTCCTCGCCAACTACGACATCCTCAAGGAGAAGGGCCCCCGCCGGGTCTCGCCGCTGGCGGTCCCGATGCTGATGCCGAACGCTCCGGCCGCCAACATCAGCCTCTACATCGGCGCCCGCGCCGCGGTGAACACCCCGGTGTCCGCGTGTGCCTCCGGCAACGAGGGTGTGGCGCTCGCGCTCGACCAGATCCGCCTCGGCCGCGCCGACGTGGTCGTGGCCGGCGGCACCGAGGCCGCGATCCACCCGCTGCCCATGGCCGCCTTCGCGAACATGATGGCGCTCTCCAAGAACCCCGGTGACCCGACCACGGTGTCCCGCCCGTGGGACACGGGTCGCGACGGCTTCGTCCTCGGCGAGGGCGCCGGCGTGCTCGTGCTCGAGTCGCTGGAGCACGCCCAGGCCCGCGGTGCCCGCATCTACGCCGAGGTGCTCGGCGCCGGCATCACCGCCGACTCCCACGACATCGCCCAGCCCGACCCGGCCGGCCGCGGCGGCGCCCGCGCCATCGTCCGGGCCCTGGCCGAGGCCGAGATCGAGCCCGGCGACATCGCGCACATCAACGCCCACGCCACCTCGACCCCGCAGGGCGACATCGCCGAGGGCCTGATGATCCACGCGACGCTCGGCAAGCACGCCGACGACGTCGTGGTCACCAGCACCAAGTCGATGACCGGACACCTGCTCGGCGGCGCCGGCGCCCTGGAGTCGATCGCGACGGTGCTCGCGATCCACCACCGCGTCGCGCCCCCGACGATCAACCTCGACGACCTCGACCCGCAGGTCGAGCTCGACATCGCCACGAAGGCGCGCGACCTGCCGCAGGGCGACATCGCCGCGCTGAACAACTCCTTCGGGTTCGGCGGGGCCAACGTCGCGGTGGCGTTCGGCAGCGTCTGACGAACCCCTCCGGGTGACCGGGCGACGCCGGGGCCGGCGTAACGACTTCGCGGCCCCGGCGTTGTACCCGAGACGACCGTCACACCCACTCGGAGGGACTCCATGCAACGCCCGGCGATCCTCGCCCTGCTCACCGCGATCCTCGGCGGGATGTTGGTGGTGGCCGGCCCCTCGGTCGCCCAGGCGGCGTCGTACGGCCACACCGGAGCGCCGGACCGCACCCTGCGCAACGGGTGCCACAACTACCGCTACCACTACCGCGTGCGGCCTCCCACCGATGACTGGGTGCTGGAGACGTTCCTCGTCGATCCGCGAGGCAAGAAGATCGCGTCCGGGGCGTTCATCTCCGACTCGGACCCCAAGCGCGGGCACGGCAGGTTCCGCTTCTGCCGCTACAGCACTCGTGCCGGACGGTTCACCATCAAGGCCAAGCTGTCCTGGTACGACGGCTACGACGAGCACAAGGCCTGGCTCGACCCCTCGCACTTCCGTCTCTCCCGGCCCTGACGAGGGCCGGCGGAGGCCTAGACCACCTGGTGCAGCCAGCGCACCGGAGCGCCGTCGCCGGCGTGCCGGAAGGTCTCGAGCTCGTCGTCCCAGGGCTTGCCCAGCAGCTTGTCGATCTCGACCAGCAGCGTGGTGTCGCCGAGCGCGGCCTTGACCACGGCGGCCTTCAGCCGGTCCTCGGGGATCATGATGTCGCCGTGCAGCCCGGTCACGGCGTGGTAGACGCCCAGCTCGGGGGTGAAGGAGTAGCGCGCTCCCTCGGAGGCCGTGGTCGGCTCCTCGGTGATCTCGAAGCGCAGGTGGTTCCAGCCGCGCAGGGCCGAGGCCACGGCGGCAGCAGAACCCGCCTCGCCGGCCCACGAGAGCTCGGCGCGGTAGGTGCCGGCCTGGGCCGGTTGTGGCGTCCAGTCCAGGCTCACGGGCGTGCCAAGGACACCGCCGACGGCCCACTCGATGTGCGGGCACAGCGCTGACGGCGCTGAGTGGACGTACAGGACGCCCCTCGTCGCGGTGCGGGTGGCAGTGCGTGCGGTCACCGTGACCTCCTTCATCTCCGGCGCGAGATACGCCTTCCCCAGCGGTCTCTCAGTGGAGATTGAAGGTGCCGAGTGACACAGTTGTAAGTTGTAGGACCATTGTGGCGCATGTTGCGCGTGAGCACCAGCAATTCGACGAATCAGCCCGTGGACGGCGAGGCGCCGGCCCGGCGGGGTCCGAGCTCGAGCAGCGTCCCGATCACCTGCTCGGCGATCGCCAGCCCGCCGAGGTGGCTCTCCCCGTCGATCACGGTCAGCGTCGCGTCCGGGAGCCGGTCGACCATGTGCCGGCCGTGCGCGAAGGGCACGATGTGGTCGTCGTCCCCGTGCCACCACCGCACCGGGACCCGGACCTCCGCCGCCGAGAAGCCCCAGTCGCGGGTGAACAGCACCAGGTCGCTCAGCGGCGCCGAGGTCTGGAAGCGACTGCCGTTGAGCAGGTCGTCGAGGAACATCGCCTTGAACTCCGGACGCGCCAGCAGGGTCCTGTCCCCCGGCGGCTGCACGGCGGCGTACAGGTCGAGACCGGTCCCGGCCAGCGGCCGGACCAGGCGGATCGCGGCGGTCAGCGCCACCCCCAGGGGCACCCGGGCACCGGCGAGCAGCGGGGCGAGCCGGACGGCAAGCTGGATGATGCCGCCGGCCGCCGCGTCGGCCCCGCGCGTGGGCGCGACCCCGCCGAGGACCCCGACCCCGTGCACGCGCTCCGGCAACGCAGCCCCTGCGGCCAGCACGTAGGGGCCGCCGCCGGACAGGCCGACGAGGCGGACGGTGTCGATGGCCAGCGTGTCGAGCAGGATCTCGAGGTCGGCGGTCCAGTCGAGGATGTTCGGGTAGAGGTACGGCGTCGAGGAGCCGATTCCGGGACGGTCGATCCCGATGATCCGCACCTCGTGCCGCTCAGCGTAGGCGCGTGCCTCGAGCGGGATCTGCCGGCGGGCGCCCGGGGTGCCGTGCATCCAGATGATGGCCGGCCCGCGGCGCGAGCCGTACTCGGCGAAGCTCAGCCGCCGGTCGTCCCGCACCGCGACCGTGCCCTCGAGAGCGGGACGCCTCACGTTCGTCATGGCCGAAGTGTGACACGCAGTTACACGGGCGAGCGGGGCGCCGGGTCCGCGGCGTCCGGCAGGTGCACCGCGGCGGGGTCGACGATGTTGGCGGCCTCCTGGACCGCTCCGAGCAGGCGGCCGTCACCCACCACCAGCGGCCCCTCGATCACGTCGAGCACGACGCAGGTCACGTTGTCGCGGCCGCCGGCCACGAGCGCCGACTGGGTCAGCACCGCGGCGGCGGAGTGCGGGTCCTCCAGACGCAGCACCTCCGCGATTCGCGCGTCCTCGACGAGGTCGGTGAGCCCGTCACTGCACAGCAGCAGCCGGTCACCCTCGCGGACGTCGAGCTCGACGACGTCGATGTCGTGCGGGTCCGACCCGGGATCTCCGTCGAGCGAGCGCAGCACCACGTTCCGCCACGGGTGCGAGGCAGCCTCCTGCGCAGTGAGCTGACCGGTGTCCTGCATCTGCTGGACGTAGGTGTGGTCCCGGGAGACCTGGCGCAGCCCACCGTCGCGCAGCAGGTAGACGCGGGAGTCGCCCACGTGCCCGAGCACGACGCGCGCCCCGTCGCACAGGACCACGGACAGGGTGGTCGCCATCCCCTCGCGGGACTCGTCCATGCGGACGCCGTGGACCAGGCTGGCGCGCGCCGCAGCGACGGCGTCCACGACAAGGGGCTCCAGCCGCTCGCCGAACCTGGTCAGCGCCGTGGCCGAGACGACGTACGCCGTGGTCGCCGAGGCCACCTCACCGGCCGCCGCTCCCCCGACCCCGTCGGCCACGAGCGCGACGTAGGGGGCCACGAAGGCCGAGTCCTCGTTGTGCTCACGCACCCGACCGACGTCGCTGACACCTGCTCCCGAGAATCGCAGCATCAACGTCCCTTTCCTGCGGACTGAAAGGCAGTAGACCCCCGCCGAACAGCACGGGTCAACCCCCACGCGAGTGCGAGCTGCCCGGCAGCCTGCCCCGGCGGCGGCGTTCTCAATCCTTCGCGGGTGGGAAAACCGGAGCTCAGCCCTGGCGACGCTCGAGCTGCTCGGCCCGCTCGGCGGCGTCCGTGATCTCGTCCGCGTCGATGGCGTGCGTCCGGTGGAACCACGCGAGGGCGTCGGTCTCCCGGCCGGCGGCCTCGAGGGTGTCGGCGTAGGCGTACCGGAGCCGGACCACCCAGGAGGCGCGGGTCTTGGAGGTCAGCGGAGCCAGCTCGAGGGTGCGCAGTGCGGCGTCGACCTGTCCGAGGTCGCGCCGGGCACCCGCCTCGACGATGGTCATCTCGGCCTTCGCCTCGGGCGCGAAGTTCACCACCGAGGGGCTCTTGGCCAGCTTCAACGCCTGGTCGGGCTGACCCAGCGCGCGGTGGCAGTCCGCCATGATCGGCAGGTAGTCGGTGGCACCGTTCATCCGCTTGGCGGCACGCAGCTCGGCCAGGGCCTCGGCGTAGTGCCCGGCGGCGTAGGCGGCCTCCCCGGTCGCCTCGCGCACCACGGCCAGCCGGGGCGCGCGGGCACGTGCGGCCAGCGTGTGCTGGTAGGCGGTCTCCGGGTCCTCGTCGACCAGCATCCCGGCCGCGGCCAGGTGCCGGGCCACGCGGGCGGCCAGCTTCTCGGGCAGTCCCTTGAGCTGGGCGGTCACCGACCGGTCGAGCTCCCGGCCGGTGATCTCCTCGGGCAGGTCGGGGCCGTCGTACTTGGCCTGCTCGGCGCTGCGGTCGACCTGCTTCTCGGCGGGACGCTTCCAGTCGTTCTTGCGCCCCGGGCGGTCACCGGACTTGCCCCCGCGCTCGGGTCGCCCTCCACCCTTGCGGTCGGTGCGCTCCGGGCGCTCGGTCCGGTCACCGCGGGCCGGACGGTCGTCGCGGGACCGGGACGACGAGGGCCCGCTGCCCTCACGACGAGGGCCCGACGCGCGACCTCCATCGCGAGCGGGACGCTTGCTGCGACGGTCATCGGCCACGACTTCACACCTCTCCAGGATTCTTCTCGTAAATAGCGTAGAGGCCACCTTGCGGTGGCCTCTACGTAGTGTAGGTCCGGCGGCGTCCTACTCTCCCACAGCCTCGCGGTTGCAGTACCATCGGCGCTGAAAGGCTTAACTTCCGGGTTCGGGATGGGACCGGGTGTTTCCCTTTCGCTATGGCCGCCGTAACTCTGGCGG